>NZ_JBITFD010000008.1:0-312638 GCF_044455765.1 Micromonospora sp. NPDC051141
AGGTCACAGAAACGTACGTCGACGAACTTCACGTCCTCGTTGCTGAGGTATCGCAGGAGTTCCTCGGAATTGGCGAACACACGTCCTCCTGGCAGCGTTGTTGATCATGGCCACGTCCCGTGGCCGGACCGCCCGGGGACATGGCCCGTACCGCCACCGTACGACGGCTCGTCGTCCCCGGCTCGCCAACCGCCCATCCCGGGTTTTCTTGGTCACACGCCGGGTAGTCGCCGACATGTGCGGGATCAGCGGTGAGGCCCGGTTCGACGGGGCCACCCCCGACGCGGGCGCGGTGACCCGGATGACCGAGGCCATGCGCTCCCGCGGCCCCGACGGCCAGGGGCGGTGGAACGACGGCTGGGTGACCCTGGGGCACCGCCGGTTGACCGTGATCGACCTGACCGAGACCGGCGACCAGCCGATGGTCCGGGACGACCTCGGGCTCGCCCTGGTCTTCAACGGTTGCGTCTACAACTATCCCGAGCTGCGCGACGAGCTGCGGGCGGCCGGGCACACCTTCCGCTCGACGAGCGACACCGAGGTGATCCTGGTCGCGTACGCCCAGTGGGGTGAACGGTTCGTCGACCACCTGGTCGGCATGTTCGCGGTCGCGCTGGTGGATCGGCGGCGCCGCCGCCTCGTGCTGGCCCGGGACCGACTGGGCATCAAGCCGCTCTACCTCGCCGAGTCACCCGGCCGGCTGCGGTTCGCCTCCACCCTCCCGGCGCTGCTGGCCGCCGGCGACGTGGACACCGGCATCGACCCGGTCGCGCTGCACCACTACCTGTCCTGGCACTCGATCGTGCCGGCGCCGCGCACCATCCTGCGCGGCGTGCGGAAGCTCCCGCCGGCCACCGTCCGCGTGGTGGAGGCCGACGGGAGCACCCGCGAGCACGTCTACTGGCGGCCTGACTACCAGCGCGACCCGGCCCACGACGGGATGGACGCCGGCGACTGGCGGGCCGCGATCGGGGACGCGCTGCGCACCGCGGTACGCCGTCGGCTGGTCGCCGACGTGCCGGTCGGGGTGCTGCTCTCCGGCGGCCTCGACTCCAGCATGATCGTGGCGTTGCTCGACGGGGCCGGGCAACAGCACCTCCAGACGTTCAGCATCGGCTTCGACAGCCGGGGCGACGAGTCCGGCGACGAGTTCCACTACTCCGACCTGGTCGCCCGCACCTTCGACACCGACCACCACCGCATCCGCCTCGCCGACGACGACCTCGGTCCGGCCGTCCGCGCCACCGTGGCGGCCATGACCGAACCGATGGGCAGCCACGACGTGGTGGCCTTCCACCTGCTCTCCGAGCAGGTCGCCCGACACGTGAAGGTGGCGCAGTCCGGGCAGGGCGCCGACGAGGTGTTCGCCGGCTACGGCTACCACCACCGGCTCGCGCGGACGGCCCGCGCCGACGCCGCGGCCGAGTTCACCGCCGCGTTCTTCGACCGGGACCACGCCGAGCTGAACCGGGTGGTCGACCCGGCGTACGGCTGCGACGCCGACGTCAGCGGCGAGCTGGTCGCCGCGGAACTGGCCACGCCGGGCGCGCGGACCGCGGTGGACGCGGTGCTGCGCCTGGACACCCACCTGATGCTCCCCGACGACCCGGTCAAACGGGTCGACAGCATGAGCATGGCCTGGGGGCTGGAGGTGCGCACGCCCTTCCTCGACCAGGACCTGGTGACGCTCGCCGCCGCCTGCCCGCCCGAGCACAAACTGGCCGGGGGTGGCAAGGGCGTGCTCAAGGACGTGGCCCGGGAGGTGCTGCCGGCCGAGGTCATCGACCGGCCCAAGGGCTACTTCCCGGTGCCGGCGCTGCGCAACGTCGACGGCCCGGTGCGGGAGTTGGTGATCGAGGCGCTGGACGCGCCCGAGGCCCGCCGGCGTGGCCTGTTCCGCCGGACCTACGTCGACGAGTTGCTCGCCGAGCCGGACCGGGCGCAGGCCGCCGCCGGCAGCAACAAGCTGTGGCAACTGGGCCTGCTGGAGCTGTGGTTGCAGGCCCACGAGGTCTGAGCGGCGGGAGGAACGCGGTGAAGTTCGTCATCGAGAGCGAGACCGACGGCCGGGTGGGGTTCACGGTGCTCGGCGGCGACGGCCAGGTGCTCGCCACCGGCCGCCCCTGCCCGGACAAGGGCTCGGCGCTGGCCGCCATCGGCGAGCTGATGCACGGCCTCGGCGACGCCAACATCGAGGACCGCACCGAGCCGATGACCCCGCCCCCACCCACCGCCACCAGCGAGATCGGCGCCGGCGACATGTCGGCCATCGGCCGCTCCGGCATCCCCCCGGTCTGACCGCCCGCGCCCCTCATCCCGCCCTGATTCACGGAAAGAGTGGTTATGCGGGCCCCGACAGCCACTCTTTCCGTGAAACAGGCGGCGGGCCAGGACGGCGGGCCAGGACGGCGGGTACGGGCGGCGGGCTAGGACGGCGGGTACGGGCGGCGGGTGAGGGTGGCGTGGGCCATCGTGGTGAGTGTGACGATGTCGAAGACCGGCACGCCGAGGCGCGCCTGGATCCGGTGGGCGAACGGCACCAGGTCGGTGCACTCGATCACCAGCGCGCCCAGGTCGGGGTGGGCGCGGGCCAGCGCGTCGACCCGGTCGTCCACCTCGGCGGCCAGCCGGTCCACGTTGAGCGCGTCCCGCCGCCCCTGGAGCATCACCTCGCGGAACTCCGGCTGCCCGGCCATGCCGGTGACCGCGACCGGCACATCCGACGCGCCGATCGCCGCCAGGTGCCGTGGCGTCAGCGCCGCCTCGTCGGCGACCAGCAGCCCGACGGTACGCCCGACCATCCGGTGCACCATCGGCAGCTGCACCAGGCTCGACGACCACAGCGGCACGTCCACCGCGGCGGCCAGCTCGGCCTGGAACAGCACCAGGAACCCGCACGCCCCGGTGATGCCGGCGACGCCGGCGGCCTGGAGGTCCCGGGCCGCGTCGACGAACGGCGTCAGCAGCGTCGGGTCGGCGTCGCGGACCAGCCGCTGCGGCGTGGCGCCCTCCACCACCCGGTAGCGCACCGGGAAGTCGAACGTGGCCGGGTTGCGGATGTGCCCGGGAATCTTGTCGAAGCTGGTGTCGAGGCAGAGCACCCCGATCTCCGGTCGGTCGCCCATCAGCTCCCCCTCCGGAAGCGGTCCGGCGCGAACGTCCGCGCCGGCAGGGTCGGCGCCACGCCGGTGACGAGCTGGGCGAGCAGCTCACCGCCGGCCGGGGCCAGCCCCATCCCGATGTGCCCGTGGCCGGTGGCCACGCTGACGTTGTCCCAGCCGCCGGCCCGGCCGATCAGCGGCAGACTGTCCGGCGTGCACGGCCGCAGCCCGCTCCACACGTCCAGTCGCCGGCCGGTGTCCAGCGCCGGCAGGTAACGCCGGGCGGTACGCAGGATGCCGTCCACCCGGCGCGGCGAGATCGAGGCGTCCAGCCCGGACAGCTCCAGCGTGCCGCCGACGCGTACCCGCTCACCCAGCGGCATCACCGCGACCTTGCCCTCGCTGAGCAGCACCGGCCGGGTGGGCGTGCCCGGCCCGGCCGGGAGCGTGACGGTGTAGCCCTTGGCCGGTTGCAGCGTCAGCCCGACGCCGAGCATCCGGGCGCACGCCGTCGACCACACCCCGGCGGCCACCACCACCTCGCTCGGGCGCAGGTCGCCCCGGGCGGTCCGCACCGTCCGCACCCGACGGCCGGTCGTCTCGAAGCCGCGTACCTCGGCGCCGGTGACGATCTCCACGCCGCGGGCCCGCAACGCCTCGGCGAGACCGACCAGGAACGCCGGGATGCGCAGCGCCGCGCCCTCCTCGTTGAGCAGCGCGCCGGCCACCGCGAAGTCGACACCCGGCTCCAGCCGGGCCAGCTCCGCCCGGCCCAGGTCGCGCAGCGGCACCCCGCGGGCGGTCGCCGCGCGGATCGTGCGACGCGCCTGCGCGTACCCCTGCTCGGTGTGGCAGGCCAGGATCATGCCGCGTTCGGTGAGCGTGCCGGCCAGCTCGTCCTCGGCGCACATCCCGCGCAGCAGCGCCAGGCTGCGTTGCTTGAGCGCGAGCAGCGTCTCGAAGCCGGCGCGGGCGTGCCGCTCGGTGCAGTGCCGGCGGAACTGCCACAGCCAGGCCAGCAGCGCGGCGTCCAGCCGGGGCCGGACCGAGAACGGGCTCTCCGGGCTGAACAGCCAGCGGATGCCCTTGGCCGGCACCCCCGGCTCGGCCAGCGGCGCCGAGCCCTGGGTGCCGACGAAGCCGGTGTTCCCCGCCGAGCAGGCCGCCGCGTCCCCGACCTCGCCCCGGTCGACCACGGTCACGGTGTGGCCGGCGCGGCGCAGGAACCAGGCGCAGCACAGCCCGACCATGCCCGCGCCGATGACCAGGACGTCGGGGTCGGCGCGGGCGGGCGTCGTCATCGTCGCCGCCGGTCAGATCGTCACGACGAAGAAGCAGGTGGGCAGGTTGACCACGACCCGTTCCCAGATCTCGGCGCGCAACGCCACCCCCGGCTCGGCGAACGTGCCCGGCGGCGGCTCGGCGAACCCGATCGTGGACCGGCCGGCGTCGAACAGCAACGCGCCGTGGCCGAAGTCGCCGACGATCGCGGTGCCCGGGTCGACCAGCCGGGTACGCACGATGAAGACGCCGTTCTCCTCCACGTCCCGCATCAGCGTGCCGCTGCCGAGCAGCCGGTAGTAGTCGGCCGGGTTGATGATCAGCCCGTCGGCGGTGCTGCCCATCTGCTCGACCTCGTTGCAGGCGGACAGGATGGTCGAGGCGAACGGCCCCGGGTCGGTGAGCCGGCCCAGGTCCGGCATGGCCAGCAGCCCGCCCTCGCCGCGCAGGATGGTGTGGTTCTCGGCGGTGGCCAGCCGCACCACCAGCCGGTAGTCGATGAACTGGGCGAAACTGACCGGGTCCTCCCACAGCGTGTCCGGCACCTGCACCCAAGCGGTGGTGGTGAGCAGCGGCGGGATGGGGGAGCGGTGGAAGTGGTTGGCCGCCTCCCGGCGCAGGTCCGCGCCGTCGACCGCCGGATCGTCCGGTCGGGGCGGGCTCTCGTGCCAGTAGAAGTCCTGCGGATCCCGGGACAGGTCCACCACCTTCAGCATGTTCCGGGACGGGTAGCGCGGCTTGCGCCGGGAACTGGTCAGCGAGTCGGTGATCGTGACGTCGTAGTCGACGCTGGTGTCGAAGCCGTCCTTGGCGAACGCCTCGACGAACGTCGCGCCGGGCGACATCTGGGTCTTCCGCTCGGCGACCACCTCGGCGATGGTCCGCTTCACGGTGTCGGTCCGCTGCTGCATGTGTCGCCCCCTCCTCAGGCCGGCTTGCGGGCGACGAACATGCCCCAGCCGAACTCGCCCCGGTCGATCGCCGCCTGGATCTCGTCGCACGACTCGGCGAAGCCGAGGATCCAGGTCCGCGCCGCCTCGTCCGCCGTGCCGTCCGCCCGCTCCCGGGCGGTGCGGCCCAGCACCCGGTACGTCTGCCGGATGTGCCCGTCCAGGCTGCGGGCCACCACGTCCACGAACCCGGCCTCGGCCAGCGCCTCCCGGTAGCCGTCCAGCGAGTAGCCGCCGTTCCAGCGCACCCGGTCGTAGACGTGCCGGCGGGCCGCCTCGCCGATCCGCTCGGTCGGCTGGAGGAAGTCGGAGACCGCCAGCACCCCGCCCGGCGCGAGCACCCGGAACATCTCGGCGTGGCTGCGCGGCTTCTCCGGCACCAGGAACAACGCGTCCTGGCTGACCACGTGCGTGAACGTGCCGTCGGCGTACGGCATGGCGGTGGCCGAGCCGTGCCGGAACCGGACGTCCAGCCCGGCGCCCCGCTCGACGCGCCGCTGTTCGGCGAAGCGCACCCGCTCGATGCTCAGGTCCAGCCCCTCGCCCCGGCAGCCGGTGCGCCCGGCCAGCCGCAACAGGAAGTTGCCGCAGCCGCACCCGACGTCGAGCACGTTCGAGGAGGCGTCGATGCCGGCGTCGTCGGCGAGGATGTCCGAGGTCCGGTCCGCCGCCGCGTGGTAGTCGGTGTCGTCGTCCCCGGCGAAGTAGCCGGTGTGCAGCACGCCCTCGCTGTCCCAGAAACTGAGGTACGTCTGCGTGGTCTGGTCGAAGAACTCGGAGACGTCCCGCTCGGTGAACTGGCTGGTCGTCGACATGGGCACTCCCTCGTGCGGCGGTCGGGTGGATCAGGCGTAGGTGTCCTTGCGGACGCCGGTCAGGTGGGGCAGGTCGGGGCCGGTGGCGGCGGCGCCGCCGTCGATCAGGTGCACGCCGGCGGTCACGTACGACGCCCGCTCGCTGGCCAGGAACGCGGCCATCGCGGCCACCTCCTCCGGGTGGGCCAGCCGGCCGAGCGCGCTGTGGTGACCCATCGCGGCCAGCCGCGCCTCCACGTCGCCGTCCGCGCCGGCCAGCCGCGCCGCCGCGCGTTCCATCGGCGGGGTACGCACACTGCCGGGCGCGAGCACGTTCACGGTGATGCCGTCGCGGCCCACGTCGACGGCGAGCCCCTGCGCGAAGCGGACCAGCGCCGCCCGGGTCACCCCGGACAGCACCAGCGGGCCGATCGGCACGCAGGCGGTCTCGGAGGCGACCAGCAGCAGCCGGCCCCAGCCGGCGGCGCGCATGTGCGGCAGCGCGGCCGTCGACACCGCGACCGCGGGCAGCAGCACCCGCTCGACGGCGGCCCGGTAGTCCTCGACGCCGAACCCGGCGGCGGTGCCGACCGGCGGGCTGCCGCCGCTGACCAGCAGCACGTGCGTCCCGCCCAGGTCGGCGGCGACGTCGTCGACCCAGCGGGCGGCGGCGGCCGTGTCGGTGAGGTCCACGGCGGTCGCGCTGACCCGTCCGGTGGCCACCGACGCCAGTTCCCGTTCGGCCGCGGCCAGGCGTGCCGGGTCCCGACCGCAGACCGCTACGTGCGCGCCCTCGGCGGCGAACTCCCTCGCGCAGGCCAACCCGATGCCGCTGGTGCCGCCGGCGACCAGCGCCACCCGACCCTTGAGCCCCAGATCCACGTCCGTCACCTCTCCGTCTCGCCGGCGCGGGCCGCCGCGCCGGGATGCGTCCGGGCCGTTGCCTCGGACCGGTAGCCGTAGCGGGTGGACAACGGCCAGGCCAGCGACGCCACGGCCAGCCGTTGCCGGCCGGTCAGCGTCCGCCGCCACCCGTCGTCGGTGTCCCGGATGACGGTCGGGCCGGTCCGGAACCGGTCCGGGTTGCCGGTGACCGTGTGGTTGCCGCGCAGCTCGACGGTCCGGTCGTGGACCGGGTTGCCCGCCGGGTCGGCGCCGACCAGCCGCAGCAGCGCGTCGACCGTGCCGGCCGGATCGGCGGCGAAGTCCTCGTACCGCAGCAGCATCGACCGGTCGGGATGCCGGCGGTTGATCGCCGCCGAGGCCAGGTTGAACCCGTGCCAGTACGCGGTGCTGCGCGCCGCCGACATGGCGTAGACGTACTCCTTCGGCTCCCGCCACGAGTGGGCCACCGCACGCGGGTCGCGGACCAGGTGCAACCAGTACGGTTCGACGCCGGGCACGTGCGGCAGCAGGGCCGACTCGCCCGGGATCTTCGTGCTGTCCACGATCACCCGGGCCCCGGTGCGCGCGGCCACCTCCCGGTAGACCGCGCCGAGCAGGTCGGCGTGCGCGCGGGTGTCCGCGTCGGACGCGCCCCGGCGCAGCACCCGCCAGGTGTGCCGGGTCCGCAGCCGCGCGCGTTGCCGCCGGATCACCTCGGCGGCGTGCGCGTCGGCCGACACGCCGGCCGGGCGGCCGACCGGCAGCACCGCCGACCACAGCGGGCAGGCGGTCAGCGCCGCGCCGCAGCCGCAGCGGTCGTTGACGCCGCGCCCGGTCGAGTTCTTCCACAGGAAGTGCAGTTCGCCGACGTGCGCCACGCCGGGCACCTCGCCGAGGACGTTGCCGATGATGGTGCTGCCGTTGCGGCACCAGCCGGTGACGCTGAGCACGGCCACGGGAGCGCTCATCGTGCCCGTACCTCCATCGGGGTTTCGGTGACCGCGGGCCGGCCGATGCGCAACGCCATCGCGGCGGCCACCATCGCGCCGGCCGCGCCGGCGACGAACACCGCCGGATAGCCGAAGCCGGCCGCGACCAGCCCGGTCGCCGGCCCCCACACCGCCAGACCGAGGTCCCAGAACGACGTGTACGCGCCGATCGCCGCGCCCTGCCGCGCCGGCTCGGTGCGGTTCATCACCATCAGCGCCAGCGACGGGTGCAGCAGCGAGAACCCGACCCCCATCACCACGCTGCCGACCACCGCCACGGGCAGGTTCGGGGCGACCGCGATGACCAGCAGGCCGACCGCCTCGCCCACCCCGCACCAGGTGGCCACCCGCCGGGGGCCGAGCCGGTCGGGCAGGTGCCCGATGACCAGGCGGGTGCCGGCGTAGACGGCGCTGAAGCAGCTCAGCACCACCACGCCGTGCCCGATGCCGCGGGCGTCCAGGTGCAGCACCACGAACGCGGCCAGGCCGGCGTACCCGGCGGCGCCGAACGTCAGCGCCACGCCGGGCAGCAGCGCGGGACGCAGCAGCAGGCCCCCGCCCCTGGCGGCCGGCGCGGTACGCGGCGGCGCCGGCACCAGTGCGACGAGCGCGGCGCCGACCGCCGGCGCGGCGGCGCTGAGCGCCCACACCGCCGGATAGCCGGCCTGCTGCACGGTCGCGCCGAGGAACGTGCCGGCGGAGATGCCACCCCACATGCTCACCCCGTACAGGCCGATGAGCTGGCCGCGCCGGTGGTGCGGGGCGAGCTGGACGATCCACACCGCCCCGGCGGTGAACAACGCCGCCTCGCCGGCGCCGAGCAGCAGCCGGACCACCACCAACGCCGGCACGCCCAACGGCGCCAAATAGAGCAGGCCGCCGGCGGCCACCACGAGCGCGCCGGTCAGCATCACCGTGCGGTGACCGTACCGGTCGGCGAGCGCGCCGGCGACCGGCCGGACCAGCAGCGCGGTCACCGCGGTCACCGTGACCACCACGCCGACGGTGAGATCGCCGGCGCCGTGCCGCTCGCGCAGGAAGCCGGGCAGCACCGGGATGACCGCGGTCAACCCCAGGTAGCCGGCGAAGAGTCCGCCGAGCAGCCCGACCAGCGCCCGCCGGGGCAGCGGCTTCTCCTCGGTGCCGGCGTCGGTCAGGGGCGCGCCGGTCACGGCCGGGCCAGCACGGTCTCGCGGGCGGCGGCCACCTTGCGGACCGCGCGGATCAGGTCGTCGCAGTCGTCCGGGGTGAGGTTCGACGACAGCGGCACGTCGACGGTCTCGGTGAGCAGTCGCGCGGTGCGCGGCAGCGTCGCCCGGACCTGTCCCGGGTCCGCGGTGTCGTAGAGGAAGCGCCAGTTCCAGAACGCGCGCACGTTCAGGTCGTCGTCCGCGCCGATGTTGCGCGCGTCGATCCCCTCGGCCCGCAGCGCCCGGGCGAACCAGCCGGCGTCGCCGCCGGGCACGCGGAACACGAACGCCTCCCCGAGGTACGCCCCGGGCGCGACCGGCCGCCGCGCCGCGATGCCGGGCAGGTCGGCCAGGGCCTGCGAGACGTGCGCGTAGTTGCGGTGGAACAGGGTCAGTCGCTGCGGCAGCCGGGTCAGCTCGGCGCGCAGCAGGGCCGCCCGGATCTCGTCCATCCGGAGGCTGAGCAGCGGCAGGTCCAGGCCGGTGAGCGGCGGTTCGCCGTCCGGGAAGTGCCGGCGCAGCCGCCCCTCGTACGCCCCGGACAACGCGACCGCCCGGGCGAACAGCGTGCTGTCGTCGGTGATCAGGAAACCGCCCTCGCCGCAGTTGAGCGCCTTGTCGGACTGGGTGCTGAACGCCCCGGCGGCGCCGAACGTGCCGAGCTTGCGGCCGTTGAGCTCGGCGCCGAGCGCCGGCACGGCGTCCTCGATGAGCGGCACGCCCATCTCGGCGGCGAACGCGGCCAGGGCCTCGACGTCGGCGGCGAAGCCGCGCATGTGGACGACCATGATGGCCCGGATGTCCGGTCGCCAGCGGCGGCGCAGGTCGTCGAGGTCCATCCGCAGGTCGTCGTCGACCTCCACCAGTAATGGCCGGCACCCGGCCAGCACAATGGCGCTCGGAGTGGCGACGAAAGTGAATCCGGGACAGGCGACCAATGACCCGGCCGGCACGCCGGCGCCCATCAGGGCGAGGGCCAGTGCGGCCGTACCGCTGGAAACGGCGAGGGCGTGCCGGGTGCCGAAATAACGGCACAGTTCGTCCTCGAACCGCCCGCATTCGGTTTCTTTCTGCGCGCGATGGTCGTATCGGAAGTAGAGATGGCTGCGAATGGCCCGAATTGCGGCGTCCTCGTCGTCGGGGTGTACGAATACCGCGCCCTTGTCGTAGGTGGGCCACGGCGTGTCCCGCACCGGCCGGCCGCCGTGCAGTGCGAGCGGTTCTTCCAGCTCAGCGCCGCGCGAGGCCGGCCTGGGCCGGCTCGCCGCGGGAGCGTCGTTGTTCCCGTTCACCGGCGGACTCCTCGAGGCGAGCGGTGGATTTCCTATTCTCTCGATAGGAATTGCCGTACGCGCGCCGGGCATGGTGGCCCGGCGGAATCTCGCGTCCGGCGCGATCCCGTCGAGGGGTGGGAAAAGCCACCAGATCCGACATTGGCGTTAGGTGGATCCAGTGACCATCATGATTGCCCCCGGACTGGCGGCCGTCAACATGCGATTGGGAATGTGCACAAGGGTTGCTGACAGTGACAGTGGACAATAAGGAATCGTTCCTTGTGGTGGGCGTTCGTCGGCGCCGGGCGCCGATCGCGAGGTGAACCGCCCGTGGCCGCCGGCCCGGCCCGGCCCGGCCCGGCCCGGCCCGGCCCGGCCCGGCCCGGCCCGGCCCGGCTCGGCTCGGGCGGTGGGGCGCGGGCGACGCGACGTCCGGTGTCACCCGGCGTGACGGCGGTGGCCGGGGGATGGTGGCCACCGCGTGCCCTTTGCTCTGCAGCCACGGGCGCATCGGTAACCGAACGTTATCGCTGCCTCCGTGGCTGCAGAGCAAAGGCGCGAAACGACAGGAACCGCCGATCCGACACTTTCCGCGATAATCCCTGGTCAACGCGATCGGCCGCGAAATGACGCGCGGCGCGTGCCCCGACAGTCGATGACACGGAGTGATGTTCGTGCCGGGGTCCGAAGATGTCACCGAACGTCATCGGTCCACTCGGCTGCGGCCCTCGCCACTGCGCTCCCGCACGGCGGCACCGCGTCGTCCGTACGGCTGGCGGGCGAGGCGACGCCGGACGGCTCACTCCGCCGGCGCCACCACCTCGACGACGTCGGCCGGCGCGCGGCGCGGGACCGGTGGCAGGTCGGCGTCCGGTCCCCAGCCGACGCGCACCACCAGGTAGGGCTCGCCGATGCCGGCGAGCAGGTCACGCATCATCCGGCGCGGCCAGGCCAGCTCGATCGCGTCGCTGAGCGGCGCGCTGGCCAGGCCCTCGGCGGTGGCGGTGAGCAGCAGCGCCGACAGCGCCTCGCCGCCGCGCAGCCAGGCCGCCGGGTCGTCGCGCTCACCGAACAGGATCAGGTACGCCGCGCCCCGGTCGAAGTCCGCGCCAGCGGTCAGTCCGGCCGCCCCACCGGGCGCGTGGTCACGCAGCGGCACCCGCCGTGGCGCGGGCCGGACCGCGGTGGCGGTGGGCACGCCGTCGCCGCTGCCCGCCGGGCGGTTGGTCCAGCGGCGCAACTCCTCCCGGTACGCCGGGTCGGCCAGCTCGGCGTCGGCGGCGCGGCCGGTGGAGACCGCCAGCATCGGCATCTGGTCCGGCCGGACCACGTGCAGGTGCGCGCCCTCGGCCTCGACCGCGTCCCCGAGCCGGGCCAGCACCGGTTCGGGGACCGGGCGGTCGCCGTACGCGCGCCGATCGGTGCGGCGGCGCGGGATCGCGTCGACCAGCCGGCCGGCCGACACGTCCAGGGCGGTCGGGCCGGTGGTGCGCAACCGGGCGAGCAGCGTCGGGTCGGCCCGGTCCGGCAGCCGCCCGACGTCGACCGTCCAGCCGGCGGCGGCGAGCGAGACGCGGGCGTGGTGCAGCGCCGCGCCACAGCTCAGGACCAGCAGTCGACCGTCCGGGTCGGTGTGCGCGAGCTGCCGGCCCGGGTCCGTGCGCAGCTCCAGCGCGTCGGCGGTGACCCGCCACCGCCAGGGCTGGGTGTTAAACACCGAGGGAGCGTGCAGGGACTGCCGGGCCGCCGCCTCCAGCACCCGTACCGTCGGGTGCTGTTCGGTACGCGTCGATGACCGGTCCATGGCGGCGCCTCCTCGTTGCTCGTCCCCCTCCGAGGCTGCCGGCCGCCGTGCCCCCGGGACAGGGTCGGAGGGCCCGACCGGCCGGGACCCTGCGTCCCGAGTGTCGAGCGGGGAGCGCTGCCCTACCGGAGGCGTTAAGCGGGGGCCCCTCCCTGCGTCGGGGGGACGGCGAGGGCGATGGTCAGGTCGAGGATGGTGGCGGGGTCGTGCAGGCGGTCGCCGAACAGCTCGCGGAGCTTGCCCATCCGGTAGCGGACGGTCTGCGGGTGCACGAACAGGTCCGCCGCCACGTCGTCGCGCCGCCCCTGGTGCAGCAGCCAGGACCGCAGCGTCTCGGCCAGCCGGTGCGCGGTGGCCGGGGGAAGCGCGGCGAGCGGCGCGAGGGCCTGGGCACGCAGGTCGGCAAGCGCCTCCGGATCCATGCTGAGCAGCAACGCGGAAAGGTGACACTCGGTGTCCACCGGTCCGGCGTCCGGCTCGCCGAGCCCGAGCGTGAGCGCCCGGGTGGCCCGCTGGTAGGACGCGGCGACCCGGTGCCAGGGGCGGGCCGGGCCGAGCACCGCCCGGTGCCCGTGCAGCAGCCGGATGAGTTGACGCCGTCGTCCGCCGTGCGCGTCCGGCGCCAGCAGCACCGCCAGCTCCTCGGCCGGGTCCATGCCGGGCAGGTCCTCGCCGCTCTCCAACGTCTGCGGGCCGAGCAGGGCGAGCACCGCGCGCAGGTGCCGGCGGGGCAGCAGCACCACGGTCAGCGTCTGGGGCGGCGGCCAGTCGGCCCGTTCCGCGCTGCGCCGCAGCGACTCCTCCGGCTCGCCGGCGAGCAACTGCTGGGTGAGCCGTTCCAGGTCGCGGCGGCGGACCCGGCCGGCGCTGGCCAGCTCGTCGGCGTGCCCGGCCACGCTGGCCGCGGACAGCTCGTCGATGTACGCGAACATCAGCTCGGCGAACTCGGCCACCGTCTCGGCGGCCAGGCCGCTGCGGACCGTGGTGGTGGAGACCTCCCGCCAGGCCACCCGGGCGCCCACCCGGTACGCGGCCAGCAGCGCGTCCATGCTCCGCCCGGCGCGCGCCTCGCCGCTGCCCAGCGCGTACGCGGCCTCCAGCGCGGGAGCCAGGGGAGTGCTCGGGTCGAACGCCTGGGTACCCTCGATGAGCTGGAGGAACGTGCCGAGCGCGATGCGTACCGCGTTCTCGATCTTCTCCCGCATGGTGCCGGTGAGCGCGCCGGAGTAGTCCGTCACCTCGGCGGTGATCGCGCTGACCGTCCGCTCGGCGACCATGGGCAGCCGGTCGCGCAGCAGCGCCGCGACGCCGGCGTCGAGATCGAGATGGGCGGCCCGCGCGCCGGTCCCGGTCTCCTGCGTCATGTTGTTCCCTTCGAACAAAAACCCGTGACCTTTTCACCTTTGCCGGTCAAGATGTTATGCGATTCCGCGGTCACGCTGGTCATATGACCACAACTGCGCCCCGCCGCCCCCAGAAGGCATCCTTCCGGGACAGGCTGCTGCGGCTGGCCGGCACGGTCACCACCCCGCTGCTGCCGGGCGACTACCTGGACATGATCGCGCCGCTGCGCGCGGGCGCCCCGCTGCGCGGCCGGATCGTCGCGGTCCGCCCGGAGACCCGTGACGCGGCGACGCTGGTGATCCAGCCGGGTCGCGGCTGGCAGGGCCACCTGCCGGGGCAGTACGTGCGCCTCGGCGTGGACGTCGACGGCGTACGCCAGTGGCGGGCGTACTCGGTCACCTCGCCGCCGGGCGCGGCGGACGGCCGGATCAGCGTGACGGTCAAGGCGATCCCGGACGGCAAGGTCAGCAACCACCTGGTCCGCCGGATCCGGCCCGGCACGATCGTCCAGCTCGACCAGGCGCAGGGCGACTTCGTGCTGCCCACCGCGACGCCCGAGCGGGTGCTGTTCCTCACCGCCGGCAGCGGCATCACCCCGGTCATGGGGATGCTGCGGGCCGGGCTCACCGAACGGGCCGACGTGGTGCTGGTGCACTCGGCGCCCACCCGCGACGACGTCATCTTCGGCGCGGAGCTGCGGGCGCTGGCCGACCGTGGCGCGGTGCGGCTGGTCGAGCGACACACCGACACCTCCGGCCTGCTCGACGTGGCCGAGCTGGACGACCTGGTACCCGACCACGCCCGGCGGCACACCTGGGCCTGCGGCCCGGTCGGCCTGCTGGACGCGGCGGAGACGCACTGGGCGGCGCGCGGCTGCCCCGACAGGCTGCACACCGAGCGGTTCCGTCCTACGGTGGTTACGCCGGGCGACGGCGGCACGGTGACCTTCACCGGGGCGGGGGTGACCGTCGCGGCCGACGGCGCCACCACCCTGCTCGACGCGGGGGAGAACGCGGGGGTGCTCATGCCCTCGGGCTGCCGGATGGGGATCTGCTACGGCTGTGTCGTGCCGCTGCGGCAGGGCGCGGTACGCGACCTGCGCAACGGCGACGTCACCACGGCCGTGCCGGGCGACGGCGTGCGGATCCAGACCTGTATCTCGGCGGCCGCCGGTACCTGCGACATCGAACTCTGAGGAGCCCCCGACGTGACCGTGATCCAGAAGAAGGCCGACAACCCGATCGCCCACCTGAGCGCCGAGGACATCGAGATCATCGGCAAGGAACTGGACGCGATCCGGGACCGGGTGATCGCCGACCGGGGGGAGCGGGACGCCCGCTACATCCGCAAGGTGATCAAGACCCAGCGGACGCTGGAGATCAGCAGTCGCGCGGTGCTGTTGTTCTCGCTGTTCCCGCCGGCCTGGATCGTCGGCACGGCCGGCCTCACCGTCGCCAAGATCCTCGACAACATGGAGATCGGGCACAACGTCCTGCACGGCCAGTGGGACTGGATGCGCGACCCGAAGATCCACTCGACCACCTGGGACTGGGACCACGTCTCCCCGGCCGACCAGTGGAAGCAGTCGCACAACGAGCTGCACCACCGCTTCACCAACGTGGTCGGCAAGGACAACGACCTCGGGTACGGCATCATGCGCGTCGACGAGGACCAGCCGTGGCACCCGATGCACCTGGGCCAGCCGGTGTGGAACCTGCTCAACGCCGCCTTCTTCGAGTACGGCATCGCCGCGTACGACCTGGAGCTGGGAGACCACCTCAAGCAGAAGCGGCTCAAGGACCCGACGTTCCGGGCCAGGGCCAAGGCGGTCGGCCGCAAGATCCGCAAGCAGGTGCTCAAGGACTACGTGGTGCACCCGCTACTCTCCGGCCCGTCGTTCCTGTCCACGCTCGCCGCCACGTTCACCGCGAACCTGATCCGCAACGTGTGGAGCCACTCGGTGATCATGTGCGGGCACTTCCCGAGCGGCGTGGAGACGTTCGAGAAGACCTCCATCGAGGGCGAGACGCGCGGCGAGTGGTACCTGCGGCAGATGCTCGGCTCGGCCAACATCAGCGGCCCCCGCCTGCTGCACATCATGACCGGCAACCTGTCGTTCCAGATCGAGCACCACCTCTTCCCGGACCTGCCGAGCAACCGCTACCAGGAGATCGCCCCGCAGGTGCGGGCGCTGTTCGACAGGTACGGGCTGCGGTACACCACCGGCCCGCTGCCCAAGCAGGTCGCCTCCGCCTGGTGGAAGGTGATCCGCCTGTCGCTGCCCAACCGGCGCGACCGCCGGCAGCCGGTCGCCCCGGGCCCGCTGGTCCCCTCCGGCGCGGCCTGACCGACCGGTGCACGGCGGGTGAATTCCTGCCCGCCGGCACCTGCACAACCGGTTTCTTCCCAGCTCAGCGCCGCTTCCGTGCGCTTCGGGACGGTCGCCTGCCCCCGTACACTCGCGCCGTCGAGCTGAGGGGTGTGGTCGTTGATGCCGTACGACGCCGCGACGCCGCCGGCCGCCGGCCGGCGGGTGGTGATGCTTGTCGACAACGCGGTCGAGGGTGACTCGCGGGTGCAGAAGGCCGCCCGGTCCGTCGCCGACGCCGGCTGGGACGTCACGCTGCTCGGCTGCGCCCGGATCGACGCCGAGCGTCGCTGGCGGCTCGGCGACGCCGAGGTACGCGTGCTGCCGCTCGACGCCCCCCGCGACCTCCGACCGGCCGTCGGTGACCCGCGCGGCGGCGTTCCCGGTCCGGGCGACGGCGTTCCCGGTCCGCGCGACGGCGTTCCCGGTCCGGGCGGCGGCGTTCCCGGTCCGCGCGACGGCCTGCCTCGGCCGGTGGGCGGGATGTCCGGTCTGCGGCGGCGGCTGGTGGCCCGGGGCGGTCTGCCGCTGCGCGCCGCCCGGCTGGCCCGCCGGCCGGTGGAGCACGCCCAGGTCCGCTACTGGGCGGCCCGGCTCGGTGACCGGGCCTGGCGTCGGCTGGAGCCGGGCCTCTGGGACTACGAGCGGGTCGCCGGCCCGGTCGTCGACGCGCTGCGCCCCGACCTGATCCACGCGCACGACTTCCGGATGCTCGGCGTGGCCGCCCGCGCGGTCGACCGCGCCCGGGACCGGGGCCGCGCCGTGAAGCTGGTCTGGGACGCCCACGAGTGGTTGCCCGGCGCCCGGCCCCGCCGCGACAACGCGCGCTGGCTGCCCGCCCACCTCGGCTACGTCCGCGAGTACGTCGGCCACGCCGACGCGGTCGTCACCGTCTCCGACACGCTCGCCGACCTGCTGGTCCGCGACCACGCGCTGCCCGAACGCCCCACCGTCGTGCTCAACGCCCCGGTCACCGCCGCCGACCCGGTCATGGCTGCCGAACCGGTCACCGAGGCCGGGTCCGTCCCGGTCGACGTGGGCGACCGGGACGTACCTGACCTGCGGGCCCGCTGCGGCCTGGCCGCCGGCACCCCGCTGCTGGTCTACAGCGGGGCGATGGCCGTCCAACGCGGCGTGGACACCGTGGTCGAGGCGCTGCCCCGGCTGCCCGGCGTACACCTGGCCCTGGTCGTCGCCGACCCGGCCGCCGGCTACGTCCGGCAGGTCGTGGCGCGTGCCGCCCGGCACGGCGTGGCCGACCGGGTGCACGTGCTGCCGTACGTGCCGCACCGGCAGCTCGTCGCGTTCCTCGCCACCGCCGACGTCGGGCTCATCCCGCTGCACCACTGGCCCAACCACGAGATCGCGCTGATCACCAAGTTCTTCGAGTACGCGCACGCGCGGCTGCCGATCGTGGTGAGCGACGTCCGCACCATGGCCGACACGGTCCGGGCCACCGGTCAGGGGGAGGTGTTCCGCGCCCGGGACGCCGCCGACCTGGCCCGCGCGGTCCGGGCGGTGCTCGCCGACCCGGCCCGCTACCGTGCCGCCTACGACGGCCCGGACTCGCCGCTGTCCGCCTGGACCTGGGAGGCCCAGGCGGAACACCTCACCACCCTCTACCACCACCTACTCACCCCCACCCCCACCCCGCCGCCCCGAGCGCGCTGATTCACGGAAAGCGTGGCCATCCGGCCGCCGACAGCCACGCTTTCCGTGAATCAGCGCGAAGTGCGGGGCGGGGTTGGGGTAGCGTGGACGGCATGCAGGGTTGGCGATCTCTCACCGCCGCGGCCGCGCGAGCTTCCCGCTCGCCGGTTGCCGCCGCCTGACCTGCCCCATCCCACGCCGGCGACCGGAGACGGTCCGCCGGCGTCGTCGTGTGTCACGGCCACCGTCGGGTGGGCCGTCCGGTCGCCCGTACCCGGAAGGCACCCGCCATGACCCCCGACGAGATCATCCGTACCTTCGCGGCGCACTACCATCGCCTCGGCCACTCCGACGCGCCGGAGAGTTCGCTGGTGCCGCCGCCCGGCGACCCGGTGCTGTTCACCACGTCCGGCATGCACCCGCTCACGCCGTACCTGCTGGGGCGCCCGCACCCCGGCGGACGCCGCCTGGTCAACGTGCAGCGGTGCCTGCGCACCACCGACCTGGACGAGGTGGGTGACCGGACCCACCTGACCGTGTTCCAGATGCTCGGCTCCTGGTCGCTCGGCGACTACGACATCGCGGCCAGCCTGCGCTGGGGCTTCGACCTGCTCACCGACGGTTACGGCCTCCCGCCGGGAAAGCTGCACGCGACGGTCTTCGGCGGCGACGACCACGGGCTCGGGCCGGACGAGACGGCGCGGGACACCTGGACCGCGCTCGGCGTGCCGGTGGAGGCGCTCGGCGCGGACAACTGGTGGTCCAACGGCCCGACCGGTCCGTGCGGCCCGGACTCGGAGATCTTCGTGTGGACCGGTGACGGCCCGCCCACCGGCACCCCGAGCGGCGACGACCGCTGGGTGGAGGTGTGGAACCACGTGCAGATGCGACACCACCGGCACCCCGACGGCCGGCTCACGCCGCTGCCGGTGTCCAGCATCGACACCGGCATGGGCCTGGAACGGCTGGAGATGGTGCTGCGCGGCGACCGGTCGGTGTTCACCGGCGACGGGCTGCGCCCGTGGGTGGGCGCGGTCCGCGACCGGTGGGACCTGCGCGGCGCGGACCTGCGTGTGGTCGCCGACCACCTGCGGTCCGCGGTGGTCGTGCTCGGGGACGGGGTACGCCCGGGCAACACCGGCCGCGGCTACGTGCTGCGGCGGCTGCTGCGCCGCGCGTTGACCGTGCTGTGGCGCGACGACCCGACGCGGAGCCTGGACGAGCTGCCGCTGACCGGATACGACGACACGTTGCGCCGGTTCCGCCAGCCGGTCGAGCCGGGTCCGCTGCGGGCGGTGCTGCGCGACGAGGAGCGCCGGTTCCGGGGGCTGCTGCGGCGCGGTCGGCCGCTGGTGGCGCGGGTCCGGGCGCGGGGCGCGCTGACCGAATCCGACTACCGCTGGCTGCACGACACCCACGGGCTGCCCCGCGATCTGGTCGACGCGTTGCTCGCCGACGCCGGCTGAGCGGTTGGCCGCCCGGCCCGGCCGGTGCCAGACTCGGTGCAGACATCGCCGCGAGGGAAGAGGCCCCATGACCGGGTACGACGTGCGGCCGGACGAGGAGACGGTGCCGCTGCTCGGCGCCGAGGTGCGCATCGTCGACCCGGCCGGGCTGCTGGCCGCCGCCCAGGACGGGCCGGTGGAGCTGCTGGCCGGGGCCGACTTCCCCGCCCCGGTGCGGGAGGTCCGCTGCACCCTGCGCGCCGACACCGTCGACGGGCGGCCGGTGCACCGCTTCGAGGCGTACCTGCGGGTGGAGGCCGCCCCGGCCGGCCTGCTCGCCCTCGGCCTGGCCGGCCCGGTCGGCCTGCTGCTCGCCGAGCGGCTCGCCGCCCGCACCGTCGACGGCCCGGCCGCCGCGGTGGGCCGGGCCGCCGCGGAGGCGACCCGCCGCCTCGGGCTGCGACCGGCCGGCACCGCGCTGGCCACGCCGCCGCGCGACCCGGCCGGTCGGGCCGTGCTGCGCGCCGCCGAGGAAGCCGGCGTGCGCCCCCGCGTCGAGCAGGACAACGGCACGGTACGCATCCGCGTCGACGTGCCCAGCGCCGAGGTGGGACCGGAGCACCTGCGCGTGGTGCTCGGCGTGCTGCTCCAGGCCGTCCGCGAACTGACCGGGGACACCCTGGAGCCGACGGTGCTGCGCGGGCGGACGTACCGGGTGGGGCGGCGACCGGTCACCGCGCCGCGCGGCGCGACGGTGGCCGCGCCGCGCAGTGAGACGGTGACGCTCGACCAGGTCGGCGGCCTGGCCGACGTGGTCGCCCGGTTCCGCGAGGTGGCGGTGTCGTTCCGGCACCCGGCGGCGATGGCCCGCTGGGGCGCGCGCCGGCCACAGGGCATCCTGATGTACGGCCCGCCGGGCACCGGCAAGACCATGCTGGCCCGGGCGCTCGCCAACGAGGTCGGCGCGGACTTCGTGGAGATCCGCACGCCGGAGATCCTGGACAAGTACCTCGGCGGATCCGAGCGCAACATCAAGCGCATCTTCCGCGACGCCCGCCGCTACCGCCGGCCCACCGTGATGCTCTTCGACGAGTTCGACTCGATCATCAGCTACGCGGGCGCCGGCGGCGACGCGGCCAGCCAGGCGGTCAACGCCGTCGCCGGCATCTTCAAGCAGGAGATGAACACGCTGTTCGAGGAGAACCCCGACGTCATCGTGGTGGCCACCACCAACTTCCCGCAGCGCGTCGACGCCTCGCTGATCCGCTCCGGCCGCTTCGACCTGAAGATCGCCATCCCGGCGCCGGACGACACCGGCCGCGCGGAGATCCTCACCAAGATGATCCGCGAGCTGATCGACCGGCACGAGCGGCCCGGCTTCCGGATGTTCGCCGACGACCTCGACCCGGCCGCGCTGGCCGCCGACACGGCCGGGCTCACCGGCGCGGACCTGCGCGAGGTGCTGCGCCGGGTGCAACTGGCCAAGGCGCTGCGGGAGGCCGCGGAGGGCGCGCCGCCGGCCCCGATCGGCCAGGACGACCTGCGGGAGGCCGTCGCCGGGCTGCGCCGCGGCTGACCCCGGGACCCCGCTTTCCGACCGGCCGTCACGGGACCCGGGCCGGGCGCGCCGCCACGGCGGGATCCGGTGGTGTCCGGGTCCCGCCGTGGTGGGTGTGGTCAGATGCCGTAGATGAATTGGGTGTCTACGGGGCCGCCGTTGTTGGTGTTGCGGAGGTAGACGGTGTTGTTGCTGGGGCGGCGGACGCCGGGGGTGGTGTTGGCGTTGAGGTTCCATCGGCCGGGTACGGCGATGTCGCCGGAGGGGCCGTGGCCGAAGATGAATTCGTGGTCGGTGGTGGTGGTGCCGTTGGTGAGGTACCAGGTGGAGTTGGTGGGGCGGAAGACGCCGACGGTGTCTTTGCCGTCGTTGTTCCAGTCGCCGGCGACGGGGATGTCGCCGGAGGGGCCGTGGCCGAATTTGAAGATGCGGGTGGCGTCGCCGCTGTTGGTGTCGCGGAGGTAGAAGGTGGAGTTGCTGGGTCGGAAGACGCCGACGGTGTCGATGCCGTCGCCGTTCCAGTCACCCGAGATCGGCACGTCCTCCGGCGAGACGTCCTCGAGGATGTTGTCGTAGCGGACCGGGGTGTAGAGCCCGGCGTAGCTGGACGACCAGGTCCGCTCGATCGTGTCCGAGCTGCCCGTCTGCTCGATCACCACCGGAGCGGTGTGCGCGGAGTCGCTCCACTTCACGAACAGCGCGACGTGGTTCTCGCTGGGATCCCCGGTGTGCCGGAGCAGCGCGTCACCCGGGGCGAGGTCGCCACGCGCGATCGTGTGTGACCTGCTGTCCAGGTTTCCGGTCCAGAACGCGCTTCCCGAGCCCCCGAGGCCCCACGCCATCGCCACGAACCCCGAGCAGTCGGTGCGGTAGTCGCCGTACTGGTTCTCGTAGCAGCGGTTCTGGCTGTAGGGGACCCCACCCACGCTCAGCCAGCTGCGGGCCCGCTTGACCGCCTCCGATCGCTGCATGTCCTTGTCGGAACCATTGTCGCCGCAGGGTGTCGGCGTGGTGCCCACCGCGGCTGCCGCTCCCACCCGTGGCGTCAGGCCCGGGTAGTCGGGCAGGGCCGGATCACCCGGGACCGCGGTGACCGCCGGTCCCGCCGGGTCCACCGCGGAGGTGCCCGGCGTCGCGGACGCCACCGTCGGCGTCGCGGCCAGGGCCAGGGCCAGCACCGCCACCGGCATCATTGACCGGCGGGCCCACCGGCCACCTCGTCGAGCGTATGAGTGCAAGGTGTTCTCCTCGTCTGTTCCGGCGTGCTTGCCGCCTCGCCTTGCCCAGAAGTGTGCGGAGCGCCCCTGACGCCGGACTGGAGGGACAGATCCTGTAGTGAAACTCGTACTACGATCTGTCCGGACAGAGGTAGGAGTCGGATCGTCACCCGCCGGCGGCATCGGTCGCCGGCCACCCGTCGATGAGCCAGCCGCCGAGGCGCCGCGGGGCGGCCCTGCGGGTTGACGATCATGCGTACGGGGGAGTCGACGATGGACGACGGGGGGAATGGCGGCCTCAGCGAGCTTCTCCGACGAGCCCGGGTCCGCCGCGGCCTGACCCAGGCCGATCTCGCGGATCGGGCCGGGGTCAGCGTCGGTGTGGTTCGTGACCTCGAACAGGGGCGTAGCGGAAGGCCGCGGGGGCGTTCTCTGCAGGCGCTCGCGGACGCTCTGGGCCTTCACCACGAGGACCGCGTGCGGATGACGCAACTGGTCCGGCCGCCGCAGCGGGCGCGACCGGAGGCGACCGGCCCGGCCCGGATCTCTGTGCTGGGGCCGCTGCTGGTCACCCGGAACGGTCAGCCCACCGACCTCCGGACCGGACGGCACCGTGTCGTGTTGGCCCGCCTCGCGCTGACCCCCGGCCGCCCCGTGAGCCGCGCGGAGCTCATCCATCTCCTGTGGGGGGACACGCCTCCGGCGTCGGCTGCCAACGTGGTGCAGACCCACGTCAGTCGCATCCGTCGCCTGCTGGAGCCGACACCGCACCCGGACCAGCCACCGTCGGTGATCCTCGGCTCGGGCGGGTACCAACTGCGGGCCGATGCCGGGCGACTCGACCTGGTGGCCTATCGGTCCCGTCTTCTCGACGCGGGCGCGCCGGCCCTGCCCGCCGGGCGCGCCTTCGAGCTGCTCCTCGACGCGTTGGACATGTGGCGCGGCGACGACGCCGTCCAGGACGTGCCGGAACTCGCCGGTGATCCACTGATCACGGCGCTGGCCGAGGAGCGCGTGGAGGCGGCCGTGCGCCTGGCGGCGCTCGGGGAGGTGGTGCACCGGCAGCGGCAGGTCCTCCCGCTCCTGCGCCGGCTGGCGGGGCGGTTCCCGTGGCACGAGTCGTTGCACGCGCGGCTGGTCGTCGCGCTCGCCGCCTCGGGTCAGCAGGCCGCCGCGATCGAAGCCTTCGAGAATGTCCGCCAGCGGCTCGCCGAGGAACTGGGCGTCGACCCCGGCCGCGAGTTGATCGAGGCGCGGCAGGCCGTGATCGGCGGGCCGGGGGAGCGGGGCGCGGGTAGGCCGGCGGACCTCCGTGGTGCCGTCACGCCGCAGCAGGTGCCGGCGCCACCCGTGGACTTCTGCGGACGCGCCCGGGAGCTGCGCGAGATCGAACGCGCGTTCCGCTATCCGGAGCACGGTTCACCCGTCGTCCGCGTCATCTCCGGCATGGCCGGCGTCGGCAAGACCAGCCTCGCCCTGAAGGCGGCCTGGGGACTCCGGCGGGACTTCCCGGACGGGCAGCTCTACATCGACCTCCGCGGTGGCGACGACCGGCCGGTCCCGGTCGCGTACGGGCTCGCCCGACTGCTGAAGGCCCTCGGGGTCGAGGCGCGTGCCATCCCCGGTGACGAGGACGAGGCCGCCGCGCTCTACCGCAGCGTGCTCGCCGACCGACGGGTGCTGATCGTGCTCGACAACGCGCACAACGCCGCCCAGATCCGCCTGCTGCTGCCAGGTCCGGGCGGAAGCGCGGTCCTGGTCACCAGCCGTAACCAGTGTGAGGAGTTGGACGGCGCCGCCACGACGCTCCTGCCGGTGTTCACCTCGGACGAGGCGCTGGACCTGCTGCGGATCAAGCTCGGTGCGGCCCGGGTCGACACCGAACGCGGGGACGCCGAGGCCCTGGTCGACGCGTGCGGCCGACTGCCGATCGCGGTGCGGCTGATGGCGGGCCGGTTGGCCGGCGGACCGGGGAGTACGGTCGCCGAGGTGCTCCAGGGCCTGACCGACGAGCGGCTGCGGCTCGCCCGACTCAGCCTCGGCGACCGTACCGTGACGAGCAGCTTCGCCATCAGTTGCCGCGCACTGCCGGCCGCGGCGGCCGAGGTCTTTCACGCCGCCGCGCTGATTCCCGGTGAGGACTTCTCGGCCGCGGCGGTCGCCGCGCTGCTCGGCGCGGAGCCGCGCGGTGTGCGGACGACGCTGGAGCAGCTTGTCGCGGAGAATCTGCTCCAGCCAGGCGGTACGGGCCGCTACCGGTACCACGACCTGCTGCGCCTCTACGCGCTGCGAGCCGGCGAGACCCGCGAGACGTCCGTCGACCGCGCCACGGCCCTGGGCCGGCTCTACACCTGGTATCTGACGCGAACCGCATCGGCGATGGATCTGCTCTATGCCGACATGGTGCGGCTGCCGATCGATGTCGACCCGACCGGGAACCCGTTTCCCGACCTCGACGCCGCGACGGTGTGGCTCAGCCAGGAGGCGGCGAACCTCTTCGCCGCGGTCGGGGCCGCCGCGGCTGACGGGCACGGCGCACGGTCCTGGCAACTCGCCGACCAGCTCCGCGGCTACTTCTTCGTCTCGGGGGACGTGCTCGCCTGGCTCGCGACCGGGTCGGCCGGGCTCGCCGCCGCGGAGGCCGCGGGCAACGTGCTGGCTCAGGCCGCCATGCACCAGACCATCGGGCAGGCGCACTGGGCGGCCGGGAAGCACCACCTGGCCGCCGATGCCTACCGCCGGGGTATCGAGGCCGCCCGCGCAAGTGGCTGGCTCGTCGGCGAGGCGTACCTGTCGCACAACCTCGGGCTCGTGCAGGCCGAGCTGGGGCACCCGGACGAGGCGCAGGAGCTCTACCAGCGGGCACTGACCCTGGGGGACGGCCCCGGGTTCCACCACGTTCGGGCGGTGACACTGAACGACCTGGGCACCCTGTGCCACGAACGGGGGCAGCTCGCCGAGGCGGCCGGTTACCTGACGGCGGCTCAGCAGTTGAACGAGCGGTCGGCGCGCCATCCGTCGGCGATGGCCAACCGGCACAACCTGGCGATGGTCCTGCGACAGATGGAGGACTTCGAACCCGCACGCGCCCACTTCGAGACCGCACTCGACTACTACCGTCGTACCGGGTCGACACTGCGTGAGCTGTCGGTGCTCGACGAGCTGAGCCAGCTCGACCGACAGTTGCACGAGTGGGTGTCGGCCGTGCACAACGCCGCCGAGGCCCTGCGGCTGGCCCGGAAGTTGCGCAACCTGCGGGCCGAGGCGGCCACCCTCAACACGCTGGGCTTCGCGCTGTTGGGGAGCCGGGCTGTCGATGACGCCCGTGCCCGGTTCACCGAGAGCCTGTCGATCAGCCGGAACCGGGGCTTCCAGTACTTCGAGTGCCAGGCGGCCATCGGCCTCGCCGAGGCCGCCCTGCTTGAGGGCGCCGCCGAGGAGGCCGGTCGGACCGCTGAGGACGCCGTCCTCATCGCCTCGCGCAACGCCTACCGGGCGCTGCACAGCGATGCCCTCATCGTGCGGGCGAAGGTGGCGATCCGCCAGGGTGAGCCGGAGACCGCCCGGCAGCACTGCGCGGCTGTCCGGGACCTGCTCGGGACGACGTTCCTTCCGGACCGGGAGCGCGAGTGCGGCGCGATCGAGGCGCGGTTGACCCCACCGCCGCCACGGCGGGATCCGGTGGTGTCCGGGTCCCGCCGTGGTGGGTGTGGTGGTCAGATGCCGTAGATGAATTGGGTGTCTACGGGGCCGCCGTTGTTGGTGTTGCGGAGGTAGACGGTGTTGTTGCTGGGGCGGCGGACGCCGGGGGTGGTGTTGGCGTTGAGGTTCCATCGGCCGGGTACGGCGATGTCGCCGGAGGGACCGTGGCCGAAGATGAATTCGTGGTCGGTGGTGGTGGTGCCGTTGGTGAGGTACCAGGTGGAGTTGCTGGGGCGGAAGACGCCGACGGTGTCTTTGCCGTCGTTGTTCCAGTCGCCGGCGATGGGTTGGTCGCCGGAGGGGCCGTGGCCGAATTTGAATTCGTAGTTGGTGTCGTTGGTGTTGGTGGTGGTGCCGTTGGTGAGGTACCAGGTGGAGGTGGTGGGGCGGAAGACGCCGACGGAGTCGTAGCCGTTGTTGTTCCAGTCGCCGGCGATGGGTTGGTCGCCGGAGGGGCCGTGGCCGAATTTGAAGATGCGGGTGGCGTCGCCGCTGTTGGTGTCGCGGAGGTAGAAGGTGGAGTTGCTGGGTCGGAAGACGCCGACGGTGTCGATGCCGTCGCCGTTCCAGTCACCCGAGATCGGCACGTCCTCGGTGCGAGGGCCGGCGGCGTCCCAGAGCGCATCGACGATGATCTGCGCGTCCGGCGCCTGGACCTGGTAGCGGTCGGGATAGGCCGACACCTGCACCGCCTGGCAGACCTCGCCGATCGGGGCGCTGGCCCAACTGCCGTTGGGATACTTCCGCACCATCGCGTCGAGGAAGGCGTTCGTGGCCGAGGCCGGGTTGAGCCGCTCGGCCCGGGTGCCCCACCACTCCTGCTGCTGGAACAGGCCGAGGCTGGTGTGGTCCACCTCCTCACTGATGTTCTGCAGGTGGGTCTCGACGATCACGGTGGTGATCGCGATGACCGCCGCGCGCGACGCCAACCCCCGGGCCCGCACCGCCTCGACCACCTCCCGCGCGCAGGACACGCGGTACGCCGTCAGGTAGCCCCGCATGTCCGCGTTCAGCCGCGTGTTCAGTTGGGTGGCGAGCGTCCCGTCGCTCGTGGTGGGACCGGCGGGATCGCACGCGGCCGTCTGGTACTGGGCGGTCAGCGGGGCGAGAGCCGGTGGCAGGTCTGGTCCCGACTCCGCGCCCAGGGCGGGTGCGGCGCCCAGCAGCGCGGATGTGGTCAGAGCGGCCGTGACGCAGAGGGCCGCTGCCGTGGAGGAGGGGTTCTTCACCAGTGATGATCCAATCGCCGAGGGGTCCGAGGACCTGCCCGGTTCCTTGGCCCGGGCGGTTGCTCAGAGACTCGCTCAGCCTGCTGACGGCAGGCTGACGCGACGCTTCCAGGACCGATCCCGTACTCGGCGGGCACCGCGACGCGAGGCGGCGGAGGGTGCGCGGCCGGCCCGGATCGGCCAGGATGACCTGCGGGAGGCCGTCGCCGGATTGCGCGCGGCTGACCGGAAGGAGTCGCTCGTGTCCTCGTCCGACCTGCTGTTGTCCCGCCGCGACCTGGCGTTCCTGCTGCACGACTGGCTGGACGTGACCCGGCTGACCGAGCGGCCCCGCTACGCCGAGCACTCCCGGGAGACGTTCGACGCGGTGCTCGACCTCGCCGCGCGGGTCGCCGCCGAACGGTTCGCCCCGCACAACCGCGCCGCCGACACCGCCGAACCCACCGTCGAGGGCGGGCACGTGCGCACCATCCCGCAGGTCAAGGCCGCACTGGACGCGTTCGCCGAGACCGGGCTGTTCGCCGCCACCCTGGACGAGTCGGTCGGCGGCATGCAGCTCCCGCACGCGGTGGCCGCCGCCGCGTTTGCCTGGTTCCAGGCCGCCAACGTGGGCACCTCCGCGTACCCGTTCCTCACGCTCGGCAACGCCAACCTGCTGCTCGCCCACGCCAGTCCGGAACAGGTCGACACCTGGGTCCGGCCGATGGTGGAGGGCCGGTTCTTCGGCACCATGTGCCTGTCCGAGCCGCAGGCCGGCAGCTCGCTGGCCGACCTCACCACCCGCGCGGAGCCGCAGGACGACGGCACCTACCGGCTCACCGGCACCAAGATGTGGATCTCCGCCGGGGACCACGAACTCGTCGAGAACATCGTCCACCTGGTGCTCGCCCGCATTCCCGGCGGGCCGCCCGGCGTGAAGGGCCTGTCGCTGTTCATCGTGCCGAAGGTGCTGCTCGACGACGACGGCTCGCTCGGCCCGCGCAACGACGTGGTGCTGGTCGGGCTCAACCACAAGCTCGGCTACCGGGGCACCACCAACACGCTGCTCAACTTCGGTGAGGGCGTGCACCGCCCGTACGGGCGGGCCGGGGCGGTCGGCTATCTGGTCGGGCAGCCGCACCGAGGGCTGGCGCTGATGTTCCACATGATGAACGAGGCGCGCATCGGTATCGGGGCCGGCGCCACCGCACTCGGCTACACCGGTTACCTGAAGTCCGTCGCGTACGCCCGGCAACGGCCGCAGGGTCGGCCGGTCGCCGACAAGGACCCCACCGCGCCGCAGGTGCCGATCGTCGCCCACCCCGACGTACGCCGGATGCTGCTGGCCCAGAAGAGCTACGTGGAGGGCGCGCTCGCGCTGGTCCTCTACTGCGGACGGCTGCTCGACGAGGAGAAGACCGCGCCCGACGGGGCGGGCCGGGAGCGGGCGCACCTGCTGCTGGAACTGCTCACCCCGATCGCCAAGAGCTGGCCGTCGCAGTGGTGCCTGGCCGCGAACGACCTCGCCATCCAGGTGCACGGCGGCTACGGCTACACCCGCGACTACGACGTCGAGCAGCACTGGCGGGACAACCGGCTCAACGCCATCCACGAGGGCACCCACGGTATCCAGGCGCTCGACCTGCTCGGCCGCAAGGTCACCATGCGCGACGGCGCGGCGCTGGAACTGCTGCTGGAGACCATGCGCGCCACGGTGAACCGGGCCTGGAAGGCGGACGGAACCGCCGCCGAGATGGCCGGGCGGCTCGCGACGGCGCTGGACCGGATCGCGGTGGTGACCCGGCGGCTGTGGGCGACGGGCGACCCGGAGTTGGCGCTGGCGAACGCCTCGGTCTATCTGGAGGCGGTCGGGCACGTGGTGATCGCCTGGATGTGGCTGGAGCAGGTGCTGGCGGTGGAGGCGTTGGGGTCGCCGGAGGGGGAGTTCTTCGCCGGGAAGCGGGCGGCGGCGCGGTACTTCTTCCGGTGGGAGCTGCCGAAGGTGGTCGCGCAGTTCGACCTGCTGGAGAGCCTGGACCGCACCACACTGGACATGCGGGAGAGCTGGTTCTGACTCGCCGGCGGGTATGGTGCCGGTCCGGATGCTCCCAGTTTCGGTGTCACATTGCGTGACGTTTCCCCCGAGGACTTGGGGTGGAGAGCGATATACCGTCCTGTCATATTCATGACCTGGTGTCATATCGCTCGCACGCAAGTCTTCTACCGGCATCCCCTCCCCCAACAGTCGGCCTGAACACTCGCTGGCCGAGGATGAGCAACGTACTGCGTCAGCTATGCGACATTCCGCGCAAGCATTCTTCATCGACGTTGTCGATGTGTCCGCGTTAGGCTGGCTTCTCGGTCAGTCAGGGGTACGGAAATCTCGGGGAAGTCGTGCAATTGGTAGAGTTGATCGAAGCTGTTGCTGCCTTGCTGTGGCCGATCGTCACCGCAGTCGTAGTATTCGCACTCCTGCCGCTCGTTCGTCGAATCTTCAAGGACAGCCACTCGGTCGAGATTGAAGTCGCTGGAAATCGAGTCACCATGCAGCGGGTCTCGGAAGAGATCCAGAAGTTGATAACGGATCTTCAGGACCGGGTGAATCAGCTCGAGAACGCGGCGAACTCCTCGCCGGAGCGGGAATCGGTGCCTTCCCTGCCGAGGAAAGTTCTCTGGGTCGACGATCGACCGGATGCGAACGTCTTCGAACGAGCGCGGGTGGAGGAAGCAGGTTATAACGTGATTCAGGCAGATTCGACGCCGTTGGCCCTCCAGACACTCAGCTCGGACGGTCCAGTTGCCGTGATCGTCTCGGACATGGGGCGGGCTGAAGGTGGCACCTACAACCCCCGAGCAGGACTGGACTTGGTGCGGCATTTGCGGAATCAGGGGGACCAGACCCGGGTGGTCTTCTACAGTTCTTCCTCAAGTCTGGCCGCGACCCAGAAAGATCTGTCTGCAATCGCCAATGTTGCGTACACGAGTTCTCCGACGAAGCTTGCGCACCTGCTCGACCTCCAATGATGCGTAGTTCCGACATTCGTCGCTCAGCCGATGTGCGGTGTTCGCCAAGCTATCGAACGTGGGAGCCGTCCGCCGTTTGCCGGCTCCAGGTGGTGTACGGTCCTTGAAGGCGGCACGTCGGCATCGACTGAATAGCTGCCAGATTTCAGCCCCTCATCCTGGGAGGCAGGTGACACATGGCCAGGAAGGCTGACACGATCGGAGCCCGGATCCGCTACTGGCGAATGCGCCGTGGCGGGATGAGTCAGGCCGTCCTCGCCGGGCTTGCCGGGGTCAGTCAGCCATACATCTCGCAGGTCGAGTCCGGTCGCAAGTCGATCGACCGACGGTCCACCCTGGTCGCGGTCGCTGCCGCGTTGCAGGTGACGGTCGCGGATCTTCTCGGTCAGGGCACCGAGGCCGGTGATCCGGCCCGAGAGCGCGCAGCCGAGCGCGTGCCGGCGATCTGGTCCGCGCTCATCGAGATCGAGGATGGCGAGCGGCGGTCATCAACCCGCAGCCCGGAGGAGTTGACCGCTGGCATCGCGCGTAGCGAGCAACTCCGACACCGTTCGAACTTTCCGGCCATGGCCCAGTTGCTGCCGGAACTGCTGGTGGAGGCCGCCGCGCGGGGAGGGCCGGAACTCGTTCAGGTGGCGTACCAGGCGTCGGCCTGCCTACGGCATCTCGGGTATCGGCATTTGGCGTTGAACGCGGCGCGGGTCGCTGTGTCAGCCGCCGAGGACGTGGAGGAGGCGGCGTGGCTGGGCGCGTCCCGCTTCGCGTACGCGCAGAGCCTGCCCGTCGAGTCGGCGTCGCTGGCGGCCCGGGCGGCTGATCGCTCGCTGGCGGAACTCCAGTCCGCCTCCGGTGACGAGCGGGTCCGGCAGATGCTCGGCCAGCTACACCTGTCGGCGGCGCTGGCCTCGACAGTGAGCGGTCGACTGGACGTCGCCCGTGATCACTTGACCGAGGCGGCTCGGGAGGCCGCCACTCTGGGGGACCCCGAGGACGGGATGGGTTTCAACGGCTGCGGGTTCGGGCCGACCAACGTGGCGCTGTGGGAGATGTCCATCGCGGGCGAGTCGGGAGAGCCGGGCCGGGTCATCGAGCTGTCCCGAACCGTACGGCCCCAGGTCCTCGCGGCATCGATCCGACAGATGTCGTACTGGCTCGACCTCGGGCGTGCACTGGCCGACTCCGGGCGCCGGGACGCTGAAGCGCTTGCGGCCTTCATCCGCGCCGAGCAGGCCGCGCCGGTGCCGTTCTCACTCAACCCGATCGCCCAGGATGCCGTCGCCGCGATGGCGCAGCGGGCCAAGCTCCGGGCCGTGCCCAACGAACTTCGTCTGCTGGCTGGGCGGCTCGGCATCACCGTGGCTCTATAACTGGAAGTAATTACCGCACTACCTTCGGCTTCTAATGTCCGTTTCGGGCGATGCGGCTGCTTCGCTCGGGCCGGGCGCGGCGTCACCACAACCTGTAAGGAATGGTCGCCGTGCCCCTGCAGGCGGAGGTGGTATTGGGTGGTTGGAGGGGCCAAACCGGAAGTGACAGGGGCCAGGAGATCCAGGCCGCCGAGTGGGAGGCCGCCAAGCGGCGGCTCCTTGCCCTGGCCCGATCGGATCAGCCCCAGCCTGTCCCACTGACCCCGGATGGCAGGACTCGCACGGTCGGGGACGCCGAGCGCTCCGTGCGCCGCCCCCTCTTGCCCTATGAGAGTTACCTGCTCGCGGTGGCACCGGGACTTGTCCGTCGCCATCGGCCGACCTGGTCATGGCGGAAGTGGAGATGTGTGTGTCGTTGTGGCGGAGAGTTGCCGTGCCGGAACCGCCACCGGATACCGATCAATCGTGGTCACTGGCCAGCGCGGGAGGACCGGTGAACGTTGCGGGAACGGGTGTCGCGGACGCCGCTGACTCCGTACCCCCGGTGGAAGGCGGCATGGGGTGAGCGCGCACGGGCCGGTGCTGCCGGCCTGGACGTGCGGCGGGTGCGACGCGCCGTGGCCGTGCGCGGAGCGGCGGCGGGAGCTGCGGGCCGAGTACGAGGGCGCGTCGGTCTCGCTGGCGATGTACCTGGGGGCGCAGTTGGTGCGCGCGACGGCGGATCTGGGTTGGGCGCCGGCGGGGGCGTTGCACCGGCGGTTCCTGGGGTGGCTGCGGTGAGCGTGTTGCGGGCGGGCGACGAGAAGTTCCACTACAGCGACGGGTCGCACCGGTGGATTCCGCCGGACCCGGACTACGACCAGGCGGTGTGGGACGAGCAGGTGCGGCAGCACAAGCTGGGGCACCTGCGTAACGAACGGCCCAGGGTGGACGGAAGGAGGGTGGCGCCATGGCCCAGAAAATGATGGTCACCAAGGCGCTTTGCTACGTGGTGCGGGAGGGGCGGTTGCTCGTATTCCGGCACACCGACTTCAGCTACGAGGAGGTGGGCATCCAGGTGCCGGGCGGCAGCGTCCGCGCGGGGGAGGCCCCGGCGGACGCCGCGCTTCGGGAGGCCCGCGAGGAAACTGGACTGCGGGACTTCACCGTCGTGCGCGAGCTGGGGGTGATCGAGTACGACATCAGCCCGCTTCGCTTCGAGATCCAGCGTCGGCACGTCTTCGAGTTGGCGCTGCACGAGGCGACGCCCGAGCGGTGGGCGAGCCGGGAGGACCACGACGGCGAGCGGGGGCCCACCCGGTTCGAGTGCTTCTGGATTCCGTTGCGGGCGGCGCACGTCCTGCAATCCGGTCAGCGCCCTCGTCGGCCGGTTGTTCGACTGACGTCAGTGATCGACGGCCGGCGGGCGATGCTGGAGCAGGCCACCGTGGCGGCAGCTACCGCGTCCCGGAGGGATAGGGGTACCCCAGACCCCGGAAACGCCGTGGGACGCGATAGAAGACGCCGGGCTCGGGGTACTGCCCACGCATGGCTGAGCTTCCGACGCACATCCTGACCGACGCGGGTTTCACGACCGAGCAGGCGGACGCCATCGTCAATGCCCTGGTGGCGGGCAACAACCTGCATGGCGACACGAACGCCGACGAGCCGATCAACATCGACGACCTCCCACCGGAGAAGAAGGAGGCGCTCGACCGGTTCAACCTGGCGGTCGCCGCCGACGCCTGAGCCGACCGTCTCTGTCCCTGTCCAGTGACCGGGGCGCCATCCGTGTCGGACGGCGCCCCGGCGTCCTCAGCGCGCGGCCCAGCGCCTACGGCGCGGGTTCCAGCACGACGACGGGGATCTCGCGGGTGGTTTTGCGCTCGTAGTCGGCGAAGCCCGGATACGCGGCCTTCTGCGCGCTCCAGATCCGTTCCCGCTCGTCCCCCTCGGCGGCCCGGGCGACCAACTCGACCGTGTCCGTGCCGATCTCCGCCCGGACCCGTGGCTGGGCGAGCAGGTTGTGGTACCAGTCGGGGTTGGTGGGCGCGCCGGCCTTGGACGCGAACACCGCGTAGCCGCCGTCGAGCTTCTGGTACATCATCGGGTTCACCCGGGGCTGGCCGCTCCTGGCGCCGACGGTGTGCAACAGCAGCAGTGGGGCGCCGGCGAACTGGCCGCCCACCTTGCCGCCGTTGGCCCGGAACTCAGAGATGATCTTGTCATTCCAGTCGCTCATGTCCGTCCTCACCCGCCCAACCGGTCCTCGAACAGTACCCGAGCAGAAGCCCCCGGTCAGGACTTGGTCGGCGGCTTGGCCTTCTGGGGATGGGGCGTCTCGTGGCGGGCCAGCATGGCGACGAACTCGCGGATCTTCCGCTCCCGGGTCTCAGCCCGTTTGACCGCGTTGAGCCGGTGGATGAGCGCGAACCGGTTGGCGCTGGTGAGGACGTCGAACATGGCCTGTGCGGCCGGCTCGGCGGCGACGGCGGCGAGCAGGTCGGCCGGCACCTCGGCCTCCGAGGGCGGGGCGTAGGCGGCGGCCCAGCGCCCGTCCGCCTTCGCGGCCTCCACCGCGGCCCGGCCCGCCGGCTGCATCCGCCCCGCCGCCTCCAGCCGGGCCACGTGCTCGACGTTGCGCCGGGACCAGATGCTGCGGGGCCGGCGCGGGGTGAACCGGATCCAGGAGCTCTCCTGATCGCGTTTGCGGGCCTGCCCGTCGATCCAGCCGAAGCACAGCGCCTCGTCGACCGCCTGCTGCCAGGTCAGCGTGGTGACGGTGCCGCCCTTGCGGGTCAGGGCGAGCCAGACGCCGGGCGAGGTGGCATGGTGGGCCGACAACCACGTCCGCAGCGCCTCGGCGTCCGCGACGACCAACTCTTCCAGCTCGATGCCCGGCATGACGGAAGGCTAACCCCTCGGTATGACACCCGAGATCACCGCCGACGTCCTGGCGCGGCCCGGGGCCGTAGGGTCGGCGCATGACGACCGAACAGGTCCGCCGGGCGTACGCGACCATGGCGGACCGCTACATCGCGTTGTTCGGCACGAGCGGTCAGGTGCACGCCGACGACCTCGCGTTCCTCCGGCGGCACCTGACCGGCCGGTCCGGCCCGGTGCTCGACCTGGGCTGCGGGCCCGGCCATCTCACCGACTTCCTCCGCGCCCACGGCGCCGACGCGACCGGGGTCGACATCGTCGGCGAGTTCATCGCCCACGCGCGGACCGCCCATCCGACCGGCCGCTACCTGCTCGGGTCGATGGCGGATCTTCCGGTCGCCGACCGGCGGGTCGACGGCATCCTGGCCTGGGGTTCGGTGATCCACCTGCCCCCGCCCGACCTGGACCGGGTGCTCGCCGAATTCCGCCGGGTGACCGCGCCGGGCGCGACCGTGGTCCTCGGGATCTTCGTCGGCGACGAGGTGGCGGCGTTCGACCACAAGGTCGTCACCGCCTACCGCTGGCCGGTCGACGCGTTCGCCGAGCGGCTGGTCCGGGCCGGCTTCACCGAGGTGGAGCGCCTGCACCGGCCCGGTGACGCCGACCGCCGGCCGCACGCCGCCATCGCGGCGGTCGCCGCCGGCTGAGCCACCCGACCGACGCGCCGCCCCGCAGTCAGGACGTCGGCTCGTGGTTCCGGAGCGCCGCCGACGCCGTCGCCCGTACGGTCGGGTCGGTGTCCTGGCTCAGGTGCGTGAGCAGCGGCCGGGCCGGTGGCCAGCGTCGCAGCGCGGCGGCGAGGACGCCGGCGACGGCCGCCCGCACCCACCAGTCCGGATCGTCGACCCGGGACCGCAGCGCGTCCGGCGGCACGCCGAGCAGGCCGAGGCCGCGCACCGCCCCGGCGCGTACCGAGGGCTCCGGATCGTCGAGGAGCACGCCCAGCGCGGCTGCCGCCACCGGGACGCGGTCGGAGTCCGCGGCGCGGCGGCCGATCGCCTCGCCCAGCACGGTACGGACCGGCCAGGCCGGGTCCGACGTCAACTCGACCAGATGGTCGACCACCTCCGACGGGGCCGACCAGGCGAGCAGCAGCACGGCGTGCTCCCGGACCCAGGCGTCCGGGTCGCGCAGCGCGGTGACGACCAGCGCGAACGCCCCCGGGTCGAGGTGCACCGCCGGCAGCGCGCCGAGCGCGGTCCGCCGGATCACCGGGTCGGGATCGGCCGCCGCCGCACGTAGCCGCTTCAGGTCCGGCGGTCGGGGTCGTCGTCCGGGTCGCCGTCGGCGATGCGGAGCAGATCGGCCAGCGTCACGCGGACGTCCGTCGGCGCGGGCCGGTGGTCAGGACGCCTGGCGGACGGGCGTGTCGGCGAGCCAGGTGTCGGCCAGCTCGGCGAGCGGGACGTCGAGGGCCTGACTGAGGCAGACCACGGTGCCGAACGCCGGCGCGGGCAGCCGGCCCGCCTCGATCTTGCGGAGCGTCTCCGGGGAGATGCCGGCCGCCAGGGCCACCTCGCCGAGGCTGCGGCCGGCTCGCGCGGATCGCAGGGCGACGCCGAGGCGTCGGCCGGCGGCGATCTGTTCGGCGGTGAGTGGCTGGCGAACCATGGCAGCAGGATATCCCCTCGGGACGCCCGTGGCGGGCGTGGTATAAAAATACCGGACCGGGAGAGGGAGGCTGTCGTGATCGAGCTCAAGTCCGCCGAGGAGATCGGCCGGATGGCGGTGACCGGCCAGTTCGTCGGTGAACTGCTCGCCGAGCTGAAGGGCGTCGCCGCGGTCGGTGTCAACCTGATGGACATCGAGCACCACGCCCGCCGCCGGATCGCCGAGCGCGGCGCCGAGTCCTGCTACTGGGACTACGCCCCGTCGTTCGGACGGGGGCCGTTCCGCAACGTGCTGTGCCTGTCGGTCAACGACGCGGTGCTGCACGGCCTGCCGCACGACTACGTGCTGCGCGACGGCGACCTGCTCAGCATCGACATGGCGGTCGGCATCGACGGCTGGGTCGCCGACTCGGCGCTCTCGTTCGTCGTCGGCACCCCCGACCCGGCCGACCTGAAGCTGATCGAGGCCACCGAGGTCGCGCTGGAGGCCGGCATCGCCGCCGCCCGGCCCGGCGGTCGCCTGGGCGACGTCTCCGCCGCCATCGGCGAGGTCGCCCACGCCTACGGCTACGGCGTCAACGGCGAGTTCGGCGGCCACGGCATCGGCCGCACCATGCACGAGGCCCCGCACGTGGCCAACAGCGGTCGCGCCCGCCGGGGCATGAAGCTCACCCCCGGCCTCACCATCGCCATCGAACCCTGGCTGTGCCGCACCACCGACAAGATCAGGGTCGATGACGACGGCTGGACGATCCGCTCCGCCGACGGCTCCCGCACCGCCCACTCGGAACACACCGTCGCCGTCACCGAAGCCGGCCCGCAGGTCCTCACCCGCCGTCCCACCGACGCCGCCACGCCGGGCGACCCCACCCGCAGGCCCGCCGCCGCCTCCTGAGCCGGGCCCGGACGGGGGTCCCGCCCGGCAGCAGCAGCGGGGTGCCGAGCAGCAGGACGCCGGAGACGGTGATCGCGGCGAGCGGGCCGGTGAGCGAGGCGAGGCCGCCCCAGACCGCCGTCAGTGTGGCCGACGTGAGCCGGCTGCCGACGCTCCACGCGGCGAGCACCCGGGCCGCGTGGTCGGTGGGGGTCCGCCGCAGCCGCTCGGTGGCATAGATCGGGTTGAACACGCCCATCGCCACGATCAGCAGGCCCTCGACCACGATCACGGTGACGAGCCCACCGACGCCGGGCCGGACGAACGCCAACCCGAGCGGGAAGACCGACCGCAGCCAACCGCTGGCGGTCAGCACCCGCTGCCCGCCGTACCGTCGCACCAGGCGGGGGGAGAGGCGCGCGCCCACGAAGCCGCCCAGCGCCGGCAACCCGAACGCGAGACCGTACTGCCAGGCCGGGAACGCGTACGCACCGAGCAGGAGCACGGCCAGCAACGGGACGGTGGCCGTGATCAGGCCGTTTACCAGCACCGAGTTGAGGAACAGCCGCCGCAGGACCGGATCGTGGCGGATGAACCGCCATCCGCCGAGCAGATCCGCGCCGCGTGGCGCCGCCGCCCGGGCCGTCGCCACGTCGCCGCCGGAGATCCGGTGGACCGCGAGCGCCGACACCAGGTAGCTCAGCGCGTCGGCGGCGACGGTGACGACCGGGCCGAGCAACCCGACCAGCGCGCCGCCCAGCGGCGGGCCGGCCGCCGTCGCCACCCAGGCCGTGCCCTCCAGGCGGCCGTTCGCGACCAGCAGCCGGTCGGCGGGCACGAGGTGCTTCAGGTACGCCCCGGACGCCGCCGTGAACGCGATCCCCGCGCTCCCGCAGACCACCGCGACGACCAGCAGGTGGCCGAAGGTCAACACCCCGAGCAGGTACGCGACCGGCACGCTCGCCGTCGCGGCGAACCGGACCAGATCCGTCCCGATCATCACCGGGCGCTTCGGCCGGTGCTCCACCCACGGCCCGAGCGGAACCGCCACCACCGCCGCGACCGCGAGGCCGGCCGCCTCCAGCAGCGACACCGCGAACGCCGAGGAGTGCAGCTCCCGCACCGCGAGCAGCGGGAACGCCCCGAACGCGAGCCACGTGCCGTACGTGCTGACCGCGTACGCCGACCACAGCCGGTTGAAGTCCTGATCCCGTGCCACCGTCGCATCAGACCGGCCGTCGGCGCGCGTGATCAAACAACCGCGCCCGGGCGAGCCACAACCACCGGTTGGACCGCCATAGGCTGAGCCGGTGGACTCCGAGGCAGTGCGATCGTTCGTCCGGGCCGCCGAGGTCGGGCAGTTCCAACATGCCGCCGACGAGTTGGGCGTCACCCAGCAGGCCGTCTCCAAACGGGTCGCCGCGCTGGAACGTGAGCTGGCGGTCCGCCTGTTCACCCGGACCGCCCGTGGCGTCGACCTGACCCCCGACGGTCGGATGTTCCTCCCGCACGCCCGCGGCATCGTGGCGAACGCCGACCGGGCCGTCGCCGCGCTCCGGCCCGGCTCCCGGGCCCTCCGGATCGACGTGCTCGGCCTGCGCAGCGCACAGGCTGTCGTCCTGCACGACTACTGGCGCGCCCACCCCGGCATCCGCCTGGACGTGGTCACGCTCCGGGTCGACGACCCGCACCGGGTGGCCGCCGCCGTCCGGGCCGGCGACCTGGACGCCGCGTTCCGCTCCGTCACCGACCCGGCCACGCTGCCGCCCGATGTCCGGATGGTCCACGCGTTCGACTCGCCGCTGGAACTGCTCGTCGGTCCCCGGCACCCGCTCGCCGCCGCGCGCACCCTCACCCCGGCCGACCTGCGCGGGCTGCGCATCTGGGTGCCCGGCATCGTGGCGCACAGTGAATGGTCGGAGTTCTACGACCAGCTCGCCACCGTCTTCGACCTCCGCATCGACGCGGCCGGCCCGAACTTCGGCGACGAGGTGCTTCTCGACACGCTGGCCGACGCCGCCGACGTGGCCACCCTGGTCGGCGCGCGCGACAGGTACCTGTGGCCGGCGAGCCACGACCTGCGCCGCATCCCGATCCGGAACCCGACGCTCGCGTACCCGATCTCGCTGATGCTGCCCACGGCGAACCCGCACCCGGGTCTCCGGGCGATCGTCGACCACCTCGCGGCCCTGACCCCGCCGCCCGACCCGGTGTGGCGACCGTCCTGGGCCGCCGTCACCCCGGCGGCGGGCCGGCGCTGACCCGGCCCCGGCGTGCGCCGGTACCCTGCGGCCCGTGGACGTCTCCGACCGGCTCGCCGACACCCGCGTCTCCTACGACACGGTGGTGGCCAGCTACGCCGACCTGCTACGGGACGCGCTCGCCGAGGAACCGGTCCCGCGCGCACCGTCCGGCCCCGGGGTGTCGAGGGCGGGTTCGTCTTCGCCCACCGGTGACGGCGGTACCGTGCCCTGGTGCCTGCCACCTCGGTGACGTCGTCCGCCGTCCCGTCCGCGCTCGACTACTACCTGCTGGGTCCGGGCGGTGCGCCGGAGCCGCCGCCCGGGCTGCTGGTCGAGGAGTTCGTGCTGGCCGACGACCTCTCGGCGACGCGCCTGCGGACCGCCGGTTGGGCCCCGGCGGGCGGCGGGTGGTGGAGTTCCGCCGCGTTCGCCCGCGCCGTCCGCGCGGACCCCGGCGTCCGGGGCCGGCTGCGGGCGGTCACCCGGGCCGACGCCGGGGAGGCGTACCTCAGGTCGGGCGGCGGGGCGCTGCCGGACGAGGACGTGCTGCGCGGTCACTTCCGGGAGGACGTGCCGCTGGCGACCGTGGCGCCCCTGCGGCTCGGCGGCGGACCGCCGGTGTGGCGGGTGCTGTTCGCGGGTGAACTCGACAACGGGCGGCTGGCCGGCCTCGGGGTGGCCCTGCGGCTGTCGGCCGGCGCCGGCCACGGGGTCGCCGGCACCGGGCGACTGCGCGTCGACGACACCACCTTCCGCTGGGACCTGCGCCGCGTCGGCGGCGGGGTGGCGTGGTGCCTGGACGTGACCGCCGAGCCGGCGCACCGGGACGCGCTGCGTCCGCTGCTGCGCCGGCTCACCGACGTGGTCCGCCGCCACGGCCTGGTGCCGGCGACGATCGAGTGCTTCGCCTGACGACAGACGGCACCGCTCCCGTCAGTCGGTGAACTCGACCCCGGCGAGCGCGGCCGAGCGGTGCGCGGCGAGGTGTTCGGCCTGCTCGACGACCGCCCGGCGCCGGCTGTCGGGGAGCTTCTGCCACGGCTGCACGGCGACCGTCAGCCTCGCGCCGGACTTGCGGGGCCGCCAGGTGCCGACCAGGTCGCCGTCGACCAGGACCGCGCCGGGACGACCCAGCACCGGCCACAACTCCCTGGCCCGGGCCGGGTCCGGCACCAGCGTCGCCCGGTCCTTCGCCTGGAGGAACAGGTCGTACGGGCCGAGCAGCCGGGTCACCGTGCCCCCGGCCGTCGCCGGCGCCGTCTCGTCCTCGGCCAGGAGCCAGCGCGTCTCGCCGTCGACCGGCACCTCCACCGCGTCCTGCGGCCAGCGCGCCCGCACGTCCTTGACCGGGGCGTCGAGGTAGTCGGCCACGTGCTTCGGGGTGGCCGGGCCGAGCAGCCGGAGGTAGGCGCGGACCAGGTCGAACCGGTCACCGGGGTCCGCCGCCCGGCGGAACGCCGGGATGCGGCGCAGCACCGGCGGCGACGTGCCGGGCGTCAGCTCCAGCCCGGCGCGCACGGCGGCCAGCCGGAACGGCATCTCGAAGAGGTGGGTGGCCTGGCACGGCCGGCAGAACCGCAGGTAGGGCTCGGGGAGCGACGCGGCGAGGCGGGCCGAGACGTCGCCCTTGACGGTCGGCTCGGTGACGACCGCGCGCATCCGCCCGGCCACCTCGTCGAGCGCGGCGACGATGCCGATGCCGGCCGCCTTCAACGGTTTGGCGGCGTCGTAGACGCGCTTGCCGGCGTCGGCGTCGGAGAACGGCTCGACCGCGGCGGCCACCCGGCCGACGTCGGCGCGGCGGTAGAGGTGGGGCGCGCCGCGTACGGTCCACAGCAGGACCACCTCGTCGTCGGAGAGCGTCGACGCGTCGACCCCGCGCAGGGCCAGCGCCCACCGGGCGCCGTCCGGGCCGGTGTCCTGCACACCGAGGTCGAGCACGGCGGTGTCGGCGAGCGTGCCCTCGACGCGGTCGAGTTGCTGGGCCCGTACGCGGAAGCTCGTCACCTGACGCCGGTCGACCATCACCCCAGCCTAGGCGCCGGCACCGACACCGGTTGCGGGACGCGGCCGGTGTCGGTGCGACCACCATCACGCCGCCCGATCGGCGGGCGGCCGGGTCAGTGCGCGCGTCGGCCGGTGACCGGCGCGGCGGTCGCGGTCTCGCGCGGACCGCCCGAACGCTTGAGCGCGAACACCCCGCCGCCGATGAGCAGGGCGCTGAGCACGATGCCGACGAGGTTGCCGTCGGCGAGACTGCTGACCGCCATGAGCAGACCGATGATCACCGACACCCCGCCGACGAGCCGCAGGAGGTAACGCCCGACCGCCTTGCCCCGTGAATCCATCATGGACCGTCGGCTACCCCCGGAGCCGGCGCGCCAAACGGCAAGACCGCGCGGCCCTGCCGCCGACGTGACATTTGTCCCGGCCGGTCGGGTATCGCCGGCCCTGCCGCCCCACCACCACCGGCTCCTACCGTCTCCGGTGTGGACGACGACGCGGTACGACTGGCCGGGCTCACCCGGCGCTACGGCCCGGTGCGGGCCGTCGACGCACTCGACCTGACCATCCCGCGGGGGAGCACGGTCGCCCTGCTCGGCCCCAACGGCGCCGGCAAGACGACCACGCTGGAGATCCTGCTGGGACTTCTCCCGGCTGACGCCGGCACCGCGTCGGTGTTCGGCCGGAAGCCCGCCGAGGCGGTGCGGGCCGGCCGGGTCGGGGCGATGCTCCAGCACGCCGGCTTCGTGTCCGGCGCCACCGTCGGGGACCTGGTCGGGCTGGCCCGGGCCCTACACGCCCGCCCGCTGGACACCGACCGGATCCTCGACCTGGCCGGCCTCACCGAGCTGGCCGCGCGCCGGGCGGACCGCCTCTCCGGCGGTGAGGCGCAGCGCGTCCGGTTCGCGTTCGCGCTGGCCGGCGAGCCGGACCTGCTGGTCCTCGACGAGCCCACCACCGCGCACGACGTCGACGCGCGGCGGGCGTTCTGGTCGGCCATCCGGCGGTACGCCGACGACGGCCACACCGTGCTGTTCAGCACCCACCAGCTGCACGAGGCCGACGAGTACGCCGACCGCGTGGTGGTGCTCGCCGCGGGCCGGGTGGTGGCGGACGGGCCGCCCGCCCGGATCCGCGCGCTGGCCGGCGCCCGTACCGTCGCCTTCGATCTCGCCGGCGGACCGGTCGACGGCCTGGCGGAGCTGCCCGCGGTGCGGTCGGTGCAGGTGCGCGGCGAGCGGGTGGTCCTCACCACCACCGACGCCGACGCGACTGTGCTCGCGCTCGCGGCCGGCCGGGGCTTCCGGGGCCTGGAGGTCGCCGCCCCCGGCCTGGAAGCCGCCTTTCTCGCGCTCACCTCGACCGGGACGGAGCCCTGACATGCGTGCCTACCTGCGATTCGAGCTGCGGCGGCTGGCCCGGGACCCCCGCCTGACGATGTTCACCGTCCTGGGGCCGGTCGTCACGTACCTGATCTTCTCGCCGTTGGCCGGCGACGACCGGTTGTCCGGCCTCGACGCCGCGACCGCGCTGATGGTCGGCCTGGCCGGCTACGGCGCGGTGGCCGGCGCGCTCACGGTGGCCGGGTCGGTCGCCCAGGAGCGTGCCTCGGGCTGGCTACGCCAGCTCCGCGTCACCCCGCTGCCGCCCGGCCGGGTGCTGGCCGCCAAGGCCCTCACCAGCATGCTCAGTGGGGTTCCGGCGGTCGTCGCGGTGTGCCTCACCGGCGTGCTCCAGCACCACGTCACGCTCTCCGCCGGCCGGTGGGCCGCGCTGGCGGCGCTGCTGTGGGTCGGCACCGCACCGTTCGCGCTGCTCGGGCTCGCCATCGGGTACGGCCTCACGCCGCACCTCGCCCAGCCGGCCGTCTTCCTCGCCTTCCTCACCCTGTCCGTGCTCGGTGGCCTGCTCGTGCCGGTGGCCTACTTCCCGGACGCGCTGCGACACCTGGCGCACGCGCTGCCCACGTACCGGTTCGCCGAGCTGGGCTGGCGGACCGTCGACGGTCGGGCGCCCAGCCCGGTCGGGTTGGCGGTGCTGCTCGCCTGGACGGTGGCGTTCGCCGGGTTGGCGACCGGCGCGTACCGTCGCTCGACCGGCCGCCGCTGACGGTCGTACGGTGTCTGCCATGGCCGTCACCGACCCGGACGCCGCCCGGCGGCGACGCGGCTTCGCCCTGGTCGCGGCCCACACGCTGTGGTTCTGGTTGCTGGTTCCGCCGGCTGCCGCGATCGCCGACGGCCGGGTGCGGCCCGCCGCGCCGGCGGCCGTCGGACTGGTCGCGTTCGCGCTGCTCTACCTCGCGTTGGTGGCCGTGCCGGTGGCGTCCCTGCCGGTCCCGCCGGCCCTGCGACGCCTCGGACTGGCGCTGTTCGCGTTGCTCGGCGCCGCCCTGGCCGGCACGTACGCCGGTGGGCCGGGCGGCTGGCTGATCCTGCTGGTGTACGTGGCGGCGGCGGGCGCCGTGACGGTGGCCCGGCCGGTGCGGGGCGCCGCCTGGGTCGGCGCCACGGTCGCGGCGGTTCCGGTGATCGGCGCGGCTCGGGGCGCGCCGGTCACCGACACCGCGCAGACCGCGCTGATCACCATGCTCGCCGGCGCCATGACGCTGGCGTTCGCCCGGATGGCGCAGCTCGTCGACGAGCTGCGCCGGACCCAGCGGGAACTGGCCCGGTCGGCGGTGCGGCAGGAACGGCTCCGGTTCGCCCGGGACCTGCACGACCTGCTCGGGCACACGCTGTCGGTGGTGGTGGTGAAGGCGGAGGTGGCCCGCCGCCTGGCCCGGACCGACCCGGACCGAACGGCGACGGAGGCCGCGGAGATCGAGCGGATCGGGCGGACCGCGCTGGCCGAGGTCCGCGAGGCGGTCACCGGGTACCGGGACCACAGCTTCGGCCGGGAGCTGGCGAACGCCCGGGTCGCGCTGGCCGACGCGGGGATCGCGGTGACGGTACGCCGCAGCGGTGACCCGCTCGGCGTGGCCGCCGACGACGCGTTCGGTTGGGTGCTCCGCGAGGCGGTGACGAACGTGCTGCGGCACAGCCGGGCGTCGCGGTGCGAGATCGCGCTGCACACCGGACGCGACGGGTCGGTGCTGACCGTGCGGGACGACGGCGTCGGTGGCCGGCCCGAGTTCGGCAACGGGCTGCGGGGACTCGCCGAGCGGCTGGGCCGGGCCCGGGGCACGCTGGACGTCGGACCGGCGCCCGGTGGCGGCCTGCTGCTCACCGCCCGGATCGACCGTCGACCGGCCACGGCGGTGCCGGCGTGATCCGGCTGCTCCTCGCCGAGGACCAGGGCATGATGCGGGGCGCGTTGGCCCTGCTGCTGAACCTCGAACCCGACCTGGAGGTGGTGGCCGAGGAGAGCACCGGCGCGGGCGCGGTGGCGGCGGCCCGGCGGACCCGGCCGGACGTGGCGCTGCTCGACATCGAGATGCCCGACGGCACCGGTCTGGATGCCGCCGCCGCGCTGCGCACCGAGGTGCCCGACTGCCGGGTGCTCATCCTCACCACGTTCGGCCGGCCCGGCTACCTCCGCCGGGCGATGGAGGCCGGCGCCCGAGGTTTCCTGGTGAAGGACGGGCCGGTGGCGGAGTTGGCGGCGGCGGTCCGGCGGGTGCTGGCCGGCGAGCGGGTGATCGACCCGGCGTTGGCGGCGGCGGCGCTGTCGGCCGGCCCCGACCCGCTGACCGACCGGGAACGCGCGGTGCTGGCCACCGCCGAGGACGGGGCCACCGTCGCCGACATCGCCGCCGAGCTGCACCTGTCGGAGAGCACGGTCCGCAACTACCTGTCGGCGGCGATCGGCAAGACCGGCACCCGCAACCGGATCGAGGCGGCGCGCACCGCGCGGGCGAACGGCTGGCTCTGACCACGGGCGGTCAGGGCCCCGGGCGGATCTCCATCTCGGCCACCAGGTCGTCGACGAGGCGGTAGACGTGCGTGACGGTGTGGTCCGCCAGCTCGACGCCGGCCCGGTCCCGCACCACCTGGCGCACCGACACGGCGACCCGGCCGTCGGGTTCCGCCGTGAAGGCGATCGGCGTCACCGACGGGTCGATCTCGGCCCACTGCCGCCGCCAGTAGTCGCCCACCTCGGCCCGGCCCCGGAGCACCCCGCCCTCCCAGCCGTTGGGCCAGGAGACGTCCGGCGTCATGGCCGCCAGCAGGGTCGGTACGTCGCGTTCGTTGAACGCCGCGTAGAGCGCCGTGAGCCGGGCCTGTGCCGTTTCGGATCCGAGGGCCGTCATCCCCCGAGTGTGGCCCGCGCGGACCGGTTGCGGCCGGCGACTTCGCGCTGGGCAGAACGTCGGTCGACGACGTGGCGCCGGCGGGGCCTCAGCCGTCGGCGAGGAGCCGGTCGCGGACCTCGCGGCGCAGGATCTTGCCGATCTGGGAGCGGGGCAGGTTCTCGACCACCACGACCCGGCGGGGCACCTTGTAGCCGGCCAGGTGGGCGCGGCAGGCGACGCGGATCGCCTCCGGGGTGCCGGCCACGGCGGGGTCGAGCACCACTGCGGCGACGACCTCCTCACCGTCCGCGGTGGGCACGCCCACGGCGGCGGCGTCGACCACGCCGGGTACGCGGCGCAGCGCGTCCTCCACCTCGGACGGGTAGACGTTGAAGCCGCCGGTGATGATGAGTTCCTTGATCCGGTCGACCACCGTCACGAAGCCGTCGGCGTCCATGGTGACGATGTCGCCGGTGCGCAGCCAGCCGTCGGGCAGCAGCACCGTCGCCGTCTCCTCGGGCCGGTTCCAGTAGCCGGCGAACACCTGCGGGCCGCGTACCAGCAGCTCGCCGGCCTCGCCGGGGGCCCGGTCGCGGCCCGGGTCCTCGGGGTCGACGATGCGCACCTCGGTGGACGGGAACGGCACCCCGACCGTGCCGGGCCGGCGGGTCGGCGCGACCGGGTTGCCCAGCGTGATCGGGGACGTCTCGGTCATGCCGTAGCCCTCGACCAGTAGTCCGCCGGTCACCGACTCCCACAGCTCCACGGTGGGCGGCGGCAACGTCATCGCGCCGGAGATGGCGTACCGGATCGAGGTGAGGTCGACGCCGCGCTCGCGGGCGGCGGTGGCCAGCCGCGCGTAGACCGGCGGCACGGCGGGCAGGAACGTCGGCGGGCGGCGGCGGGCCGCGTCGAGCACCTGGTCGGCGTCGAAGCGGGGGAACAGCACCAGCGTCGCCCCGATGCCGACGGCGAAGGTGAGGCAGAGCGTCAGGCCGTAGGCGTGGAACAGCGGCAGCACCGCGTACACGGTCTCCGCGCCGTCGCGCAGGCCGGGCACCCAGGCCCGGCCCTGCGCGGCGTTGGCCCGCAGGTTGCGGTGGGTGAGCACGGCGCCCTTCGGCACGCCGGTGGTGCCGCCGGTGTACTGGAGCAGCGCCACGTCGTCGACGCCCGGGCCGGGATGCGCGGCGGGCAGCGGTTCGGCGGCGGCGACCAGCTCCGACCAGGCCCGCGCGCCGGGCGCGGGGCCGGTCATGGCCGCGCGGGCGGCCCGGACCTTCGGCAGCGGCAACCGCAGCGCCCACCGCTTGAGCCGGGGCAGCGCCGCGGTCAGGTCGACCGAGACCACGGTACGCACGGCGCCGCGTCCCGCCACCAGCGGCGCGACCTTGTCCCACGCGATCGCGACGGTGGCGCCGTGGTCGGTGAGCTGCCGGTCCAGCTCGTCGGCGGTGTACAGCGGGTTGTGCTCGACGACCACCGCGCCGAGGCGCAGCACCGCGTAGAACGCGACCACGTGCTGCGGGCAGTTCGGCAGCACCAGCGCCACCCGGTCACCGGGTCGGACGCCGAGTCGGCGCAGCGCCTCGGCGGCGCGGGCCACCTGGTCGGCGAGGTCGGTGAAGGTGGTGGTGGCGCCGTAGAAGTCGAGCGCCACCCGGGGCCCGAACCGGCCGGCCGCGTCGGTGAGCAGGTCGACGAGGGAGCCGTCCGGTTCCGGGATCTCGGCCGGCACGCCCGGGGCGTAGCTGCGGGTCCAGGGCCGCCGGTCGGTCGCGTCCATCGCCGTCTCTCCTCGCTGCGCGGATGACGGCCCCAGCCTAACTTGACCGGCCGGTAACCTACGCTGGCGTAAGTTGCCGGGTTCGTCACATCAGCGGTGCGACGCCGAGTGCCGGTGCGCTATCCGCCGGGTCTTCACGATCGCGAAGATGACGACCGCGGCCAGCGCGACCACGCCGATGATGATGAGCCAGCGGACCGCCTCCAGCAGCAGCCCGAGCAGGATGAGCACGCCGGCGACCACGCCGACCACCCAGAGCAACGCGCGCATGTCGGTGCCTCCCGTCTCCTCCGGTCGGCCGCGCGCTTTCCCACATCCCGGCCCGACATGCCCGGCCCGACATGCCCGACCGGACGTGTCGCCGGCGGACGGTCAGCGCCGGGCCACGTAGACCGTGTTCGCCGCCTCCCGCCCCTGCAACGGGTTGGGGAACCGGACGACGTGCGCCACCGAGGTCGGGAACACCTCGGTCAGCGTGCGCTGGAACGCCGGATCCGGCGGGTCGTTCGACCAGAGCGCGAAGACGCCCTCCGGGTGCAGCAGCGCGGCCAACCGGCGCAGCCCGTCGACCGTGTAGAACGGCGCGTGGTCGGGGTGCAGCACATGGCGGGGGGAGTGGTCCACGTCGAGCAGCACCGCGTGGAACCGCCGCCCGGGCTCGTCCGGGTCGAAGCCGTCGCCGGCCACCGCCGCGAAGAAGTCGGCCCGCACGAACCGGGTACGCGGATCCGCGGCCAGCCCGGCGGCGAACGGCAACAGCTCCTGCCGGTGCCAGTCGATCACGTCCTCGATCGCCTCGACCACCAGCATCGAGCGCACCCGGGGATCGGCCAGCGCGGTGCGCGCGGTGTAGCCGAGCCCGAGCCCGCCGACCACCACGTCCAGCGTCTCCCCGGGCAGCGGGGCCAGCCCCAGCCGGGCCAGCTCGATCTCCGCGACCGGGAACGCGCTGGACATGAGGTACTCGTCGCCGAGCTTCACCTCGTACACGTCGGCGTCCAGCGCCGGGTCGCGACGCCGGCGCAGGCTGATCTCCCCGATCGGCGTCTCTCGCCAGGCCAGTTCCTCGAAACGCGTGCCCACCCGGTGTCCCCTCCGCCGATCCGTTCCCGGATGCTACCGGCCGACCGCGACCCGGCCGGCGGGAACGGGCCGGTCCGGCCGCCTCGGTCGGCGGTCCGCCTCAGTCCACGGGTCGGGTGGCCACCACCACGGTGTCCAGCGCGTCGACCGTGCCGCCGTCGGCGGTCGGCACCGGCCGGCGGGCCGTCTCGGCGCGCCCGATGCGCAACCCGGCCAACCCGTCGACCACCGCCTCCGGAGTGAGCAGCACGCTCGCGTCCTGCGGGCCGCCGGTGCCGGCGTCGAGGTTGGCCAGGTCGTGGCCGACCACCACCAACGTGCCGCCCGGGCGCAGCGCCGACCGGGCCGCCGCGAGCACCCCGGCGAAGTCGACGGCGGGCAGGTGCAGATAGCTGATCAGCACCAGGTCGTAGCTGCCCGGCACCGGCCGGTACGCGGTCACGTCGGCCACCCGCCAGTCGACCGTGACGCCCCGCGCGGCGGCCAGCTCACGCCCCCGCGCCACAGCCACGGCCGAGAAGTCGACCGCGTTGACCCGCCAGCCCTGCCCGGCCAGCCACACCGCGTTGCGCCCCTCGCCGGCGGCGACGTCCAGCGCGGAGCCGGGACTCAGCCCGGACACCGACTCGACCACGAAACGGTTGGGTTCAGCGCTCCACACCAGTCCCGACGCGTTGGCGTACCGTTCGTCCCAGGCGCTGCTGTCCACTGTGTCCCCTCCTTCGGCGGCCCCACACCGCCACCGTGACCGTACCGGCTGCGACAAGAATGACCAGCCCGAGTCCCGCGAGCGGCGGCAACTGCCGGGCCAGCACGAACCCGCCCATCGCCACCACGAACCAGCCGAACGACAGGCGGAGCACGTGCTCCGGGATCCGGCCGGCGAGCCGCCCACCGAGCAGGCTGCCGACGATCGCGGCGACGGTGACGGCCACGGCCAGCGCCCAGTCGATCCGCACGCCGGACAGGTAGCCGGCCAGGCCGGCGAACGACTTCATCGCGATGACCACCAGCGACGTGCCCACCGCCACCGGCATCGGCAGGCCGCCGAGCAGCGCCAGCGCGGGCACGACCAGGAACCCGCCGCCGGCGCCGACCAGGCCGGTGACCAGCCCGACGACCACGCCGTCGAGGATCACCCGCAGCGTCGGCAACTCGGGCGGCGTGGGCCGCCCCCCGACCGGGCGTCGGCCCCGGATCATCGCCGCCGCGGTGGCGAGCATCATCAGCGCGAACGCGGTGAGCAGCACGCTCGCCGGGACGAACCCGGCCAGCCGGCCGCCGGCGTACGCGCCGGTCATGCCGGCCACGCCGAAGATCAGGCCGGTGCGCCAGCGGACCCGGTGGGCGCGGGCGTGCGGCAGCACACCGACCGCGCTGGTGGCGCCCACGACGAGCAGCGAGGTGGCGATCGCCTCCTTGGTGGGCAGGCCGGCGACGTAGACCAGCAGCGGCACGGCGAGGATCGACCCGCCGCCGCCGAGCAGGCCCAGGCTCACGCCGATCAGCACCGCGCCGGCCAGCGTGAGCACCAGCGCGGTCACGACCGCCGTCCGGCGTCGTCGCGGAGTCGGCCGACGACGGTGTCCAGGTCGCAGCTCGCACCCCGGTTGTACGGCAACCGGCCGAGCAGCATGCCCATGGCGCAGGTGTTCGAGACCGCCGCGACGGTGAGACCGGCGCCGACGGCGCCCGCGACCCACTTCAGGCCCGGCACGAACACCGAGCCGAGCACGCCGGCCAGCACGATCGAACCGGCGACCAGGCGGACCTGGCGCTCCAACTCCCAGCGCGGCCGGCCCCGGACGATCGGGGCGCTCGCGGCCTGCCAGGCCAGCATGCCGCCGTCGAGCACCCGGAGGTTGGGCAGGCCGACGGTGGCCAGCGTCCGCTCCGCCTGGCCGGCGCGGGCGCCGGAGCGGCAGATCAGCACCACGTCCTCGTCGAGGTGGGCGCGCAACTCCGCGCGGTGTTCCCGGAGCAGGTCCAGCGGCACGTTGTAGGCGCCGGGGATGTGCGTGGCCTCGAACTCGCCCGGGGTACGGACGTCCAGCAGCCGGGGCGCGCGGCCGGCGGCGATCAGCTCACCCAGCGTCGCCACGTCGACCGTCGACGGGTTGGCGGTGGTCATGTCTGTTCTCCTTCGGTGGTTTGCGGGCAGGGGGCGTCGCCGGCCGGCGCGTCGCGCGCCGGCCGGGCGGGGTGGCAGGGAGGGTCAGCCGGTCGGGGCCATCCGGACGCCGGCCGACTCGGCGCGGGCGAACGCGTCGTCGATCAGCACCACGTCGCGGCCGGCGTTGGCCAGCAGGGACGCGGCGGCGGTGGCCCGGTAGCCGGAGCCGCAGTGCACCCAGACCGTCCCGGCGGGCACGTCGGCGAGCCGTCCGAGCAGGTCGGGCAGGGGGACGTGCACCGCGCCGTCGACGTGCCCGGCCCGCCACTCGTTGGTCATCCGGACGTCGAGCACGACCTGCGGGGCGGGCAGTCCGGCCGGGAGGTCGCCGGCCTGCGCGGCGGCCAACGCCGCGAAGTCGGCCACGGTCAGCTCGCGCAACTGCGCGCGGTCGCCGGCCCACCGCCCGGGGTCGCCGGTGGCCTGCGCGGCCGGCCGGTCGATGCCGATCCGGACCAGCTCCCGCTGGGCGTCGGCGACCTGCTCCGGCGTCTCGGCCAGGAGCGTGATCGGCACGCCCCACTCGATCAGCCAGCCGAGCCACGTCGACATCGGCCCGTCCAGGCCAAGACTGACGGTGCCGGCCAGGTGCGAGGCCGCGTACGCCTTGCGGTGCCGAAGGTCGACCACCCACTCGCCGGCGGCGATCCGGCGGCGCAGCTCGGCGGCGTCGGCGCGGCCCACCGGCGTGAGGTCGACCGGAGCGGGGCCGGCGGCGTTGGCCACGCCCATGTGCGCGTAGTAGGCCGGGTAAGCGTCCAGGCCGCCGAGCGTCTCGGTGACGAACCGGTCGGCGGCCAGCCGCAGCACCGGGTTGGCCGCCTTCTCCCGGCCGATGGTGGACTCCGGGGCGTCGGCCTGGCTGGCCGAGCAGAAGCTGCCGAAGCCGTGCGTGGGCCACACCTGCGCGCCGTCGGGCAGCAGGTCGACCAGCTTGCGGGCGGAGGCGTGCTGGTGGTGGGCCAGCTCGTGGGCGTGCCGCTGGCCGAGCAGGTCGGTGCGGCCGGTGGTGCCGAACAGCAGCGACCCGCCGGTGAACACGCCGGCCGGGGTCCAGCCGCCGTCGCCCGCCTCGTCCAGCACGTACGACAGGTGGTGGAAGGTGTGGCCGGGGGTGCCGACCACCCGCAGCCGCAGGCCGTCCGACACCGGCACCACGTCGCCGTCGGTCACCGGCATCCGGTCGAAGCCGACCTCGTCGGCGGCGGCCACCAGGTAGTGGGCGCCGGTGATCCGGGCCAGTTCCAGGCCACCGGAGACGTAGTCGTTGTGCAGGTGCGTCTCCACCACGTGGGTGATCCGCACCCCCCGCGCGCCGGCCAGGTGCAGGACCCGGTCGATGTCGCGCTGCGGGTCGACCACGACCGCCACCCGGCCGTCGGACGCCAGATAGCTGCGGTCGCCGAGCGAGGACGTCGCGATGACTGTCACCTCGGTGCTCACGTGCGTTCTCCTCTCCTCGCTCCTGCATACCTCCGGGGGTATGCAGGAGGCAGACTCCGGCCCGGTTCCGGGCGCGGATTACCCGCCCGCGTCGCGATCAGGCGGCGCGGGCGGGAGGTCGGTGGGTCAGGCCAGGGCGAGGAAGAGCTTCTCCAGCTCCTCCTCGGTCATCTCCGGCTCCTCGCCCGCCCGACGGGCGGCGCCGCAGTGGCGCATCCCGGAAGCGATGATCTTGAAGCCGGCCCGGTCGATGGCCTTGGAGACGGCGGCGAGCTGGGTCAGCGCGGCGCGGCAGTCCTCGCCGTTCTCCATCATCTCGATCACGGCGTTGAGCTGCCCCCGGGCCCGCTTGAGTCGGGTCAGCGCGTCACTGGTCATCTCGGGTCGAAGCTTCACGTCCCACCTCCTGCCCCGACGATACCCCCCGGGGTACCCACCCGCCACCGCCCACCCGCCCCGGGCCCCAACCACCCCCTTCCCGGGTGATCAAGGGATTTGCGTCACCGCGGGCGGTCATCCCGGACCCGAACTCCTTGGTCAACTCCGTGGGACGGGGGTGGGGCGGGATGGGGGCGACGCAGGGTGGGCGGGGGATCGACGGAGCGCTTATCCTGTGCGGCGACTACCCGGTGGAGGGGCCCGATGGCGTCGCGGCAGGACCAGCTGCACTCGTACCAGTTCACCGTGCAGCGGGCGGTCGCCGCGCTGGTGATGCGGGAGACCGATCCGGCGCAGTCGCCGTTCCGCCGGTTGGCCGGCGCCGGCCTGGCCAGCGTGCTGGTCGCGGTGATCGCGCTCGGCGGGGTGGCGTTGTACGGCCTGTTCACCGGCGGCGGCAGCTCCTGGCGGGACACCGGCGCGGTGATCGTGGAGAAGGAGTCCGGCGCCCGGTTCGTCTATCGCGACGAGAAGCTGCACCCGGTGCTCAACTACGCGTCGGCGCTGCTGATCATCGGGGCGGAGCGGCCGAAGACCGTGCTGGTCACCCGCCGGGCCATCGACGGGGTGCCCCGTGGGCTGCCGCTGGGCATCGCCGGCGCGCCGGATTCGCTGCCCGCGCCGAACCGGCTGGTCGGCGACGGCTGGACGCTCTGCTCGTCGGTGACCGGGGCGGCGGGCCGGCCCGAGGCCCGCTCGGCGCTGTTGATCGGGCGGGCCGCGGCCGGTGGGCGGGCGCTCGGCGACCAGGGCCTGCTGGTCCGCCACCCGGACGGCGGCCTGCACCTGCTCTGGCACGACCGGCGCTACCTGCTGCGCGACACCGACCGGGTGCTCGCCGCGCTGGCCGCCACCAGGGAACGGGCCGTCCCCGTCGCGGCGGCGTTGCTCAACACCGTGCCGGCCGGCGCGGACCTGGTCCCACCGCCGGTCGGCGCGCTCGGCGCTCCCTCGGCGCGGGTCCCCGACGCCACCGTCGGTGCCGTCTACCTGGTGCGCAACTCCGGCGGCGGCCGGCAGTACGCGGTGGTGGCCCGCGACGGGCTGGCCGGCATCACCGAGTTGCAGGCCGCGCTGCTGCTGGCCCGCACCGGGCAGGGCGAGCCGACGCCGATCACGCTCGGTCGGTTCGCGGCGCTGCCGAAGCTGCCCGACCTGGTGCCGGCCGGGCCCGACGCGCCGCCCGCCGTGCCGCCCCGGCTCGCCACCGCCGAGCCGGGCGCGCTCTGCGCGCGGGCCGGTGACGACACCGGCGTACGCGAGATCCGGCTCGGCGTCACCGCACCGGACCCGGCCACCGCCGCGCGTACCGCCGGGGGTCGGGGTGGGCTCGCCGACCAGGTCGTGGTGGAGCCGGGGCGCGGCGCGCTGGTGGAGGCGGTGGCCGCCCCGGGCGCGACCGGCGGCACGGTGTGCGTGGTCACCGACCTGGGCCGGCGGTACGCGCTGGTCGGCGCGGACGTGCCGGGCATGCTCGGCTACGCCGGGGTGCGGCCGGTGCGGCTGCCGGCGGGACTGGTGGACCTGGTGCCGGCCGGCAGCCCGCTCGATCCGGCCGCGGCCCGCGCGGTGGCCGCCCCGGCCTGACCGGCCGCAACCCGGGGGCACCCGGGCGCACCCGGGGGCACCCGGGCGCAACCCGGGCCCGGGCCGGGGCTCGGGCCGGCGCGAGCGCGATCCGGGGCTCGGGCCGGCGCGGGCGCGATCCGGGGCTTGGGCCGGCGCGGGCGCGATCCCGGGCTTGGGCGGGCGCGAGCAGGCCGGGCGCAACCGAGGCCGGCCCGGGCCGGTGCGATCCGGGCGGGCGGCTCAGGCCGGGCGGCGCAGCACGGTCACCGCGAACCCGGCGTCGTCCTGCCAGGGCCGCAGGTCCCAGGTGGCGAAGCGGTGCTCCCGGCGCAGGCCGGCGGCGACCGCGTCGCCGTCCAACTCGGCGACCGGGTAACCCCGGTCCGTGCCGAAGCCGATCACCACCACGCCGTCGGGACGCACGTGCGCGGCGATCCGGGCCAGTACGGCGCGCTCGGTGCCGGGAGCGACGAAGGTCATCACGTTGCCGGCCACCACGGCCGCGTCGAACGGCTCGGGCTCGCCCTGTGCGGGCAGGTCCAGCTCGGCCAGGTCGGCGACCAGGAACCGGGGACCGCTGTGGTCGGCGCGGGCGGCCTCGACAAGCGTCGGGTCGGCGTCGACGCCGACGACGGTGTGGCCGCGGTCGGCCAGCACGGCGGCGACCCGGCCGGTGCCGCAGCCGGCGTCGAGGATCCGCGCGCCGGGCGGCACCAGCGCGTCCACCAGGCGGGCCTCGCCGGCCAGGTCCGCCCCCTCGGCGGCGAGGCGGCGGAACCGGTCGACGTACCACTGCGAGTGGCCGGGCTTGGTGTCGGTCACCCAGCGGGTCGGCTTGCTCATGGGCCAACCGTAACTGATCTTGTTCAGGTCAGCGCGAGGAACGTGGCGGCGGCCAGCGGCGCGCCGAGCGCGGCACCGGCCAGCACCTGCGGCCCGGTGTGGTCGCGCAGCCGCACCCGGGACCAGCCGACCGCCGCCGCCAGCGGCAGCAACCCGACCGCCACCGAGGCCAGGCCGATCGACAGCGGCCGGGCCCGCTGCCGGTGGTCGCCGACGTGCCGGTCGGTGAGCCGACCCCGGCGTACGCCGTGGACGATCACCCCGACCGGGATGATCGCGCAGCACAGCAGCGCGGTGCCGCCCCAGAGCAGGAACTGGGCCGGGGAGCGGCTGACCCGGGCGGCGGCCACCAGCGGCAACGTGGTCACCAGGACGCCCGGTGCGAACACCTCGGTGAGCAGCCGGGCCAGCCGCGCGCCGGCCGGGCGCTCCCGTGGTGATCGCACCGGGTCATCCTGGCATGTCGTCGCTCCCCGCTCAGCCCTTCTCGGCCCCGCTGGTGAGGCCCTCGGTGAGCAGCCGTTCGCCGGCGAAGAAGAGCACCACGATCGGCAGGGTGAGGATGACCGAGCCGGCCATCAGCACCGTCTTGGGCACCTCGACGCCGTCGGCGAGCAACGACAGCCCCAACGAGACGGTCCACCGGTCCGGCCGGTCGACCAGGAACAGCAGGGCGAACAGGAACTCGTTCCAGGCGATCATGAAGTCGTAGAGCGCGACCGCCATCACCGACGGCGCGGCGAGCGGCAGACTGACCCGGCGGATGATGCCGAGCCGACCGGCGCCGTCGATCGCCGCCGACTCCTCCAGGCTGACCGGGATGGTCTCGAAGTAGTTCTTGAGCATGTAGACCGAGACCGGCAGCGTCTGCGAGATGTAGACAAGCACCAGCCCGAACAGCGACCCGCGCAGCCCGGCGCGGCTGAAGACCACGAACAGCGGGATCGCGATGACGATCGACGGGAACAAATAGACCGCCAGGAACAGCGCGCTGACCTGCCGGCGGCCGAAGAACCGCAGCCGGGAGACCGCGTACGCGCCGGGGATGGCGACCAGCAGGGTGAGCACGGTCGCGGCCAGCGCCACCAGGCCGCTGTTGCGGATGAACGTGAGGAAACCCTGGCCGCCGCTCTGCACCGACTTCAACACCTCGGCGTACGTGGCGACGGTCAGCTCGCCGAACGGCACCCAGAGCGAGCCGGGGTCGAGCAGCAGGCGCTCGATCGGGCGGACCGACAGCACCAGCATGTACCAGAACGGCAGCAGCGTGACCAGCAGGAAGCCGGCGATCACCAGCCGGCGCAGCCAGCGCAGGCTGACCGTCTCGATCCGGTCCCGGTCCATCACGCCTCCCGTTTCGCGCCGAAGAAGCGCAGGTAGATGGCCACGAACACGAGCAGCACCACGGCCAGTACGACCGCCTGGGCGGCGGCGGCGCCGATGTCGGTACGCGCGGTGAGGAACTGGTAGACCCGGACGCTGACCACCTCGGTGCCGGCCGAGCCGCCGGTGAGCAGGTAGACGTCGTCGAACTTGTTGAACGTCATGATGAACCGGAGCACGCCGAGCAGCGCGATCACGGGCATGAGCTGCGGCAGCAGGATGTGCCGGAAGCGCTGGGTCGGGGTGGCGCCGTCGACCCGGGCGGCCTCCTCCAGCTCGCCCGGCACGGCCTGGAGCCGGGCCAGCAGGAACAGGAACGCGAACGGGAAGTAGCGCCACGCCTCGAACGCGATCACCGTCCACAGCGCGGTGGACTCCTGGGACAGGAACGCCACCGGGGCGTCCCAGCCGAGGAAACGCCGGCCCCAGTCGTTGACGATGCCGAGCTGCGGGTCGAGCATCACCTGCCAGACGAACGTCATGGCGACCACCGGCGCCACGTACGGCAGCAGCATCGACGCGCGCACCAGCGTACGGCCCCGGAACGGCCCCCGGACGGCCAGCGCCGCGACCAGGCCGACCACGATCGAGCCGGCGGTGCCGCCGACGCTGTAGACCACGGTGGTCCAGAGCGTGTCGGCGAACCCGGGGGTGTGCAGCACCCGGTCGATGTTGTCCAGCGTCAGCTCGCCGAACAGCCCGGTCTTGCGCAGCGTCGCCAGGCGTACCCGCTGGAAGGCCAGCACCACGGTCCAGACGATGGGTATGCCGATCACCGCGAGCACGACGAGCAGCGTCGGCGCGACCAGCGCGAGCCCGGCGCGGGACTCCCGGCGGCGCAGCGTCAGCGGGCGGCGGCCGGGCCGGCGGGGCCGCTCCGGGGTGGGGGAGCGGCCGGCCTCCGGCGCGACGGTGGTCAATTGACGCCCTTGGCGATGGCCTCGACGTCCTTCTTGGCGCGCTCGGCGGCGGCCCGGGCGTCGGACTTGCCGCCGACCACGTCCGCGAGCGCCTTGGGCACCGGCAGCTCGCCGAGGATGGCGCCGACCAGCTTGCCCTGCCCTTGGGTCAGCCCCCAGCGCTGGAACGTGTCCGGGCTCTTGCGCAGCGTGGCCAGCACGTCGTCGCCGTAGACGTCGGAGAGCGGCTTCTTGGTGTCCACCCCGGCCGGGCTGGTGTTCCACAACGTGCGGAACTTCTGCTTGTCCTCCTGGGTGCCGGTGCGCACCGGGAACCGCCCCTCGGGGGACATGCCGAACCAGCGCGGGTAGCCGTCGGAGAGCATGTACTCCACGAAGGACGTCGCCGGGTCGGCCGCGCCGTCGAGCACCGCCCAGGAGCTGACCTCGCCGTACTGGGCCGGCTCGGTGCCGTTCGGACCCTTGATCGCGGTGACGAAGCCGCTGTTCTTCGCCAGCCACGCCGGGTCGGCCTGGCACTGCGGGCAGGTGGGCCGCGCGTCGTTGCGCAGGCCGGCCAGCTCGTCGAGGACGAACGGCGACCAGACCAGCATGGCCGCCCGGCCGGCGAAGTAGGTGGCCCGGGTGGTGTCGACGTCCTGCGCGCCCTTCACCGAGTTGTTCCGCATCAGGTCGCCGTAGAACCGGAACGCCTCCACGCACTCCGGTGAGTCGAGCGTGACCTTGCCGGCGTCGTCGGTGAGCTGGCAGTTGTTGGCCAGCGCGAGGTGCTCGAACGTCTGCTGGGTGAACACGTCGCCGGGGGCGGTGGCCGCGGTGATGCCGGCGACGCCGCCGGTGTTCAGCTTCGCCGCCGCGGCGGCGATCTTCTCGTACGTGTCGGGGGCGGGCAGGCCGGCGGCGTCGAACAGGTCCTTGCGGTAGACGAGCAGTTGGCCCCAGCCGTCGCTGGGCACCGCGAGCTGGGTGCCGCCGTCGCTGGTCAGCTCCAACGCGCGGGGGGAGAACGTGTCCCGCCCGAGCTTGTCCACCACGGCCTTGTTGGCGTCCGGCTCCAGCAGCTCGTTGGCGGCGAGCGTGCGGACGCCGGCGAGCGACACCGAACCCACCACGTCGGGCAGGTCGCCGGCGGCGGCGCTGGACGCGATCAGCGACGGGAACTGGTCCTCGTTGACGGTGACCAGGTTGACCTTCACGCCGGTCTTCGCGGTGTAGTCGGCGATGATCGCCTTGGTGGCGGTGACCCGGTCGGCCACGTCCTCCAGGCTCCAGACGGTGATCTGGGAACTGTCGGATTTCTGCTCGTCGTCGCTGCAGGCGGTCGCGCCGACCCCGGCCAGTGCCAGGATCAGGCTCGACGCGAGCAGCCGTGTGGAGGGTGATGGCATCGGCGGCACTCCTTCTCGAAAATACACGGCACGCCATCAATACCCGCAGATTCATCAATCTAATCACATATGCCCATTTTTTGGGTTAGCATTGGGGCCGGCACTTTCCTCGGAGCGACGCCATGGCCAACTGGGTTGTCTCTCTGGCCGGGCCCCGGAGCATCCGCCTGGAGCCCTGCCCCCCGGACCGGCTCGGCCCGGGTCAGGTCCGCGTCCGCACCTGCTACTCCGGCATCTCCGCCGGCACCGAGCTGACCCTCTACCGGGGCAGCAACCCCCGGCTCCGCAAGGACTGGGACGCCACCGCCCGGATGTTCGTGCCCCGGCAGGCCGCGCCGGCGTACCCGGTGGTCGGCTTCGGCTACGAGGAGGTCGGCGAGATCGTCGAGGTCGCCCCCGATGTCGGCGACCGCCGCGCCGGCCAGCTCGTCTGGGGCATCTGGGGGCACCGCGCGGAGGCCGTGCTCGCCGCCGCCGCGACGCACCCGCTCGCCCCCGGCCTCGACCCGCTCGCCGCCGTCTTCGCCCGTCCCGGGGCCATCGCGCTGACCGCGGTGCTCGCCGGTGACCTGCACCTCGGCGACTGGGTCGGGGTCTTCGGCCAGGGCGTGATCGGGCTGCTCGGCACCCGGCTCGCGGTGCTCTCCGGCAGCCGGGTGGTGGCCGTGGACCGGGTGCCCGGTCGACTCGCGCACGCCACCCGCCTCGGCGCCCGCCGGGTGGTCGACGCCGCCGGCGACTCGGCCGCCGCCGCGCTGCGGGCGGCCACCGACGGTCGCGGCGCCGACGTCTGCCTGGAGCTGTCCGGCGCGTACCCGGCGCTGCACGAGGCGATCCGGGCCACCGCGCACGCCGGCCGCGTCGTCGCCGCCGGCTTCTACCAGGGGTACGCCCACGGGCTGGAACTCGGCGAGGAGTTCCACCACAACCGGATCCAGCTGGTGGCCGCCCAGGTCTCCGGCCCCGACCCGGCTCCCGGCACGGCCGGCCGGTGGTCCGGGACGCGGATCGCGCACACCTTCATGGACCTGGTGGCGGAGGGCAGCGTCGACCCGCTGCCGCTGGTGAGCCACGTCGTCGACGCGGGCGCGGTGGCCGACGCGCTGGCGTTGCTCGACCGCGGTGACGGTGACGTCCTCCAAGTGGTGCTGAGGTTCTGACATGGACATCCCACTGGCCTGCCAGGAGCAGTTGCTCCCCGGCGCCGACCTGATCGACAAGTACGCCCTCGCGGTCTCCCTCGGCTACCGGGGCATCGAGCTGCGCGGGCGGGGGGACCTGGCGTTCGCCCGGCGGCTGCCGGAGCTGCGCCGGGCCCGCGCCGCCGGGGTGGTGACGCCGACCGTCTGCGTCGAGATGGACCACTTCATCGGCGACTTCGACCCGGCCCGCTCCCGGGACGCGGTGCGCAACCTGCGCTCCCAGCTCTCCGTGATCGCCGAGCTGGGCGGTGTCGGCGCGATGACGCCGGCCGCCTGGGGCATGTTCTCCCGCCGGCTGCCGCCGCACGAGCCGCCCCGGTCGCCCGAGGCCGACCGGCGGGTGCTCGTCGACGCCCTGGGCGAGCTGGGCGAGCACGCCCGGTCCGAGGGGGTCACCCTGTTCCTGGAACCGCTCAACCGGTACGAGGACCACATGGTCAACCGGCTCGACCAGGCGGTCGAGCTGTGCCGTGCGGTCGGGTCGCCCGCGGTCCGGGTGGTCGCCGACACCTACCACATGAACATCGAGGAGGACGACCCGTGCGCCGCGCTGCGCGCCGCCGCGCCGTACCTCGGACACGTGCAGGTCAGCGACTCCAACCGGCACCAGCCCGGCGCCGGGCACCTGGACTGGACGGCGCTGCGGGACACGCTCGCCGGGATCGGCTACCCCGGCTGGCTGGCGCTGGAGTGCCGGCTGCGCGGTGAGCCGGTCGCCGCGCTGCGCCAGGCCGCCGCCGTGCTGACCTCCGCCCGGCCCCGGCGGGCCGCCGCGTGACCGGCAGCCTGGCCGCCGGCGTGCTGACCTCCGCCCGGCCCCGGCGGGCCGCCGCGTGACCGGCAGCCTGGCGGCCGGCGTGCGGGCCGGCGCGGAACGGGACGCCCGACTGCGTCGGCTGGCGCTGGCCACGCTGGACGCCAACTGGGAACACGACCACACCGTCCCGTCCCGCACGCTCTACCCGCACCAGTGGAGCTGGGACTCGGCGTTCATCGCGGTCGGGCTGGCGCACGTGCGACCGGACCGGGCCTGGCGGGAGCTGCGCACGCTGTTCGCCGCCCAGTGGGTCGACGGGCGGGTGCCGCACATCGTGTTCAACCCGGCGCCGCACCTCGGCCCGTACTTCCCCGGGCCGGCGTTCTGGGACTCGGCGTGCGCCGAGGGGGCGCCGTCGGTGGCCACCTCCGGCATCGTCCAGCCGCCGGTGCACGCGCCGGCCGCCTGGCTGGTGCACCGCCGCGCCCCCTCCGACGCGTCGGTGGCCGCGCTGCGCCGGCTCTATCCCCGGCTGGTCGCCCAGCAGCGCTACCTGACCGGGCGGCGGGACGTCGGCGGCGGCGGCCTGGCCGCCATCGTGCACCCGTGGGAGTCCGGCCTGGACAACAGCCCCGCCTGGGACACCCCGCTGGCCGCGGTGCCGGCCGACGAGGCGGTGATGCGCGCGTACCGCCGGCACGACACCGCGCACGCCGACCCCACGCACCGCCCCACCGACCTGGACTACGCGCGGTACGTCGCGCTCGTGGACAGCTACCGGGCCGGCCGCTACCGGGACGAGGGGCTGCTCGGGCGGCACCCGTTCCTGGTGGAGTGCCCGCTGGTCAACGCCGCGCTCGGGGTCGCCGAGTACGCGCTGGCCCGGATCGCGACGGTCGTCGGCGCCGACCCGTGCCCGCACCGGGACCGGGCCGCCCGCCTCACCGAGGCGCTCGTCGCACGCCTGTGGGACCCGGTCACCGGCACGTTCCGGCCGCGTGACGTCCGCACCGACCGGCTCGTCGGCCCGCGTACCGTGCTCGGGCTGCTGCCGCTGGCCCTGCCCGATCTGCCGGAACCGCAGGTGCGGGCCGTGTTGGCCGAGGCGTGCTCGCCCCGCTTCGGCCTGGCCGCCCGGATGGACCGGCCGCTGCCCACGTACGACCGGACCGCGGCGGACTTCGAACCGCTGCGGTACTGGCGCGGACCGAGCTGGGTGAACACCGGCTGGCTGCTCTGGCAGGGCCTGCGGACCCACCGCCGGGTCGACCTGGCGGCCGGGCTGCGGGACTCCCTGCTCGCCCTGGTCGACGGCGCCGGCTGCCACGAGTACTTCCACCCGGACACCGGCGTCGGCCTCGGCTCGCCGGCGTTCAGTTGGACCGCCGCGCTGGTGCTGGACGTGCTCGCCGAGGGCTGACCGGTGCGCTCCGGCCGCCGACCCGGCGGCGTCGCCCCGGTCGCCGCCGCCGGATGGTCAGGCGATGCCGGCCGGCATGCCGCCACCGAGCCGCAACGTCGACATCGGCGCGTCGTCGACCGCGTAGCCGAGCGCGTCGACCACCTCGACCACGCCGCTGACCTGCCGGGTCAACCGCAGCGCCAGGTGCACCGTGGACCAGCGCTCCACCTGCCCGGTGAGCGTCACCACGCCGCCGTGCACGGCCACGTCCACCACGCCGTCGCGCACGCCGAGCGTGCGGCGCAGCACCTCGTCGACCACGTCCCGCCGGATGTCCGCGTCCGGGCGCAGGTGCACCTTGAGCAGGTCGCCGCGGGTCACGATGCCGACCAGCCGGCCCAGGTCGTCGACCACCGGCAGTCGCTTGACGCCGCGCGTGTCCATCAGCCGGGCCGCCTCGACGAGCGTGGCGTCCGGCGCGACGGTGACCGGGGGAGCGGTCATCAGGTCGGCTGCGAGCGTCGCGCCGGCCTTCGCCCGCGCCTCCCGGCGGCGCCGGTCGGGCCGGAGCCGCCGTTCGTGGGGCTGCCCGGACAGCTCCACCTTGTACATCAGGTCCGCCTCGGAGACCACCCCGAGGACCCGCCGGCCGCCGTCCACCACCGGCGTCGCCGTGACGCGCCGGTCGGTCAGCACGTCGACGATCTCCCGGTACGCCGTGCCCTCCCGTACCGTCGCCACGTCGGTGGTCATCACGTCCCGCACCTGCCACGTCCGCATGGTCGGCCTCCCGATCTCCGCGACGCCGCGCTCCGGCGCCTCCGGTGGCTCCCGCTCGGCACGTCTGACGCCGCGCCGCGACCTGGAGCTACCGTCTCCGACGCTAGGCGGCGGTGGCCGGGCCGAGCAGGGGCGTACGGACCCGTCGACCGGGTCGTAGGTCACGCCTCAGCCGGGATGCGCGCCGGTGCCGGCGTCCACGGCCGGCCCGGTGACCCGGTCGACGGTCGGCTCGGTGGCCAGGTCGGCGGTCGGCTCGGTGGCCAGGTCGGCGGTCGGCCCGGTGGCCAGGTCGGCGGTCGGCTCGGTGGCCAGCAGTTCGGCCGGCACCGGCGCCACCTCGACCCGGCAGTCGTGGAACGTGGGTGCGCCGCCCAGGTCGGCGTCGCGGACCGCGGTCACCGCGTTCACGGTGGACCGCCCGGGGCTCAGCCGCGCCCAGTACGCCTTGTAGGTGAACGCCACCCCGGGCCGGGTCGCCTCGTCCACCGCGACCGCGGCCAGGAACGCGCCCCGGTCGTTGTGGACCCGCACCGCGTCGCCGTCGGCCAGGCCGCGCGCCACCGCGTCGGCCGGGTGCAGGTGCACCCGGGGCGGACCGGCCCGACGGGCATGCCAGGGCAGCGAGGCGAACGTCGAGTTCATCAGGTAGCGGCCGGCCGGGGCGAGCAGCACCAGCGGGAAACGCCGGGCCAGCGCCGGGTCGGCGGCCTCGACCGGTGGGGTGTAGCCGGGCAGCGCGTCCACCCCGAGCCGGGCCAGCGCCGGATCGTGCAGCCGGGCCCGTCCGTCCGGGGTGGGGAAGCCGCCGTCGGCGAACGGCGCGGAGCCGACCGGCACGCCGGTGAGCCGGGCGTACGTGCGGGCGCGCAACTCCTCGAACCCGATCGGCGAGCCGGACAGCAACTGCCGGGCCAGATCCTCGTCGCTGTCCCGGAACGCCGGGTGGTCGATGCCGAGCGCCGCGGCGATGCGCCGGAAGATCTCGGTGTTCGGCAGCGCCTCGCCGGGCGCCCGGGTGGCGGGCAGGTTCAGCGTCGTGTAGTGGTGCCCGTAGGAGGTCTGCAGGTCGAGGTGTTCGGGCTGCATGGTGGCCGGGAGCACGACGTCGGCGTGGTCGCAGGTGTCGGTCCAGCGCTGCTCCAGCACCACGGTGAACAGGTCGGTGCGGCGCAGCCCGGCCAGCAGCCGGGTCTGGTCCGGCGCGGTGGCCGCCGGGTTGGCGTTGAACACCACCAGCGAGGTCACCGGCGGGTCGACCTCCCCGGTGAGCACGGCGGCGAGCCGGCTCATGTTGACCGACCGGGCCGGCGGGGCGGGCATGCCGGCGGGTCGGATCACCGGGCCGTTGTCGACCGGGTGGTGCCCGCTGGTGGTCACCAGCGCGCCGCCGCCGGCGTACCGGAAGTCGCCGGTGACCAGCGGCAGCGCGCAGATCGCGCGGATCGCCTGCCCGGCGCCGGCGTGCCGTTGCAGGCCGAGGCCGACGCGCACGGCGGTGGGCCGGGTGGCGGCGATCCGTTCGCCGAGCCGGCGCACGGTCTGCGTGGGCAGCCCGCACTCGGCGGCGGCGCGTTCCACCGGCCACTCGTCGAGCCGGGCGGACAGCTCGGGCCAGCCGACGGTGTGCGCGGCCAGCCACGGCTCGTCGGCCGCCCCGGCGTCGCGGACGTGCCGTATCAGCCCGAGCGCGAGCGCCGCGTCGGTGCCGGGCAGCGGCGCGACGTGCTCGTCGCTGCGGGCGGCGGTCTCGGTGCGCAGCGGGTCGATCGTCACCAGGTACGCGCCGCGCTCGCGGGCCTGCTGCACGAACGGCCACAGGTGCAGGTTGGTGGCGAGTGGGTTGGCCCCCCAGAGCACGATCAGCCGGGCGTCGACGATCGATTCCGGCTCGAAGCCCACCGGGCGGCCGTAGACGGACCGGGTGGCCGCGTTCGCCGCCGCCGTGCAGATGGTGGTGTCCAACCGGGACGCCCCCAGGTACGCGAACAGCCGCGGCCCCATCGTCCAGCCCTGCACCAGCCCCATCGTGCCGGCGAAGTAGTAGGGGAGCACCGACTCCGGCCCGTCGCGTTCGATGCTGGCCCGCAGCCCGTCCGCCACCCGGTCGAGCGCCTCCGCCCAGCTCGCCGGCCGGTACGCCACCGGACCGACGCCCTTGGGACCGGTGCGGATCCAACAGGTGGTGAGCCGGTCCGGGCCGTTGACCGCGTCGAGGTAGCGGTTGACCTTGCCGCAGAGCGCGCCCCTGGTGAACGGGTGGTCGCGGTCGCCGCGCAGCGCGACGGCCCGGCCGTCGGACACGGTGAGCTGCCAGACGCAGGTGTCCGGACAGTCCAGGGGGCAGGCGCCGGGAAGGGTGACGGTGGCCATGCGCGGATGCTACCCACGCCGCCGCCCTCCTCGCCGATCATGCGCCTGCTGCCCGCGAGACGTCGGATCGGTGGCTTTTGTCGGGGCACCAACTGCAAGATCGCGGGGCGTTTGGCGGGGTTGGGGGTGGGTACTCGGCGGGGCCGGCGGGGCGGTCTCCGGGTGTCGGCGACCGGCTGGCAGGGGAGGGCGGGATGCGGTTTCCGCTGTTCGTCGACGCGGTGGCGCGTCGTGCCGAGTTGCCCACCGACGACGCGGCGACGATCTCCCGCGCGGTGTTGCAGACCCTCGCCGAGCGGATCACCGCCGACGAGTCGGCCGACCTCGCCGCCCAGCTCCCCGACGACGTCGGCGGCTACCTCGTGCCGGCCGGGCCGCCGGCGACCGGGGCCGCGGTGGACTTCCTCTACCGGGTGGCCGACCGGGCCGCGGTGGATCCGGCGTTGGCCGAGGTGGGGACGCGGGCGGTGCTCGCCACGCTTCGGGAGACGGTCACGGTCGGCGAGTTCCAGGATCTGGTGGCGCAGCTGCCCCGGGGGTTCGACGCGATGGTGGACCCGCTTCCGCGTCCGCCGTACGATGTCTGAGCACGCTCCCCGCAACCCGGGTCGAGCTGCAGCGCGGTCGCCCACAAGGCGAAGATTTAACCGCCCAGAAGTACTTTCACCGTAAAATAACTCGCGAGTAGCCATCTACGCTGAAAATCGTCTACGCGCTAGAGGGATGATCGGACGAATTCCTCCGTCCGAGGTACCAGGGGTCGTCCCCCCTTCGGCTCGACCCGGATCGATCCTCTTCCGGTCGAGAGATTGAGCTTTATTCTGCTTCCAATGTGAAGTCCTGGGGGGGATCAATGGTCACATTCGTCGATTGCTGCTGCGCGCCCACCGTCAGTGGAGCACATCCCGTTTCCTGATGGCAGAGACGATGATCATCAATCGTTTCAGCGCGGTCGCAGCGGTCCACGGTGGCCGTCCGGCCCTGCTCGGCGAGACCCACGAGGTCGGTTACGCCGAGTTGGCCGAGACGGCCGGGGGGTACGCTGCCGTGCTCGTCGCCGCCGGTTTCCGGCCCGGCGACCGCATCGCGCTGCTCACCGCGCACGGCGCGCCGACCGCCGCCGCGCTGCTCGGCACGCTGGCCGCCGGCTGCGCGTACGTGCCGCTGGACCCGGGTTTCCCGGTCGCCCGGCTGCGACACATGGTCGCCGCCGCCGACGTCACCGCCGTGGCCTGCGCCGCCGAACACCGCGAACTGGCCCTGACGGTGACCGACGGTCGTGCCGTGGTGCCCCTGGACGACGTGCCGCCGGCCCCGCTGCGCCCGGTGCCGGTCGACCCGGACGCGCTGGCGTACGTGCTGTTCACCTCCGGCTCCACCGGCGTGCCCAAGGCGGTCGGGCAGACCCACCGCAACCTGGCCCGCGTCGTCGACAACCAGATCGACGCGCTCGCCGTCGGCCCGGCCGACCGGCTCAGCCTGCTCGCCTCGTTCAGCTTCGACGCCGCCATCCCGGACCTCTACCCGGCGCTGCTCACCGGCGCCGCCGTCGTCCCGGTCGACCTGCGCCGGCACGGCCTCGCGTACGCGGTGGAGCAACTCGACCGGCACGGCGTCACCGTGCTGCACTGCACGCCGACCGTCTACCGCTTCCTGCTCGACACGCTCGACAATCGGCGGCTGGCCACCGTGCGCGCGGTGCTGCTCGGCGGGGAACAGGCCACCTGGGCCGACGCGGCCCGCGGCCGGGACCGGTTCGCCGGCGACTGCGTGCTGGTCAACGGCTACGGCGCCACCGAGATGACGTTCGCCGCCCGGCACGTGCTGCCGCTGTCCGAGGTGGACCCGGCGACGGCCGGGCCGCTGCCGATCGGCCACGCGTTCCCCGGCTACCGCCTCGACCTCGACCCGGGCACCGGCGAGATCGTGGTCCGCAGCCGGCACCTCGCCCCCGGCTATCTCAACCAGGACAGCGACCGGTTCGCCACCGACGCCGACGGGACGCGCTCGTACCGCACCGGCGACCTCGGCGCGCGGCTGCCCGGCGGGGAACTGGTCTGCCTGGGCCGGCTCGACCGGCAGGTCAAGGTGCGCGGGCACCGGGTGGAGCTGACCGAGATCGAGACCGTGCTCGCCGCCCAGCCCGGCGTCGCCGGGGTCCGCGCCATCGCCCGCGACGGCGAGCTGCTCGCGTACGCCCGCCCGGCCGACGCCCGCCCCGACCCGGCGGCGCTGCGCGCGGCGCTCGCCGCCGCGCTGCCCGACTACGCCGTGCCGCGTGCGGTGGTCGTGGTGGACGAGTTCCCGCTCACCGTCAGCGGGAAGGTCGACGAGCGGGCGCTGCCCGATCCGGTCGTCGAGGTGCCCGCCGGGGCGGCGCCGGCCACCGACACCGAACGCGTCGTGCACGACATCTGGTGCGCGGTGCTGGGCCGCCCGGCGGTCGGCCGCACCGACAGCTTCTTCGACGTGGGCGGGCAGTCGCTGCTGCTGGGCCGGGTGCAGCAGCAGATCGCCGAGCGGTTCGGCGTCCGGCTGCCGATGCTGCGCCTGTTCGACCACCCGACCGTGGCCACCCAGGCGGCGCTGCTCGACGCGCCGCCGGAGGCGGTCCGCGCCCCGGTGCTGCCCGCGCCCGCCGCGCCGGTCAGCGCGTCCCGCGAGTACACCGGCGACGAGATCGCCGTGGTCGGGATCGCCGGCCGGTTCCCCGGCGCGCCGGACGTGGCGACGTTCTGGTGGAACCTGTGCACCGGGGTCGACTCGGTGCACGACCACACCGACGAGGAGCTGGCCGCGCTCGGCATCGGGCCCCGGCTGCGCGCCGACCCCCGGCACGTCCGCGCCGCCGGCCGGCTCGACGGGGTGGCCGACTTCGACGCCGAGTTCTTCTCCTTCGGCGCCGACGAGGCCGCCCGCACCGATCCGCAGCACCGGCTCTTCCTGGAGACCGCGTGGGAGGCGCTGGAGGACGCCGGGCACGATCCGCAGCGCTTCCCCGGGCTGGTCGGCGTCTACGCGGCCACCTCCGCCAACCGGTACTTCCTGTTCCACCTGATGGACAACCCGGCGGTGGTCGGCGACGTCGACCCGGACGACTGGGAGGCGCGGCTGGTCGGCCGGCAGTTCCCCGACCACCTGCCCGGCCAGGTCGCCTACCGGCTCGGCCTGACCGGGCCGGCGCTGGCCGTGCAGAGCGCCTGCTCCAGCTCGCTGGTCGCGGTCTGCCTGGCCGCGCAGAGCCTCGCCGACTACCAGTGCGACCTGGCGCTGGCCGGCGGGTCCACGGTGATGTGGCCCCGGCACCGGGCCACGCCGGGCGGGCTCGCCTCCCCCGACGGCCGGTGCCGTGCCTTCGACGAGGCCGCGGAGGGCTCCGGGTTCGGCTCCGGCGCAGGCGTGGTCGCGTTGCGCCGGCTCGCCGACGCGCAGGCCGACGGCGACCGGATCTACGCGATCCTGCCCGGGTGGGCGGTCACCAACGACGGCCCGGACCGGGCCGGTTTCGCGGTGCCCGGCCCGGCCGGGCAGGCCGCCGCCGTGGCCAACGCGCTCGCCACCGCCGAGGTCGCCCCGGGCGAGGTCCGCCTCGTCGAGGGGCACGGCAGCGGCACGCCGCTCGGTGACGCCATCGAGGTGGCCGCGCTGCACGAGGTGTACGCCGGCGCCGCGCCGGCCGAGACGTGCGCGCTCGGCTCGGTGAAGACGAACATCGGCCACCTCGACGCCGCCGCCGGCGTCGCCGGGCTGATCAAGGCGGTGCTGGCCGTCCGGCACGGCGTGATCCCGCCGAACCTGCACTTCACCCGCCCGCACCCGGAGATCGACCTGGCCGCCGGCCCGTTCTACGTGCCCACCAAGGCCCGGGACTGGCCGGACGGCGGACGCCGGGTGGCCGGCGTGAGCGCGTTCGGCCTGGGCGGCACGAACGCGCACGTGGTGGTGGAACAGCCGCCGCCGGTCGAGCCCGCCGACCCGCCGGGGGAGGGGCCGTGGCTGCTGCCGGTCTCCGCGCGTACGCCGGCGGCGTTGCGGGCCGCGCTGGTCCGGTTGCGCACCCACCTGGCCGGCACCGCGCCGGCACTGCCCGAGGTGGCCGCCACGTTGGCGCTCGGCCGCCGGCCGTTCGCGCACCGGGCGGCGGTGGTCGCCGCCGACCTGCCCGCCGCGTTGTCCGCGCTGGACGTGCTGCTCGACACCGACGCCCGGATCGCCGGAGACGCCGGACCGCTGCGCGAGACGGCCGCCGACTGGGTGGCCGGCCACGACATCGACTGGGACGCCCTGCACCCCGAGGGCACGGTCCGGCGTACCGGGCTGCCCACCTACCCGTTCCAGCGCCGCCGGCACTGGATCGACCCCGTGCAGAGAGGTCCGCGGTGAACTGGTTCGCCTCCACCGGAAGCCGTCCCGAGGCGCCGGTGCAGTTGTTCTGCCTGCCGTACGCAGGCGCGGGCGCCAGCGCGTTCCGGCACTGGCCGGCCGCGTTCGGCCCCGACGTCGAGGTGCTGCCGGTGCAGTTGCCCGGCCGGGAGAAGCGGATCAGCGAGGACCCGCACTTCACCGTCGCCGAGGTCACCGACGCCATCGCCGCCCGGGCCGACCGCCCGTACGCGATCTACGGCCACTCGATGGGCGGCCGGCTCGGGTTCGAGGTGGTCCGCGAGCTGCGCCGCACCGGCCGTCCGCTGCCGCTGCGGCTCTACGTCGGCGGCGCCCGCGCGCCGCACGTCACCGAGCCGGGCGGCTTCATCGGGCTGTCCCGGGTCAGCGACGACGAGCTGCTGCGCCGTCTCAGCGACGGCGGCGGCCTTCCCGCCGAGGCGTTCAACCACCCGGAGCTGCTGGAGCTGATGCTGCCGTTGCTGCGCGCCGACTTCGGCCGGGTGGACGACTACCGCCACGTCCCGGAGGATCCGCTGCCGGTGCCGATCGTCGCGTTCGGCGGCGACGCGGACGCCGCGGTCAGCCGCGCCCAGACCGCCGGCTGGGGTGAGCACACGGCGGCCGGGTTCACCATGCACGAGCTGTCCGGCGGGCACTTCTTCCTGCACGACCGCCTCGCCGAGATGGCCGCGCTGATCCGGGCCGACCTGGCCGCCGCAACCGCCGCACCCGGTGCCGCGACCGCCGCGCCCGGTGCCGCGCCGACCGCGCCCGGCGGCCCGACCACCGCCACCGGCACCTCGACCACCGCGCCCGGCGTCGCTGCCGCCGGGCCCGGCACCTCGACCGCCCGCGCCGGTACCCCGGACGCGGGTCCGGGCCCGGTGCGCGCCGTCGGCCGCGGGACCGCCGGCGGTGCGCACCGGGTGCCGCTCGGGGACACCGGATGGTCCGTGTGGCGCGACGCGATGCTGCGGACCACCGGTTTCCCCGCCGACGGGCTGGTGGCGCTGAGCGCGCCGCGGGCTGCCGCCGCCGCCGACGCGCTGCTGGCCACCGGCACCGGCGAGGAACGGTTCGACACGGAGTTCGACGAGGCGGTGCGCGCCGGCGCCGCGCGGCTCAGCGCGTGGGCCGCCGACCCGCTGCTGCGCGAGGCGGTCACCTGGCAGAACCGGGGCGCCCTGGTCGCGTTGGACGGGCTGGCGCGTGGCGGCGCCGACGCGCCCCGCAACGTGCGGCGACGGGACCGGGAGCGGGCGCTGCTGAAGTACTGGCAGCGCTACTGCGGCAAGAACGAGACGGTCGGCTTCTTCGGGCCGGCCTGCTGGGTCACCATCGACCCCGACCAGCCGGAGGTTGCCCTGGTCAACCCCGGGAAAGGGCTGACCGGGCGACGGTGGGTGTGGTTCGAGTCCTGGGCGCTGGCCGCGTACGCCGAGCGAATCGGCGCGGACCTGGCGGTCCGCCGCTGGTGGCCGCCGACGCTCCGGCCGCACCTGGCGATCCGGGACCGGGACGTGCTCCGGCCCGGCCGCCCGCCGCTGACGCTGACCCCGGTCGAGGCGGCGCTGCTGCGGGCCGCCGACGGCCGTCGTCACGCCGCCGCCCTGGTCGCCGACCCGGCTATCGGGCTGCGCCGGCCCGAGGACGGCTACGCGCTGCTCGACCGGCTGGTGGAGCGGGAGCTGATCACCTGGGACGCGGCGCTGCCGGTGAGCCCGGACGCCGAGCGGGTGCTGGCCGTGCGGATCGTGGCGATCGGTGACGAGCCGGCCCGCGCCGCCGCCCGCGCCGGCTTCGACCGGCTGTGCGCCGCCCGCGACGCGGTGGCCACCGCGGCCGGCGAGCCGGACTCGCTGCGCGCCGCGCTGGACGCCCTCGACGCCACGTTCACCGAGCTGACCGGCGTGCCGGCGGTGCGCCGCGCCGGCCAGATGTACGCCGGCCGCACCATCTGCTACGAGGACACCGCCCGCGACCTGGACGTGGTCTTCGGCGCCCCGCTGCTGGCCGAGTTGGCCGCCCCGCTCGACGTGCTGCTGCGCGCCGCCCGGTGGCTGGCCAACGCGCTCGCCGACGCGTACCTGGCGGTGCTGCGCGGCCTCCACGACGAGCTGCGCGCCGAGTCCGGCGGCCCGGTGGCGTTGGCCGACCTCTGGTTCCTGGCCCAGGGCCTGTTCTGGGGCGGCGGCGAACGGCCGGTCGACGCGGTCGCCGCCGACTTCGCCGCCCGGTGGGCCGGCCTGTTCGGCCTGGACACGCTGCCCGCCGGCACCACCGACGTGCGGCTGCGCGCCGCCGACCTGGCTGGGAAGATCGACGCGGTCTTCCCCGGCACCCGGCCGACCTGGTCGAACGCCGCGATGCACAGCCCCGATCTGCAGATCTGCGCCGCCGACGAGGCGGCGCTGCGGCGCGGCGACTACACCGTGGTGCTCGGCGAACTGCACGCGGCCTGGTCCTCGTTCGACTGCGCGGTCTTCACCCCGTCGCACCCGGACGTCGAGCGGCTGCGCGCCGCGCTGGCGGCGGACCTCGGTGAGCGGCGGGTCCGGCTGCTGTTCCCGGCCGACTGGCCGCGCCGCACCAGCCGCACCGCCGAGTCGCTGACCGGCCCGACCGACCGGCAGCTCGCCTTCCTCGACGCGCCCGGCGCGGACCCGGCCCGGGTGCTGCCCACCGTGGACCTCACCGTCGACGACGTGGCCGGCGAACTGGTCGCTACCGCCTCGGACGGGCAGCGCTGGCCGCTCGCGGAGATCTTCGCCGAGCCGTTCAGCGCGCACGCCGTGGACGGCTTCAAACTGGTCGCCGCCGCGCCGTACACGCCACGGATCACGGTGGACCGGCTGGTGGTGGCGCGGCAGACCTGGCGGACCACGGTCGGCGAGAGCGGCCTGGCCGCCGTCACCGGCGAACGGCAGCGGTTCCTGGCCGTGCGCGACTGGCGTCGCCGGCTCGGGCTGCCCGAGCAGGTCTACGTCAAGCTCGGCACCGAGACCAAACCGTGCTTCGTGGACCTGGCCGCGCCGGGGTTCGCCGCGATGCTCTGCGCGCTGGTGCGCGCCGCCCGGGTCGACGGCGGCGACGACGTCTCGCTCACGGTCAGCGAGATGCTGCCCGAACCGGAGCAGGCGTGGGTGCCCGACGGCGCGGGGCGTCGCTACTTCAGCGAGCTGCGCCTGCATCTCACCGACACCGGAGCGCTCGGCGCCGACAGCGGAGTGGAGGACGCGCGATGAGCCATCTGCTGCCCTTGGGCACGACCGGTTGGTCGGTGTGGCGGGACGTGGTGCTGCGGACCGCCGGGTTCCCGGCCGCCGGTCTGGACCGGTTCGCCGCGCCCGGGTGCGCGGTCGCCGCGGACGCGCTGCTGGCGGGCGCGAGCAGCGCCGAGGTGTTCGACAAGACGCTGGCTGAGGCGTTCGCCGAGTCGTCCGCGGTGGCCGGTGAGCTCGCCGCCGACCCGCTGCTGCGCGAGGCGGTCACCTGGCAGAACCCGGACATGCTGATCGCGTTGGACGGCCTGCTGCGCACCGACCCGCAGGTGCGCAACGTGCGCCGGCGCAAGCGCGAGCTGAGCCTGTTGCGCTACTGGCAGCGCTACTGCGGCAAGGCGGAGACCATCGGCTTTTTCGGCCCGGTCTGCTGGGGCACGTTCGACCCGGCCGTGCCCGGCGTACGGACCGTGCCGGGCGCCACGCTGGTGCGCCGCCGCCGGGTGTTCTTCGAGGCGTGGGCGCTCATCGCGTACGCCGACCGGCTCGCCGACGACCTGGCGGTGCGCCGCTGGTGGGCGCCGGCGCGGCAACCGCACCTGACCGTGGTCGGGCGGGAGCTGCGCTGGCCGCTGCACCCGCCGATCGCGCTGACGCCGGTCGAGGCCCGGCTGCTCGCCGCCGCCGACGGGCGTACCCCGGCGGTCGAGCTGGCCGAGCGGCTGTGCGCCGAGGGCGTGGTGCACGGCGTCGACGACGTCTATCTGCTGCTGGACCGGTGGGTGGAACGCGGCCAGTTGAGCTGGGGCGCGAACCTGCCCATCGCCCCGGACGCGGAGGACGTGCTCGCCGCGCGGATCGCCGCGATCGGTGACGAGCCGGTGCGCGCCGCCACGGCGGCCGAGTTCGACCGGCTCCGCGCCGCCCGCGACGAGGTGGCCGCCGCGGCCGGTGACCCGGACCGGCTCGGCGCCGCGCTCGCCGCGCTCAACGCCGGGTTCACCGCCGTCACCGGCCGCCCGGCCACCCGCAACAGCGGGCAGATGTACGCCGGCCGCACGATCTGCTACGAGGAGACCGCCCGTGACCTGGACTTCCAGGTCGGCGCCGCGGTCACCGAGGCGCTCGCCGAGCCGCTCGCGATGGTGCTGCGCACGGCCCGCTGGTTCACCGTCGAGGTCGCCGAGCGCTGCGCCGGGCTCTTCACCGAGCTGCACGAGGAACTGGCGACCGGCGACGAGCCGGTGCGGCTGGCCGACCTGTGGCTGCTGGCCCAGGGCACGCTGATCGCGTCGGACGGCCCGATCGCCCGCGCCGGCGCGGAACTCACCCGCCGGTGGGCCGAGCTGTTCGACCTGCGTGACCTGCCCGCCGACCGGGCGGAGCTGCGGGTCCGCGCGGCGGACCTGGCCGGGCGGGTGGCGGAGCTGTTCCCGGCGTCCGGGCCCGGCTGGCCGTCGGCCCGGCTGCACAACCCGGACGTCCAGCTCAGCGCCGCGTCCCCGGAGGCGGTCGAGCGGGGCGACTTCCTGCTCGTGCTCGGTGAGCTGCACCCGGCCACCGTCGCGTTCGACAGCGCGGTGCTCAGCCCGTTCCACAGCGACCCGGCGGCGCTGCGCGCCGACCTCGACGCCGACCTGGGCCCGGTGCGGCTGCGGGTGCTCTGGCCGGAGAGCTTCCCCCGGCGGACCACCCGCACCACGTACGCGCTGACCGGCCCGGCGGACCGCCAGCTCGGCATCGACACCGCGCACGGCGCCGACGCCGACCGGCTGGTCCCGGCCACCGCGGTGCTGGTGGAGCGCGCCGGCGACCGGCTCACCGCGGTCTTCCCCGACGGCGCCCGCTGGCCGCTGATGGAGGTCTTCGCCACGCTGCTCGGCTCGCTGCTGCTGGACGCGTTCAAGCTGTTCGGCGCCGCGGCGCACACGCCCCGGATCACCATCGACCGGCTGGTGGTGGCGCGGCGCACCTGGCGCACCACGGCCGGCGCGTGCGGGCTCGGCGGTCACGCCGACGAGACCGCCCGCTACCTGGCGGTACGCCGTTGGCGGGCGGCCACCGACCTGCCCGAGCGGGTGTTCGTCAAGATCGGCACCGAGATCAAACCCTGCTACGTGGACCTGACCGGCCCGCTGTACGCGCAGTCGCTCTGCGCCATGGTGGACGCCGCGCTGCGCACCGGCCCGGACGTGCCGGTGGTGGTCTCCGAGCTGCTGCCGGCCCCCGACGAGGCGTGGGTGCCCGACGCCCGGGGCCGCGGCTACGTCAGCGAACTCCGCCTCCAGATCACCGATCCGGCCGAGCACCTGGGAGCACACCGGTGACCCACACCCTGACCGTCAGCGCCGTCTCCGGGCCGGACCTGCCCTGGCCGGACGCCACCCTCGCCGACCTCATCACCGACCGGGCGGCCCGCGTCCCGGACGCGGTGGCGGTGCGCCAGTGGGACACCCGGCTCACCTACCGGCAGCTCGTCGACCGGGCCGCCGGGGTGGCCGCCGTCCTGCGCGCGCACGGCGTCGGCCGCGGCGACCGGGTCGGGGTGTGCGGCGCGCGTACCCCCGACCTGGTGGTCACCGTGGTCGGCGTGCTGCTGGCCGGCGCCGCGTACGTGCCGCTGGAGCCGGGCGGCCCGCGCGACCGGCTGCGGGAGATCGTCCGCGACGCGGACATCCGGGTGGTGGTCGGCGACGCGGCGGCGGCCGAGTTCGGCGACGAGCCCGGCGTCGAGGCGCTCGGCCTGCCCGGCCCGGCCCCGCTCGCGCCCTGCCCGGCCCGCCCCGGCGACCCGGCGTACGTGCTGTTCACCTCCGGCTCCACCGGCCGCCCCAAGGGCGTGCTCACCACGCACCGCAACGCGGTCCAGTTCGTCACCGGCATCACGGCGCTGACCGGCGCGGACGCGTCCACGCGCAGCCTCGGCATCGCCTCGCTCGGCTTCGACGCGGCCACCATGGACCTGTTCGTGCCGCTGATCCTCGGCGGCGCGGTGCAGTTGCTCGGCGCCGACGACCGGGCCGACCCGGTGCGGCTCGCCCGGTTCGTCGCCGCGCACGGGGTGAACTGGGGGTTCGTCACCCCCACCGTGCTGGCCCTGCTCGACCCGGCGGACCTGCCGTCGTGGCAGGTGCTGCTCTGCGGCGGCGAGGCGGTCCCGGCCGAACTGGCCGCCCGCTGGGCGCCGGGCCGGCGCTTCCTCAACGGCTACGGCCCCACCGAGACCACCGTGCTGGTGCTCCTCGGCGACCTGACCCCGGCCGACGTCGACCCGGCGCCGATCGGCCGGCCGCTGGCCAACCACCGCGCGTACGTGGTCGACGCCGACCTGCGGCCGGTGCCGCCGGGGGAGACCGGTGAGCTGCTGATCGGCGGGCCGGGCCTGGCCGACGGCTACCTCAACCGGCCCGGCCTGACCGCCGAGCGGTTCGTGCCCGACGCGTTCGGCGCGGTCCCCGGCGAGCGGCTCTACCGCACCGGCGACCTGGTCCGGCAGGCGCCGGACGGCCGGATCGTCTACCTCGGCCGGGCCGACCGGCAGGTCAAGGTGCGCGGCCAGCGCATCGAGCTGGGCGAGATCGAGGCGGTGCTGGCCGACCACCCCGGCGTCGAGCGGGCCGCCGTGGAGGCGCTGCCCGGCCCGGCCGGCACCGAGCTGGTCGCGTTCCTCACCCCGGCCGGCGCGCCGGACGACGACGCGCTGCGGGCGTACGCCGAGCAGCGGCTGACCACCGCGATGCTGCCGGCCCGGACGATGCGGCTGGCCGCGCTGCCGGCCAGCCCGGTCACCGGCAAGCTGGACCGGTCCGCGCTGCGCGAGCTGGCCACGGCCGCCGCGCCGGCCCGCGACGTGTCCGACGACGTGCCCGAGGACGGCGACCCGGTGGCGGCGGCGGTCCGGCGGGTCTGGACCCGGCTGCTCGGCGCGGCCCCCGCCCCGGACGCCGACTTCCTCGCCGCCGGCGGCAACTCGATCGCCGCGATGCGGCTGGTCGCCGCGCTGCGCGCGGAGACCGGCCGGCAGGTGGACACCCGGGTGCTGTTCACCGACCGCACGTTCGCCGCGCTGGTGGACCGGGTCCGGGCCGCCGACCCGGCCGGCGGCGACGAGCTGACCACCGGCAACCCGCCCACGCTGTCGCCGCCGCAGCGGCGGCTGTGGTTCATGGACCAGCTCGCGCCGTCCAGCGCGCCCTACAACATCGCGGTCGCGCACCGGCTGCGCGGGCCGCTCGACACCGGCGCGCTCGGCGCCGCGCTGCGCGCCGTCGCCGAGCGCCACGACGTGCTGCGCTGGCGCATCCCGCAGCAGGGTGGCGTGCCGTACGCGGTGCGCGAGGAACCGACCGACGTGGCCGTGCCGGTGGTCGACCTGACCACCGCCGCCGACCCGGACACCGAGCTGGCCACCATGCTCACGGCCGGCGCCGGGCACGCGTTCGACCTGGCCACCGGCCCACCCTGGCAGGTCACCGCCTACCGGCTCGCGGCCGAGGAGCACGTGCTGGCGGTGACCGTGCACCACGCGGTCTTCGACGGCTGGTCCGAGGCGCTGCTCTACGACGAGCTGGCCGCCGCGTACGCCCGCGCGCTCGGCCGGCCGACGCCGGGCCGCCCGCCGCTGCCCGCCACGTACGCCGACTACGCGGTCTGGCGGGAGGAGCGGGACCGGCGTCGGGGCGAGGCCGACCTGGCCTGGTGGACCGGGCACCTGGCCGGCGCGCCGACCGTGCTGGAGCTGCCCCGCGACCGGCCCCGCCCGGCCGTGCAGACGTACGCCGGCGCGGAGGCCGCGGTCCGGCTGGACGCCGCCGCCGACCGGGCGGTACGCGACCTGGCCGCCCGGCGCGGCACGACCGTCGCGGCGGTGCTGCTGGCCGGCTTCGGTGAGCTGCTGCGCCGGCTCACCGGCGGCGACGACCACGTGCTCGGCGCGATCGTCGCGGACCGGCGGCTGGCCGCGTTCGACGAGGTGATCGGCTTCTTCATCGACACCGTGCCGGTGCGGGTGCGCGCCGGCGGCAGCTTCGCCGCGCAGGTCGACCGGTGCGCCGCCGAGCTGCACGAGGTCACCGCGCATCCGGGCGCACCGCTGGAACGCCTCGTCGAGGCGCTCGGCGTCGGCCGGGACACCTCCCGCGCCCCGCTGGTGCAGGTGCTGTTCAACGTGCTCAACTTCGTCCCGCCCCGGCTGGCGCTGGCCGACCTGACCGTCGAGCCGGTGCCGGTGCCGAAGCCCGGCTCGCCGTTCGACCTGACCGTCTACGTGGTGGAGTCCGACGGGCGGGCCGGCGTCGAGGTGGTCTACAACCCGGATCTGTTCGACGGCGACCGGATCACCGCGCTGCTGGCCGACCTGACCGCCCTGGTCGGCGCGCTCGCCGCCGCCCCGGACGCGCCGGCCGGCGAGGTGGCCCCCGAGCTGCCCCGCCCGGCGGTCCGGGTGGCCGCGCTGGGCGCGATGACGGTGGCCGCCGCCGAGCCGGCCCGGGCGCCGCTGCCGGTCGGGTCGGACGCGCTCACCGGGACCGAGGAGCTGATCGCCGGCATCTGGCGGGACGTGCTCGACCGGGAGACGGTCGGCGTCACGGACAACTTCTTCGACATCGGCGGCCACTCGATGGCGCTCGCCGCCGTGCACGCCCGGCTCGTCGAGGCCACCGGCCGCTCGATCACCATGCTCGACCTGTTCCGCCACCCGACCGTGCGGGCGCTCGCCGCCAGCCTCGACGGCGCCGCCGACCGGCCGGAGCTGGCCCGCGCCGCGATGCGCGCGGCCGCCCGGCGGGGCCGCGCCCGCCGTACCCCGCCACCCCGCCGACCGCACCAGCCGTGATGCCGCAACCCCTTGTGAATGAAGGACCTCCCATGCAGAACGACATTTCCGCCGCCGACGACGACGGCATCGAGCCCATCGCGATCGTCGGGCTGGCCGCCCGCCTGCCCGGCGCGGCCGACGTCGACGAGTTCTGGCGCAACCTGGTCGACGGCGTGGAGTCGACGACCGAGCTGACCCGCGAGGAGCAGCTCGCCCGGGGCGTCAGCGCCGACGAGGTCGACGACCCGAGCTGGGTGAACCGGGCCCCGCTGGTCGACGGCTACGACGAGTTCGACGCCGGCCTGTTCGGGATGACCGCCCGTGAGGCCGAGACCACCGACCCGCAGCACCGGCTGTTCCTGGAGACCTGTTACACCGCGTTGCAGGACGCCGGGTACGACCCGGGGCGCTACGACGGCGCGGTCGGTGTCTACGCCGGCAGCGGCGGCACCACCTACCTCAACCGCTACGTGCTGCGCAACAAGCGCGTCGGCGGCAACCCGCACGGCGCGGTCTCCATCGCCACCGGCAACTCGCCGAACTACGTGGCGACCAACGTGTCGTACCGGCTGGACCTGCGCGGCCCGAGCATGACCGTGCACACCGCCTGCTCGACCTCGCTCGTCGCGTTCCACCTGGCCTGCGAGGCGCTGCGCAACGGCGAGTGCGACATGGCGCTCGCCGGCGGCGTCAACATCGAGCTGCCGCACGCCGGCTACCTGGGCATGGACGGCTTCACCTCGCCGGACGGCCGGTGCCGGCCGTTCGACGCCGACGCCAACGGCACGGTGTGGGGCAGCGGCGTCGGCGTCACGCTGCTCAAGCGACTCTCCGACGCGATCGCCGACGGGGACACCATCCGCGCGGTGGTGCTCGGCAACGCGATCAACAACGACGGCGCCGGCAAGGTCGGCTTCACCGCCCCCAGCATCGACGGGCAGATGGAGGCCGTCGCCCAGGCCGTCGGGCTGGCCGGGATCGACCCGCGCACCATCAGCTACGTCGAGGCGCACGGCACCGGCACCGCGCTGGGCGACCCGATCGAGGTCGCCGCGCTCTCCGCCGTCTACACCAAGGACACCGACGACCGGGGCTGGTGCGGCATCGGCTCGGTGAAGTCCAACATCGGCCACCTCAGCCAGCCCTCCGGCATCGTCAGCGTGATCAAGACGGTGCTCGCCATGGAACACGGGCTGATCCCGCCGACCATCAACTACGAGTCGCCGAACCCGGCCATCGACTTCGCCGACACCCCGTTCTACGTGGCGAACACACTGACCAAGTGGGACGCCGACGGCGGGCCGCGCCGGGCCGGGGTCAGCTCGTTCGGCATCGGCGGCACCAACGCGCACGTGGTGCTGGAGGAGGCGCCGGCCGCGTACCGGGCCGAGCGGCGGGTGCGTCCGGCGCACCTGCTCCAGGTGTCGGCGAAGACCCCGACCGCGCTGGACACCGCCGTGCGCGACCTCGCCGACCACCTGGAGCGCGCCACCGCCGGCGGTCCCGACCTGCTCGCCGACGTCGCGCACACGCTGCGCGTCGGCCGGCAGCGGTACGCCCACCGCGCCGCCGTGGTCGCCGGCGACCCGCAGCACGCCGCCGCCGCGCTGCGCGACAGGCGCAAGGCGCACCGGGGCGTCGCCGACGGCCCGGCCCCCCGGGTGGCCTTCCTGTTCAGCGGGCAGGGCGCGCAGTACGCCGGCATGGGCGCCGAGCTGTACGCCGAGGACCCGGCGTTCGCCGCCGCCGTGGACGAGTGCGCCGAGCTGCTCCGACCCGAGCTGGGCCTGGACATCCGGGACCTGGTCCTGGGCCGGGACCCGGAGGCGGCGACGAAGCTCACCGAGACCCGTTGGACCCAGCCGGCCCTGTTCACCGTCGAGTACGCGCTCGCCGCCGCCTGGCGGGCCGCCGGCGTCACCCCGGCCGCGATGGTCGGCCACTCGATCGGCGAGTACGTCGCCGCCACGCTCGCCGGCGTGCTCGACCTGGCCGACGCGCTGAAGGTGGTGGCCGCCCGGGGCCGGCTCATGCACGCGCTGCCGGCCGGGTCCATGCTGGCCGTCACGCTCGACGAGTCGGTGGTGGCCGAGCGGCTGCCCGAGGGCCTGTCGGTGGCGACCGTGAACGGCCCCGGCACCTGCGTGGTGGCCGGCGAGACCGCGCTGGTCGAGGCGTTCGCGGAGAGCCTGGGCAGCAAGCAGAAGTCGAAGCTGCTGCGCACCTCGCACGCGTTCCACTCGCCGATGATGGACCCGATCCTGGACGAGTTCACCGCGTTGATGGCGAGCGTGCCGCTGCGCGCGCCGGCGGTGCCGTTCGTGTCCAACGTGACCGGCACCTGGATCACCGAGGCGGAGGCCACCGACCCGGCGTACTGGGCCGCGCACCTGCGCCGGCCGGTCCGCTTCGGCGCGTGCGTGGCCACGCTGCTCGCCGAGGGCACCTGGGCGCTCGTCGAGTGCGGCCCCGGCCGGCAACTGGCCAACCTGGCCCGGATGCAGGTCGCGAAGGCCGGCGAGGCGCAGCGCGCGCTCACCCCGCTGGGCAGCCTGCCCGGCCCGGGGGAGCCGACCGGTGACCTGGCCACGCTGCTCGGCACCGCCGGCGCGCTCTGGTGTGCCGGCGTGCCGGTGACGCTCGCCGTCGACCCCGACGCGCGCCGGGTGCCGCTGCCCACGTACCCGTTCGAGCGTCGCCGCTACTGGGTCGAGCCGGACCCGGTGGAGCAGGTGGCCGCGGCCCCGGTCGAGACCGGCCCGCGCCCGCTGCCGGAGTGGTTCGCGGTGCCGGTGTGGCGGCAGGCCGCGCCGGCCCGGACCGTCGAGCCGCTGGGCCGGTGCCTGGTGCTGGCCGACGGCCCGCGCGGCGAGGCGCTCGTCGCGGCGTTGCGGGCCGCCGGCGACGACCCGGTCGAGGTACGCGTCGGCGGCGTGTTCGCCGCCACCGCAACCGGCTTCCGGCTGCGCCCCGGCGCCCGCGAGGACGCCGAGGCGCTGGTCGCCGCGCTCGGCGCGGACCTGCCCCGACGGATCGTGCACGCGTTCGCGCTGGACGGCGAGCCGGCCGGCACCGACATCGCCGCCGCCTGGGCCGCCCAGGAGCGCGGCTTCTTCGGCGCGCTGCATCTGGTGCAGGCGCTCGCCGGCGCCGGCCTGACCGGCGACGAGGCGGGCGTCCGGCTCGACCTGGTCACCGCCGGCATCGGTGACGTGCGCGGCGACGACCTGGTCCGGCCGGAGCACGCCGCGCTGGCCGGGCTGGCCCGGGTGTTGCCGGCCGAGCTGCCCGGCCTGACCGTCCGGCTGCTCGACGCCGACCCGGCGGCGCGCGGCGTGGCCGCCCTCGCGGTGGAGCTGCGCAGCCCGGTCGACCCGGAGCACCCGGAGGTGGCGCTGCGCCGCGACCGGCGCTGGGTGGGCGGCTACGAGCAGGTGACCGTGGCCGCCGAGGACGAGCCGGGCGTGCTGCGCGAGGAGGGCCGCTACCTGATCACCGGCGGGCTCGGCGGCATCGGCGTCACGCTGGCCGAGGACTTCGCCCGCCGGGCCCGCGCCAAGCTGGTCCTGCTGGCCCGCTCCGGCCTGCCCGAGCGCGACGACTGGGACGCGCACCTGGCGGTGCACGGCGGCGCCGACCGGGCCGGCCGGGCCATCGCGGCGATCCGCCGGATGGAGGCGGCCGGCGCCGAGGTGCTGGTGCTCGCCGCGGACGTCACCGACGCCGACGACCTGCGTCGGGTCCGCGCGGAGGCGGAGCGCCGGTTCGGCGGGCTGGACGGCATCGTGCACGCCGCCGGCCTGCCCGGCGGTGGCATGGCCGAGGTCAAGGAGCGGGCCGAGGCGGAGCGGGTGCTCGCCCCGAAGCTGGCCGGCACGCTGGCCCTGGCCCAGGTCTTCGGCGACCTGCCGCTGGACTTCGTGGTGCTCTGCTCGTCGATCACGGCGGTGATCGGCGGCTTCGGTCAGGTCGACTACTGCGCCGCGAACAACGTGCTGGACGCGTTCGCGCGCTCCGGCGCCGGGTTCCGCGCGCCGGTGGTGTCGCAGAACTGGGGCGGCTGGGCCGAGGTCGGCATGGCCGTGGAGACGGCCGCGCCGGCCGCGTTCCGGGCCGCCGGTCGGGACACGCTGACCAGCCCGGTCACCCACCCGGTGCTGACCACCATGGTCACCGGCCCGGACGGCGTCGTGCTGCACGGCCTGGTCGCGGCCGACACCCACTGGCTGCTCGACGAGCACCGGATCGGCGGGGTGCCGGTGGTGCCCGGCACCGCCCACCTGGAGTCGGTGCGCGCCGCCGTGGTCGCCGCGCTGCCCGCGCCGGCCCCGGACGCCGCGGTGGAGCTGCGCGACGTGGTCTTCCTGGAGCCGTTCTCGGTGCCAGACGGCACCGTCGCGCAGTACCGGGTGGAGCTGGCCCCGACCGAGGAGGGTGTGGACTTCACCGTGGCCAGCCTCGCCGCCGGTCGGCTGCGCGCCCACGTGCGGGGCACCGCCGGCTGGGCCACCGAGCCCGCGCCGCCGGCCGCCCCGGCCGAGGTGGCCGGCCGGCGGGTCGACGACGACGCGTCGTTCGGCCGGGGCCGCACCAGCATGCTCACGTTCGGGCCGCGCTGGGCGGCGCTGGCCGAGCACCACCTCGCCGACGGCGAGGAGTTGGCCCGGGTGGAGGCGCCCGCCGCGGCGCTGGCCGACCTGCCGTCCTGGGGGCTGCACCCGGCGTTGCTCGACGTGGCCACCGCGTTCGGCCGGGGGCAGGGCGACGGCACGTACCTGCCGCTGTCGTACGGGCGGATCGTGGTGCGCGGGACGCTGCCGGCGACGTTCCACAGTCACCTGCGGCACCGGCCGGCCGCCACCGACGAGGTGGTCGCCGCCGACCTGTCGCTGCGTGACCCGGACGGTCGGGAACTGGTCGCGATCAGCGACTTCGTGCTGCGCCGGGTCGACCAGAGCGCGGTCACCGGCAACCTCGCCGAGACCCCGACGACGGCCGACGCGCCGGACGCGGTCACCGAGGACATCCGGCCGGTCGACGGCGCGGAGGCGTTCCGCCGCAGCCTCGGCGCCGGCCTCGGCGCGCAGGTGGTGATCGCCACCCGCACCGTCGCCGACATCCGGCGCCGGGCGGGCCGGGTCACCACGGACAGCCTGGCGGAGGAGACCGACGCCCCGGTCGTCGCGTCGGCCGCCACCGGCGGCGGCTCGGCCGCACCGCGTACCGAGCTGGAGAAGACGGTCGCCCAGGTGTGGCGGGACGGCCTCGGCGTCACCGACGTCGGCGTGGACGACGACTTCTTCGCCCTCGGCGGCAACTCGCTGGTCGCCGTGCAGCTCATCGCCGCGATGCGCAAGGCGACCGGGGTGCGGCTGCCGATGCGCAGCCTCTTCGAGACGCCCACCGTGGCCGGCCTGGCGGCCCGGATCGAGGAGCTGCGCGCCGAGGCGCCCGCCGACCAACCGGCCGCCCCGGCGGCGATCCCGGCCATTCCGCGGCTGCCCCGCGGCTGACATCCCCGACGGAACAAGGAGACACCGCACCATGAGCGAGACAACCGCCACGCTTCCGGTGGTCGTCGAGAACGACGGCCGGGCGCTGACCGACCTCATCGCGGCCCGGCGCGCCGAGCTGCGGGACACGCTCGTCGCCAGCGGCGGGCTGCTGTTCCGCGGCTTCGACCTCGGCGGCGTGGACGGCTTCGACGCCGCCGTGCGCGCGCTGGCCGGCGAGCCGCTGACCTACACGGAGCGTTCCTCGCCCCGGCACTCCATCAAGGGCCGGGTCTACACCTCGACCGACTACCCGCCGGACGAGGAGATCTTCCTGCACAACGAGAACTCGTACCAGGCGCGGTGGCCGTTGACGTTGTTCTTCTACTGCGTCACCCCGCCGGAGACCCGGGGCGCCACCCCGCTGGCCGACGTGCGCCGGGTGTACGAGCTGATCGACCCCGCGGTCCGGGAGGAGTTCGTCAGGCGTCGCTGGATGCTGATGCGTAACTTCCACGGCGACTTCGGCACCCGCTGGCAGGAGGTGTTCAACACGGAGAGCCGCGCCGAGGTGGAGGCGTACGCGGCGGCCAACGGCATCACCGTGGAGTGGGTCGGCAAGGACGGCCTGCGTACCCGCGCGGTCCGGGACGCGGTGCACCACCGGCCCGGCTCGGACACGCCGCGCTGGTTCAACCACGCCACCTTCTTCCACCTGAGCACGCTGCCGGCGGACTACCAGGAGGGGCTGCTGGCCATGTTCGGCGCCGACGGGCTGCCGTCGAACACCTACTACGGCGACGGCGGCGAGATCCCCGCCGACGTGATGGACCACCTGCGGGCCGCCTACCGGGCGGCCACGGTCCGCTTCGACTACCAGCGCGACGACGTGCTGGTGGTCGACAACATGACCGCCGCGCACGGCCGGGAGCCGTTCACCGGCCCCCGCAAGATCGCCGTGGCGATGGCCGAGGCGTACACCCCCGACACCGCTGGAGCGAACTGACATGGCCGAATCCCGATTCCTGGTCGTCCGCAACGACGAGGAGCAGTACTCGATCTGGTCGGCCGACCGGGAACTGCCCGCCGGCTGGCACGACACCGGCTTCGCCGGCAGCCGCGAGGAGTGCCTGGCCCACGTGGACGAGGTCTGGACCGACATGCGCCCCCGCTCGGTACGCGAGGCGCTCTCATGAGCCAGCGGGAGTGGACGTTCCCGGCCTCGTACGCCCAGGAGCGGGTGTGGATGGCCAACCAGCTCGACGCCGGCTCGCCGGTGTTCAACGTCTCCATCCCGTGGGCGTTCCCGGCCGACGTGGACGCCGAGGCGGCGAGCGAGGTGGTCAACCGGGTGGTGGCCCGGCACGAGGCGCTCCGGACCCACCTGCGCGTCGACGACGGCGCGCTGGTGCAGGTGGTGCGCGCCCACGAGCCGGTGCCGCTGCCCACCACCGACCTGAGTCACCTGCCGGCCGGCGAGCGGCTGGCCGAGTTCGAGCGGCTCCGCACCGAGCTGGGCCGCACCCCGATCCCGCTGGACGCGCCGCCACCGTGGCGGGCCCGGCTGTTCCGCCTCGACGACGCCTGGGCGCTGGCGTTCGTGGCGCACCACGCGGTCTTCGACAGCCACTCGGCGGTGCTGTTCCACGCCGAACTGGCCGCGTTCTGCGAGGCCGTGCGCACCGGCGCCGAGCCCGCCGTGCCGGAGCTGCCGATCCAGTACGCCGACTTCGCGGTCTGGCAGCGCCAGCAGCTCACCGGCGACGAACTGGACCGGCAGCTCGCGTTCTGGACCGGGCACCTGGCCGGCGCCCCGGCGGTCACCAGCCTGCCGCTGGACCGGTCCCGCCCGGCCCAGCTCGGCTTCGCCGGCGACGAGGTGCGCTTCACGCTCCCCGACGGGCTGCTCGACCGGGTCGGCGCGTTGGCGGTCGGCGCGCAGGCCACCCCGTACATGGTGCTGCTGGCCGGCTTCGCGGCGCTGCTGTCGCGGATCTCCGGCGACACCGACGTGGTGGTCGGCGTCTCCACCGCGGGCCGCGACAACCCGGAGCTGGCGTCGCTGATCGGGATGTTCGTCAACCCGGTGGCGCTGCGTTGCGACGTCTCCGGCGACCCGACCTTCACCGACCTGCTCGGCCGGGTGCGCAACGGCCTGATCGACGCCATGGAACACGGGCAGACCCCGTTCCAGAAGATCGTCGAGGCGGTGGACCCACAGCGTGACCCGTCCGTGCAGCCGATCTTCCAGACCGCGCTGAACTGGATCCCGGACTCCGGCCTCGATCCGGTCGAGCTGGGCACCACCAAGGACGACCTGGCGTTCGACATCACCACCGGGGAGAGCCGCCTGGTCTACCGGACCGCGCTGTTCGACCGGGCGACCGCGGAGACGGTGACGCGGCGCTACGTGCGGCTGCTCGCCGCCGCCGTGGCCGAGCCGGACCGCCCGGTCGGCGCGCTGCCGCTGCTCACCGACGACGAGCGGGACCTGGTGCTGCGCGCCGGGACCGGCGACGCGCACGAGCTGCCGGCGGCCACCGTGGTCGACGAGGTGCAGCGGCAGGCCGCCGCCACCCCGGACGCGTCGGCGCTGGTCTGCGACGGCGTGACGCTCAGCTACGCCGAGCTGAACACCGCCGCGAACCGGCTGGCCCGGCTGCTGGTGGCGCGCGGCGCCGGCCCGGAGACCCGGGTCGCGCTCGCGCTGCCCCGCTCCTGCGAGCTGGTGGTGGCGATGCTCGCGGTGCTCAAGTCCGGCGCCGCGTACGTGCCGGTGGACACCGCGTACCCGGCCGGGCGGATCGCCTACCTGCTGGCCGACGCCGCTCCGGCGCTGGTGGTGGCCACCGCGGACACCGCCGCGTCGGTGCCCGGCGACGCGCTGGTGCTCGACGGGGAGATCGGCGCGGACCAGCCCGGCGACGACCTCACCGACGCCGACCGGGTCGCCCCGCTGCGTCCCGACCACCCGGCGTACGTGCTGTACACCTCCGGCTCCACCGGCCGCCCGAAGGGCGTGGTGGTCGAGCACCGGGCGGTGACCGCGTACCTGGCCTGGGCCCGGGCGACCTACCCGGGGCTGGCCGGCGCCGCGCTGCTGCACTCGCCGGTCTCGTTCGACCTCACCGTCACCGGCCTGCTCGGCACGCTCACCGCCGGCGGCACGGTGCGGCTCGCCGCGATCGACTCGCCGGCCGCGCGGGCCGGTGGCCGGCCGTCCTTCCTCAAGGTCACCCCGAGCCACCTGCCGCTGCTCGACGGCGAGCTGTCGCCGACGGTCGACCTGGTGATCGGCGGCGAGGCGCTCAGCGGCGAGCAGCTCGCCGGCTGGCGGTCCGCGCACCCCGACGTGGCGGTGGTCAACGAGTACGGCCCGACCGAGGCCACCGTCGGCTGCGTCGCGGCCCGGATCGCCCCCGGCGAACCGGTCCCGCCCGGCCCGGTGCCGATCGGCACGCCCACCTGGAACACCGGCGCGCTGCTGCTCGACGCCGCGGGCCAGCCGGTCCCACCGGGCGTGGTCGGCGAGCTTTACGTCACCGGCGCGCAGCTCGCCCGCGGCTACCACGACCGGCCCGGCCTCACCGCCGAGCGCTTCCTGCCCTGCCCGTACGGCCCGCCCGGCACCCGCATGTACGCCACCGGCGACCTGGCCCGCTGGCGTCCCGACGGCACGCTCGACTACCTGGGCCGCCGCGACGACCAGGTCAAGGTGCGGGGCATGCGGATCGAGCTGGGCGAGGTCGAGGCCGCGCTGCTCGCCCACCCGGACGTCCGGGCCGCCGCGGCGGCGGTGCGCACCGACGGTGGCGAGCCGATGCTTGTCGGCTACCTGGTCGGGCCTGCCCATGAGGACTCGGTCCGCGCCGAACTGGCCCGCGAGCTGCCGGCGCACCTGGTGCCGGCCGCCCTGGTCCGGCTGGACACGTTGCCGTTGACGCCCAACGGCAAGCTGGACCGCGCCGCGCTGCCCGCCCCGGCGGCCGTCGAACCGGCGCAGGACAGCTACGTCGCCCCGCGTACCGAGGCCGAGGCGCTGGTCGCCGAGGTGTACGCCGACATCCTCCAGGTGGAGAAGGTCGGCGCGCTCGACGACTTCTTCGCGCTCGGCGGCAACTCGCTGCGCGGCATGCGGGCGATGGCCCGGATCCGCGCCGAGGTGGACGTCGACCTGCCCATGCGGGCGCTGTTCTCCAGCCCCGTGGTGGCCGACCTGGCCGGCCAGATCGAACAGCGGATCGCCGCCGAACTCGACGGCCTCTCCGACTCCGAGGTCGCCGCGCTGCTCGCGGCGGAAGAGGGAACCAACTGATGACCGACCTGAAGGATCCGGCCCGCGAGGCGGCCCGGCAGGCGCTGATCGCCAAGCGGTTGCGCGCCCGCCAGTCCGCCCCCGCGGCCCGGATCACCCCCCGGCCCGACGGCGCGCCGGTGCCGCTGTCCTACGCCCAGGAGCGGGTCTGGTTCATGGACCAGCTCGCCCCGGGCGAGGCGGCGTACCACATCGCGGTGCCGCTGCGGGTGCGTGGACCGCTCGACGTCGACGCGCTGCGCGCGGCCCTGGCCGCGCTCGCCGCCCGGCACGAGTCGCAGCGCACCCGCTTCCCGGCCGACGCCGACGGCCGCCCCACCGTGGTGGTCGCCGACACCCCGGACGTGCCGCTGACCGTGGTGGAGGCCGCCGACGAGACCGCCGCGCAGGCGCTCGTCGACGCGGCGGCGGCCGAGCCGTTCGACCTGGCGCACGGCCCGCTGCTGCGCGCGCTGCTGATCCGGCTCTCCGCCTCAGACCACGTGCTGTTCCTGGGCCAGCACCACATCGTCGGTGACGGCTGGTCGGTGGACGTGCTGCTGCGCGACCTGATCACGCTGTACCGGGGCGGCGAGCCGCCGGCCCTGCCGATCCAGTACGGCGACTTCGCCGTCTGGGAGGCCCAGGAGCTGGACGGGCCGCAGGCGCGGGCGCACGTCGACTACTGGAAGCAGCGCCTCGCCGGCATCACGCCGCTGGAACTGCCGCTGGACCGGCCCCGCCCGGCCACCCAGACCTACCGGGGCGACTTCGTCGAGTTCCAGCTCGACCCGGCGGCCACCGAGGCGCTCAACGCGCTCACCCGGGACAGCGGCGGCACGCTGTTCATGACGCTGCTGTCGGCGTACCAGGTGCTGCTGGCCCGGCACGCCGGGCAGGACGACTTCGCGGTCGGCGCGTCGGTGGCCGGCCGGTCCGCGCCGGAGCTGGAGAACGTGGTCGGCATGTTCATCAACATGCTGCCGCTGCGCGCCGAGCTGGCCGGCGACCCGACCTTCACCGAGCTGCTGGCCCGTACCCGGCGCAGCGTGCTCGACGGTTTCGAGCACGCCGAGGTGCCGTTCGCCAAGGTGGTGCACGAGCTGGGCCTGCCGCGCGACGTGAGCCGCTCGCCGGTGTTCCAGACCATGTTCGTGCTCCAGAACTACGAGATGGGCCGCTTCCGCGGCGTCTCCCGCTCCGACGAGGTCACGTTCGAGTGGACCCCGATGGAGTTGCAGGCCACCCGGTTCGACTTCGAGCTGCACGCGGTGGAGACCGTCGACGGACTCTGGGGCAAGCTGGTCTTCAACACCGACCTGTTCGACCGGGCCACGGTCGAGCGGATGGCCCGGCGGTGGACCGCGCTGCTGGACGCGATCGTCGCCGCGCCGGACACTCCGGTGTCCCGGCTGCCGCTGCTGTCCGACGTCGAGCGGGAGCTGCTCGCCGGCTGGAACGACACCGCGGCGGACTTCCCCCGCGACGAGACGCTGCACGGCCCGGTCGAGGAGCGCGCCGCCACCACCCCGGACGCGGTCGCGGTCACCATCGACGGGACCAGCCGCACGTACGCGGAGCTGAACGCCGAGGCCAACCGGATCGCGCACCGGCTGCGCGCGGCCGGTGTCGGCCCGGAGACGCTGGTCGGGGTGTGCGCGGAACGCTCGGTCGAGCTGGTCGCCGGCCTGCTGGGCGTGCTCAAGGCCGGCGGCGCCTACCTGCCGCTGGATCCGGAGTACCCGGCGGACCGGCTGGCCTTCATGGTCACCGACGCGGACGCGCCGGTGGTGTTGGTCCAGTCGCACCTGCGTGACGTGCTGCCGGCCACCTCGGCCACCGTGCTCGACCTCGACGACGCGACGGTCTGGGCCGACCAGCCGGTCACCGACCCGACGCCGGTGGCCGGGCCGGAACACCTGGCCTACGTCATCTACACCTCCGGTTCCACCGGCCGCCCGAAGGGGGTGCCGAACACCCACCGGGGCATCGTCAACCGGCTGGACTGGATGCAGCGGACGTACGGTCTCGGCGCCGACGACGCGGTGCTCCAGAAGACGCCGGCCAGCTTCGACGTGTCGGTCTGGGAGTTCTTCTGGCCGCTGCGCACCGGCGCCCGGCTGGTGCTGGCCAAGCCCGGCGGGCACAAGGACGCCGGCTACCTGCGCGACCTGCTGGTGTCCGAGCGGATCACCACCACGCACTTCGTGCCGTCGATGCTGACCGTGTTCCTGGCCGAGGAGGGCGTGGAGGCGGCCACCGCGCTGCGGCGGGTGATCTGCTCCGGCGAGGAGCTGCCGCTGACCTCGGCGGTCGACTTCACCGCCCGGCTGCCCTGGTGCGGCCTGCACAACCTGTACGGCCCGACCGAGGCGGCCATCGACGTCACCTCCTGGGCGTGTGAGCCGGACCGGCTGGCGCGGGTGACGAGCGTGCCGATCGGCGCGCCGATCGCGAACCTGCGGCTGCACGTGCTCGACGCGTCCGGGGCACAGTGCCCGGTCGGTGTCGCCGGTGAGCTGCACATCGGCGGCGTGGGCCTGGCCCGCGGCTACCACCGGCGGCCGGCGCTGACCGCGGAGAAGTTCGTGCCCGACCCGTTCTCCGGTGAGCCGGGGGCCCGGCTCTACCGCACCGGCGACCTGGCCCGCTGGGTCGTCGGGCCGGACGGCGCCGGGGTGATCGAGTTCCTCGGCCGGATCGACCACCAGGTCAAGCTGCGCGGCCTGCGCATCGAGCTGGGCGAGATCGAGAGCGCGCTGCGCGAGCAGCCCGACGTCACCGAGGCCACGGTGATCGTCCGCGAGGACAGCCCGGGCGACAAGCGGCTCACCGCGTACCTGGTGGGGGCGGCCGAGCACGCCGCGCTGAAGGCGGCGCTCAAGGACACGCTGCCGGAGTACATGGTGCCGGCCGCGTTCGTCACGCTCGACGCGCTGCCGCTGACCCCGAACGGCAAGCTCGACCGCAAGGCGCTGCCCGCGCCGGTGGTCACCCGCGAGGCGTCGGTGGCACTTGTCGAGCCGCGGGACGACACCGAGCGGGCCCTCGCGGCGATCTGGTCGGAGGTGCTGGGCGTGGAGACGCTCGGCATCGACGACGACTTCTTCGACCTGGGCGGGCACTCCATGCTCGCCACCCAGGTGGTCGCCAAGATCCGCAAGGCGGAGCTGGGCGGCCGGGCGGTCGGCGTGATGGACCTGTTCCAGAAGCGCACCATCCGGGACCTGGCCGCGTTCATCTCCGGCGACGCCACCCAGGAGGGGCCGCGCCGGCTGCTCTACGAGCTGACCAAGCCGATCCCGGTGGCCAAGCGGGTGCTGACGTACGTCTGCGTCCCGTACGGCGGCGGCAGCGCCATCGTCTACCAGCCGCTCGCGGACGCGCTGCCGGCCGGGTACGGGCTGTGGTCGCTCGCCATCCCCGGCCACGACGTAGGTCTGACCGAGGACGCGCTGCCGTTCGACGAGCTGACCACCCGGGTCGCGGACGAGATCGTGGAGCGGGTCGAGGGCCCGATCGCGCTCTACGGCCACTGCGGCGTGGGCAGCGCGATCGTCGCCGAGGTGGCCCGCAAGGTGGAGGCGGCCGGCCGGGACCTGGCCGCCGTCTACATCGGCGCGATGTTCCCGTTCGCCCGCCCGAAGGGCCCGTTCGCCGCCGCGCGCAACCGGCTGGAGCAGCTCCGCAGCAACAAGCACTACGCGAGCTGGCTGAAGTCGATGGGCGTGGACACCGACGAGCTGGACCCGGAGCAGGCCGACCGGATCATCAGCAACATGCGGGCCGACTCCCGCGCCTCGGAGGAGTACTTCACCCGGCTGCTGGACCGGCAGGCGACGAAGCTGCGCGCGCCGATCATCTCGGTGGTCGGCTCCGAGGACCCGGTCACCGACTACTACCGCGAGCGGTACGCCGAGTGGCAGTTCCTCAGCGACACGCTGGGGCTGGTCGTGCTGGACCAGGCCGGGCACTTCTTCCTGAAGTACCGCGCCGAGGAACTGGCCGAGATCGTCACCCGTACCCACCCCGCGGTGGTGGCCGGTGACCTCACCGGCCTGGACCCGGAGGCCCGGGGCGAGGACGCCGGCTGGGCGGTGCACGACATGCTCCGGGTCGGCGCGGACCGCAAGCCGACCACCACGGTCAAGCCGAGCATGGGCCGGTTCCTGGCGGTCACGACCGGGCAACTCGTCTCCAGCACCGGGTCGGCGCTGACCGCGTTCGCGTTGCCGATCTGGCTGTTCAACCGCACCGGCTCGGTGGCCGACCTCGGTCTGCTCTGGGCGTTGGCGCTGATCTGCGGCGTGCTCATGCTGCCGGTGGCCGGCGCGCTCGTCGACCGGGTCAGCCGGCGCCGGATCATGATGCTGGCCAGTTCCGTCGCCGGCTCGGTGCAACTGGTGCTGGCCGCCCTGCTGTGGACCGACAACCTGGTGCTCTGGCACATCTACCTGCTGGTGGCGTTCAGTTCGGTGGCCGGGTCGTTCCAACGCATCGCGTTCCAGTCGGCGGTGCCGCAGCTCGTGCCGAAGCGCTACCTCGGGCACGCGATGGGCATCACCCAGCTCTCCACCGGCGTGGCCACGCTGCTCATGCCGGCGTTCGCCGCCGGCCTGCTCGCCGCCATCGAACTCAAGGGCATCCTGATCGTCGACGTGGCCAGCTACGTGGTCGCGGTGCTCACGCTGGCCGTGGTCCGCTTCCCGGACCTGCTCGGCTGGCGGCCCCGGGAACGGCTGCTGGTGGCCATCGCGAACGGCATGCGCTACTCGTGGCAGCACCGCGGGTTCCGGCTGATGCTCGGCTACTTCGCGCTGGGCAACATCTTCCTGGCCCCGGCGCTGGTGCTCACCACCCCGCTGGTGCTGTCGTTCGGCAGCCCGACCCAGGTGGCGCAGGTCGCGCTCGCCGAGGCGGTGGGCGCGGTGCTCGGCGGCGTGCTGATGTCGCTGTGGGGCGGACCGCGCAAGCGCCGGATGATCGGCGTGCTGATCGGCAACCTGGGCACCGCGATCGGCTGTGTGCTGATCGGGCTGGACGCCTCGATCGTGATGATCTGTGTCGGCTTCTGCTGGCTGGCCATGGCGATGACCACCGCGCAGTCGATCTACGCCACCATCGTCCAGGTGAAGGTGCCGCAGCGCTTCCACGGTCGGGTGTTCAGCCTGAACCAGACCATCTCGTGGTCCACGCTGCCGATCGGGTTCGCGCTGCTCGCGCCGGCCGCCACCGCGCTGTTCGAGCCGATGCTCGCCCCGGGCGGGTCGCTGGCCGACAGCGTGGGCGCGGTGATCGGCACCGGTCCGGGCCGCGGCATCGGCTTCGCGTACGTCTGCTTCGGGGTGATCCTGATCCTGATCACCCTGGGCGGCTTCGGGATCCGGTTGCTGCGTCGCTTCGACCTGGAGGTCGAGGACTCCCTGCCGGACGACCTGATCGGCGCCCAGGAGCGGGAGAAGCGCCTGGCCGCCAAGGCGGAGACCCGGGAGGCCGTCCCGGTCTGACCGGGCCTGTTCCCACCCTGTTGATCAAGGAGTTCGCGTCGGTTCCCGAACCCAGGGCCGACGCGAACTCCTTGATCGTCGGAGGTTCAGTTCATGACGAGGTAGCGGCGCTCACCGGCGGGTCGGTAGCCGACGCGCTGGTACACCCGCCACGACTCCGGGCCGCCGGCCTCCAGCCAGGCGACCTCGGCCCCCGTGGCGAAGAGTCGCCTGGTCGTCTCGGCGGTGATCGCGCCGGCCAGCCCTCGGCGGCGGTAGGGCTCGCGGACGGCGATGCCGGCCACCTCGCTCACCCCGTCGGTGGGCCGGGCCGCCCCGCCGCCGCCCGCGCAGGCGCCGGACCCGGCGACCGCCATGACGGCCACGCCGCCGGCCTCCTGTTGCCGCCGGAGCCGGGCGACATCCGCGGCGGAGGCCGTCGCGGCCTCGCCGAAGGCGTCGTTCTGCGCGCCGATCAGCGCGGCACGCCGCTCGTCGTCGTCCGGTTCGACCAGGGCGACGTCGTCGGGCGTGGGTGGTGTCCACAGGGTGTCCGGCACACAGAGCAGGTAGGTGTGCCGGGCTTCCGGGACGAACCCGGCGGCGAGCAGCAGCAACTCCAGGGCGGGGGCGCAACTGACGACGTACTCCAGGCGGGGGCGACGACCCGCCGCCCGGAAGGCGTCGACCAGCGCGGTGACGTCGGCCGCGGTGACGGTCTCGCCCGGACGGGGCGTGGCGTAGTTGATGTGCGGGCTGGCCGTGGTCGGGTCGAAACCCACCACGAACGGCCCCACTTCCCGGGCCGCGGGGCGCGTCGACAGGGTGGCGACGACGCTCTGTTGGACGCGAGCATCCATGATCAACATAGCACCTCGATGCAGGAGAGAAACGACGGTGGGCGGACATGCGTCGGACCGCCGAACCGTTGCCGTACGGCGCGACGGGTCATCCGTCGCGCGGTCGACACTCAGGCGGCCGCTCGGCCTACCTGGATCACAGGCGTCATTCCCTCATGCGCGGTGCCACGCCGATCGCGTGGTCGGGGCAACGGTGCCGCACCCGGCGGCGGCCTGTCAAGCCTCGGTCGGTGCGGGTGTCGGTGCGGGCTGGCATGGTGGAGGCATGTGCCGGAACATTCGCGTGCTCCACAACTTCGAGCCGCCCGCGACCGATGACGAGATCGAAGCCGCCGCCGTGCAGTACGTGCGCAAGGTCAGCGGCGCCACCCGGCCGTCCGCAGCCAACCAGGCGGCGTTCGACGAGGCGGTCCGGGCCGTCACGGCCGCCACCCGCACCCTGCTGGACAGCCTCGTGACGACGGCGCCCTCCAAGGACCGCGAGGTGGAGGCCGCGAAGGCCAGGGCACGTGCCGCCGAACGGTACGGGCCGCGGACACCGTCCTGAGTCGATCCGTCGCGCCGCCGACCCGGGGCCGCGGAACGCGACCCGTCGGCCCGGGTGCACGAGCCGCCCGCGTCAGGCGGCCTCGTCGGCGGCGGCCTCGTCGGCGGGCACCTCCGCCGGGTCCGTGATCCACGCGGAGTAGACGGGCAGGGCGTGCCACGGGCCGCCGGCGGCGTCCGTGGCCACCGCCACCACCGCGTACGGGTGGCCGAAGCGCAGGTCGGCGACCCGGGCCACGCCCTCCGGAGGCAGCCCGGCCACCATCCCGAACGCGGTCACCGCGGCGGCCTCGAAGCCGTAGCGACCGAACCGGGCCGCCGCCGACTGCGCCGCGGAGAACGGCGGCTCGGCCAACCCGAGCAGTCCGCCCAGCGCCCGCGCCGCCGCGTCGAAGCCGAACCCGGCCGACGTCAGGTCGTGCCGGCTCTCCGCCGCCCAGCACGGCAGCACGGCGGTGGCGCGCTCCTCCCGGCCGTCCCGGGCGAACGTCCGGGTCGGCTGCTCACGCACCGTCCAGAGCGGGCTCTCGCCCAGCGGCAGGTCGAACAACGACCGCTGCCCGGGCACCGGCCCGTCCGGCACGTCGGCGACGGTCACCGCCACCTGCTGCGCGGCGGCCAGCACCGCGTCGGACGGCACCCGCGGCGCGGCGGCCACGGACACCACAAGCATGCCGGCGCCGTCGTCGCCCGCACGCGCCGGCGCCACGTGCACCGCGACGTCCCCGGCCCGCTCGGTGCCCACCACCGCGCAGCGGTGCCCGACCGGGGGCGTCCGCAGCACCTGCCGCAACCGGCCGGCCCACGCGCTGCCCGCGCCCAGCTCCCCGGCCGGCGCCAGCTCGAACGGGTCGGCCCAGGACACCCGGGTGGCCAGCGCGTTCGCCAGGACCAGCAGCGTCTCCGGCGCGACGTCGACCGGGAACCGCCGCACCAGGCCGCCGGTGCGTTCCCGGGCCCACGCGTCCAGCGCCGCCTGGTCGGGCAGTGGTCCGCGCTCGGTCCGCTCGGGCAGGCCGGCCCGCCACCGGGTCAACTCCTCGAACGGTGTCCGCTCCCACAGCGCGGTGGCCGCGGCGACCATCGGGTGCGGCGTGCCCAGCAGCGCGCGGGCCGACGCGGCGGCGTCGTCCGGGTCGACCCCGAGCGCCTCGCCGAGCGTCGCCCGGGCCTGCCCGGTGGCGGCCGGACCGGTGAGCGCCAGCAGCAGCCAGGCGCCCAGCGGCGACGCGACGTGGTGGGTGTCGCCGGCGGCGGCGTGCAGCCGCTCGGCGTACCGGGCCAGGGGGGTGTGGAGTGGATTCACCCGTCCCACTCTGCCGGTTGACGCGCCCGTCGGCACGCCGGGCTCAGGACCACAGTTCGAACGGCTCGTCAATCTCCGCGCCGGCCAGGAACGTCGGCAGCAGCTCCGGCAGCCGGCCGGGATAGCACCGTGGCCGCTCCGCGAGCACCTCGGCCACCGGCCACCAGCGGAATCCGAAGTAGTCCTCCACCTCGTAGTCCATCCGCTGGGCGCCGTCCACGTCCGGCCCCGGCCCGGGCAGCCGCACCGGCACCACCACCTCGTCCTGGAGGTGCCGGCGCTGCCGGTGCCGGAAACTGGCCCGCCGCCGCCAGGTGGGTGCGCCGATCTCTTCCGGCGCGACCACGATGCCCGTCTCCTCGCGCAGCTCGCGCACCGCCGCCTCCCGGTACGTCTCACCCGGGTCCAGCCCACCTCCCGGCAGTTCCCACCACACGCCCAGGTCGGGATGCTCCGGGTCGCGGGTGTGGAACAGCAGCAGCCGGTCGGCGGTGTCGAGCACCACCAGCCGCACGGCGCGGCGCTCGAACAGCGGCAGATCGCGTGGCAACTCCATGCCGGGCAGCGTAGACAGGGTCCCGCTCAGCGCCTCCGGGCGCGGAAGGGGACCCGCGAGGCGCGGGCCGACACGGTTGGCGCCGCCTGTTCGGCCCGGCACCGGGGACAGCGCACGCGGACCCCGGGCGGCCGGCCCGGCGCGCGCAGGCGCTGGCCGCACCGGCAGGCGAACACCACCGACCGCACCATCCGCAGGTACTCCGCCCGCTCCCGCCGGGGCCACCGGCCGTGGCAGCGCCGGCACAGCCGCGGCGGAAAGCTGTGGTACCAGGCCATCGCGGCGGCGCCGGCGAGCATCACCGCCCCGGACGCCGCGAGGCCCAGCGGCGCGGTCAGGGCCGGCAGCGCCGCCGCCGGATCACCCGCCCACGCGGTACGCACCCCGACCGCGACGAGCAGCACGACCACCGGTACGCCGAGCACGGTCGCGGTGAATCCCCACCCGAACACGAGCACGCCGAGCACGAACACCGTCGTGGCCCGCCGCGGCGCCCACCGTGCCACGCCGTACCCACCGCAGCGCGGGCAGTCCGGCGGGGCCGGGTGCGGCACGGACCGCAGCACCCTCGGGGCGAGCCAGCCGAGAAGCAGCTTCAGCAGCTCCTCGGCCAGCTTCGTGACAAGCGCCTGAAGGAATGCACCCACGGTCGTCCCCCTCACCTCCCGCCATCGTGGCCGCCGCCGGCGCGCGGGGGCGAGCGCGGCGCGCGACGGGCATCCGACACCGTCCGGATCTGGGAGGATGGCGGCCATGTCGCAACTGTTCGGGGAGACGGCCGACACCTACCACGAGGCCCGACCGGGCTACCCGACCGCGCTCGCGGACGCGATCCGGGACTACCACGGCGGCGGACCCGGCACGCTTGTCGAGATCGGCGCCGGCACCGGGCTGGCCACCGCCGTGCTGCTCGGGCTCGGCGCGACCACGACCTGCGTCGAGCCGGACGCGCGGATGGCCGAGGTGCTCGCCGAGCGGTTCCCGGGCGTGCAGGTGGTGACCGCGAGCTTCGAGCAGTGGGCCCCGCCGGCCGGCGGCGTCGACGTGCTGGCCTGCGCGATGGCCTGGCACTGGCTCGACCCGGCCACCCGCAACCGGCGCGCGCACGACGCGTTGCGTCCCGGCGGCACGCTCGCCGTCCTCAGCCACCGCTACGCCTACGTCGAGTCGGCGCAGGCCGAGGCGATCCGGGCCGCGTTCACCGCCGCCGACCCGGGCGACCGGGGCGACCGGGCCGACGGCTGGTTCCACGACGACATCGCCGACAGCGGTTGCTTCACCGATCTGCGACTGTCCCGGTTCCGCCGGTCGGTGCCGCTGGACACCGCCGCCTACCTGCGGCTTGTCGACACGTTCTCACCACAGTTGCGCCGCCCGCCGGAGCTGCGCGAGCGGGTCCGCGTCGCGGTCGGCGCCGCGGTCGACGGCTTCGGCGGCACGGTCCTGCTGGACCTGCGCACCACGCTCGTCCTGGCCCGCCGCCCGGCCTGACCGTCCGCCTGGCCCGCCACCCGGACCGCCGTCGGGGTGCCCGGCCCGGCCGGGGTCAGTCGGCGTCGATCACCCGGGCCACCTCCGGCGGCACCGGGTACGGCCGTTCCCGCGGGAGCAGCGCCGCCGCGCCGGCCTCGTCGCCGGCGGTGAGCCGGCCGTGCACCGACCGGGCCAGCGCGGTGACGTCGGTGAGGCCGACCAGCCACTCGTCGACGTACCGCCGGACCGCCTCGCCGGAGAGTCCCACCTGCACCGACCGGTGGGGCAGCGGGGCCAGCCGCAGCGACCGTTCCGGGTCCCACTGCACCCGGACCGGGCTGGCCCGCAGGGCCCGACGCCACGCGTCCCGGTCCGGGTGCAGCCGCGGGTCGTGGTCGCTGAGGCAGGCGTGCCGAAGCGCCCACTCGAACCCGGCGCGGCTGATCTCGACCGCGAGCACCCGTTCCTGGCCGGGCTTGAGCGCCCAGCCGCAGCGGTACATCATCCAGCGGAACGACGGCTTGATCCAGGTCATCCGCTCCCGCTTGAACGGCGGCACGAACCGGCCGGCGGCCAGCGCCGCGTCGGCGATCTCCGCCGGGTACGCCTGGTAGACGGTGACGGTGCCGTCGGTGAAGGCGGCCCGGATCTGGTGGCGGGGAACGGTCACCGCAGCATGGTGGCGAACCGGGCGGTGGACCGCCACCGGTTTCCCCCGCGCGCCGACCCGCTAGGCTGCCGGCCGTGGCAGGTCTGTTGAGGAACGTGGCGTCCCGGCTGGGTCGGATCACCGGGGGCGCCGCCGCGCCGGTCCGCCCGGGTGGACCGATCCCGGCCCAGGTCGCGCGCCGACGCCAGGTCAGCGCGTTGCAGCGCCGCGAGCTGTCGTACGCGCCGGAGCCGGACGGGCAGGCCGACCCGGGGGAGATCGTCTGGACCTGGGTGCCCTACGAGGACGACCCCCGGCAGGGCAAGGACCGGCCGGTGCTGGTGGTGGGCCGGCAGAGCCGCACGCTGTTCGGGCTGATGTTGTCCAGTCAGGGCGAGCGGGACGGCCAGCGGCACTGGCTGTCGCTCGGCCCGGGGGAGTGGGACCGGGACCGACGGCCGAGCTGGGTGCGCCTGGACCGGGTGCTCACCATGCGCGAGGACAGCATCCGCCGGGAGGGCGCGGTGCTGGACCGGCCCCGGTTCGACCGGGTCGGCCAGGCGCTGCGCGCCGGCTACGGCTGGCGCTGAGCCACCGGCCGGGAGTTCACCCCCGCCCGGCGCACCGGCCGGCGTTGACCGTGTGCCGGGTCAGTGCTCGGCGACCAGTTGGCGGGGTGGGCGGACGGCGCCGAGCGTCTTCGCCTCGTACATGGCCGCGTCGGCGCGGCACAGCGCGTCGGTGAGCTGGGTGGGGCCGTGCACCGGGGCGAGCCCGACCGAGGCGGTGACCCGGATGCTGCGCCCGCCGAGCGGGATCGGCGCGGCCAGCGCCTCGCAGAGCCGGCGGGTGGCGTGCTCGATCCAGCGCCGGTCGGCGGTGGGGCTGGCCAGCAGGCCGGCGAACTCGTCACCGCCGAGTCGGGCCACCAGGTTGTTGCCGGCGAAGGCGGCCAGTCGTTGGGCCACGCTGACCAGCACCTGGTCCCCGGCGGCGTGCCCGTAGCGGTCGTTGATCTGTTTGAAGCCGTTCAGGTCGAGCACCACCGCCACCAGGGGCTGCCCGGCGGGATCGGTGAGCAGGGTGGCGGCCAGCCGGAAGAAGGCGCGGCGGTTGGGCAGCCCGGTGAGCGGGTCGTGGCTGGCGGCGTGTCGCTCGGCGGCCAGCTCCGCCTGGAGCAGTTCCAGCTCGGCCTCGGCGCGGACCGCCCGGCGGCGGAGCTGCCAGGCGGAGAGCAGCGCGCCGGCGGCGGAGATGCCGGAGGCGACGGTCATCGGATCCGGCACGCGCCCTCCTCACCAGTCCCCGGCCGCGCTCAGCGGCTTTCGAGGGCCGGGTTCAGGTCACCGAAAGTGAGCGACCCGGCACACCGTAGTTCGGTTATCATGCTCGCTGTCCATTGCAGATGCAATAGCAGATGCACGTGCATTCCAAACCTCAGTCGACAGACGTCGCCACCCACCGCACCTCCCCGCGGCCTCGGCTGGCTCTTCCCGAAGGACGCCCATGCAATCGCCCCCGAACGGCGTACCCGTGACCGAGTTGCCCCCGATGCAGTGGTTGAAGAGTCGCCGCAGCAATCCCAGCGGCAACTGCGTCGAGCTGGCCGAGCTGCCCGGCGGCAGCGGCATCGCGGTGCGCAACTCGCGCCACCCCGACGGACCGGCGTTGATCTACACCGTGGACGAGATCGAGGCGTTCGTGCTCGGCGCCCGGGACGGGGACTTCGACCACCTGATCCCGCCGTCCCGTAGGCGGGACTGATTCCGCCGTCTGGAGGAGTTCACCTCACTGTCGGTTCATGGCATGCTTACTCGTCGGCCGGGAGGGCACCCGGTCGGGGAGCAGCCGGGATGCGAGGGCGGTCAGGTGGTCACGGTGCCCGTCGAGGGTGGACCGACAAGTGGTCCCACGGTGCTGCGCATGCTGCTCGGCGCGCAGCTGCGCCGCCTGCGGGAGGGCGCCGGGGTCAGCCGGGAGGGCGCCGGCTGGGAGATCCGCTCCTCCGAGTCCAAGATCAGCCGGATGGAGCTGGGCCGGGTCGGCTTCAAGGAACGCGATGTCGCCGACCTGCTCACGCTCTACGGCGTCACCGCGCCGGACGAGCGCGCCGCGCTGCTCAAGCTGGCCCGGGACGCGAACAGCCCGGGCTGGTGGCACCGCTACGGCGACGTGCTGCCCGCCTGGTTCCAGTCCTACCTCGGGCTGGAGGCCGCCGCCGCGCTGATCCGCACGTACGAGGTGCAGTTCGTGCCGGGCCTGCTGCAGACCGCCGCGTACGCGCGGGAAGTGATCCTGCTCGGGCACCGCGGCGCCGCGCCGATGGAGCTGGACCGGCGCGTCGACCTGCGGATGGAGCGCCAGGAGCTGCTGCGTCGCGCCAACCCGCCGCAACTGTGGGCGGTGCTGGACGAGGCGGTGCTGCGTCGGCCGATCGGCGGCGCCGCGGTGATGCGTGAGCAACTGGACGCGCTGATCGAGGCGACCGCCGCGCCGCACGTGCGGCTCCAGATCGTCCCGTTCACCGCCGGCGGGCACGCCGCCGCCAGCGGTGCCTTCAGCATCCTGCGCTTCGGCGACGAGGACCTGCCCGACATCGTCTACATCGAGCAGTTGACCAGCGCCATCTACCTCGACAAGCGCGACGACCTCGACTACTACGCCGAGGCGATGGAGCGGCTGTGCGTCGAGGCCGCGCCGCCGGAGCGCACCCCGGAGCTGCTGGCCCGGGTCCGCGACGAGCTCTACCCGGCCTGACCCCCGCCCCGGCGGGCTATACCATGACCGGCGACCAGAGACAGTGGACGCACGTCCGCCCCACAACGGTGGCGTGCGAGTCGTGGAGGCGGCCTTGACCAGCGAGACGAGCGGCACGGCGACCGAGCCGGGCCACCCGGCCGACCGGATCGACACCTCGGTGGCCCACCCGGCCCGGCGGTACAACTACTGGCTCGGCGGCAAGGACAACTTCCAGGCCGACCGGGAGTCCGGCGACGCGATGGCCGCCGCCTTCCCGACGATCCGGCTCAGCGCGCTGGAGAACCGGCGGTTCCTGCGGCGCGCGGTCCGGCACCTGGCCGCCGAGGCGGGCATCCGGCAGTTCCTCGACATCGGCACCGGCATCCCGACCGCGGACAACACGCACGAGGTGGCCCAGGCCGCCGACCCGCGTGCCCGGGTGGTCTACGTCGACAACGACCCGATCGTGCTGGCCCACGCCCGGGCGCTGCTCACCAGCTCACCCGAGGGCGCCACCGCCTACCTCGACGCGGACCTGCGCGACCCGGAGAAGATCCTCACCCACCCCGACCTGCGCCGCACGCTGGACCTGTCCGAGCCGGTCGCGTTGATGCTCATCGCGGTGCTGCACTTCGTGCCGGACGCGGACGACCCCTACGCCACGGTCGCCCGGCTGCTGGACGCGCTGCCGGCCGGCAGCTACCTGGTCGCCTCGCACGCCACCCACGACCACCTGCCGGCCCCGCTCGCGAACGAGGCGAGGGCGGCGGCCCGGGGCGGCCCGCACGGCACCATCAACCTGCGCGGGCGGGACGAGTTCGTGCGCTTCTTCGCCGGCCTCGACATGGTCGAGCCGGGCGTCTGCTCGGTGGCCGAGTGGCGCGCCGACGGCGAGCCCGAGCCGCGGCCCTCGGCGGCCGACGTCAGCATGTACGGCGGGGTGGCCCGCAAGCCCTGACCGACGCGCCGCCCGGCACGAGCCGGATGCGGGTTGGTGCGGCCCGGGGGTGGCCGGGCAGACTGGGGAATCATGTCGCCGTTCACGCCCGACCTCCGGCTGCACGACCGGTACGTCCTGCGCGAGCGCATCGGGCTCGGCGGGATGTCCGAGGTGTGGCGCGCCGACGACGAGGTGCTGCACCGCCCGGTCGCGGTCAAGGCGCTCGCCGGCCGGCTCGCCGCCGACCCGCAGTTGCGGGCCACCATCCAGCGTGAGGCCCGCGCCGCCGCGCGGCTCACCCACCCGCACGTGACCCAGGTGTACGACTACGGCGAGGCCACGCTGCCCGGCGGGGTGGTCACGCCGTACCTGGTGATGGAGCTGGTGGCCGGTCAGACACTTGCCGACCGGCTGGCCGGCGGGCCGCTGGCCTGGCCGGACGCGCTCCGCACGGCCGGGCAGGTGGCCGCCGCGCTGGCCGCCGCGCACCGGATCGGCGTGGTGCACCGGGACGTGAAGCCGGCCAACGTGATGCTCACCGAGACCGGTGCGAAAGTGCTCGACTTCGGCATCGCCGCGCCGGCCGGCCCACTCCAGCCGGCTGCCGGGCCGGTCGGGGAACCGCTGGCCGGCACCCCGGCCTACTTCGCCCCGGAACGACTCGATCCCGGGCCCACCCACCCGGCCGGCGACGTGTACGCGCTCGGCGCGCTGCTCTACCGCAGCCTCACCGGCCGACCCCCGCTGCCGGTGCGGACCTGGGACGACGTGGTCGACCTGCGGGACCGGCGTCCCCCGGTGCCGCCGCTGCGGGTGCCCGGGCTGCCCGCCGACGTCGCCGACCTGGTGCTGGCCTGCCTGGCCCTCGACCCGGCCCGGCGACCCACCGCCGCCCGGGTCGCCGACCGGCTCGGCGCCGGCCGACCGGTCGACCCGCCGACCGCGGTCCTGCCCACGGTGTCCCGGGTGGCCCGCCCCGCCACGCTGGTCGGGCGGCCCGCCGGGGCGGCCCGCCCCGTCCCGCCGCCCCGCCCGGAGGTTCCGCCGAACCGGCTCACCGGCGTGCTGGTCGCCGGCGCGGTGGTGCTGCTGCTCGCGCTGGTCGGCGCGTTGGTCTTCGACAGCCGCTCCGGGACGCCGCGAACCGCCGCGCCGCCGGCCGTGGCCCCACCGCCCGCGCCCGCGTCGAGCAGCCCCCGCCCGGCGCCGACCCGCGTACCGCCGCCGTCGTCGGTGGCGGCCGAGCCGGTCACCGCCCGACAGCTCGCGGACCGCTTCACCGCTCTGCTGGACCGCGCCGAGGCGGCCCGGTTGATCGACCGCAAGACCGCCGACGACCTGCGGAAGAAGGTCGCCGAACTGGACCGGGGCAAGCTCAGGGACCGTGCCAGGCGGGTCGAGGATCTGCACGAGCGGATCGAGGACGCGGCCGAGGACGACAAGCTCGACGGCGCCACCGCCGCCGCGCTGCGCCGACTGCTCGACGCCTACGACGGGTTGCGTGGCGGCGGCTGACCGGCCGACGTCGGACGGTCCGGCCGGGTCACCGCGGGTCGGCCGGGTCACCGCGGGTCGGCCGGGTCACCGCGGGTCGGCCGTAACCGGCGCCGCTTTCCGTGGTCGCCGGCCGGGTCGCCCCGTACCGTGGTCGGATGATCGGAAACGCACAGCTGCTCGCCGGCCCCCGGGTGAGCGCCGCGCGGGCCGCGGAGCCGGCCGGCGAAGGACCCGTCGGCTGGGTCACCGGCCTGGTGGAACGCCTCGGCGGCCCCGGCGCCGGGCTCGCGGTGGCGCTGGAGAACCTGTTCCCGCCCATTCCCAGCGAGGTCATCCTGCCGCTGGCCGGGTTCACCGCCAGCCAGGGCCGGATGAGCCTGTTCGGCGCGATCGCCTGGACCACGCTCGGGTCGGTGCTGGGCGCGCTGGCGCTCTACTACGTCGGGGCGGCGCTCGGGCGGGACCGGATGCGCGCCCTGGCCGGCCGGCTGCCGCTGATCAAGCTGGCGGACGTGGACCGCACCGAGGCGTGGTTCCTGCGGCACGGCGTCAAGGCCGTGTTCTTCGGCCGGATGATCCCGATCTTCCGGAGCCTGATCTCGATCCCGGCCGGCGTGGAACGGATGCCGGTGCCGGTGTTCCTGCTCTTCACCGCGCTGGGCAGTCTGATCTGGAACACCGCGTTCGTGCTCGCCGGCTATCTCCTGGGCGAGAACTGGCACGTGGTCGAGGCGTACGTCGGCACGCTCCAGAACGTGGTCATCCTGGCGGTCGTGGGCGGCGTCGGTTGGTTCGTGGTGAGCCGGGTCCGCCGCAACCGCCGGTCCACCCCGGACGCGCCGGACGCGCCGCCCCGGCCGGGCACGGTCTACCGGGGCGGCTGGTACGGCACCGACGACGATCAGCAGGCCGGGTAGAGGCGGCGGCTGCCGGTGCCGGCGGTCCAGGCGGCCGGGTCGCTGAACCGGCAGCCGAAGTCCGGCGCCGCCACCGCCCGGGGGTCGGTCACCGGGTCGCCGGCCGGACGCTTGCCGGTGCGTACCCAGCGGGTCAGGTCGTCCCAGGCGGCGCCGGCCTCGGCGGGGCTGAACTCGCAGTGCTGCGTGCTCCGGACCGCCCGCTGCACCAGCAGCCGGGACCGGCCGTGCCGGGCCACGTCGCGGGCGTACGCCTGCTCCATCCGGAACGGCACGAAGAGGTCACCGAGGCCGTGCAGACTGAGCACCGGCACGGTGGGGCGGCCGGCGATCCGGGGCACCTCGGTCAGGCCGGGGGAGAGCCGCTGCCGGAGGTTCTCCGGCGCGACCCGCTGCACGGTGGTGTTCAGGTCCACCGGCTGGTTCGGGGCGTATCTGGTGAACAGGTTCGTGGCGAGCTGGCCGGGCCGCTGGGCGGGGGAGTCGCCGCCGTTGGTGGTGGCGATGCCGAACAGGAAGTCCTTCCACACCGCGAACGCCGCGTCGGCGCCCGGCCGGACGCCGCCGGAGCGGGCCACGGTGACCGCGCGCAGTTGTCTGCCGAGCGCGTTGGTGGTGTCCGGGCCGGTGGGCGTGAGGCCGGCCAGCCCGGTCGCCACCTGGATGCGGGGCACCGCGTTCGTCAGGTAGTCGGCCGGCGGCGGGTAGGCGCGCACGCCGGCCAGCGCCTGCGCGACCAGGTTGTAGTCCAGCAGGTAGTCGAACAGCTCCTGGTCGCCGAGCACCCCGCACATCGGCAGCGCGCCGGCGTAGTAGCCCGGGTACTGCTCCAGCGAGCGGCCGATGACGTGCCCACCCAGGGAGACGCCGGCGATGAGCACCCGGTGCGGCCGTCGCACGGTGCGGGCGAACAGGTCGGCGAGGGCCCGGGTGCCGAGCACGCCGGAGCGGACGTCGTAGCCGTTGCGGTCGTACGAGGAGGAAGCCCAGGCGTACCCCTGGGACAGCAGGCGTTGCCGCAGGTCGAACGCGGGCGGTTCGGGGGAGAGTTCGGTGCCCTGGCCGCGGTAGCCGTGCGCCCACATCACCAGGTCGCCGTTCCACTTCGCCGGGACCTCGACGACGTAGCCGGCGTGCGCGTGCACGCCCTGCCGGACGGTGGTGGTGGCGCCGTCCACGACCAGCGGCGGCAGCGGCGGGTTGACGATGGTGTAGCCGGGCAGCGGCTGGCTGCCGTCGTCGTGGCCGGCGGCGTGCGCGGGCGCCGCGCCGACCAGGCCGAGCGCGAGCGCGAGGGCGGCGCCGGCGGCGAGCAGCCGGCGGGTGGGTGAGGTCTGCATCGCTGCTCCCCGGGGACGGGTGCCGCCCCGGGGCGCGGGGCGGCGGGGCGGGACGGATGCCTACCGGCCGGTAGCGACCTGAACCTAGGCCCGGGGTCGAGGACTGTCAATCACTGACCGGTCGCTCGGTCGACCCGTCCCGCCACAGTGGCCGCCGGAATGAACCGTGCCGGAAACGGAGACGTATGACCCGGTGGGGACCGGCGAGAGGGGACGACCATGACGGCATCCGGGGACGACGCCGACCTGCCCGACACCCGGTGGTCCGGCGCCGCGCGCTGGCTGTCCGCCGCCGCCGTGCTGGTGGTCGTGCTCGGCGCGGTGGCGGTCGCGGTGACGCTGTCCAACCCGGCCCGGCTCGGGGTGGTCTTCTCCGGCGGCCCGCCGCCCCCGCCGGCCGCCGACCCGGGCGGCTCCGGCGGTGTCGGCGGCGCCGAGGTCGCCGCCGCCGAGACGCTCACCGCGCCGCGCGGGGATCGCAGGCGGGCCGACTTCGAGCTGGCCGACGGGCTGACCAGCTTCACGTTGCGGGCCGCCGACCTGGGCGACGACCTCTACCGGATCGGCACGCCGGACGACGCCGGCGTGACGCCCCGCCCGCGGGTGGACGGCGACCGGGTCCGGCTGCGGGTCGTCGAGAACGGCCGCGCCGGGCCGGCCGCCGTCGAGGTGGTGCTCAACGCCCGGCTGACCTGGCGGGTACGACTCGTCGGCGGCGTGCGTGAGCAGCGGCTCGACCTGGGCGCGGCCCGGCTCGCCGGGATCGAGCTGATCGGCGGCGCGGCGCGTACCCGACTGCGGTTGCCTCCGCTCGACGGCACGCTCACCGTCCGGATGACCGGCGGGGTCAGCGACCTGACGGTGACCGTGCCGGGCGGGCCGCCGGCCCGGGTGCGGGTGGCGTCCGGCGCCGGCTCGCTGGCCGTGTACGACGAGCGCCGCGCCGGCATCGCCGCCGGGGACGTGGTCAGCTCACCGGGCTGGGACCGGGCGGCGGACCGGCTCTACCTCGACCTGGTGGCCGGCGCGAACGCGGTGAGCGTCACCGCGGACTGAGCGTACAGTTCGGGCGGTGGACCGTACCGAATCGCTGCCCGCGCAGACGCTCCCACCCGGCGTCGGCGCCACCGACCCGGGCAGCGTGCTGCTGCCCGGGCACGACGTCCCGCTCGGCCGCTACACCACGGTGCGTCGGCTGCTGCCACAGCGGCAGCGGCGGATGGTCGGCGCGTGGTGCTTCGTCGACCACTTCGGCCCGGACGACGTGGCGCAGCGGCCCGGCATGGAGGTGCCGCCGCACCCGCACACCGGCCTCCAGACCGTCACCTGGCTGCTCGACGGCGAGATCCTGCACCGGGACAGCCTCGGCAACGTGCAACCGATCCGCCCCGGCCAGCTCAACGTGATGACCTCCGGCCGGGGCATCGCCCACTCGGAGCGCTCACCGCTGGTCCACCCGCCACTGATGCACGGCGTGCAGCTCTGGGTGGCGCTGCCCGACCCGGCGCGGGCCGGCGACCCGGGCTTCGCCCACCACGCCGAGCTGCCCCGGTGGCGCGACGGCGACCTCGAGTTGACGCTGCTCGTCGGGGAGTTCGGCGGGGAACGCTCACCCGCCGTCGCGCACACCCCGCTGCTCGGCGCGCAGCTCGAGGCGCGCGGTCCGGCGGCGACCACGCTGCGGTTGCGCCCCGACTTCGAGTACGGGCTGCTGGCGATGTCCGGCTCGGCCGAGGCGGACGACGTGGCGTTCGTCCCGGGGGCGCTGCTCTACCTGGGCACCGGCCGGACGGCGCTGACGGTGCGCGCCGCACCGGGCAGCCGGCTGCTGCTGCTCGGCGGCGCGCCGTTCGACGAGCCACTGGTGATGTGGTGGAACTTCGTCGGCCGCTCGCACGAGGAGGTCGCCGCCGCGCGGGAGGACTGGATGGCCGGTCGCCGGTTCGGCACGGTCGCCGACGACGCCGCCCCTCCGCTGCCCGCGCCCGCGCTGCCCACCACCCGGCTCAAGGCCCGCGACCGCAGCGGCGGGGTCCGCGGCTGAGGCACGTGCCGCCGGACACACTTTCCGGAATCTCACCCGTTCGGCTGATGGCCCGCCGTATGATGATCGTGGCAGTGATGCCCGCCCGGTTCGGGCGAACATCCACCGCCTGGTGATCGCGACCCGGTTCGGGCGCGCACCGTCAGGGCCAGGTGTTGCGTGGCGCCCCAGGTCGCGGTTCGTGACCCGGGGCGCCCGCCTGTCGCCGGATCCCGCCGCCCGGTGAGCCGCCACACCGCCGGATCCCGCCGCCGGTGCGTCGCCACGCACGGCGTCGCGCCCGGTCGCGACGCGACCGGGCGGCGCCGGACGGGCTCAGATGCGGCGTACGTGCTGCGAGACGCGGGAATGGTCGTCCCGGGCCTGGGCGGCCCGCTGCGAGCGGCCCACCTCGGGGGCCGCCTCGATGCCGGCCGACCGCGCCACCTCGATGCCGTTGGCGTAGTCCACCGGCGGCAACGCGCGCAACGCCCGCAACACGTCGGGTGGCGCGCCCTCCCGTTCCGCCTCGCGGATGACGTCGTTCTTCCCGGCCGGGTAGTCCAGCGCGGACAGGTACTCAAGGACGTCCGAATAGCTCGCCATGGGTCGGGCTCCTCGCGCCAGTCGTCGGGGTCGTGACCGCGCGGCGGTTACCCGCAACTCGGCGGCTCACGCCCCGACCTCCCGCGGTTTCCGTCGCGCCGGGACGGGTAGCCGCCTGCGCGCACCGAAGGGGGTACCACCGATGGACCATCACACGTTCGTGGCCCGGGTCGCCGGACGCACCGGCACCGCCGAGGACCGGGCCGCGACGCTCACCGCCGCCACGCTGGGGACACTGGCCGAGCGGCTGACCGGCGGCGAGGTGCTGGACCTCGCCGCGCAACTGCCGAAGCCGCTGCGGGGGGCGCTCAACCCGCAGCCGCACACCGAGGCGGCCGAACGGTTCGGGGCGGTCGAGTTCGTCGCCCGGGTCGCCCGGCGGGCCGGCTGCGACGAGAACACCGCCCGGGGCGCGGCGCGGGCGGTGTTCGCCACGCTGCGCGAGGCGATCAGCGGTGGCGAGTTCGCCGACGTGGTGATGCAACTGCCCCGGGACTACCGGGACCTGGTGGAGCCGGCGCTCGCGCCCGCCACCGCCCGCCGACACTGACGCCGTCCGGCGGGTGGTGGCGGTCGGTGGCGTCGTCCGGTGCCGCCGTTGGCCGGCGTGGGGACCACGCTGGATCCGGCCCGCACCGAAGATGGATACCGTCCGTCACGACGGCCGGGGGGTGGCGCGGTCACCCGGAACCGCCTTTGCTCTGCAGCCACGGGCGCACCCCACACCTGGAGTAACCACGCCGGTTCGGCCGTCCGCCGCACGGACATCCTTCGCGACCAGCTCACGGCCCCGCTGCTCCGATGGCTGCAGAGCAAAGGGGCCGCGGCGGCCCTCACCGCCCCGTGCCGTGGAGTAACGGAGAGTGACCACGACGGCAGTTGCGTAGAGTGAGGAGGCGCGATCCGCGTGGCTTGCGCGGCGCGCGGGTTCAGCCGACCACCTGCGGCTTGCGCGGCGTGCGGGCTCAGCCGACCGCGCGGCGTGCGCACTCAGCCGACACGCCTGCGGCTTGCGCGGCGCGTGGGTTCAGCCGACCGCGCCGGCGGCACGCAGCGCGGCGATCCGGGCGGCGTCCACGCCGGCGTCGGCCAGCACCTCGTCGGTGTGCTCGCCCGGTCGCGGCGGCGGGCGGCGGACCGCGGTCGGGGTGGCCGAGAAGCGTGGCGCCGGGGCCGGCTGCACGACGCCGTCCGGCGCGACGAAGACGTCCCGGGCGGCCAGGTGCGGATGCCGGGGCGCCTCCGCCCAGTCGAGCACCGGCGCCACGCAGGCGTCCGTGCCGGCCAGCAGCTCCGCCCACTCATCCCGGGTCCGGGTCCGGAACAGCCGCGCCCAGGCCGCCCGCAACGCCGGCCAGTTCGCCGGGTCGTCACGGTCCGGCGCGTCGTCGCCGTCCAGCGGGAAACCGGTGAGCCGGACCAGTTCGGCGTAGAACTGCGGCTCCAACGCGCCCACCGCCAGGTAGCGCCCGTCGGCGCACTCGTAGGTGTCGTAGAACGGCGCGCCGCCGTCGAGCAGGTTCCCACCCCGCGGGTCCTGCCACAGGCCGAGGCCGCGCAGCGCGTGGATCTGGGTGGCCAGCACCGAGACTCCGTCCACGATGGCCGCGTCGACCACCTGGCCGGGCGCGCCGCCGCGTACCGCGTACACGGCCGCGACCACGCCCAGGGCCAGCATCATGCCGCCGCCGCCGAAGTCGCCGAGCAGGTTCATCGGCGGCACCGGACGCTCGCCGGCCCGGCCCACCCCGTGCAGCGCGCCGGTCAGCGCCAGGTAGTCGATGTCGTGGCCGGCGGTCCGGGCGAGCGGCCCGTCCTGCCCCCAGCCGGTCATCCGCCCGTACACCAGGCTCGGGTTGGCGGCGAGGCACTCCTCCGGGCCGAGACCGAGCCGCTCGGCCACCCCCGGCCGGAAACCCTCGATGAGCGCGTCCGCGCCGGCCACCAGCGACAGCAGCAGCTCCCGGCCGTCCGGGTGCTTGAGGTCCAGCGCGACCGAGCGCCGGTTGCGGTTCAGCAGGTCGCCGGGGAACGCGCCGAATCCGCCGCCGCCCACCCGGTCCACCCGGACCACGTCCGCGCCCAGGTCGGCAAGCATCATGGCGGCGAACGGCCCCGGGCCGATGCCGGCCAACTCGATCACCCGTACGCCGGTCAGCGGTCCGGTGTTGGTCACCCGCGTCACCCTAGGGCTCCCGACCCCGGCACGCCACGGCCCCGGCCGCCCACACAGCGGTTGATCAGGGCAATCATCCGGGTCTCGACTTGGCGTCCGGCTCCGGGTGGCCTAGCCTTGGAGCCGCGAGGGGAGTACTTCCCACGAACCATTCCGGTCAGTACGGCGAGCCCAGGGGGCGAGCCTCGGGTGGTTGCCCACGAAACAGTGGGTGAAGGAGACCTCGAACATGACACGGTGTTCGAGGAGGCCCCATGACCGAAGTGTCCTACCTGTCCGCCGCCGGCCTGTCGTCGGTGGGCACGCCCACGCTGTGGGCGGTGACGATCGCCGGCGTGCTCGCGCTGCTGGTGCTGGACTTCCTGGTCACCCGCAAGCCGCACGAGGTCTCCATCCGGGAAGCGCTCGGCTGGTCGGCCTTCTACATCGCCCTGCCGCTGGCGTTCGGCGCGTGGATCTGGTCCCGCTACGGCAGCCAGCAGGGCGTCGAGTACCTCACCGGTTACCTGGTCGAGAAGTCGCTCTCGGTCGACAACCTGTTCGTCTTCATGCTGCTGCTGGCCGCGTTCGCGGTGCCCGCCGTGCTCGCCCAGCGGGTGCTGCTCTACGGCATCGCCGGCGCGCTGGTGCTGCGCGCGATCTTCATCGCGCTCGGGGCCGCCGCCCTCCAGACGCTCGACTTCGCCTTCCTGCTCTTCGCGATCATCCTGATCGCGACCGCGGTCAAGCTGCTGCGCGACGCCCTCTCCGGGCACGAGCAGGAGGTCGACATCAACAAGATGCGGTCCGTGCGGCTGCTGCGCAAGGTCATGCCGGTGGTGGAGGAGTACCACGGCACCCGGATGACCATCCGGCAGCACGGCCGACGGGCGCTCACCCCGTTCGCGCTGGTCGTGGTCGCGGTGCTGGCCACCGACATCGTCTTCGCGGTCGACTCGGTGCCGGCCGTCTACGGCATCACCGAGGACCCGTACCTGGTCTTCGCCACCAACGCGTTCGCGCTGCTGGGCCTGCGTGCGCTCTACTTCGTGCTGCACGCGGCGCTCAGCCGGTTGGTGCACCTCAGCTACGGGCTCGCCGTCATCCTGGCGTTCATCGGGATCAAGCTCGGCCTGCACTGGGCGCACGGCATCTGGAAGGGCGTGCCGGAGATCCCGACGCTGGCCTCGCTCGGCGTGATCATCGGAGTCCTGGTGATCGTCACCATCACCAGCCTCCGCGCCACCCGGGGCAGCGGCGACGGCGACCGCACCGTGGTGCACGAGACGCAGAGCGGGGGGCCCGCCTGACGCCTTGCCCGGGAAGCGCTGTGCGGTCGCGGCCGGGGTGGTAGGACTGACGGGTGGGAATCGTGTCGCCGGGATTTCAGGGCCGGCCCCGTTCGTCCGCGCCGGACCTGCCGCCGGGGCAGTACCTCACCGAGGACTTCCCGGTGCTCTCCGCCGGCCCGACGCCGCGCGTGGCGCCCGACGCCTGGGAGTTCGTGCTGACCAGCGAGACCGGCGCGGAACACCGCTGGTCCTGGGACGAGCTGATGCGCCTGCCGCAGGACACACCGACGGTGGACCTGCACTGCGTCACCCGCTGGTCCAAGCTCGGCACCACCTGGCAGGGCGTCTCACTGGACACGCTGCTCGACGGCGTGGACACCGACGCGCGCTACGCGCTGGCGCACTCGTACGGCGGCTACACCACCAACCTGCCCCTGGACGACCTGCGCGGCGGGCGGGCCTGGGTGGTGCACACGTACGACGGGCGCCCGCTGCCCGCCGAGCACGGCGGCCCGGTCCGGCTGCTCGTGCCGCACCTGTACCTCTGGAAGTCCGCCAAGTGGGTGCACGGCATCCGCCTGCTCGTCGACGACCGGCCCGGCTTCTGGGAGACGGCCGGTTACCACGACTACGGCGACCCGTGGCGCGAGCAGCGCTACCAGGGCGACTGAGGTGACCGCCCCGACCGCCGGCGGCCGGACGGCGCCGCTGACCTGGCGGGTGGCCCGGCTGGTCGAGCGGCGGGTCGAGACGGCGACCGCCCAGACGCTGGTGCTGGACGTGCCGGACTGGCCGGGGCACCTGCCCGGCCAGCACGTCGACCTGCGACTGACCGCCGCCGACGGCTACCAGGCGGCCCGCTCGTACTCGCTCGCCGGCCCGGCGCGGGACGGGCGGATCGAGGTGACCGTGCAGCGGGTGACCGACGGCGAGGTGTCGCCGTACCTGGTCGACACGTACGCCGAGGGCGACCCGGTGGAGGTCCGCGGACCGGTCGGCGGCTGGTTCGTCTGGCGGACCGACGAGACCGCACCGGTGCTGCTGGTGGCCGGCGGCTCCGGCGTGGTGCCGTTGATGGCGATGATCCGGGCCCGCCGGGCGGCCGGCAGCCGGACGCCGTTCCGGCTGATCTACTCCGTGCGGACCGCGGACGACGTGATCTACGCCGACGAGCTGCGCGGCCGGGCCCGCGACGACCAGGGCCTGGACGTCGCGTACGTCTACACCCGGCGGGCGCCCGAGGGCTGGCGGGGCGAGCCGCACCGGATCGGGCTGGCCGACGTCAACAGTCACGGCTGGCCGCCGGCGTTGGAGCCGCTCTGCTACGTGTGCGGTCCGACCGGATTCGTGGAGACCGTGGCCGACCTGCTGGTGGGGCTCGGCCATCCGACGCGGCGGGTGCGGACCGAACGGTTCGGCCCGACCGGCTGACGACCCGAGGAGGGCGCATGACCGACCTGTCCTACCTGGACGGCAACATGCTCGACGGACCGCTGCGGGAACTCCTCGCGGTCGACCTGAGCGCCACCACCGGGCGGTGCGACACCTGCGGCATGACCGGCCCGATGGCCGGCCTGCACGTCTACTCGCACGCCCCCGGCCTGGTCGGGCGGTGTCCGGCGTGCACCGGCGTGATGGTGCGGCTGGTCCGCGCGCCGGAGCGGGCCTGGCTGGACCTACGCGGCACCACGTACCTCCAGGTCGCCATGCCGCTGGAGCAGCGCCTCCGCCCCGCCCCCTGACCGGACGCGGCCGGCCTCAGGACGCGACGGTCAGGTGGTCCAGCTTCGCCGGCGCGGGTTCGGCGTGGTGGCCCGCGCGTTCGGGGACGCTCCCCGCCGGGACCACCCCGGGCCGGGGCGGCACGCCCGCCGGCCGGGTCGTGCCGGAGAGGCGACGTCGTACCCGACCGACGAGCTGCCCCACGGTCACCGGCACCACCGACAGGACGAGCTGCCCGTTGCGCGCATCGACGGTCGCGGCCACCCCGTACAGCCGGGCGCCATGTCGCAGCAGTCGGGGCCGGCCGGCGGCCAGTCGGGGCGCCCGGACCGGCGCGCCGCCGCGGCCGTGCCCGCCGTCCACGTCGGCGCGGACCGGATGCCGTTGGCCGCTGGCCGCGCTGGCGGCGAGGAGCCGGTCGACCGGGAAGTCGGTGCGCACCGTCCGCCCGGTCGGGTCGGTGGCGTCCAGCCGGGTGGTCCCGGCGACCGGGCCGGCCACCAGCCGGACCGGCCCGGCCTCCGCGGCGAAGCGGGGGTACGGGCTGCGCGCGGTCACCGTCACGGTTCGCCCGTCGACCCAGCTCACCTCGACGGTGTCCAGCCGGGCCAGCCAGTCGGCGCGGACGTCGGTGACGTCGGTCCACGCCGCCGGGGCGCCCGGGTAGCCGGCGTGCCACCGCCCGGCCGCCACCACCGTCGCCGGTACGCCCCGGTCGGCGTCCTGCGCGATGACGGCCAGCAACTCGTCGACGCCGCCGCCGGTCACCGCGCCCAGGCGCAGCCGGGCCTCGATGTCGAGCCGGTCGCGGACCCCGTCGGTGACATGCTGGTCGACCAGCCGACGGACCGTCGCGTGGACCCGTTCCTGGGTGGCCCGGTCCAGCCGGCGGAAGTCGTCGCCGACCAGGTTGGCCAGCTCCAGCCCGACGTGCCGGCTCAGCACGGCGTCCCGACGCTCGCCGGCCGGGATCAGGTCGGCGACGAACGCGAACAGCCGTTCCACGCTCACCAGCCGCTGGTCGACCCGGCTGTGGTAGGTGATGTTGCGGGCGTCCAGCCGGCGTACCGCGTGGTAGTAGTCGTAGTCGGCGAGCACCGAGATCCGGCGGGCGTGGTAGCAGGCCGCCAGCGTGAACGGCTGGTCGCTGAGGACCGGCATGTCCTCGGGGAACCGCAGCCCGAGCCGGTCGACGAGGTCGCGGCGGAACAGCTTGGTGTTCGCCAGCGACCAGGGCAGCGCCGAGTCGAACAGGCTCACGTCGACCGCGTTGCCGGCGGCGAACACGTCGGCGAAGACGTGCCGGCCGTTGACGCCGACGACCTTGCCGAGCACCACGTCGGAGCCGTACCGGTCGGCGGCGGCGACCAGTCGTTCCAGCGCCTCGGGGCCGAGCCGGTCGTCCGAGCCGAGGAAGAAGACGTACCGGCCGGTGGCCAGCTCCAGTCCTCGGTTGCAGGGCGCGGCCGGGCCGCCCGAGTTGGCCTGGTGGACCACCCGCAGCGTGCCGGGGTGCCGGGCGGCGAGCCGGTCCAGCAGGCGACCGCTGCCGTCGGTGGACCCGTCGTCCACCGCCACGATCTCCATCCGGTCGGGCCCGATGGTCTGCCGCAGCAGCGAGTCGAGGCAGGGCCGCAGGTAGCGGAGCGTGTTGTAGACCGGCACGACCACGCTCACGTCGGGTCGGGTGGTCGGTGGGCGGTCCGTCGCCTCCTCGGCTGCCACAGCTGATCCTCCGTTGGTCGCGCGGCTTGTCCGACGCGACCGAGCGTGGTGGAGCGACCGGTCCGGGTGACGACACCGACGTGACGGTCAGGTGACCGGCAGGCAGCCGTTGGATACGCGAAACGGGCCCGACCCCCGGTGCTGGGGGTCGGGCCCGTTTCGGGTGTTCCTCAGTTGGTGCTGTAGCCGCGGGTGGCGATCCAGTCGGCGAGGTTGTCGATGCTCATCCGGTAGGAGGCCATGTTCGGGTCGGCGCTGTCGGCGATGGTGACGGTCCTGCCGTCGTCGCGGTAGCCGATGACGCTGATGTAGTGGCCGCCCTCGAAGGAGTGGGTGTTGCCGTCGGTGTCGGTGGCGGTGCCGGCGATGTTCGCGACCACGGCCCGACCGGCGTCGACGGTGCGGACGACGTCGGCGCGCAGCTTGTCGGTCTGCTTGTCGTCGGCCCTGGGCGTGCTGATCTCGACCGACTTGTAGGCGTCCTTGGCGCCGGTCTCCTTGTTCAGCACGGGGGTGATGTCGTTGATGCTGTTGGTGCCGGCCTCGGTGGTGCCCATCTCCTTGGCCATGGTGTGCACGTCGATGTCCTTGCCCTGCACGGACAGCGCGTTGCGGGCGGCGGCGGGGCCGCAGAAGTAGAAGTTGGGCTGGGCTTCGTAGCGCACGTCCAGTTCCCGCTCGCCGTGACCCTTGCGGTCGGCCACCACGGCGCTGGTCGGGCCGGTGGGGGCGGCGTGGGCGGCGATGGCGGGGCCGGCGACGCCGCCGGCGGTCGCGGCGATGCCGGCAGCGGTCAGCACGGTCTTGCGCAGCAGGGTGGTAGCCATGATGGTTGCCTCCCAGGGGGAAGACGCGGCGGATACCGCGTGCGGGGGAAATTTCGGGACAGGCCCGGCCGGCGGACGAGGGTGCCTGCACGGGCCCGGATGCCGGCACGGGCGGGGCCACGGGGTGGCCGGGCTCGGCGGCTGGGGGGTGCAACGACGGCCGGTGGCCACACATTCCGGCCGGGGTTCGCCCCGGCCAGGGGTGGCCGGGTGGCCCGCGGTCTGCCCGGTACAACGCCCGCCTCCCGGCCCCGATTCCGCCGCACCGGTGACCCCCGTCACCCCATATACCCGCAAATCAGACATGGGGGTGGGGGCATGGGTGGCGGATGGGTGAGAGTGGTGCCTCGTGAGATACCTGCGTAGTGACGGCCGCGTCGCGATCCGCCGCCCCCGGGCCGACGACGAGGCGGAGTTCGTGGCCGCCGCCCGGCGCAGCCGCGACCTGCACCACCCGTGGCTGACCGCACCCGACGACGCCGAACGGTACGCGGTGTACCTGCGCCGGATCCGCCGGCAGGACACCTCCGGCTTCCTGTTCTGCGACCGGGCCAGCGGCGAGATCGCCGGGTACGCGAACATCGGCGGCATCGTGCTGGGCGCGCTGCGCGGCGGCTACCTCGGATACGCCGCGTTCCACCCGTACGCGGGCACCGGGCACGCCTCGGCCGGGGTGCGGCTGGTGATCGCGCACGCGTTCGGCACGCTCGGGCTGCACCGGTTGGAGGCGAACATCCAGCCCGGCAACGCGCCGTCGAAGCGACTGGCCCGCCGCCTCGGGTTCCGGCTGGAGGGGTTCTCCCCGGACTACCTGTTCGTGGACGGCGCGTGGCGGGACCACGAGCGCTGGGCGATCACCGCCCCGCCGGCGCCCTGACCGGTGGCCCGCCTCAGCTTCCCGGCTTCGGGAACGCGACCGGGCTGCGGTGCCCGGCCCGGTCCACCGCGCGCACCCCGAAGAACACGTTGTCCTTGGACAGGTCGATCGTCACCTCGGTGACGTCACCGACCGCCAGCACCTTCTGCCACTCGGCGGCCGTGGTGTCCCGCCACACCACCTCGTATCCGGTCAGGTCCGGCTCGGGGCCGCGCTGCCAGCGCAGCGTGGTGTCGTTGGTCAGGTTCGTGGTGACCACGGTGACGCCCTTCGGCGTGCCCGGGGCCTGGGCGAGCGACCACAGCGTCGCGCCGTTCACCCGGGCGACCCGGGTGATGTAGTCGAAGTCGCAGAACTCCGGCAGGTCGCCGTACTGCACGCCGTCGACCACCCGGACGTCCTGGTGCTGGTGGGCGAAGTCCTCGGCGGGCTCGGTGAACCGGCCGGCCGGCCAGCCCTCGCGCAGGAACGAGATGTGGTCGCTGCCGCGCAGGTAGCGGTCCCGCCGGTAGATCACCCGGACGTCCATTCCGGTCACGCCGTGGGCCGCCACGTCGGTGACGAACCGGGCGAGCTGCCGGGACGGGGAGTCGTTCTCGCCGCCCACGGACTGCCGCACGCTCGCCTCGGCCGGCGTCTCGGCGGTCGGCACGCCCTCGGCGAACAGCCGCACGGTCCGCGGGTCGCGGGCGCCGTCGTCGGCGGTGCTGCTGCCGACGATGTCGTTGCTGAACATGCCCTGCACGTCCACGCCGGCCGCCTTCAACCGGCCGGCCAGGTACGCCGAGCCGTACAGGCCCTGCTCCTCGCCGGCGACGGCGGCGAGCACGATCGTCGCCCCGGTGCGCCGGCTCGCCAGCACCCGGGCCAGCTCCAGCACCACGGCCACGCCGGACGCGTCGTCGTCGGCGCCCGGCGCGTCGCTGACCGCGTCCATCACGTCGGTGGCGCGGGAGTCGTAGTGGCCGGTGATCACGTACACCCGCTCGGGCGTGACGTCGCCGCGCAGCGTGGCCACCACGTTGGTGATGGTGGTGGCGGTCGGGATCCGGGAGGCGGGCTCCTGCACGTACGACTGGAGTTCCACGGTCATCCGGCCGCCGGAGGCGGCGGCGTACCCGGTCAGTTGGGCGTGGATCCAGTCGCGGGCGGCGCCGATGCCGCGTACCGGATCGGTCTGGCTGGAGAGCGTGTGCCGGGTGCCGAACGCGGCCAGGCGGCGGACGGTGGCCTCGATCCGGGCCCGGTCGATCTCGCGCAGCAGCACGGTCAGCTCGCGGTCCGGCGGCTGCGGCCGGGCCGGCCGCCCGGGACCGCGCGGCGCGTCGGTCGCCGCCGCCGCCGGGCCGGCGGCGAGCGGCGTCGCGACGGCGGCGGCGGTGGCCGCGGCCGAGGCGGTGAGGAAGGTACGCCGGCTCGACCTCGTGGGTCGGCCCTCGGCGGTCTCGTGGTTTCCCATCCCGGCATCCTCGCGTTGATCAGGAGGAATGTCCATATCGTTCAGCATGGATGGGTGGTCACGACGTTTGTCGGAGGTCTGCCCGGGAACGGCAGCAGACATGACGAAACCACGTGTGGTGATCGTGGGGGCCGGGTTCGCCGGGTACCACGCGGCCAAGACGTTGCGCCGGCTGGCCCGCGACCGGGCCGAGATCGTCCTGCTGAACACGACCGACTACTTCCTCTACCTGCCGCTGCTGCCCGAGGTCGCGGCCGGTGTGGTCGAGCCGACCCGGATCTCGGTGCCGCTCGCCGGCACGCTCGACGGCGTCCGGGTGGTGGTCGGCGAGGCCGACCGGGTGGATCTCCAGAACCGCTGGGTCGGCTACCGCTCCGCCGAGGGCGAGCACGGCCAGCTCGCGTACGACCGGCTGATCCTCTCCGTCGGCAGCGTCAACAAGCTGCTGCCCATCCCCGGGGTCACCGAGTACGCGCACGGCTTCCGCGGCCTGCCCGAGGCGCTCTACCTGCACGACCACGTGGTCCGGCAGGTCGAGCTGGCCGAGCTGACCGACGACCCGGCCGAGCAGCGGGCCCGCACCACGTTCGTGGTGGTCGGCGCCGGCTACACCGGCACCGAGGTCGCCGCGCACGGCCAGTTGTTCACCGACCGGCTGGTGGCCCAGCGCCCGCACCTGACCGTCCGGCCCCGCTGGATGCTGCTCGACGTCGCCCCACGCGTGCTGCCCGAACTGGACCGGCGGATGTCCGTCACCGCCGACCGGGTGCTGCGCCGCCGTGGCGTGGACGTGCGGATGGGCACCTCGGTCGGCGAGGCCACCCCGGACGGCGTGATGCTCACCGACGGCGAGTACGTGCCCACGTGCAGCCTCATCTGGTGCGTCGGGGTACGCCCCGACCCCTTCGTGGCCGAACTGGGCCTGCGCACCGAGAAGGGGCGGTTGGTGGTGGACGAGTTCCTCAACGTCCCCGGGTACCCGGAGGTGTTCGCCTGCGGCGACGCCGCCGCCGTCCCGGACCCGACCCGCCCGGGGCAGGTGTGCGCGATGACCGCGCAGCACGCCCAGCGGCAGGGCAAGCTGGCCGCGCACAACATCGCCGCCTCGTACGGGCAGGGCGCCCGCAAGTCCTACAAGCACCACGATCTGGGCTGGGTGGTGGACCTGGGCGGCCGGGACGCGGCGGCCAACCCGCTGCACGTGCCGCTGTCCGGCCTGCCGGCCAAGGCGGTCACCCGCGGCTACCACCTGCTGGCGATGCCCGGCAACCGGCCCCGCGTCGCCGCGGACTGGGCGCTCGACGCGGCCCTGCCCCGGCCGGCCGTGCAGCTCGGCCTCGTGCCGGCCAACGCGGTGCCGCTGGAGAGCGAGTCGCCGGAGCTGGTCCGCCGGCCCTGACGTCCGGAAGCTCATCCGCCGGCCCTGACGTCCGGAAGCTCATCCGCCGGCCGGCGGCCGGTCCCGCGCCACGGGATCCGGCCCGCCGGCCGGACCGTTGTCGTCGATCGGGCCCGTGCTGTCGGCCGGACCCGTGTCGTCGGTCCGACCCGTGTCGTCGGTCCGACCCGTGTCGTCGGCCGGCGCGGTGTGGGCCGGCGCGGTGTGGGCCGGCGTGTCGTCGGCCGGCGTGCCCAGCGCCAGCCGCCCGGCCGGGACGAACTCGCGCAGCAGCACCTGCACCACGCCGGCCGCCGGGATCGCCAGCAGCGCACCGACCAGACCGGCCAGCTCGGCCGCCAGCAGCACGCTGACCAGCACCGTCAACGGGTTCAGCCGGACCGCGCGGGCCATGATCACCGGTTGCAGGAGATGGTTCTCCACCTGCTGGTAGACCACGAAGAAGACCAGCACCACGAGGCCGGCGGTGGGGGAGTTCGCGAAGCCCGCGCCGGCCGCGACGATCGCGCCCAACGTGGCGCCGACCAGCGGGATCAGGTCGCACACGGCGACCACCAGCGCGATCACCGCGGCGTACGGCACCCCGAGCAGGAGCAGCACCACGAAGGTCAGGCCGCCGCAGATCAGGCTGATCACCAGGTTCCCGCTCAGGTAGCCGGTGACGATCCGGGAGGAGTCCCGCCCGATGCGTCGCAACCGCTCGGCCGGGCCGTCCCCGACCAGCCGCAGGGTCGTCGCCACGATCCGGGGCGCCTCCAGCACCATCAGGTACGCCAGCACCACCACCGTGACCAACGCGGCGACGGCCTGCGCCACGCCCCGGACCAGCCCGACGGTCGGCTCGCCGAGCCGTGAGCCGTAGCGGCGCAACTGTCCGGGTTCGGCGTACCGGAGCAGGTGCAGGCGGTCCAGCAGCCGGCCGACCGGTCCCCGTCCGGCCTGGGCGTCGTGCACCAGCTCCGGCACCCGGTCGGCGAGCCGGCCCAGCTCGTCCACAAGCGGCAGGACGATCATCGTGCCCAACGCCGCGAGCAGCACGAACGTGGCCAGGAAGACCAGCAGGGTGGCCAGCGCCCGCCGGCGCACCCGACGCTCCAGCCGGTCGACGAGCGGCTTGAGCGCGACCGCGAGGAACGCCGCGACCAGGCCCCAGACGAGCACCCGCCGGGTCGCCCAGACCAGCGCCAACCCGACCACGGTGGCCAGCACCAGTCCGATCACGATCACCGTCCGGCGCGCGGTGGACCGGTCGTCGGCGACGCTCATCCGGCGCGGCTACCCGCCCTGCCGGTGGAGAAACCCGGGCTCACCCCGGTCGGCGTCGGTCAGCCGGCGCGGCTTCGCCCCACCGGCGCGGAGGCCCGGGGCTCACCCCAGATCGGCGTCGGTGACCGGCCAGGCGTCCGCGGCGAACGTGTCGAGTGCCGCCCCGTGCAGCACGGTGCCGGGCACCGGGTCACCGGCGACCCGGGCGGCGAGCCGGCGTACCGGCAGTCGCCCCGGCCGGAGCACGCCGGCGAGCACCACGTTGCCGTAGCGCCGGCCGCGCAGCATCCGCCGGTCGGTGAGCAGGCACACCTCGGCGAAGACGGCACGCAGCGTGGCCACCTGCGCTCTGGTGTGCGCCAGCGGCGGCAGGTCGGTCAGGTTCACCAGGTAGACGCCGTCCGGGCGGAGCACCCGGGCCACCTCGGCGGCGAACTCGAGGGCCGCCACGTGCGCGGGCATCCGGGCCGCCCGGTAGACGTCGCCCACCACCACGTCGTACGCGGCGTCCGGCGCCCCGGCGACCGCGTCGCGGGCGTCGCCCAGCGTGACCACCACCTCGGGCGGCAGTGGCGGCAGCTTCCGGCGGACCAGCTCGACCACGCCGGGATCGCGTTCGACCACCCGCTGCGCCGAACCGGGCCGGGTGACGGCCAGCCAGCGGGGCACCGTGAGCGCGCCGCCGCCCAGGTGCAGGGCGGTTACCGGCTGCCCGGGCGGGGCGCTCAGGTCGATCACCGTGGCGATCCGCCGCACGTACTCGAAGTGCAGGTGACGGGCGTCGGCGACGTCCACGTAGGACTGCTCGACCCCGTCGGCGAGCAGCGTCCGCCCGGTGGGGCGGGCCGGGTCGACGACGATCTCCAACACCTCGGTGTCGCTCTCCACCTTCGGCACGCTACCGGCGCGCGTGCGGTGTCGGGCGGGGCCCCCGCCTCTGCCGGAGGCGTCGGGCGGGGGCCCCTCCGTGCGCGTCAGCCGGCGGCCATGCCGGCGCCGGCCTCGTCGATGGCGTCGTCGACCCGGTGGGCCAGGGCCACGTCCGCCGCGGTGACGCCGTCGGTCTGCTGGGTCCGGACGGTGAGCACCGCGTTGTCCGGGTCCGGCCGGCCGATCTGCGGGCCGCGCCCGCCCTCGGCCCGGAGCCGGTCCAGCCGGTCCAGCACCCGGTCCAGGTTGCCGCCGGGCAACTCGATGGTGCGCACCAGCGAGCGCCGGTCACTGGACCAGTACGGCAGCGTGGCGAGCGCGTCGCGCAGCTCCGAGTCGGTCAGCGGCGCGGTGGCGGAGCTGGCGCCCACCAGACCGCCGCCGTAGTCGGCCGGTCCGAGCAGGTCCCGCAGCCCGTCGGGTACGCGCAACGACCCGACCAGGTCGGCGTCCGCGTCCGCGAGCGCGGCCAGGGTCGCCTCCGCCTGGTAGCGCGCCTGTTCCGGGGTGAGCCGGCTGCGCCGCCCGACCTCGGCCAGGAAGCCCGGCAGGTCCTGCCGCCGGTCGACGCCGTCCACCGGGACCACGTCGTGCAGCTTCATCGGCACGGCCGCCAGCAGCCGTTCCCGCTCCGCCTCGTCGAGCGCCCAGGCCAGGGCCAGCACGGTGGCCTCCGCCGCGACCTTCGCCTCGGCGAAGTCGACGCCGGCGCGCCGGCTCACGTCGTCGACGAGGTCCCGGTAGCCCAGCGTGACACCCCGGCCGGGCGGCGGGTCCGGCAGCGGTCGCGGTCGCTCCGCGACCCCGACCGCGGGCGGCGCCGGCCCACCCCGCGTGCTGTCCGGCTTGTGTCGACCGGCCGGCGGCGGGCCGGACCGCTCGTGCTGGTCCAGCGAGGTGACCTGCTTGGACGCGCTCAGGCTGGCGCCGGTCTGGCTGGGCCGCCGCCCCTGTTCCCGGGCCTGGCGGGCGAGGGCCCGGCGGCGCTGGTTGTCGCCCTCCATCTGCTTGCGCATCGTCGCACCTCGTTCCTGGTCGGTTGCGCTTGCGCCGGTCGCCTTCCCGGCGCTGCCGGGAAGCTAACGACGTCCGGCGGGGCGAGAAGCTTCATTCGCTGCGGGTGAGGGGCGGTCACCCGATGGCGTCGCACGATCGGGGCGGACCGGACAACTTCCGACGCACGCGGAAGGGCAGGTCGTCATGAAACGGATCGTGGAGATCGTCCCCGCTCGTCCCGGTTGGTACGCTCGCTGGCGCGTCGGCCCGGAGGTCACCCGCTGCTATCCGGTGACCCTCTGGGCGCTGCTGGAGGGCGCGGACGGCGGCGGACGCGAGGTGGTCGGCGTCGACTGCGTCGGGCAGTGGCCCGGCGCGGACGACGACGGGGCCGGAGATTTCGTCCGTTACCTGTTCCAGACGCCTGATTCCGGTGTGCCGGAGGACGCCGACTCGTCGGCGGTGGGGGAGCCGCGCGACGGTGCTTCCCGCCGGCCGGCGGTGGCGCCCGTCGTCTGAGCCCTCCTCCAGGCCCCCGGCCCCTGGTCCCAGGGTCGGGGGCCGCCCCCTGCCCGGGGCGGGACGCGGGTCGGTCAGCCCACCTCGCGGGCGTCGCCGGTCGCCGTGCCCGGCGGGACGGTGAGCAGCTCGGCCAGCCCGGTGCGGTCCAGCAGTTGTCGGATCTGCGCGTTCACGCCGCGCAGGTGGATCGCGCCGGTCCCGGCGCGGTGGATCAGCACCAGGGCGCTCAGGCCGGAGGAGTCGCAGAGCGTCACGTCGGTGAAGTCGAGCCACAGCTCCTGGTGGCCGTCACGGCGCAGCCCGGCGGCGGCCTCGACGAGTTCCGGCGCGGTGTCGAAGTCCAGCTCGCCGGCCAGCCGGAGCCGGGCGGAGCCGGCGTCGGGCCGGTCCACCTCGATGGTCAACAGCGGGGAGAGCACAGCTCCATGTTCCCAGCCGCCGGTGGCGGGGAAACCTCCGGGGTCAGACGGACGCGGAGGAGCCGGATGCCCGGCCCTCGGCCGGCCGGCGGGCCAGCAGACCCGTCACGCCGGTCATGTCGAGGATGGTCTCCAGGAAGCGCGGGACCGCCCGGAGTTCGATGCCGGTGCCGGCCTGCTGCCCCTCGCGCCAGGCGTGCACGATCACCGACAGGCCGGTGCTGTCCAGGAAGATCAGGTCGCCGAAGTCCAGCACCAGCCGGGCGGGACGCGCGGCGAGCAGGCGGTCGATCTCGGCGCGCAGCGGCGTCGCGGTGGCGTAGGCCAGGTCACCGCCGACGCGGACGACCGGGGCGTCCGGATCGGAACGGTCCACGGAGATGCTCAGCGGCGTCGCTTCGGGCTTTCTCCGTTGAGGAACCACCATCACGCCTTTCCGCAGGCTGCCGGTCTGGCAGGGACGCCCGGATCGTAACAACCCCACCGCCGGGGCGCGCGGCGTGCGTACGCGGGCCGGGGACCGTCGTCGGGTGGCGCCTCGGGCATACCGGCGTAGGGTGGGGAGCGGAGAGATGACCACCCGCGCCACTTCCGGCGCTCCGCCGATTCGACGAGGAGAGTGGGGCTCAGCTGGTGACTGCTGCCGACGTCAGGGGTTCCGACCCGGGCGACGGACGGATCTCCACGCCGAGTGCCGACCGGGCTCGGGTGTGGTCCGCCGACGCTCCCACGACGTCTGCCCTCCCACCGCTGGCCCCCGACCACGACGCGTCGACCGTCCCCGACTGGTCCGAGGTCGTGGAGCACTTCCGCGAGGGTCTGATCGTCTGCGACGCCGACGGCGTGGTGCGGCACGTGAGCCCGGTCGCGGAGCGGCTCGTCCCCGAGGTCGTGCCGGGCGAGGTGCTCGCCGCCTCCGGCGTGGCGGCGCTGGGCGGCGACGGTCGGTTCGAGTTCACCCACCACGGCCGCCGGCTGCGGCTGCGCCCGGTGGCGCTCTCCCACGCCCGGCGCTGCTGGTACGTCGAGGACGTCACCGAGAGCGTCAGCCGGGCCGACGCCCTGCTCGCCGAGCGGGCCCGCTCGTTGTTCCTCGCCGTGGTCGGCGAGAAGCTCGGCAACCCGTTGCACCCCGACCGGGCCGCCGCCGCGGTGGCGCGGCTGGCGGTGCCCACGGCGGCCGACGTGGCGGTGCTGGTGCTGGCGCCGCGTTCCGGCCGGGCCCGCTGGTGGCGGGCGGTACGCGCCGAGGACGAGGTGCCCGCCGTGGACAGCGGTGTGCTGCCCGCCGCCGCGTTGCCCGCGGCCATCGAGGCCGGTCTCGCCGGGACCGAGCCGCACGCGCTGGACTGGCTCGTCGAGCAGGCCGTCGAGGCGGGCTGGCTGCCCGGCCTGGACGTGACCGGCGCCACCGCCCGGGTGGTGCCGCTGCCGGGCCGGGACGCCGCGGTCGGCGTGCTGCTGGTGGCCCGCCGGGCCGGCCGCTGGTACGACGAGGCCGACCTCGACCTGGTGCGCGCGTTCGCGGCCCGGGCCGGCGCCGCGCTGACCACCGCCATGCTCTACCGCGACCAGGCCGAGGTCGCCGACACGTTGCAGGCCAGTCTGGTGCCGGTCGAGCCGGCGCCGGCCTCGGGTGTGCAGTGGGGCACGGCGTACCGGCCGGCGCAGGCCGGGCTGCGCATCGGCGGTGACTTCTACGGCTCGCACCGGCTGCCCGACGGCGGCTCGGTCTTCTTCCTCGGCGACGTGTCGGGCAAGGGCGTGGAGGCGGCCGTCTTCACCGGCCAGCTCCGCCAGTGCCTGCACGCGTTGCACCGGGTGGAGACGCACCCGGGGCGGTTGCTGAAGCTGCTCAACGACGCGTTGCTGGAGACCACCCAGGCCCACGGGCAGGGCCGGTTCGCCACCATGGTGCTCGGGGTGGCCCGGCCGCACCGCGACGGCGGGCTGACGCTGACGCTGGCCGGGGGCGGTCACCTGCCACCGCTGGTGTTGCGCGCCTCCGGCGAGGTCGAGGTGGTGCCGTTGAGCGGCATGCTGATCGGCGTGGTGCCGGACCCGCGGATCGGCGAGGCCACCGTGCACCTGGCACCGGGCGAGACCTGCCTGCTCTACAGCGACGGCGTGACCGAGGCGCGGGGCGGGTGGCGCGGCGACGAGCAGTTCGGCGCGGACCGGCTGCTCACCGCCGTGACCGGCTGCCACCGGATGCCCGCCCCGGCGCTGGCCGAGCGGGTCGAGCAGGTGACCTGCGACTGGCTCGCCCACGGCGACCACGACGACATCGCGGTGCTGGCGTTGCGGGCGACCGGTACGGCCGGCCGCACGTCCCGCCACCTGCACGCGGTGCCCGGCCCGACGGGCGCCGAACCGACGAGGGAGCTGCCCGAGTGACCGCGACGACCTCCGCAGCCGGCCCGGCGCACGCGTTCGCCGGCTATCTGGAGTGCCTGGCCGAGGCCGACGAGCAGGGTGCGGTGGCGGTCGCCCGAGGGCTGCTGGAGGCGGGCGTGCCGGCCGAGCGGGTGCTGCTCGACCTGGTCGCCCCGGCGCAGGCCGAGGTGGGCGAGCGGTGGGCGCGCAACGAGTGGAGCGTGGCCCAGGAGCACGCCGCCACCCACATCAGCGAGCGGGTGGTGGCGGCCGTGGCCGCGTACGCCGATCCGCGGGTGACCCGGGGCCGGATCGTGATGGCCTGCATGGACGGTGAGTGGCACGCGTTGCCGGCCCGGCTGGTCGCCGAGGTGCTGCGACTGCGCGGCTGGCAGGTGGTCTTCCTCGGGGCCAGCGTGCCGGCCGCGCACCTGGTGTCCTACCTGCACCGGTACGACGCCGACGCGGTGGCCCTGGCCTGCGCGCTGCCGATGCGACTGCCGCACGCCCACCGGATGATCGAGGCGTGCCGCCGGTCCGACGTGCCGGTGGTGGTGGGCGGGCGCGGGTTCGGCGCGGACGGCCGCTGGGCGCGGGTGCTCGGTGTGGCGTGGGCGCCGGACGCGCCGGCCGCGGCCGACCTGGTCGCCGACGACCGGGCGCTGCGCGCGACGCCGCCCGCACGGCTGGACCACCTCGCCGACGACGAGTACGCCAGCCTGGTCAAGCGGCGGGGCGAGCTGATCGACAGCGCGCTCGCCGACCTGCGCGAGCGGGTGCCGGCGGTGGTCGACTACACGCCGGCGCAGCTCGACTCGACCGTGGGCGACCTGGGCTACATCGTCGACTTCCTGGCCGCCGCGCTCTACGTGGACGACGGGACGCTGTTCGCCGAGTTCGTCGAGTGGTTGGTGGAGATCCTGGTCAGCCGCGGTGTGCCGGCGGGCGCGGTCGGGCTCACGCTCGACCACTATGGACAGCAGCTACGGGACTTCCCCAGGGCGGCCGGGTTCCTGGAGCGGGGACGGGCCGTGGTGGGCGGCCGGGTGGCGGCGACGGCGGGCCGCTGATCCGGATCGGGCCGGACGCCCCCTATACTTGCTGCACTGCAAGGGTTCGCCTGCGGTGGGAGCGAGAGGGGCCACGGTGACGTTCACCGTCACGTCCGCCCGGCGGGACCAGGGCGTCACCTGCCTCCGACTCGCCGGTGAACTGGACCTGAGCACGGCCGGGGAGCTGACCGCCGAGATCGACCGGCTGGTCGCCGACGGCCGCCGCGAGTTGCTGCTCGACCTCACCGAGCTGACGTTCTGCGACTCGACGGGCATCGCCGCCTTCGTCCGGGGGGACAATCTCGTCGCCGCCGACGGTGGCTGGCTACGGCTCATCGGGGCGACCGGCCGGGTGGCCCGGGTGCTTCAGGTGACCGGGCTGGCCGAGGTGCTGCGTCACGACCGCGACACGGCCGACCCGACGAGGTCGGCCGGCTCCTGATCGGATAGATTTCCCGCCCAGCGTCCGGCCGCGCGGCCGGTGCCCTCCCCGAGACGAAGCAGGTAGCCCCATGGGTCAGACCACTCCGAGCCCCGTTCGCATCCTGGTGGTGGACGACGATCCGGGCGACGTCCTGATGATCGAGGAGGCGCTCGAGGAGTCGGACGTCGAGAAGGTCATCGACGTGGTCGCCGACGGCGAGGAGGCGATGGAGTTCCTCCGTCGCGAGGGCCGGCACACCGAGGCGCAGCGACCGGACGTCATCCTGCTCGACCTCAACATGCCGCGGATGGACGGGCGGCAGGTGCTCGGCGAGGTCAAGCGGGACGAGAACCTCCGGAGCATCCCGATCGTGGTGCTGACCACCTCCAACGCCGACACGGACGTGGTGAGCAGCTACACGCTCCAGGCCAACGCGTACGTGACCAAGCCGATCGACCTGGACGACTTCAACGACGTGGTGCGCCGAATCGACGAGTTCTTCGGCCGGGTGGTCGTGCTCCCCAAGCGCTCCTGACGACCCGCGCGTCCCGGTGTCCGGATGCTGAACATTTCCGGTGAACGGCCGCCGGCGGTCCGGCCCGCCCCGCAGGATCGTCAGGTGGGGGACGCACGCCGGCTGCCTGGGGGGCGACAGCATGAGGTTCTCGGTGGTGGAGGCCGGTTACGACCGGCGTCAGGTGGATGCCTGCCTGGACGAGCTGGATCTCCGGCTGCGCCGGCTGGCGGCGCGTGCGGAGGGCGTCGCGGGGACAGGGCGGGAGTGGGACCGGATCCGGCTGGACGCCGGGCACCTCTGCGACTACCTGCGCCGCCGCGCCGCGCCGGCCGACCCGTCGGACGCCGACGTCCCGGCCGGCCCGTCGACCGCTGAGCGGGAGGCCGCCGAACGGGAGGCCGCCGACCTGGTGGCCCGGGCGCGCGCCGAGCTGGACGCCGCGCGGGAGGAGGCCCGCCTGGTGCGGGAGGAGGCGTACGCGGAGGCGCTGCGGGCGCGCCGCGAGTTCGAGGCCGCGCTGCTGGCCCGCCGCCGCCGCGAGGCCCGGGTCGACGAGATCCTCTCCGGCGCCCGCGTGCCCGCCGACACCCCCACCGCCGCCGCCGGCCGGTGAGACGACGCTCCGGGCCTCAGGACAGCGCCGCCACCACCGTGGTGGCCCGCTTCTCGTGCTTCGCGTACGCGTCCGGGAACGCGGAGATCTGCACCGCCTGGGCCGCGCCGGTGACGCTCATGTCCGCCCAGCCCGGCACGTCGGCCAGCGCGGTGTAGAACGCCCGGGCCGCGTACGCCGGTCGCATGAGTTCGGCGACCGTGCCCCACCCACTGCTCGGGCGCTGCTGGAACAGCCCGACCGAGTCGTGGTCGGAGCCGCTGCCCTGGTGCGGCTGGTCGAACGACTCGGGCAGCACGTCGCTGGCCAGGTTGTACAGGTCGCTCTCCTGCATGGCGGTGGCCACCGCCACCACCATCGCCCGGCGCGGCAGGCGCATGTCCCGGCCGACGTCGACGATGGCCTTCGCGTTGTCCATCTGCCGCTGGTCCAGGCCGGCGACAGGGCGCGGGTGCTTCGGGCGGACCACCTTCCGCGGTGGCTTCGTGCGGGCCGGCGTCGGGCTCGGCGTGGCGACCGGGACGGGCGACGCCGGGGCGACGGTGGGCGGCGCCGCCCGGGTGAAGTCGCGGGAGGCGCGCTGCTCGACGACGGCCCGGTCGGCGAGCGCCTCGCGGACCTCGACGGTCGGCGGGGCGGCCTCGCCGACGCCGGCCACGCCGATCAGGCCCAGGCAGCAGGTGACGCCGGTGGCCACCGCGATCCGGCCGGGGACGGAGCGAGCCGGGCCGCGCCGGGGTGGCTCCGGGGCGCGGTGCCGTCCCACCCGCCGTTCGGCCGAGGCCGGGTCGATCGTTCGGCCAACCGGGCGGTTCGCGGGCGATGACTGGGGGAGGCGGTGGTCGGGATGCACCCGCCGAGGCTAGAGAGCTTCTTCGCGCTTGCCATCGGGGTGGTTGGTGGCATGCGTCACAGTTTGCCGGAATCCGCGCCGGCATAACCGTCAGTGAATCACCAAACTGTCGAACCTCTTGTCTCCGTCAAGTCGGTCGTGACGGATTCGCTGTGATGATCCGGGCGCGCTACCGTCAGCGCGTTGTGTCGAGGCGACCTCCTCCGATCGGGGGAGGAACCGCCGGTCGCCCGGCCACGTGATCCACTCCGACCCGCCGAGGCCGGCCGTCCCCACCCGCCGCCGTCCGGGACCGGTGCGGGTACCGGATCCGGCGCACCGGGCACCCGGGCGCTCGATACGATGCGGACGGTGACGGAGCAGATGGTCGACGACCGGGCCGCCGGTGAGCCCGCCGGTCGGCGGGGGCGGCGGGGCCTGCTCATCGTTTCCTGCGCCGTGCTGCTCACCGTGCTCCTCATCGGGCACCGGGCGGTGCCCAACGTGCACGGCCTGGGCAGCCTGGTGGACAGCGCCACCCCGCTGCTCGGTCTCGGCGTACCCCTGCTCGGGCTCGCCGCGCTGCTGCGCCGCTCCCGCCGCGCGCTGCTCGCCGTGCTGGTGCCGGCGCTGGTCTGGGCCGGGCTCTTCGGCCGGGCCTGGCTGCCCCCGGCGGCCGGCGCCGACGGGACCGCGGTGCGGGTGGCCAGCCAGAACCTGCGGGCCGGCAACCCCGACCCGGCCGCCACCGTCGGCGCGCTGGCCGCCGACGCCCCGGACCTGATCGGGTTGCAGGAGGTCGACGACGGGGAGCGGATCGCGCCCGCGCTGGCCGGCCGCTACCCGCACCGGACGGCCGTCTCCACGGTGGCGCTGTGGAGCCGCTGGCCGATCCGCGAGACGCGCGGCGTGGACACCGGCCTGGGCTGGGACCGCGCGCTGCGCGCCGTGGTGGCCGCCCCGCAGGGCGACCTGACCGTGTACGTCGTGCACCTCGGCTCCGCCCGCGCCGGCCACACCACCACCCGCGACGAGACGGTGGCGGCGCTGGCCCGCGCCGTTCGCGCCGACCCGGCCGACCGGCTGGTGGTGCTCGGCGACCTGAACACGGCCACCACCGACCGGGTCTTCGACCCGCTGACCCGACTGCTCGGCGACGCGCAGGCCGAGGCCGGGCAGGGCTTCGGCTTCACCTGGCCGGCGGAGGTGCCGGTGACCCGCCCGGACCACGTGCTCTACCGGGGGCTCACCCCGACCGCCGCCGGCGTGGTGCACACGCCGGACACCGACCACCGTGCGGTGACCGCCGGCTTCCGGTGGTGAGCCGGGCGCTCAGTGGCGGCCGTTCTCGGCCGGGGTGACCGTGAGCCGGTGCCGGCTCGGGTCCCCGCTGGAGAACGGCCAGAGCCGGTCGGCGTACGCGACCAACTCGGCGAGCTGGTCCCGGCTGAGCCCGGCCGAGGAGATCTCGGCGTGCACGTCGGCCCGGTAGCGGCCGTCGTCGTCTCGACCCAGCTTCGCCTCGGCGGTCACCTGCACGGTGTGCGCCTCGTCGGTGATCTCACCGGCCGCCTCCACCGCGGCGTGGTGCAGGCAGGAGGCGAACGCGGCGGCCAACAACTGCTCCGGCGTCAGGCCGGAGCAGTGCGGCGCCAGCGGGGACGCCAGGGCGGAGGAGAGACCGCCGTCGTCGGTGCGTACGTGACCGCCCGCCGCGGTCGCCGTGGCCGTCTCGGCCAGCCAGGAACTCGGATCCGGCATCGCGTTCCTCCCGTCACTCACCGGCCCGCGTTCCCGGCCGCCGACGGGCGAAACCGCAGTACGCTCAGCGGATCCGCCCGCTCGTGGCGGCGTCCACGGCCATCGCCTCGGTCGCCTCGGCGGCGGCCCGCCCGGTCCACGGCGAGGTCTCGCCGATCCGCTGCCGGGGCAGCACCACGGTCATCGGCACGTAGATGCGGGCGTCGACCGCCTCGGCCAGCAGCAGCGCGGCCATCGGGCTGGTCGGCCGCGCGGCGGGGTCGGAGTCCAGGCAGCGCTCGCACAGCTCGGCCACCTCGGCCGGCAGCCCGGGGACCTCCGGCAGCGGCCGGGGCGGCAGGCGGCGGCGCGCGCCGAGCAGTTGGGTGGTGCTGGCGGCGTCGTATGGCAGCCGGCCGCTCAGGCAGTAGTAGAGCAGCACGCCGAGCGCGTACATGTCGGCGGCCGGGGTGGCCGGCTGCCGGTCGAGCTGCTCCGGGGCGAGGTACGCCGGGGTGCCCACCACGATCCCCTCCGGGGTGTGGTCGGGAGCGCCGGCCGGGGTGGCGATGCCGAAGTCGAGCACCTTCACACCGGACGGGGTCAGGATCACGTTCGCCGGCTTCACGTCCCGGTGCACGATGCCGTGCCCGTGCGCGGCGGCCAGCGCGGCGCACACCTCGGCGCAGACCCGCACCGCGATGCGCCAGTCCAGCGGGCCGGCGCGCAGGTGGGCGGCGAGCGTCTCGCCCTCGGCCAACTCCATCACGATGTAGGGCACCGGCCGGCCGTCCGGCAGCGTGGCGGTGCCGAAGTCGTGCACGCTTGCCACGTTCGGGTGGACCAGTCGCGCCGCCGAGCGGGCCTCGGCCCGGATCCGTTCCACCGAACCGGCGTCGCCGTCCAGCCCCGGCGAGATCAGCTTGATCGCGACGGTCCGGTCCAGCACCCGGTCGTGTGCCCGCCACACCTCCGACATGCCGCCCACGGCCGCGCGCTGTTCGAGCTCGTACCGCCCGCCCAGCGTCCTCATCGACCACTCCCTGTCTCGTCCGGTCCCCCCGGACCCGCTACCCGGGCTCCGAGCTGTGCAAACCGCCGGGAGCGGGCCGGCCGGCGGGGTAGCTTCGCGAGCGGGAGTGTCGACGTCGGAACGGAGAGTGAGCGGTGGCGCTGGTGCGCGTACGGTTCGTCGGCGGTCCGGCCGACGACGTGGCCCGGGACCTGCCGGCGGATCCGGACGGCGCGCCGCCGCGCCGGTGGATCCTGCGCCACCCCGAGCAGCCGCCCACCGACGTGGCGGACCATCTCTACGAGCGGGGTGACCGGGCCGGCCCGGACGGCTGGACGATGCGCTACGTGCGCACCGACCCGTTCGGCGCCACCGAGTAGCCCCGGCCGCGCCCGGCGCGGGCGCGGCGTGGCCCCGGCGCGGGCGCGGCGTGGACGGCTCAGGCCGGCCGGGCACCGGTGGTGCCGAGGATGACGGCGGCGACCAGCTCCGGGTCGTCGTGCATCGGCACGTGCCCGCAGCCGGGCAGGTCGAGGTGCCGGGCGGTGGGCAGCCGGGCGCGGGCCAGCGCGGCCTGCCGGTAGGGGAGGATGCGGTCCCGGGTGCCCCAGGCGACCGTCACCGGGACGGTGGGCCGCCCGGCGAACGCGTACCCCCGGCCGGCCCGGGCGACGGCGCGGAACGCCCGCGCCCGGCGCAGCGCGCGGGCGTCCGCGAGCGCCACGTCCGGCGTCAACCGGTCCGGCCGGGCCAGGATCATGCCCATCGCCAGGGCCCGCAGCGCCGGCGCGGCGAACAGGTGACGCAGCACCGGCTCGGGCAGCCGAGCCGCGCTGCGGTGCAGGCTGAGCACGGTGAGCGCCCAGCGCAGCTCGCGGGCCGTGCAGAAGCCGGCCGGCGACAGCGCGGTGGCCGAGGCGACCGCGCCGGTGGCGGCCAGCTCCAGCGCGATCGCCCCACCGAGGCTGTTGCCGGCCACGTGCGGCCGGTCCAGCCCGAGCGCGGCGAAGAGTTCCACCATGCCGGCCACCAGCCCGGACATGTCGGCGGGCAGGCCGGCGGCGGGCACCGGGGAGCGGCCGAAGCCGGGCAGGTCGACGGCGATCACGTCGTGCGTCGCGGCGAGCCGGTCCAGCACCGGCAGCCAGGCGCCGCCGTGGTGACCGATGCCGTGCAGCAGCACCAGCGCCGGTCCGGCGCCGCGCCGCTCGAAGACCACCTCCACGTCGGGGCCGGGAGCCGGCGTGGTCACGGCCCGGCCGGCGACGTGCGGGCGCCGGAGCCCCGGGCCGCGCCGGTCGCCCGCGCCGGTCCGCCGGCGGGGCGGCCATCGATGGACATGCCCGGCAAGTTACCACCGGGTAGCCCGGCCGGGGAAGACCGGATCGCTCCCGCCGGATGGCCACGCGCCGCCGGCACAGCTGGTACACAGGAACGGGACAGCGCCGGTACAGTCGGCGCGCCCACGATGGGGAGCATGGTCATGAACGGGCAGGCCGCGCAGGGCCGGATCGAGCTGCGCCGACCGGACGGCGAGCCGGTGCGCGTGCTGGTGGTGGACGACGAGCCGACGCTCACCGACCTGCTCTCGATGGCCCTGCGCTACGAGGGCTGGCAGGTCACCACCGCCGGCAGCGGGATGGCGGCGATCAGCGCGGCCCGCCAGTTCCGGCCGGACGCCGTGGTGCTCGACGTGATGCTGCCCGACCTGGACGGCTTCCAGGTGCTGCGTCGCCTGCGCGAGCAGTCGCCGAGCGTGCCGGTGCTGTTCCTGACCGCCCGGGACGCGGTGGAGGAGCGCGTCGCCGGGCTCACCGTCGGTGGCGACGACTACGTCACCAAGCCGTTCAGCCTGGAGGAGGTGATCGCCCGGCTGCGCGCCCTGCTGCGCCGCTCCGGGTTCGCGGTCGCCGCCCGGGAGGAGGCGGTGCTGACCGTCGGCGACCTCAGCCTCGACGAGGACAGTCACGAGGTGCGCCGCGGCGACGCCCTGATCACGCTCACCGCCACCGAGTTCGAGCTGCTGCGCTACCTGATGCGCAACCCGCGCCGGGTGCTCAGCAAGGCGCAGATCCTCGACCGGGTCTGGAACTACGACTTCGGCGGCCAGGCCAACGTGGTCGAGCTGTACATCTCGTACCTGCGCAAGAAGATCGACGCGGGCCGCGCGCCCATGATCCACACGCTGCGCGGCGCCGGCTATGTCCTCAAGCCCGCCGAGTGAGCGCGGCGGGCGGCTGCGTCGCCGGCTGGCCGGCTGGTCGCTGCGCCGCCGCCTGGTGCTCTCCGTGGTGGCGCTGCTGGCGCTGGTCAGCGTCGGCATCGGCGGCCTGACCACGGTCGCGCTGCGGCACTTCCTGGTCGGGCGGATCGACGAGCAGCTCACCGGCGGCGAGTCCCGCCGGCACGTGCGGCAGCCCTCACCGTTCGAGCTGCCGCAGGACCGACCGAGCACCTTCCGTCCGGGGTTCCCACCCGGCTATCCGGCCGACTCCGTGGCGGCGCGGGTCGTCGACGGGAAGGTCGACCTGGCGTTCCGCCAGGCGGCCACGCAGCCGGCCGCGGTGCCGGTGGGGGAGGTGGCGCCCCTGGCCCGGCTCCGCCCCGACGACGCGCCGCGCACGGTCGCGCTCGCCGGGCGCGGTGACTACCGGGCGGTGGCCCGGCAGATGCCCGACGGCGACGTCCTCGTCTTCGCCATCCCGCTGTCCGAGGTCGACGAGACGGTCATGTGGATGGCCGTCGCCCAGGCCGGGGTGATCGGCGCCGGCCTGGTCATCGCCGGCGGCCTCGGCGCGCTGATCGTCCGGGGCACGTTGCGGCCACTGAACCGGGTCGCCGCCACCGCGGCCCGGGTCGCCGAGCTGCCGCTGGACCGGGGCGAGGTGGCGCTGTCGGTCCGGGTGCCGGCCGCCGACACCGACCCGCGCACCGAGGTCGGGCAGGTCGGGGGCGCGCTCAACCGGATGCTCGGCCACGTCGCCGCCGCGCTCGCCGCCCGGCAGGCCAGCGAGACCCGGGTACGCCAGTTCGTCGCCGACGCCAGCCACGAGCTGCGGACGCCGCTGGCCGCCATCCGGGGGTACGCGGAGGTGGCCCGGCGCGGCCGGCAGGAGGTGCCACCGGACGTGGCGCACGCGTTGCGCCGGGTCGAGTCGGAGAGCACCCGGATGACCAGCCTCGTGGACGACCTGCTGCTGCTCGCCCGGCTGGACTCCGGCCGACCGCTGGCCGCCGAGCCGGTCGACCTGACCGCCATGGCGGTGAACGCGGTCAGCGACGCGCACGTGGCCGGCCCGGAGCACCACTGGCAGCTCGACCTGCCGGACGAGCCGCTCACCGTCACCGGCGACGGCCACCGGCTGCACCAGGTGCTGACGAACCTGCTCGCCAACGCGCGGGTGCACACCCCGGCCGGCACCACCGTCACCACCCGGCTGTCCCCCGCCCCGGACGGCGTGGAGCTGCGCGTCACCGACGACGGGCCGGGCGTCCCCGCCGAGCTGCAACCGGAGGTGTTCGAGCGGTTCGCCCGCGGCGACAGCTCCCGCTCCCGCGCGCACGGCAGCACCGGCCTGGGGCTGGCCATCGTCGCCGCCGTGGTGGAGGCCCACCACGGCCGGGTGGAGGTGGCCAGCCGCCCCGGCCACACCGCGTTCACCGTCTGGCTGCCGGGATCCACAGCGGACGCATAGGTCGTTCACGGGGGTGGGTCAGCGGGCCCTCCGAGGCTTGCCGGCATGGACAGAACCGAGAGCCTGCTGACCGCGCCGACGGGTGGACCGTCCGCGACCGGGTCGGCCCCCACGCCCGTACCGGAGTCGGCCCCCACCACGGCGGAGCCGCCCGGCCGCGACCCGCGCTGGGCGCGTCCGGCCCTGGTCGGCCTGCTGGTCGCCACCGGCCTGCTCTACCTGTGGGGACTGGGCGCCTCCGGCTGGGGCAACGCGTTCTACTCGGCCGCCGCGCAGGCCGGCTCGGAGAGCTGGCAGGCGTTCTTCTACGGCTCCTCGGACGCGGCCAACTCGATCACCGTGGACAAGACGCCGGCCTCGCTCTGGCTGATGGCGCTGTCGATCCGCGTCTTCGGGCTGAGCAGCTGGTCGATCCTGGTGCCGCAGGCGCTGCTCGGCGTCGCCTCGGTCGCCGTGCTCCACGCCACCGTCCGCCGCTGGTACGGCCCGACGGCCGGCCTGCTCGCCGGCGCGGTGCTGGCGCTCACCCCGGTGGCCACGCTGATGTACCGGTTCAACAACCCCGACGCGTTGCTGGTGTTCCTGCTGCTGGCCGCCGCGTACGCCACGGTCCGGGCGGTCGAGACCGCGAGCACCAGGTGGCTCGCGCTGGCCGGCGTGCTGGTCGGCCTCGGCTTCCTCACCAAGATGCTCCAGGCGTTCCTGGTGATCCCGGTGTTCGCCGCCGTCTACCTGCTGGCCGCGCCGACCGGACTCGGCCGGCGGATCCGGCAACTGCTGCTGGCCGGGTTGGCGGTGCTGGTCTCCGCCGGCTGGTGGGTGGCGGTCGTGGAGCTGGTGCCGGCGAGCGCCCGCCCGTACATCGGCGGCTCGCAGCACAACAGCATCCTGGAGCTGACGCTCGGGTACAACGGCCTGGGCCGGATCACCGGCGACGAGGTGGGCAGCGTCGGCGGGGGCGGTCGGCCGGGCGGTGGCGGCGGCGGACCGTTCTCCGGCCGCACGGGTCTGCTGCGGATGTTCGACACCGAGGTCGGCGGGCAGATCTCCTGGCTGCTGCCGGCCGCGCTGATCCTGCTGGTGGCCGGCGTGTGGCTGGCCGGGCGGGCGGCGCGTACCGACCGGCGGCGGGCCGGCCTGCTGCTCTGGGGTGGCTGGTTGCTGGTCACCGGGTTGATCTTCAGCTTCATGTCCGGCATCTTCCACGCCTACTACACGGTCGCGCTGGCGCCCGCCGTCGGCGCCCTGGTCGGCATCGGGGTCACCCAGCTCTGGCGGGCCCGCACGGCGCCCACCCGACCCGCCGCCGGCCACCCCCCGGCGACCACGCCCGCCGGGCGCGTCCCGGCGCGGAACCGCTGGCGCGGATACGCCGCCACGCTGGTGCTGGCCGGCGTGCTGGCGGTCACCGCCTGGTGGTCCTGGCGCCTGCTCGGCCGCAGCCCCGACTGGCAGCCCTGGCTGCGCCCGGCCGTGCTGGCGACCGGCCTGACCGCCGCCGTCATCCTGGCGCTTCTCGACCTCCCGGTGGTCAAGGGCTTCGGGTCGGCCAGGGCGCCGCACGGTGACGCGAACTCCTCGGTCAGCTCGGGCCGGGCGGGCCGGTGGTGGACGCGCGGGGTGGTGACCGGGGTGGCGGCGCTGGGGATGGCGGCGGGAGTGGCCGGGCCGGCGGCGTACGCGGTGCAGACCGCGGCGACCCCGCACACCGGCTCGATCCCGAGCGCCGGTCCGGACGTGGTGGGTGGCTTCGGGCCGGGCGGCCGGGGCGGCTTCCCCGGTGGGCGGATGCCGGGCGGCGGGGAGTTCCCCGGCGGCGCGTTCCCCGGCTTCCCGGGCGGCGGGAACGGTCGGTTCCCGGGCTTCCCGGGCGGCCAGAACGGCGCGTTCCCGGGTTTCCCCGACGGCGGCCAGGCCCCCGGCACTCCCGGCGGTCAGGACGGCGGGACCGGTCAGGACGGCGGGACCGGTCAGGACGGCGGCACCGGACCGAACGGCGGGACCGGTCAGGACGGCGGGCGCGGGCAACGCGGCGGCGGCATGGGCGGACTGCTCGACGCGCGTGAGCCGAGCGCCGAGATGACGGCGCTGCTCAAGGCCGACGCCGAGGACTACACCTGGGTCGCGGCCACGATCGGCTCGAACAACGCCTCCGGCTACCAGCTCGCCACCGGCGAGCCGGTGATGCCGATCGGCGGCTTCAACGGCAGCGACCCGTCGCCGACGCTCGCCGAGTTCCAGCGGTACGTGGCCGACGGCCGGATCCACTGGTTCCTCGGCGGCGGCGGGTTCCGGGCCAACGGCGGCAGCAGCGCGTCGACCGAGATCGCCGCCTGGGTCGCCGAGAACTTCACCGCGACCACCGTCGACGGGGTGACCGTGTACGACCTGAGCAGCGGAAAGCAGGGCTGATCCATGATCCTCATGCCGGAGCCCCGGGCCGCCGTGCAGGCCCGGCCCACCGCCGAGGGCGCGGTGCTGGACGTGGTGGTCCCGGTCTACAACGAGGAGGTCGACCTCGGCCCCTGCGTCCGGCGGCTGCACGCGTACCTGACCGCCCAGTTCCCGTACCCGTTCCGGATCACGGTGGCCGACAACGCCAGCTCCGACGGCACCCTGGCGGTGGCCGAGGCGCTCGCCGCCGAGCTGCCCGAGGTCGGTGTGCTGCACCTGGCGGAGAAGGGCCGGGGCCGGGCGCTGCGGGCCGCCTGGTCGGTGTCACCGGCGCCGGTGCTGGCGTACCTGGACGTGGACCTCTCGACCGACCTGGCCGCGCTGCCGCCGCTCGTCGCGCCGCTGCTGTCCGGCCACTCCGACCTGGCCATCGGCACCCGGCTGGCCCGCACCAGCCGGGTGGTCCGGGGCGCCAAGCGGGAGGTGATCTCCCGCGGCTACAACCTGCTGCTGCGCGGCACGCTGGCGGTGCGTTTCTCCGACGCGCAGTGCGGGTTCAAGGCGATCCGCGCCGACGTGGCGGCCGAGCTGCTGCCGCTGGTCCAGGACACCGGCTGGTTCTTCGACACCGAGCTGCTGGTGCTCGCCCAGCGGGCCGGGCTGCGGATCCACGAGGTGCCGGTGGACTGGGTGGACGACCCGGACAGCCGGGTCGACATCGTCGCCACCGCCCTGGCCGACCTGCGCGGCATCGGGCGGCTGGTCCGGGCGCTGGTCACCGGCGCGTTGCCGCTGGCCCGGCTGCGCGCCCAACTCGGCCGGGCGCCGCTGCCGGCGCCCCCGGCGCAGGTGCCGGTCGGGCTGCCCGGCCAGCTCGTCCGCTTCGCCGCGGTGGGGGTGGCCAGCACGCTCGCGTACCTGCTGCTCTTCCTGCTGGCCCGCGGCCCGCTCGGCGCGCAACCGGCGAACCTGCTGGCGCTGCTGCTGACCGCGGTGGCGAACACGGCGGCCAACCGCCGGCTCACGTTCGGCGTCACCGGTCGCCGCCACGCCGGCCGGCACCACCTCCAGGGACTGCTCGCGTTCGCGCTCGGCCTGGCCCTGACCAGCGGCTCGCTGGCCGTGCTGCACGCCGTCACGACCCCGGCCCGCGCGGTCGAGCTGACCGTCCTGGTGGCGGCCAACCTGGCCGCCACCGCGCTGCGGTTCCTCCTGCTCCGCCTGGCCCTGCACCACCGCCCCTGACCTGCCTCGTCGATCATGAGGTTGGCGGTCGCGACACGCCGCGACGCCTGCCGCCAACCTCATGATCGACGGTGGGTGGCAGGGTGGACGGATGTACCGGGAACGGGCGGCGGTGGGGATTCCGGCGGCGGTGCGCTGGGCGAGCGTCTCGTCCGGCGCGGGGCCGGTCCGCGTGCTGCCGGACGGGTGCCTGGACCTGCTCTGGTCCAGTCGGGCCGGGCTGCTGGTGGCCGGGCCGGACCGGGTGGCCCAGGTGTCGTGGTCGGCGTCGGGGGAGCGGTGGATCGGGCTGCGCCTGCCGCCGGGCGTCGGCCCGGCCGTGTTCGGGGTGCCCGCCGAGGAGTTGCGGGACCGCCGCGTCCCGCTCGCCGACCTGTGGGGCCGCGCCGCCGTGGAGCCGGCCGACCGGATCCGGGCGGCCGTCGACCCGGGCGGCGCGCGGTGCGCGGCCGACTGGTGCGACGCCGGCGCCACGATCCTGGAGGAGGTGGCGCGGGCGCGGCTGCGGGCCGCCGGTGGGCCCGACCCGCTCGGCGCGCACGTGGCCGCCCGGCTGGCCGCCGGCGCCACGGTCGCGGCGACCGCCGCCGAGGTCGGCCTCGGCGCTCGGGCGCTGCACCGGCGCAGCCGGGCTCTCTTCGGGTACGGCCCGAAGACGCTGGCCCGTATCCTGCGCATGCGCCGCGCGCTGGACCTGGCGCGACGCGGCGTGCCGCTCGCCGAGGTCGCCGCGCGATCCGGGTACGCCGACCAGGCCCACCTCACCCGTGACGTGCGCGAGCTGGCCGGCGTCCCACCGACCCGCCTGCTCACCCCGCCCGCCGACTGACCGGCGAGCCGGAGCGCGCGGACTGACCGGCGGGCCGGAGCGTGCCGGTCAGCCGGCCGGCAGCGGCGCGAACAGGTCCACACCGTTGCCGTCCGGATCGTGCAGGACCGCGTACCGCTGGCCCCAGACCGCGTCCCACGGCGGCAGTTCCCCGTGGTGGCCGGCGGCGGTCAGCTCGGCGTACCAGCGGTCCACCTCGGCCGGGTCGGCGCAGCGGAAGGCCAGGCTCATCCGCGGGCTGCCGGCGGGCGGCGTGAAGCCGGGATGGAAGCCGCGGATGGTCTCGACGGTGTCCCAGGCCAGTCGTACCCCGTTGGGGAGGGCGACCTCCACGTGCGGTTCCGTCTCGGCGTCGGCCGGGATCGGCAGCCCCAGCCGGCGGTAGAAGTCGAGGGTGCGGGCCATGTCGGTGACGACGGTCCCGACGAGATCGAACTGCGGTGTCATGCCGCCACGGTAGGCGGCCCCGGGCCGGTGCGTCTTGAACGGATCGGACGGGGGAGGAGTGCCCGGTGTGGCCGCGCGTGTCCGGTCAGGCGCGTACCGTAGGGGACAAGCCCGGCGTTGAGGAGTAAAGCTCGCGTTCCGGGCGGTGCTCCGATGACCGGCGAGGGAAGGAAAGCAGCCGTGACGCACCTGGCCTACCTGGACGCGGGATCCGGCAGTCTCATCGTGCAGGCGGTGGTCGGCGGGGTGGCCGGAGTGGCCGTGGCCGCCAAGCTCTACTGGCGGCGCCTGGTGACCCGGTTCCGCCGCCAGCCCACCGACCAGGGCTGACGGCATGACGGTTCCCGACACCGGCGTCCGCGTCGAACCCGGCTCCTTCCGCGACCCCGGCAACCGGGTCTTCCACCGGGCCGGGGAGGTGCTGCGTGGCCTCGACGAGCGGTCCGCCCGGGACTGGCGGGCGCTGTCCGCCAGCGACCTCTTCCGCGACCTCACCGCCGCCGGCCACCTGGTCGGCACCGAGGAACTCGTCCCGACCCCGGTCGACCTGCCCTGGGCCGCGGTGCTGCGGCACGAGCGCATCCCGTTCGTCTCCCACCCCTACGAGTGGTCGTACGCGATGCTGCGCGACGCGGCGCTGCTGCACCTGGACGTGCTGCGCGCCGCGCTGGAGGCCGGCTTCACCACCAAGGACGGGTCGGCCTACAACGTGCAGTGGCGCGGCGCCCGGCCGGTGTTCATCGACGTCGGCTCGTTCGAGGCGCTGCGCGACGGCGAACCCTGGGCCGGCTACCGGCAGTTCTGCCAGACGCTGCTCTACCCGCTGCTCATCCAGGCCCACCTCGGGCTGGACTTCCAGCCGTTCCTGCGGGCCCGGATCGACGGCGTCGAGCCGGACCAGATGCGCCGCCTGTTCGCCGGCGCCCGCCGCTGGCGGGCCGGGGTGCCCACCCACGTGCACCTGCACGGCGCGATGCAGGCCCGCCACGCGGACGCCAGCAGCAGCGACGTCCGCGCCCAGCTCCGCGCCGCCGGGTTCTCCCGCGAGCTGGCCCTGTCCACCGTACGCGGGCTGACCCGGCTGGTCCGCCGGCTCGACCACCGGCCCGCCGACAGCCACTGGGCGGACTACCAGCGCACCTGCGCGTACTCGGTGCCGGACCGGCGGGCCAAGGAGGACTTCGTCGACCGGGCGGTGGCCGCCACCGCCCCGCACTCGGCGGTGGACCTGGGCGCCAACGACGGCCGGTACGCCCGCATCGCGGCCCGGCACGCCGCGTACGTGGTCGCCGTCGAGCAGGACCCGGGCGTGGTCGACGCGCTCTACCGCGCGCTGTGCGACGAGGGCGAGGGGCGGATCCTGCCGCTGGTGATGGACCTGGCCGACCCGTCGCCGGGCGGCGGCTGGCGCGGCGTCGAGCGGGCCGCGTTCGTCGACCGGGCGCGCGCCGACCTGGTGCTCGCCCTGGCCCTGGTGCACCACCTGGCGATCGGCCGGAACGTGCCGCTGCCCGACGTGCTCGACCAGCTCGCCGCGCTCACCGAGCCCGGCGGCAGCCTGGTGGTGGAGTTCGTCCACCCGGACGACCCGATGGCCCGCCGGCTGCTGGCCAACAAGCCGGACGGCCTCTTCCCCGACTACCGGCGGGACGCGTTCGAGGCGCTGCTGGCCCGGCGCGGGCGGGTGGTGGCGCGTGCCGAGCTGCCCTCCGGCACCCGCACGCTCTACCAGGTGGTGGTGGGTGGCTGAGGACACTCTCGCCCCACCGAGGGACCGGCCGGCCGGCACCGACGCGCCCCGCCGGCGGGGCCGGTGGCGGGCCGAGGCGGCGCGGCTGGCCGAGGTGTCGGCGCTGGTCGGCCTCGTGGTCACCCAGCCGCTGCTGGACGTGCTCGGTCGCAGCCCCGACTTCTTCCTGTTCCACCGCGCCTCCCGGGTCGACGTGCTGCTCCTGGTCGCGCTGGTCGCGTTGGCGCCCACGCTGCCGTTCGCGGCGCTCGGCGCACTGGCGCTGCTCGGCGGCCGGGTGACCCGGGCGGCGGTGCACACCGTGCTGGTCGGGTTGCTGCTCGCCGCGCTCGCGGTCCAGGTGGGCCGCCACCTGACGCCGCTCCGGGGCGTACCGCTGCTGGTGGTGGCCGGCGGGGCCGGCGCGCTCGCGGCGGTCGCGCACCGGCGGTGGCGGGCGCTGCGCCGGGTGCTGCGGGTGGCCGCGGCCGGCCCGGTGGTCTTCGTCGGGCTGTTCCTGTTCGCATCGCCGGCCTCGGCGGTGGTGCTGCCCCGCGGCGACGGCGGCGCCGCCGGCACGGCCGGCGCGGGCAGCCACCCGCCGGTGGTCATGATCGTGCTGGACGAGCTGCCGCTGGTGTCGCTGCTCGGCCCGGACGGGCGGATCGACGCCGCCCGCTACCCGAACTTCGCCGCGCTGGCCGCCGGCTCGACGTGGTACCGCAACGCGACCGGCGTCAGCGGTTGGACGCCCTACGCGCTGCCGGCCATGCTCACCGGCCGCTACCCGGAGCGGGCCGTGGCGCCGCACTACTCGCAGTACCCGGACAACCTGTTCACCGCGCTCGGCGGCCTCTACCGGATCAGGGCGCAGGAGAGCATCACCCGGCTCTGCCCGCCCAGCCGCTGCGAGCAGCCGGCCAGCCCGCAGCGGGGGATCGGCGTGCTGGCCCGGGAGAGCGGCAAGCTGCTGCGCCAGCTCACCGCGCCGGTGGACAGCCGGGTCGACCCGGAGGACTCGTACCGGGAGCAGACCGCGGCCGAGGCCGGGCTGGACGCCGCCGAACCGGTGCCGGACGACCCGAAGTTCCGCTGGGACACGCTCGACGACAACCAGCCGGCCCGGTTCACCTCGTTCCTCGCCGGGCTGCGCCCCGTCGACCGCCCGACGCTGCACTTCCTGCACCTGCTGATGCCGCACTCGCCGTGGGCGTACCTGCCGTCCGGGGCGCACTACGACGCGCCGGAAGACCTGCCCAACGACGGCGCCGGCTGGGTGGACCTGGCCCGTGCCCGGCACCTGGCGCAGCTCGGCTACACCGACCGGCTGATCGGCGAGACGCTGCGGACGCTGCGCGCCACCGGCCTCTACGACCAGGCGCTGGTGCTGGTCACCGCGGACCACGGGGTGAGCTTCCGCCGGGACTGGCAGGGCCGGGGGATGGACGCCATCAACCACGCCGCGAACGAGGTGGCCTGGGTGCCGATGTTCGTCAAGGAGCCCGGCCAGCGGGCCGGCCGGGTCGACGACCGCAACTGGGAACACGTGGACCTGCTGCCCACCATCGCCGACGAGACCCACGTGCGGGTGCCCTGGCGGATGGACGGCGTCCCGGCGAGGGCGGCCCCGCGCGGGCGGGCCGACAAACGCTTCTACGACCGGCCCGGCCAGCCGGTGACGATCACCGGCGGAGTGCCCGCGCCGGTGCCGCTGCCGGCCGTCGACCCGTTGGTCGGCACCCGGCTCTCCGACGTGCCCCCCGGCGGCACGGCCACGGTCGCGAACCGGGCCGCGTTCGCCGCGGTCGATCCGGCGCGGGGGCTGCCGGCGCTGGTCTGGGGCACCGTGCCCGACACCGTGCCGGACGGCACCCGGCTCGCGGTCGCGGTCAACGGCACGGTCGGCGCGGTGGTGCCGGTGGTGCCGCCGGACGCCGGCGGTCGGCGGTTCGCCGCGTTCCTCCCCGACGACCGGCTCTTCGCCGCCGGCGCCAACCGCCTCGACCTGTACCGCCTCGACGCCGGCGGGACGCCGCGGCGGCTCGATCTGTCCTGACCCGGCCCCGCGGCCGGTTTCCGTCCCGGCAACTCGGGAATCAGTGACGCATACCTCACCTGCGAAACCATGCCGAGCGTTGTCCCCCATACCGTGATTACGGTAGAAGCGAAGGCAATTCAACGAAGATCTTGCCGGCGAAGCGAGGAACAGATGACGGAAGTCAAGCTCGACCACCCCGGTGGGCAGCTGTCGATGCCGGTGCAGTCCGCGGTCGAGGGCCCCGCCGGGATCGGGGTGAGCAAGCTGCTCAAGGAAACCGGGATGACCACGTACGACCCCGGTTTCGTCAACACCGCGTCCTGCTCGTCCGCGATCACGTACATCGACGGTGACGCGGGCATCCTGCGGTACCGCGGCTACCCGATCGACCAGCTGGCCGAGAAGTCCTCCTTCCTGGAGGTCTCCTACCTGCTGATCTACGGCGAGCTGCCGTCCCAGACGGAGCTCACCGAGTTCAGCGAGCGGATCCGGCGGCACTCGCTGCTGCACGAGGAGATGCGTCGTTTCTTCGACGGCTTCCCCCGCGACGCGCACCCGATGGCGGTGCTCTCCTCGGCCGTCAGCGCCATCTCGACTTTCTACCAGGACAGCCTGGACCCGTTCGACTCCGAGCACGTCGAGATGTCCATGGTGCGGCTGATGGCGAAGGTCCCGACCATCGCCTCGTACGCCTACAAGAAGTCGATCGGCCAGCCGCTGCTGTACCCGGACAACTCGCTCGGCTACGTCGAGAACTTCCTCCGGATGACGTTCGGCGTGCCGGCCGAGCAGTACGAGGTCGACCCGGTCGTCGCCCGCGTGCTGGACATGCTGTTCGTCCTGCACGCCGACCACGAGCAGAACTGCTCCACCTCGACGGTGCGGCTGGTCGGCTCCAGCAACGCCAACCTGTTCGCCTCCGTCTCGGCCGGCGTGAACGCGCTGTTCGGCCCGCTGCACGGCGGCGCCAACCAGGCCGTGCTGGAGATGCTCCAGAAGATCCAGGCCGACGGCGGCGACGTCCGCACCTTCGTGCAGAAGGTGAAGGACAAGCAGGACGGCGTGAAGCTGATGGGCTTCGGCCACCGGGTCTACAAGAACTACGACCCGCGGGCCGCGATCGTGAAGAAGGCCGCCCAGGACGTGCTCGGCCGGATGGCCAAGCCGGACCCGCTGCTGGACCTCGCGATGCAGTTGGAGGAGATCGCGCTCGCCGACGACTTCTTCGTCTCCCGGCGCCTCTACCCGAACGTGGACTTCTACACCGGCCTGATCTACAAGGCCATGGGCTTCCCGACGAAGATGTTCACGGTGCTGTTCGCGCTGGGCCGGCTGCCCGGCTGGATCGCCCAGTGGCGCGAGATGATCAACGACCCGGAGACCAAGATCGGTCGCCCGCGGCAGATCTACACCGGCGCCCCGGAGCGGGACTACGTCCCCGCCGCCAACCGCTGACGTGCAAGGAGGGGCCCCTTTCAACGCCTGGGGTATGGGCGGGGCCCCTTCTTGAGACGGCCCGATGCGAAGGCCGCCGACCCGTGCGGGGTCGGCGGCCTTTCGCGTGCTCGGGTGGGTGCGGCTGTTGAGCGGGGCCCCCGCCTCCACCAAAAGCGTTAGGCGGGGCCCCCTCCTTTCACCGCAGGCCGGCGGCGGTGAGGAGGTTGCCGGTGGGGAGGGCGGGCAGGGCGCGGCCGGCGGCCATCCGCTGCTCGGTGCGGGCGGCGGTGAACGCCGGGTCGCCGGCGATCGCGGCGGCGTACGCGGCGGCCGTGCGCGACGCGATGGCCGACCAGCCGTACTGCTCGTGCACCATGGCGCGGGCCCGGCGGGCCAGCGCGCGGGCCCGGTCGGTGTCGGAGAGCAGCGCGTGCACCGCCTCGGCCAGCCCGTCGGGGTCCTGCGGGGCGAACGTCATCCCGGTGACGCCCGGCTCGACGATCTCGGCCAGCCCACCGGTACGCGACACCGCCAGCGGCGCGCCCGCGGCGGCGCCCTCCAGCGCGACCATGCCGAACGGCTCGTAGATGCTGGGCACCGCGAAGCAGTCCGAGGCGGCCATCACCGCGGGCAGGTCGGTGCCGCCGAGGAACCCGGGCATGCTGACCGTGTCGCCCAGCCCGAGCCGGTGCACCTCGGCCTCCAGCTCCGCCTTGTACGGCCCGTCGCCGACGATCACCGCGCGCAGCCCGGGGTGCCGGTCCCGCAGCCGGGGCAGCCCGGCCAGCAGGTGCTGCACGCCCTTCTCGTAGACCAGCCGGCCGGCGAACGTGACGAGCGGCCCGCCGGCGGCGAAGCGGGTCCGGGCGGCGGCGACCGCCGAGGCGGGCACCCGCCAGCGGTGCGGCTCGACGCCGTTGGGGACGACGTCGACCCGGGCCGCGTCCACGCCGAACAGCGCGCCGACCTCGTCGCGCATGTAGCCGGAGCAGACGATCACCCGGCCGGACTCGCTGGCCAGCCACTGCTCGACGCCGTGGATGGTGCGGTTCATCTCCTCGGGCAGCCAGCCCTGGTGCCGGCCCGCCTCGGTGGCGTGGATGGTGGTCACCAGCGGCACGTCCAGGTGCTCGCGCAGCGTCATGGCGGTGTGCGCGACGAGCCAGTCGTGGGCGTGGATCACGTCGTACGCGCCGGACTCGGTGGCGCGCAGCGCGGCCCGGGTGAGCGTGTGGTTGAACGCCATGGTCCAGGCCAGCAGCGACCCGGTGGCGAGCGGGAAGGTGACCGGGTCCTCGGCGGCGCGGACGACGCGCACGCCGTCGGCGTACTCCTCCAGGGGCGCGCCCTCGGCGTGCCGGGTGACCACGGTGACCTCGTGCCCGGCGGCGGCCAGGGCGACGGAGAGCGCGTGCACGTGGCGGCCGAGGCCACCGACGAGCACCGGCGGGTACTCCCACGACAGCATCAGGATGCGCCGCTTCCGGGACGCGGCGCCGGCCTGCGGCGGCACGGTCGGGCGGGAGGTGAGGGTGGGCCGGTGGAGCCGGTCCGTCGCGGTGGCGGTAGGCGCGCCGACCCGCAGAGTGGTCACGTGTCGTTCTCCGTCCATGCAGGGTGGGACACGCCGGCATCGGTGGCGGCGGTGGGGCGGATGGTGGGGATTGGCCGAGCGGCCGGGTGGACACGCGCGGGCGCGCGTCCGCGGTCCAGGAAAGTCCATCCGGCGCGAACCCGCACCTCGAAACGGTCGATCGTGACGGACGACACCCGAACGTTTCGGTTACCGTCCGAACGGGTGGATTGGCGGCGGGTACGGCGGGGCATCAACGGCGTGCGCGTCGGCCGCCCGTCCGGCGCGCTCACGATCATGGGCCGAAGGAGCGACATGCAGGTCTGGCCGGGCGACAGCTACCCCCTCGGCGCCACCTACGACGGGATGGGCACCAACTTCGCGATCTTCTCCGAGGTGGCGGAGCGGGTCGAGCTCTGTCTGTTCGACGAGTGGGACATCGGCACCGAACGCCGGGTCGAGCTGCGCGAGGTCGACGCGTACGTCTGGCACGCCTACATTCCCGGCGTCGAGCCCGGCCAGCGCTACGGTTTCCGGGTGCACGGCCGGTGGGACCCGGCCAACGGGGTGCGGTGCAACCCGCACAAGCTGCTGCTCGACCCGTACGCGAAGGCGGTCGACGGCGAGGTCTCCTGGGACCCGGCGGTCTACGACTACGAGGTGGGCGGCGACCCGGACCGGATGAACACCACCGACTCGGCGCCCTTCATGCCGAAGTCGGTGGTGGTGAACCCGTACTTCGACTGGGGCAACGACAAGCCGCCGCGCACCCCGTACCACCACTCGGTCATCTACGAGGCGCACGTGCGGGGGCTGACCATGCGCCACCCGGACATCCCGGAGGAGCTGCGCGGCACGTACGCGGCGATCGCCTCGCCGGTGATGATCGAGCACTTCCAGCGGCTCGGGGTGACCGCGGTCGAGCTGATGCCGGTGCACGAGTTCGTGCACGACCACCGCCTGGCCGACCTGGGGCTGCGCAACTACTGGGGTTACAACACCATCGGCTTCTTCGCCCCGCACCACGGCTACTCCGCGCTGGGCCGGCTCGGCCAGCAGGTGCAGGAGTTCCGCGGCATGGTCAAGGCGCTGCACGCCGCCGGCATCGAGGTCATCCTCGACGTGGTCTACAACCACACCGCCGAGGGCAACCACCTCGGGCCGTCGCTGAGCTTCAAGGGCATCGACACGCCGAGCTACTACCGGCTCTCCGAGGAGGACCGGCGCTACTTCGTCGACTACACCGGCACCGGCAACAGCCTGAACGTGCGCAGCCCGCACTCGCTCCAACTGATCATGGATTCGCTGCGCTACTGGGTCACCGAGATGCACGTCGACGGCTTCCGGTTCGACCTGGCCGCCACGCTGGCCCGCGAGTTCTACGAGGTGGACCGTCTCTCCACGTTCTTCGAGGTGGTGCAGCAGGACCCGGTGGTCGGCCGGGTCAAGCTGATCGCCGAGCCGTGGGACATCGGCCCCGGCGGCTACCAGGTGGGCAACTTCCCGCCGCAGTGGACCGAGTGGAACGGAAAGTACCGTGACACGGTCCGCGACTTCTGGCGCGGCGAGCCGGCCACGCTCGCCGAGTTCGCGTCCCGCATCTCCGGCTCCGCCGACCTCTACCAGGACGACGGCCGCCGCCCGTTCCACAGCATCAACTTCGTCACCTGCCACGACGGGTTCACGCTCACCGACCTGGTGTCGTACAACGACAAGCACAACGAGGCCAACGGCGAGGAGAACCGGGACGGGGAGAGCCACAACCGCTCCTGGAACTGCGGCGTCGAGGGCGACACCGACGACCCGGGCGTACGCGCGCTGCGGGAGCGGCAGCGGCGCAACTTCCTGGCCACGCTGATCCTGTCCCAGGGCGTGCCGATGCTCGGCCACGGCGACGAGCTGGGCCGCACCCAGCACGGCAACAACAACGCCTACTGCCAGGACAGCGAGCTGGCCTGGGTGGACTGGGACCGGGCCGACGAGGAGCTGCTCACGTTCGTGCGGCGGCTCACCGAGTTCCGCAACCGCCACCAGGTGTTCCGCCGTCGACGGTTCTTCACCGGGCTGCCGGTCGGCGGTCGGGCCGCCGGCTCCGGCCTGCCGGACCTGGCCTGGTACACCCCGGACGGCCGGGAGATGACCGGCGAGGACTGGGGCAACGACTTCGGCCGCTCGGTGGCCCTGTTCGTCAACGGCGACGGCATCCCGGAGCGCGGCCAGTACGGCCAGCGCCACCGGGACAGCTCCTTCCTGCTGCTGTTCAACGCGCACGACGCGGCGTTGGACTTCACGTTGCCCGGGGAGGAGTTCGGGCCCCGGTGGGAGCTGGTGATCAGCACCGCGGAACCGGATCCGGAGAAGACGACAGTGGTCGAGGCGGGTGGCACGGTGTGCGTGCCGGACCGCTCGCTGCTGGTCCTGGAGAGGACGCCCTGACCATGCCCGACACCCCTCGTTCGACCTACCGCGTCCAGGTGCGGCCCGGCTTCGACCTGGACGCCACCGCCGAGCTGACCGACTACCTGGCCGCGCTCGGCGTCACCCACCTCTACACCGCGCCGCTGCTCACCGCCACCCCCGGCTCGCAGCACGGCTACGACGTGGTCGACCACCGGGCGGTCAACCCGGAGCTGGGCGGCGAGGCCGGCCGGCAACGCCTGGTCCGGGCGCTGCGCGCGGCCGGGCTGGGCCTGGTCGTGGACATCGTGCCGAACCACGCCGGGGTGGCCCGGCCGGCGGCCAACCCGGCCTGGTGGGACGTGCTGCGGGCCGGGCGGGACTCGGCGTACGCGGACTGGTTCGACATCGACTGGGACCGCGGCCGGCTGCTGCTGCCGGTGCTCGCCGACGCCCCGGACGCGCTGGACGACCTGAAGCTGGTCGACGGGGAGCTGCGCTACCACGAGCACCGCTTCCCGGTCGCGGACGGCACCGGCGACGGCACGCCCCGCGAGGTGCACGACCGGCAGCACTACGAGCTGGTGGACTGGCGGCGTGGCGACACCGAGCTGACGTACCGCCGGTTCTTCGCCGTCTCCGACCTGGCCGGCCTGCGGGTGGAGGACCCGGCGGTCTTCGACGCCACCCACGCGGAGATCCTGCGCTGGTCCGACGCCGGGGACGTCGACGGCATCCGGGTGGACCACCCGGACGGGCTGCGCGACCCGGCCGGCTACCTGGCCCGGTTGCGCGCCGCCGCGCCGGACCGCTGGCTGGTGGTGGAGAAGATCCTGGAGTACGGCGAGGACCTGCCGGACTGGCCGGTCGACGGCACCACCGGCTACGACGCGCTGGCCGCCGTGTCCGGCCTCTTCGTCGACCCGGCAGCCGAGCCGGACTTCACCGCGCTCGACGGACGGCTCACCGGCCGGCACACCTCCTGGGAGGACCTGACCCACGGCACCAAGCTGGAGGCCGCCACCCGACTGCTCGCCGCCGAGCTGACCCGCCTCGCCGCGCTCGTGCCCGAGCTGCCCCGCGAGCAGGTCCGCGACGCCCTCGCGGAGCTGGCCGCCTGCTTCCCGGTCTACCGCGGCTATCCGCCCGAGGGGGCCCGGCACCTGGCCGCCGCCCGCAGCGAGGCCGGCCGCCGCCGGCCCGACCTGACCGCGGTGCTGGACCAGGTCACCGCCCGGCTCCGGGACCCCGGTCACGAGCTGGCCGCCCGGTTCCCGCAGTTGACCGGCGCGGTGATGGCCAAGGGTGTGGAGGACACCGCCTACTACCGGTGGAGCCGGTTCGTCGCGCTGAACGAGGTGGGCGGCAGCCCGGCCCACTTCGGGGTGCCGCCGGCCGAGCTGCACCGGTTCGCCGCCGCCCGCCAGGTGCGCTGGCCGGCGAGCATGACCGCGCTCTCCACCCACGACACCAAGCGCGGCGAGGACGTCCGCGCCCGGCTCGCGGTGCTGAGCGAGCTGCCCGGCCGGTGGGCCGACCGGGTCACCGACTGGATGTCCCGGGCGCCGCTGGCCGACCCGGCGCTGGCCCACCTGCTCTGGCAGACCGCCGTCGGGGCCTGGCCGCTCGACCGGGACCGGCTACACGGGTACGCGGAGAAGGCCGCCCGGGAGGCGTCGGTCAGCACGAGCTGGGCCGACCCCGACCCGGCCTTCGAGCACGAGATGCACGCCCTGGTCGACCGGATGTACGACGACCCGGAGCTGCACGCCCAGATCACCGCGTTCGTCGACGAGATCACGCCGGCCGGCTGGTCCAACGCGCTCGGCCAGAAGCTGGTGCAGCTCGCCATGCCCGGCGTGCCGGACACCTACCAGGGCACCGAGCTGTGGGAGAACTCCCTGGTCGACCCGGACAACCGCCGCCCGGTCGACTTCGCCGTACGCCGGGAGCTGCTGGCCCGGCTCGACGCCGGCTGGCAGCCGACGGTGGCCGCGGACGGCGGGGTCAAGCTGCTCGTGGTCTCCCGCACGCTGCGGTTGCGCCGCGACCGGCCGGAGCTGTTCACCGGCTACCGGCCGGTGCCGGCGCGCGGCCCGGCCGCCGCGCACGCGGTGGCGTTCGACCGGGGCGGCGCGATCGCGGTGGCCACCCGGCTGCCGGTGCGGCTGGCCCGCGACGGCGGCTGGCGGGGCACGACGTTGTCACTTCCCGTTCATCCGGTGACCGACGTGTTCACCGGTCGGGTCTACAGTGGTGGGGAGGTGCTCCTGGACGATCTGTTGAGCACCTGTCCCGTCGCCCTCCTCGCACCCACCGACCCAGCGGAGGCCGCCGCATGACCGAGTTCACGGTGTGGGCGCCCGAGGCCGCCCGGGTGCGGTTGCGCCTGCCCGGGGTGGCCGACCACGACATGCGGCCCGGTCCGGACGGCTGGTGGCGGGTCGAGGCGCCCGACGCCGGGCCGGGCGCCGACTACGCGTTCCTGCTCGACGACGACGAGCAGGCGCTGCCCGACCCCCGGTCGGCCTGGCAGCCGGCCGGCGTGCACGGCCCCAGCCGGGTGTACGACCACGCGGCGTTCGCCTGGACCGACACCGCGTGGACCGGCCGGCAGTTGCCCGGCAGCGTGCTGTACGAGCTGCACATCGGCACGTTCACGCCGGAGGGCACGTTCGACGGCGCCATCGCCCGGCTCGACCACCTGGTGGAGCTCGGCGTCGACCTGGTCGAGCTGCTGCCGGTCAACGCGTTCAACGGCGAGCACAACTGGGGTTACGACGGCGTCTGCTGGTACGCCCCGCACGAGCCCTACGGCGGGCCGGACGGCCTGAAACGCTTCGTCGACGCGGCGCACGCCCGAGGGCTGGGGGTGATCCTCGACGTCGTCTACAACCATTTCGGGCCCTCCGGGGCCTACGCGCCGCGCTTCGCGCCGTACCTCACCGAGCAGAGCAACACCTGGGGCCGCACGGTCAACCTGGACGGCCCGCACTCCGACGGGGTGCGCCGCTACATCGTCGACAGCGTGCTGATGTGGCTGCGCGACTACCACGTCGACGGGCTGCGGCTGGACGCCGTGCACGCGATGCCCGACGGTCGCGCCACCCACTGGCTGGCGGAGGTGGCGACCGAGGTCGAGTCGCTGTCGACAGCGCTGGGCCGGCCGCTGTCGTTGATCGCCGAGTCCGACCTGAACGACCCGACGCTGATCACGCCGCGCGAGGCTGGCGGCTACGGCCTGCACGCCCAGTGGAACGACGACGCCCACCACGCGCTGCACACGCTGCTCACCGGCGAGCGGCAGGGCTACTACGGCGACTTCGGCTCGCTGGAGTGCCTCACCGACGTGCTGACCGGCGCGTTCTTCCACGCCGGCACCTGGTCCAGCTTCCGTAACCGCAGCCACGGCCGCCCGGTCGACCGGCAGCGCACGCCCGGCCACCGGTTCGTCGCCTACCTGCAGAACCACGACCAGATCGGCAACCGGGCCACCGGCGACCGGATCTCCGCCACGCTCTCGGCCGGGATGCTGCGGGTCGGCGCCACGCTGCTGATGACCGCGCCGTTCACCCCGATGCTGTTCATGGGGGAGGAGTGGGCCGCGACCACGCCGTGGCAGTTCTTCACCAGCCATCCCGAGCCGGAGCTGGCGGTCGCGGTCGCCACCGGCCGCCGGCGCGAGTTCGCCGACCACGGGTGGGCCACCGAGGACGTGCCCGACCCGCAGGACCCGCAGACGTTCCTGCGGTCCCGGCTGGACTGGGCCGAGCTGGACAAGCCCGACCACCGCGAGATGTACGAGTTCCACCGGCGGCTGATCGCGCTGCGCAAGTCGTGCCCGGACCTGTCCGACCCGCGGCTGCACCGGGTCGAGGTGCGCCACGGCGACCAGTTCCTGGTGGTGCGACGCGGCGACACGCTGGTGGTGGCCAATCTGGCGGAGCGACCGCAGCGGGTGAACCTGCCCGGGGCGGTGCGCCGGGTGCTGCTCGCCTCCGCCGAGGGCGCCACGGTGATGCGCGGCGGCATCGAGCTGCCGGCGGAGAGCGCGGCGATCGTCGCGCTCTGAGTTCCGCGCGTCGGCGTCGTGCCCGTTATCGGTCGCGCGCCCGAGCGTGGTCCGGCCCGGCTCACGTCGGGGCTTGACGAGCAGAACCCGGTCAGCCGGGTCGGTGATGAGGGCGGCTGCGGTGGCATGGAACGCGGGCAGAGCGGCGTACCAGGTGGCGGGGTCCATCCAGGTCACATCGAGAACGCTAACGCTTCGGGTACTGTGCGTAGCGGCAACCTTCCGGTCGGTCCTCCCTGGGAGTCGCGATGCCCGCGAGCCTTTCGCCCTTCGCCGTTCGTCTCCGGGCCCTGCTGAAGGAACGCGGACTCAGCTACCGCACGCTCGCGACGCGCACCTACTACAGCAAGAGCTACCTGCACGACATCGCCTGCGGACGTAAGGCTCCGAGTCCGGAAGTGGCTCAACGGCTGGACGGCGCACTGGGTGCGGGCGGTGCCCTGGTGGCAGTCGCCGCCATCTCGGGCCCGGACGAACAGTGCCCGACGGTCGTCTCCGGTAGCTTTTGGCAGCGGTCCGACATCGAACGGCTGGCCGACCTGCTCGTTACGGAGACGCCCACCTCGGAGAACGCCGTCGAACTGGCACACCAATGGTTGATCGCCGACCCACCGCAGCGCCTCGAACTCGAAGCCGGCCGTCGCGTCGGTGACAGCACCGTGGAGCGGGTGCGACGACGGGTTCTTCAGCTCCGCCGGTTGGACGATCACCTTGGCGGAAGCGAGACGTACACGTTGGTCACCGACGAACTGGCCGAGACCCTAGCGTTGCTGCGGGAGAGCAGTCACTCCGAGTCGGTGGGCCGGGACCTGCTGGTCGTCATCGCGGACCTGTGCCAACTGGCGGGCTTCGTCGCCGAGGACTCGGGCCGGATGGCGGAAGCCCGTCGTTACCACCTGGCCGGGATGCGCGCGGCTCACGCCGGTGGTGACACCGCCTGTGCCGCGAACTGCCTCAGCAGCCTCTCCTACCTTGAGGCCAATGTCGGTGACCAGCATGCGGCCGTCACGCTGGCCCGGTCGGCGCATGCCGGTGGCCGGCACGCCGCCGAGGCCACCGGGCGTGCGCTGTTCCTGGAACGGGTCGCCTGGGCGTACGCCCGTGTCGGGGAGGTGGGCCTCGCCGAGCGGGCACTCGGATCGGTCGAGGACATCTATCCGGAACACGGACCCGTGCAGGCACCATCCTGGGCGTACTGGCTGACTCGGGACGAGGTCGAGATCATGGCGGGCCGGGTCTGGACGGAACTGGGCCGTCCGCTGCGGGCGGTACCGATCCTGGAACGGGTGATTGTCCGCTACGGGGACGATTCTCCGCGAGAGACGGCGCTGTACACGACGTGGCTGGCCAAGGCATTGCTTCAGGCCGGCGAGGCAGAGCAGGCGGCGATCACCGCCGGACGGGCACTGAGCTTTGCGCTCCGGGCGCGGTCGCAACGGGCCGCCGAGCGAGTGGCAGACCTGCGCGAGGCGCTGGTCTCGGTTGCCGGTGGTTCACGGGCGGTCGACGAGTTCCTGGAATTGTCCGCCCACCTGTCCGCCACGGCTGGCGGACAACCCGGCGGACAGTAATCGGGCCTGTCTGCGGGGACCACGTCGATCCTCCGTCACACGCTGTCACAGGAGCGTTCGCGACCGTGCTGCGGTCGCGGATGCCGTGAGCCGGGTGCGGACCCTGCCTTCCTCCAACTCATGCCGCACCCCGATCTCCGGAGGTGGCAATGGGCAGCAGGCAGTCGGGCAGTGGCAGAAAGCCGCAGCCGGGCAGGGGTGAGCAGATTCAGGCGGCCGAATGGGAGGCCGCAAAGCGGCGGCTGCTGGCACAGGCCGAGGCGGAGCGTGTATCCGTGGAGGACACCACGCGGGCAGTGCCGGACCGGCGGTGGCGGCGTGACCGGTGAGCCGATCGGTCGGCGGGTCGCCGGGTGGCGGACGCGCCGTCGGTTGACCCAGCAGATGCTCGCCGATCGACTCGGCAAGTCGAAGAGCTGGGTGGACAAGGTCGAGCGGGGGGTGCGCCGACTGGACCGGTACTCGGTGATCCAGGAGATCGCCGACGTGCTCCGGGTCGACCCGTCGGTTCTGCTCGGCACGCCGGGGCCGGCGCTGACGGGTGCGCCGGTCGGGGTGGACGCGGTCCGCGCGGCGCTCGCCAACTACCACGGCGGTCCGCCCGCACTGGCGCCTTCGGAGCTGCGGCGGCACGTGACGTACGCCTGGTTGACCTACCAGCATGCCCACTACGCACGGACGCTGCGGCTGCTGCCGGGACTGTTGGATGTCGCCCGCGGGCTGCACCGGGCCGCTCCGGAGCTGCTCGTGCAGGCGTACCGGATCGCCTCGTCCGTACTGGTCAAGCTGGGGGAGGCGGACCTGGCGTGGCTGGCCGCCGACCGGGCGGTGGCCGGGGCGGGTGATGATCCGGCGCTGTCAGTCCGGGCTGTCGCGTGCGTGGGGGAGGCGCTCCGGGCGTTGGGCCGGAACCAACTGGCCCTCACCGTGACGATCTCTGCCGAGCCGGTGAGCGACTTGCACGGGCCCTTGCTGATTCAGGCCGGCCTCGCCGCCGCCGGCTGCGGCGAGGTCCGCCGCTCGGACGAGTTGCTGGGCCGGGCCGCCGAGCTGGCCGCGCGACACCCGTCCGGGGACGAGTTGCAGCGGTGCGGGTTCGGGCCGGCTGCCGTCGAGGCGGCCCGGGTGGTGGCGGCGTTGGAGTCGGGTGACGCCGGGGAAGCGGTGTGCCGGCACGAGCGGGTGCATCGGCGGGAGGCGTGGCGATGTCTGCCGACCGAGTTCCGGGCCGCCTACCTGGTGGATGCCGCGCGGGCGTACGTCCGGGTGGGCGACATGCGCGGAGCCGGCCGGGCGCTGGTGGAGGCGGACGGCATCGCGCCGGCCGAGATTCGGCTGCGGCCGGTGGCGCGTACCGTCGTCGCGGAGATCGCCCGCGCCCACCCGGCGCCACCCGGCGTGGCCCGCCTGGCGACCCTGGTCGGCCTGACCCGGTGAACGGGTTCGCGCCCGATCTTGGAGTTGTGGTGGTTCGCAAAGCCGACATGCGACGCTTTTCCTGGCACCACAACTCCAAGATCGACGAGAGGGCGAGGCGGCGGAGCGATGAGTTCGCCGGACGGGGGCGGTCCGAGTGGGAGGACGGGGGCCGACACTGGAGGTTGCTCATGCCCGAGACGCTCACCCGAAGCGAGTTGTGGGCGCTCGCGCACGCGGAGCGGGCCGCCCTCGCCGACGACCTGGCCGGGCTCGACGCGGCGCGGTGGGCGCACCGTTCGCTGTGCGGCCGGTGGACGGTGGAGCAGGTGGTCGCGCACCTGACTGCGGCGGCGAGCGTCGGCCGGGCCCGCTGGGTGGTCAGCGTGGTGGGCGCGCGCTTCGACTTCGACAAGCACAACGACCGTCGCCTGGCCGAGCACCGGGGCGCCGACCCGGCGGAGACGCTCGACCGGTTCCGTCGGATCATCCACAGCACCACGTCCACGTTCGGCCCGACCGAGGCGTGGCTCGGTGAGGTGGTCCTGCACGCTCAGGACATCCGGCGACCGCTCGGGCTCGGCCGTACGCCGCCGGTCGAGGCCGTGACACCGGTCGCCCGCTTCTTCGCCGGTCGGGACTTCACCGTGAGCGGACGCAGCGCCATCCGAGGGCTGCGGGTGGCGGCCACCGACGGACCGTTCGCCGCCGGAGCCGGCCCCCTGGTCAGCGGCACCACGCTGGCACTGACCATGGCGATGGCCGGCCGGGCGGCATACTGCGACGACCTGACCGGGCCCGGGGTGCCCACGCTGCGTCAGCGGTGCGTCCCCGCCTGAGGACGGTCGACGCCGACCCGGACCCGGTGGTGCGCTACCGGCGTGGGCCTGGTCCGGACCGGCGGGCCGGCCGGCCGGCGAGTGGCGGACAAGAGCGGCACCGGCGGGTACGGCACCCGAAACGACATCGCCGTGGTGTGGCCGCCGGACGCCGCGCCGATCGTGCCGGCGGCGCTCACCACCCGGGCCGACCGGAACGCGACGCCGAGCGACGCTGGTGGCCGGTGCCGCGGCGGCGACCCTGGCAGCGACGCGGTGATTGCATACCGAGTATGCTCTCCGGCATGCCGCCCACCCGTCGCGTCCTGGCGCTCGTCGCCCCCCTCGCCGGTCTCCTGCTCGGCTTCCTCGACTTCGTCTGGATCACGCGGGTGCCGTACCCGCTGGCCGAACTCGGCAACTCCACCGCCACCTGGGCAATCGCCGCGTTCGCGCTCGGCTGGTGGGTCCGGGTGGGCGCGCTGCGGGCGGCGGTGGCGGGCGTGGTCCTGCTGGTCGTCGCCGTGCCCAGCTACTACCTGGCCGCGACACTGCTCCAGGGTGACGATCTGGCCGTGATCACCGCGCCCACCTCGTTGCTGTGGATGGCGTTTGGGGTGCTCGCGGGCGTGGTGTTCGGCGTCGCCGGGGTCTGGGCCCGGTCGTCCGGGTGGCGGCGGGTGGTGGCGACCGCGCTGCCGGCGGCCGTGTTCGTCGAGGAGGCGCTGCGCTTCGCGGAACGGGGGCGCACCGGCTACTACCCCGGCGCCTGGTGGAACGTGGCCATCGACCTCGGGCTCGCCGCGCTGGTGATCCTGCTCGTCGCCCGCGCCGCCCGGACCCGGTTGCTCGCGTCGGCGGTGGCGCTGCCGCTTGCCGCGCTCGGCGCGCTGGTCTTCGTCGCCGTCCCCGGTTGAGGCGGCCTCCATATGGACCGCTCAATCGATTGACATTCGATAGCTAGCTAGCGAAACTCGATCCATGGTTGATCGAGTGAGCGCGGACGTCCTGGTCGTCGGCGCCGGGCTGGCCGGGCTGCACACCGCCACGTTGCTCGCCGCAGGCGGGCACGACGTGCTGCTGATCGACCGCCGGCCCGCCCTGAGCGGCGCGATCCGGACGACCGGGATCTTCGTCCGGCGCACGCTCGACGACTTCCCGCTGCCCGCCGGGCGCCTGGGGCCGCCCATCCGGCGGGTGGTGCTCTACCCGCCCGGCCTGCGTCGCCCGGTGACCCTGGTCAGCGCGCGCGACGAATACCGGGTGGGCGACATGGCGGGCCTCTACACGGACGCCGCTCGCGCCGCCGGCGACGCCGGGGTGCGGATCGCGCTCGGCACCCGCTACGCCGGTCGCCGGGGGGACGCCTACGTGCTGACCGCTCCGGGTGGCCCGGTCGAGGTCCGGGCCCGGTTCGTCGTCGGCGCCGACGGCGCCCGGTCCCGGGTGGCCCGGGATCTGCGCCTGGACCGCAACCGGCACCTTCTGGTCGGCGCCGAGGAGGTCTTCTCCGTCGCCCCGGGCGACGGGCCGCCCACGTTCCACTGCGTGCTCGACCCGACGCTCGCGCCCGGCTACCTGGCCTGGGTGGTCAACGACGGCCGGCACGCCCACGTCGGCGTCGCCGGTTACGCCGACCGCTTCCCCGGCGGCCTGCGGCACGCGCTGCGGCGGTTCGCCGCCTCGGCTCCCGGGTTGCCCGCCGGGGACCGGCCCGACGAGGTGGAACGGCGGGGCGGGCCGATCCCGGTCGGCGGGGTGCTGCGCCGCATCGGCTGCCCGGACGGACTGTTGGTGGGCGATGCGGCGGGCGCGGTCAGCCCGCTCACCGCCGGCGGCCTCGATCCGTGCCTGCGGTTGTCGGCGTACGCGGCGGTCGTGCTCGACGAGGCGCTGCGCACGGGCCGCCGCGACGTGGTGAGCCGCTACGACGGCGCGAGCCTGCGGAGCCGGTTCCGGGGCAGGTTGACGCTGCGGCACGGGCTGGCCCAGGTGCGTACCCCGGCCGTCGCGTCGGCGGCGTTCACGCTCCTGCGTACGCCGTTCGGACGAGCGGCGGCCCGAGGTGTCCTCTTCGGCGACCGGTCGTTCCCCGCGCCGTGACCGGTGCCCGAGTTCCGGTGCCCGCGCCTGGCCGGTAGGGAACAGGCGTCACCGGAGGGCGTGGTGGACGACTTCCCGCCCGCGGGCCGCCCCCGGTGACCGGGGACGGTCCGGCCCGGTCAGGGAATCGGCCACTCGTGCACCGGGCGGTTGCTGTGCATCAGGTCGACGTAGTGGCGGACCACCTCGCGCAGCGCGGCCGGCCGGTCCAGGTGGTCGGCGGACTCCAACCGGTGCAGCGTCTCCACCTGCCAGGTCGCGCCGTTGCGGCCGGTCAGGCAGCGCTGCTCGACGATGCCGAGCAGCCGGTCCCGCTCGGCCGGGTCGAGACCCCACCGGTCCAGGCCCTGATGGGCCATCGGCAGCAGCCTCCGTAGCACCAGCTCGGTCACCGGCAGGTAGCCCAGGCCCGGCCAGAACACCTGGGCGTCGATGCCGTGCCGGGCGCACGCGTTGAAGTTCTCCTCGGCGGCGCTGAACGACATCTGCGACCAGAGCGGACGGTCCGACTCGGCCAGCGCCCGGACCAGTCCGAAGTAGAAGGCGCCGTTGGCAACCGTGTCCAGCACGGTCGGGCCGGCCGGCAGCACCCGGTTCTCCACCCGCAGGTGCGGACGCCCGCGCGACACGTCGTAGACCGGCCGGTTCCAGCGGTAGATGGTGCCGTTGTGCAGGCGCAACTCGGCGAGTTTCGGCACGCCGCCGCTGGCCAGCGTCGCCGCCGGGTCCTCCGGGTCGCACACCGGCAGCAGCGCCGGGAAGTAGCGGACGTTCTCCTCGAACAGGTCGAACACCGAGGTGATCCAGCGTTCTCCGAACCACACCCGCGGGCGTACCCCCTGGGCTTTGATCTCTTCCGCCCGGGTGTCGGTGGCCTGCTGGAACAGCGGGATGCGGGTCTCCCGCCACAGCTCCCGGCCGAAGAACAGCGGGGAGTTCGCGCCGAGCGCCACCTGGATGCCGGCGATCGCCTGGGCGGCGTTCCAGTAGTCGGCGAACTGCGCCGGGCTGACCTGGAGGTGGAACTGGGTGCTGGTGCAGGCCGCCTCCGGCGTGATGGTGTCGGCGGTGGTGGCCAGCCGCTCCACCCCGCTGATCGCGATCGGCAGGTCCTCCCCGCGGGCGGCGAAGATCTGCTCGTTGAGCAGCGCGTACCGGGGGTTGGCGGAGAGCGAGTCGGCGGTCAGGTGCTCCGGGCGCAGCGTCGGCAGGACCCCGATCATCACCATGTGCGCGCCGACCGTACGGGCCTTATCCTCGGCAGCGTTGAGGCTGGCCCGCACGTGCTCCTCGAACTGGGCGGTGCCGGTGCCGGTGAGCCGGCGCGGCGCCACGTTGATCTCCACGTTGAACTGGCCCAGCTCGGTCTGGAACGCCTCGTCGGCGATCGCCGCCAGCACGTCGGCGTTGCGCATCGCCGGGTCGAAGCGCTCGTCGACCAGGTTCAGCTCGATCTCCAGGCCGGTCATCGGCCGCTCCACGTCGAACCGGGACTCCCGCAGCATCTCGGCGAAGACGTCCAGACAGCGCCGGACCTTCTCCCGGTAGCGGGCCCGATCCTCCCGGCTGAAGGTGCGCGCGCCGACGTCTTCGCCCATGGTCACCACCTTGTCACCGTTGGTCTTCCCAACCTCGCACGCAGTGACGGGTCAGGAAAAGGTCTAAGGGATCTTTTCTGTACCCCGAACCGCCCCCACTCATCCGGGCCGCGTCAGGGAGGGCCCCCTCTTGACGCCTCCTGCATGGGCGGGGCCCCGCTTAACAGTTGGCCGCCAGGCGGGCCGGCTACCATGGCCGCCGCGACGGAGAAGGAGTGACTGATGCGCGACGGGTGGATCCGGGCGTTCGTGTGGGCGGCGATCGCCGAGGCGTGCTCCTGGGCGGCGCTGCTGGCCGGCATGGTTGTCAAGTACGGGCCGCCGCGCAACGAACTCGGCGTGCAGGTGTTCGGCCCGATCCACGGCGCGCTCTTCGTCGCGTACGGGCTGCTGGTCCTCGTGGTGGCCCGACGCCGCCGCTGGACGTTGACGCGGACGGGGCTGGCGCTGGCCAGCGCGGTGCCGCCGTTCGCCACCGTGCTGTTCGAGCGCTGGGCGCGCCGACGCGGGCTGCTCGACGCCCCCGCTCCCGCGCCCGCCGAGCGTCCGCTCGCGGGTGTCGGTGGCTAGGAGGGGGCCTCGCCTCTACCGCAGACGTTAGAAAGGGGGCCCTCCTTTCACGTCAGGGCGGAGCAGGCGGCCACGCCGAGCACCAGGACGAGGCCGAGCGTCGCCTGGAGCAGCAGCGCCGGGCCCAGGTGCGACCAGAGCGTCGCGGTACGCGGGGTGAGCAGCTGGCCGGTGGTCAGGTTGACGATCCGCTCGATCCGGGGCGGCAGGTCCGCGTCGCGCTGTGGGCGCAGCGTGAGCTGCACGTGGTCGCCGGGGTGCAGTGCGCTCTGCGGCAGGTGGCCGTGCAGTTCGACCTCGACCAGCCGGTCCGCGGCGTCGCGCACCCGGACCGGGGTGACCAGGAACTCGGGCCCCTTCTTCAGGTCCTTGAAGCTGCGCTTCGCGCCGCCACCGCCGCTGCTGAGCAACGCGCGGACCACCCGTAGCAGCAGCCCCACCACCCCCGCCGCGGTCAGGACCGTGACCAGCACCGGCTGGCCCACGCGCACCTCGCGGGCGTACCCCTCCATCAGCCGGACCAGCCGCCCCGTGACGATGCGCTCCGTCGGGCGGACGACGCGTCGGGTGTGTAGCTCCGTGTCCATGTTCACCACCGAGAGTTCCGTTGCGTGCACAGATGGTATCGGCCCTTCAGGTTGAACGACGTGAATGAACGAACGGTCACGCGCGACGGACCGGAAGGTGACATCGGCCGGGGCGCGGGTATGCGTGCGGCCGAGCTGGAAAGGGGTCGAGCATGCAGCTGTCCTTCCTGCGCCCGCTCTACGACCGTCCCGGGCCCTGGTGTTCGGTGTACCTGGACGCCTCCCGGGACACCCACGACTCGCGCCCGCAGGTCGACCTGCGCTGGCGGGCCCTGAAGGGGGACCTGCTGGCCCAGGGCGCCGATCAGGTCACCGTCGAGGCGGTGGAGGAGGTGGTTCGCCGGCACCAGCCGATGCCCGGCGACTACGGCATCGCGGTCTTCGCCAGCCGGGGCCGGGTGGTGCTCACCGAGTACCTCTCCGCGCCGCCGCTGCGGGACCTGGCCACCTGGGCCGCGCTGCCGCACACCATGCCGCTCGTCGCCCAGCGCGGCGAGCAGGTCGCCTGGGTGCGGGTGCTGGCCGACCGTACCGGCGCCGACGCGATGGCGGTCAGCGCCGGCGGGGTGCCCCGGCGGGCCCAGGTGACGGGCCGGCAGAGCCGCCAGGTACGCCGGGTGCAGCCCGGCGGCTGGTCGCAGTCCCGCTACCAGCGGGCCGCCATGGAGGCGTGGCACCACAACGCCGGTGACGCCGCCGCGGCCACCGCCGAGCTGGCCGACCGCGTCGGGGCCGACGTGGTCGTGGTGGCCGGCGACATCCGGGCCACCGGCATGCTCGCCGCCCAGCTCCCCGAACGCTGGCAGGACGTGCTGGTCCGCACCGACGCCGGCTCCCGGGCCGGCGGCGCCGAGGACACGCTGATGGACGACCTCACCGTGCAGACCGTCGCCGAGGTCGCCGACCGGCGGATCGCCGCCGCGCTGGACCGGTTCGGCGTGCAGGAGGACGTCGGCGCCGGGCTCGACGCGGTGGTCGCCGCGCTGCAACGCAACCAGGTCGACACCATGCTGATCGTCGACGACGCGTCCGCCGACGGCGAGCTGTGGGTCGGCCCCGAGCCGACCGAGATCGCCACCGACCCGGCGCAGCTGGCCGACATGTCGGTGGCCGACCCGCAGAAGGTACGCGCCGACGCCGCGCTGCTGCGCGCACTGATCGGCACCGACGCGGAGCTGACCGTGCTCGCGCCGGAGGAGGCGCCGGAGTTGACCGACGGGGTCGGCGCGGTGCTGCGGTACGTCGACGCCGGCACGCCCGGGCGCGACGATGGCTGACCGTACCGTCGCCGACCTGGTGGTCGAGCGGCTACGGGCCTGGCGGGTGCCGCGCGTCTTCGGCTATTCCGGCGCGGCGCTCGACCCGCTGCTGGCCGCGCTCGACGACGCCGGCGGCGATCCGGCGTTCGTGCCGGCCCGGCACGAGGAGACCGCCGCGTTCATGGCCACCGGCCACGCCAAGTTCACCGGCGGGATCGGCGTGTGCCTGGCCACCCAGGGGCCCAGCGCGGTGCACCTGCTCAACGGCCTCTACGACGCGAAGCTGGACAGTAAGCCGGTGGTGGCGATCATCGGCGAGGACGTCAGCGGCCCGCTCGGCGGGGCGCACGAGGAGATCGGGCTGAGCCGCCTCTTCGGCGACGTGTGCAACCAGTTCGTCCGCTACGGCCGCACGCCCGACCAGGTGCCGGCGCTGCTGGACCAGGCGTTCCGGACCGCGGCGGCGACCCGCAGCCCGACCTGCGTGGTGCTGCCCCGGGCGTTGCAGGTGACGCCCGTGCCGGAGCTGGTGCCACAGGCCGCCGGCGTCATCACCGCGACGCCCGGCGAGCCGCTGGCCCGGGTGCTGCCGCACGACGCCGACCTGGCCGCCGCCGCCTCGCTGCTCAGCACCGGCCAGCGGGTGGCCGTGCTGGTCGGCCAGGGGGCGCACGGCGCGGCCGGCGAGGTCGTCGCGCTCGCCGACCGGCTCGGCGCGGGCGTGGCCACGTCGCTGCTCGGCAAGCCGGTGCTGGACGAGCGGCTGCCGTTCCACACCGGCGTGCTCGGCGAGGTCGGCACCACCGCCGCCGCCCAGCTCATGGGCGGCTGCGACACGCTGCTGCTGATCGGCACGAACGATCCGTGGACCGACTGGTTCCCGCTGCCCGGCCAGGTGCGCACCATCCAGATCGACATCGACGGCCGGCGGATCGGCGCCCGCTACCCGGTCGACGTGCCCCTGGTCGGCGACGCCGCCGAGACGCTGCGGGCGCTGCTGGCCCGGGTGCCGGAACGGCGCCACACGCAGTGGCGCGGCGTGGTGGAGAGCGCGGTGGACCGCTGGCGGACAGTCGCCGCCGACCGCGCCGCCGCCCCGGCCGAGCCGCTCAACCCGCAGCTCGTGCTCCGGGAGCTGTCCGCCCGGCTGCCGCAGCGCGCGGCGGTCGCCGTCGACGTCGGCTCGGTCATCTACTGGTACGCCCGCCACCTGGACCTGCCGCCGGGGGTGCAGGCCCGGCTCTGCGGCACGCTCGGCTCGATGGGGTGCGGGCTGCCGTACGCGGTGGCGGCCAAGCTGGCCTGGCCGGACCAGCCGGTGCTGGCGCTGCTCGGCGACGGCGCGATGCAGCTCAACGGCCTGGCCGAGCTGATCACCGTGGCGCACCACTGGACGGAGTGGCCCGACCCCCGGCTGGTCGTGCTGGTGCTGAACAACCGCGACCAGTCCGGCGTGGGCGGCGGGCGTACGCCGGGCGACCGGCGACCCGACGTGCCGTACGCCGGCTGGGCCCGGCTGCTCGGCCTGCACGGCGTCCGGGTGGACCGGCCGGACCTGATCGGGCCGGCCTGGGACGAGGTGCTCGCCGCGGACCGGCCCAGCGTGCTGGAGGCGGTGGTGGACCCGGCCGTGCCGCTGGACGTGCCCGAACCGGCGCTGGCCGACCTGCGCGGCCTGATGACGGACGGCGACGCGGCCCGGCGGGTGCGGGACCGGGTGATCCAGACCGAGGCCATCGCCGCCGAGGACCTCGTTTAGCCGGACCCGGGTGGGGCACTGCGACCAGGCATTCGTCGGTCCCGGGAGGTCCGCTTGTCCACCACCACCGATCGTCGCTACGGTCCCGCCCCGCTGCCGACGGCCCGCGGGCCGGTCTCGGCCGCGCTGCTCACCGCGCTGCGCGCAGCGCCCGCCGCGCTGCCGGCCGGGTTGGGCGACCGGTTCGGCGAGGTGGCGGCGCCGCTGACCGACGAGGATCTCCAGCTCACCCTCTTCCTCTGCTACGAGCTGCACTACCGCGGGTGGCGGGACGTGACCGACGAGTGGGAGTGGGAGCCGTCCCTGCTGGCGCTGCGGGCCCGGGCCGAGCGGCCGTTCACCGCGGCGCTGCGGAAGCTGGCCGGGCCACTGCCGGCGGTGCTGCCGGCCGCCCTGCCGGCGACGCTGATCGACGTGGTGGCCGCGGACGACGGTCCCGCGCTCGCCGCCACCCTGCAACGCCGCGCCGACCTGACGCAGTTCCGCGAGTTCGTCACGCACCGCTCGATCTACCACCTCCGGGAGGCCGACCCGCACAGTTGGGCGCTGCCCCGGCTCGGCGGCCCGGCGAAGGCGGCGCTCGTCGAGATCCAGATGGACGAGTACGGCAACGGCCGGCTGGACCGGATGCACGCGGAGTTGTTCCGCGCCACCATGGACCGGCTCGGCCTGGACACCGGCTACGCCGCCCACCTGGACCGGGTGCCGGCGGTGACCCTGGCGCTGAACAACCTGATGTCGCTGTTCGGGCTGCACCGGCGGCTGCGCGGGGCGTTGCTCGGCCACCTGGCCGCGTACGAGATGACCTCGTCGCTGCCGAACCGCCGGTACGGCAACGGGTTGCGCCGGCTGGGCTTCGACGCGGTCGCCACCCGCTTCTACGACGAGCACGTCGAGGCGGACGCGGTGCACGAGCAGATCGCGGCGTACGACCTGTGCAGCGGGCTGGTCCGCGCGGAGCCGGCGCTCGCCGGGGACGTGCTGTTCGGGGCCGCCGCCGCGCTGGCGCTGGACCGTCTCTTCGCCACCCACCTGCTGTCCGCCTGGTCGGCGGGACGATCGTCGCTGCGGCCGGTCACCGGCGCCCTGGCCGCCGCCTGACGCCCCGCTGGCCCCGTCGGTCCGCGCGGTCAGGGCGCGCGGAAGCCGGCGACCTTGTGGGTGCCGTCGCAGAACGGCTTGATCGCGCTCTTGCCGCAGCGGCACAGCGCCACCGTGCCCCGACGCGTCTCGATCGGCTCGCCCTCCGGCGTGACAAGCGCGAAGTCGCCGCGCACCAGCAGCGGTCCGTCCCGGTACGGGGTGATGGTCGCCGCCGGGGCGCTCTGGTCGTCGGGCATGCGCGGTGCAGTGCCCGTCCCGCCGCGACCCAAACCCGCACCCGGCGTGCCGTTGCGCCCGTGGCGGCGGGGGAGCGGCGCGACGGCACCCGACCGGGGGTTGGTCCGGCGCGTGGGGAGATGACCCGTTTAGACCCCAGACGGACGGGAAGCCGGCCCGCGTGGTGAGCGAACGAGTCGAACGCGGCCCGGCGGCCGGCACCGCGTTGCCCGGTGACCGGGTGGTCGCGGTGGGCAGCGCGGCCCGGATCCTGGTCGCCGCGACGGCCCGGGCGCTGCGCGGCGACGACTGCGGCGACCTCGGTCACGCCGGCTCGCTGTCCCGGCTCGGCGGGGCCCCGGCGGCGGTGCGGCGCGTCGCCGCCGGCCGCGCGGCCGGTCGGGCGGCGCTCACCGCCGCCCAGATCGCCCGCGTCGACGCCGAGCGGGTGGCCGACTGGTTCGTCGCCCAGTACCCGGGCCGGCGCTGGCCCGGGGCGGTGCTCGGCTCGCCGCACGGTGCCGCGGCCCACCTCGCGGTGGCGCTCGGCCTGCCCTGGCTGCCCGCCGGCTTCGAACTCGCCGGGCAGTGGGGCCGGGGTGCGGTGGACCGCCCGGACGCAGCGCTCGACCACGGCGCCGCGCTGGCCGGCCGGCTGCTCGCCGGCAACCCCCGGGTGCACGTGCGGCAGGTGCACTGCCCGGCCAGCCGGGGCGTGGCGGTCGGTGCCGCGGTCACGCTGGCGGTCCGCTGGCGGACCCTGCCCGAGGCGTACGCGCGGTTCCTGGCCGACCGGCTGGAGCCGGCCGCGCCGGTGCTGCTGTTGCACGACGCGCGTACGTGGCCGGTGCGGGACGACGGCGGCGGCCACAGCTTCCAGGCCGGCTGCCCGGCCAGCGGCCTCGACCCGGTCGACTTCCACCCGGACGCCCCGGCGCTGCGCCACGTGCTGCGCGCGGCCGGCGGCGACGAGACGCGCTGGCGCGCCCCGGAGGTCACCGCGTCGGCGGCGTTCGCCGAACAGGGCGTGGAGTCCGGTTTCGAGCACGGCGCCCGGGAGTGGGGCGACACCCGGGGCCACCCGCTGCACCGGGTGGTCGTGCCGCAGCCGGACGCGCTGAGCGCGGCCACCGCGGACCTCTACCGACGCTGGCTGCGCCGGGCCGGCAAGACCGGGGACCGGCTGGTGGTGGAGTGCGGCCGGCTGCTCGACCCGGGACAGGTGCTGCGCGCCGGCCTGGTGCCCTACTGGTGCGAGAACGCCACCCGGCGCCGGGTGCAGGGCGCCGAGTGGTGGCTCGCCGGCAGTGAGCCGTTCAGCTCGGTGGACGTGCTGCCGGAGCCACCCGGCCTGCGGTCGCCGGCGTTCGCCGGCCTGTCCCAGTGGCTGGCGGTGGCCGGCTTCGGACGCCGGCGGCGCGCCCTGGACCGGGGCGCGGCCCGCGGATACCCGGTCACCTCGGTACCGACCCGACGTGCCACGGAGGTGTTGCGCAACCAGCCCGGCGACCTGCCCGCGCCGCCGCCGATGCCGATGGCGGAGGCGCTCGCCGCGCTCCGGGACGCGGGCGCCCACCAGGGCCTGCTGGTCTGCTGAGCGCGGGTCACCACGCCGACGGGCACGGCCCGCCGGCCAACCTGGCGAAACATCCTCGCGAACCGACGGTCCGTGATTGAGTACCTACGGAGCGGGAAGACCGCTCGCCGCGAACCGGCCCACGACGCCGCGCGGCGGGCAGCCACCGCTTCCGACGTATCCGTCACGTAACCAACGTCCTCACCCGGGGCGTGGCCCGACCACGCGCGCAACCGGTTCCGGCCGGGCGGGGGATCTTCGGCGAGGGAGGCGCGGATGTTCGGACAGACCACCACACCCACCCCACCGACCACCGAGCGGGGCCTGGAGGACCTCGACGCGGCGGCGCTCGCGTACGCGGCCCGGATCGAGGGGCTGCCACCCGAGCGGCGGCAGGAGGCACGGGACGACCTGGTCCGCTTCGCGTTGCCGTTCGCCGGGCGGCTGGCCCGCCGGTACCGGGGTCGCGGGGAGCCGTTGGAGGACCTGGAACAGGTCGCCCGCCTCGGCCTGGTCAACGCCGTCGACCGGTACGACCCGGAGCGCGGCTCGTTCACCGCGTACGCGGCGATCACCATCGTCGGTGAGATCAAGCGGCACTTCCGCGACCGCACCTGGGGCGTGCACGTGCCACGCCGGCTGCGCGACCTGATCCTCGAGGTGGGGCAGGCGACCGCGACGCTGACCAGCGAGTTGTCCCGGGCCCCGTCGGTCGCCGAGTTGGCCGAGCGGCTGGAGACGCCGGAGGAGGAGATCCTCGCCGCGCTGGAGTCGGCCGCCGGCTACAGCCCGGCCTCGCTCAATGCGCCGGTCGGCGGCGAGAGCTCGGCCGAGTTCGGCGACCTGGTCGGCGAGTCCGACAACGCGCTGGAGTCGGTCGACGACCGGGTCACGGTCAGCGGCCTGCTGCACCGCCTGCCCTGGCGGGAGCGGCGGATCCTGGCCATGCGCTTCTACGGCAACCAGACCCAGGCCGAGATCGCGGCCCGGTTCGGCATCTCCCAGATGCACGTGTCCCGGCTGCTGTCCCGGGCGCTGACCTGGCTGCGCCAGGCGATGCTCGCCGACGCCCCGCCGCCCTGGCAGAACGGCACGGCCGAGGCGGAGCCGGCCAGGTCCCGGATCTCGGTGCGGCAGAACGGCGACCGGGTGGTCGTCGAGGTCGGCGGCGAGGTGGACCGGGCCGGCGCGGACCAGTTGCGCCGGGCGGTGCTGGAGGCGGTCACCGGGCAGCCCCGCGAGGTGGTGGTCGACCTGGTGGGCGCGGGCGGCTTCGACGCCGGCGGGATCGCCGCGCTGATGGCCGGCCGGGACGCCGCCGCCCGGACCGGGGTGCCGTTGCGGCTGACCCGGGTGCAGCCCGCGGTACGCCGCTCGCTCACCGCCGCCGGCCTGCCCGCCGCCGACTGAGTCACGCCACGGCCGTGCGCCGGCCCGCCACCGCGGCGGGCCGGCACACGTGCCCGGCGTGCGCGTGCCCGGCGTGCGCGGCGTGCGCGTGCCCGGCGTGCACGGCCCGCGTGCACGCGCGCGGCGTGCACGTGCCCGCGTGCACGTGCGCGGCGTGCGGGTGCCCGGCGTGCCGGCGCGTGCGGCGTGCGGGTCCGCGGCGTGCCCGAGTGTTAACCGGGGCCCCCGCCTCTACCGGAGGCGTTGAGCGGGGGCCCCTCCTTTCAGTTGTCCGGGGTGTCGCCGTGGCCGCGCGGGTGCCGCCACCTGTCGTTCGGCTGGTCCTCGCGCTGGGCGCCGAGGATCGTCTCCTCCGGCTCGTCGGTCTCCTCGAAGCTGGGGCGGCGCACGTCCTCGGGCTCCGGCACGTCCACCGGCCGGGCGCCGGACTGCGGCGCGGGCTGGTACTCGACGGCCTCCCGGGCGCCGTGCGCGCCCTCGGCGGCCGGTGACTCCGGCGTCCGGGCGACGTGGTGCAGCTCCTCGGCCAGACTCTGCGGCGGCCTGGTCGTCCGCTGCGGCAGGTCGCGGCCCAGGTCGGAGACGAGCGGGCCGTACTTGGCGTCGAACGCCGGCCGCTCCGAGCGGATCCGGGGCATCCGGTCGAAGTTGCGCAGCGGCGGCGGGCAGGTGGTGGCCCACTCCAGCGAGTTGCCGAACCCCCACGGGTCGTCCACGGTGACCATCGCGCCGTACCGCCAGGACTTCCAGACGTTGTAGACGAAGAACAGCGTGGACGCGCCGAGCACGAACGACCCGACGGTGGAGATCTCGTTGAGCCCGGTGAAGCCGTCGCCGGGCAGGTAGTCGGCGTACCGGCGGGGCATGCCCTCGTTGCCGAGCCAGTGCTGCACCAGGAACGTGGCGTGGAAGCCGAGGAACATGGTCCAGAAGTGCATCTTGCCCAGCCGCTCGTCGAGCAGCCGGCCGGTCATCTTCGGGAACCAGAAGTAGATGCCGCCGAACGCGGCGAACACGATGGTGCCGAAGAGCACGTAGTGGAAGTGCGCCACCACGAAGTACGAGTCGGTGACGTGGAAGTCGACCGGCGGGCTGGCCAGCAGCACGCCGGTCAGGCCGCCGAGCAGGAACGTGACCAGGAAACCGACGGCGAACAGCATCGGTGTCTCGAACGTGAGCTGTCCCTTCCACATGGTGCCGATCCAGTTGAAGAACTTCACCCCGGTCGGCACCGCGATCAGGTAGCTCAGGATGCTGAAGAACGGCAGCAGCACCTGGCCGGTGGCGAACATGTGGTGCGCCCAGACCGTCATCGACAGCACCGTGATGGCGAGCGTGGCGAGCACCAGCCCGGTGTAGCCGAAGATCGGCTTGCGGGAGAAGACCGGGATGATCTCGGTGATGATGCCGAAGAACGGCAGCGCGATGATGTAGACCTCGGGGTGCCCGAAGAACCAGAACAGGTGCTGCCACAGCATCGGCCCGCCGGTGGTCGGATCGTAGACGTGCGAGTGCAGGATCCGGTCCGAGGCGAGCGCGAACAGCGCTGCCGCCAGCAGCGGGAACACGAAGATCACCAGGACGCTGGTGAGCAGCAGGTTCCAGGTGAAGATCGGCATCCGGAACATGGTCATGCCGGGCGCGCGCAGCGTCAGGATCGTGGTGATCATGTTGACCGCGCCGAGGATCGTGCCCAGACCGGAGACGGCCAGCCCGACCACCCACATGTTCGCGCCCACGCCCGGCGAGTGCTGCGCGGTGCTCAGCGGCGTGTACGCGGTCCAGCCGAAGTCCGCCGAGCCCTGCGGCGTGAAGAATCCGCCCACCGTGATGGCCGCGCCGAAGAAGTAGAGCCAGTAGGCGAACGCGTTGAGCCGGGGGAACGCCACGTCCGGCGCGCCGATCTGCAACGGCACCAGGTAGTTGCCGAACCCGAACACCATCGGCGTCGCGAACAGCAGCAGCATGATCGTGCCGTGCATGGTGAACATCTGGTTGTACTGCTCGGGGGAGAGCAGTTGCATCCCCGGCCGGGCCAGCTCCGCGCGGATCAGCATCGCCATGAAGCCGCCGATGATGAAGTACGCGAACGACGTGCCCAGGTAGAGCAGGCCGATCAACTTGGCGTCGGTGGAGCGCAGCAACCGCCACAGCGAGTTGCCCCTCACCGCCTCCCGGACCGGGCCGGGAAATCCGCCGAACCGGGCCGGCGCGAGGATCGCCGGCCCCCGGTCGTGTGCCGGATCCGTGACTACTCGCTTGGGCATGGCATCTCACCCCAGGTGACGACAGACAGGACGGGCGCGCGTACCCGTCCCCTCTGCCCATGAAACCAGGCGAGAGCGGAGAATTCGGTCAGTTCGCCGGGAGCATGGCCCAGACGACCTTGCCGGCGCCGACCGGCGTGCTGCCCCAACGCTGGGTCAGCTCCCGCACCAGCATCAGCCCCCGGCCGCCCTCCGCGCGGGGATCACGGTCGGCCGCCGCGTACGCCTCGGCGGGGCTGCCGTCCATCACCGCCACCCGCAGGTACGGTCGGCGCAGCGTCAGCGTGACGTGCATCGGCGTGCCGGCGTGCCGGACCACGTTGCCGACCAGCTCGCTGAGCACCAGCGAGGCCGGGCCGGCCAGCTCCGGCACGTTCCACCTGCCGCACGCCTCGGTGACCAGTTCCCGGGCCCGCCGGCAGGCCCCGGCGACCGGCTCCAGCCGGGCCCGCAGCCGGGGCGCCGCGGCGGTGCCGGCCAGCGCCGTCGCCTCCGCGCAGTCCCGGCGCACCGGCACCACCCGGCAGGCGGTGGTCTCGCTCAGCCAGGCGGCGGTCTCCCGGGGCGGGGCGGAGAGCACCATCGGCACCGCCGGCCAGTCGGCCGCCCGCCGGGCCGCCGCCGCAAACACGGACAGCGCCAGCGGGTCGGCGACGTCGATCTCCTCCAGGTCGACCACGAGCGCGTCCGGTTGCGCGGCGAGGCAGCGGTCCAGCACCTCGTGCACGGCACGCATCGTGCCCAGGTCGAGCAGCCCGGCCAGCCGTACGACGGTGACCGGGGACTGGTCGCGGACCTCGCACCTGATCCGGGTCGACATCGGGCCCTCGTTTCCAACTCGTCGGGAGGCTACCGACGTACCCGCCGTCCGAACCACCGAAACCGGCCATCCGGCGCGTCCCGTAGCAGGTCACACTGGCGGCCCGCCGTGTCAGCGAGCTGCAGATTCACGGAAGGAGTGCCTATCCGACGCCGGACAGCCACGCTTTCCGTGAATGTGCGTGGGGGCGTTGGGGTGGGGGTGGGTGGGGATCGCAGCCGCGCCGGGACGGGCGCGGGTCAGCGGCGGTGGTGGTGGTCGCGGCGGCGGGCGAGCAGGCCCAGCGTCAGCATGGCGGCCCCCAGCAGCAGGTGCAGCCAAGTGTCGGCGCCGTTCACCGCCAGCACGTTCGCCTCGGTCCGCCGGTCGACGGCCAGGCCGAACAGCCAGAGCACCAGGTAGACCGCGCCGCCGCCGAGCAGGAACGCGCGGGCGCCGGGGACCGTCCGGGACAGCAGCAGGCCGGCGACGCCGAACGCCAGGTGGACGACGTTCTGCACCACCGACACCTGGAACAGCCCGAGCAGCCGGGCGCCGGACCCCGGCCCGGCGAACCGCAGGTCGGCGAAGGAACTGGTGATCCCCGGCACGAAGCCCAGCACGCCGAGCAGCAGCAGGAGCACCGCGAAACCGGAGGCGGCACGGCGTACCGGCGCCCGGCCGTCGGCCGGGTTGCGCCGCGCCCGGGAGTGCGCCATCGAGTTCGTCACGCCGGCCTCCTCGCCACCGCGGGGAGCCGACGGTTTCCCCGGCCCACCGGCGGCAAACGCCGACCCACCCGCGCCGAACGCCGAGCCACACCGGGCCACGCGGCCCACCGCGGGCCGTAGTGACGGGCCCACGCGACCCACCCGCGCCGAACGCCGGGCCGGATCACGCCGGCCCGTCGGCGGCAGACGCCGGCCCGGCCACGGGAGGGCGGCCGGGCCGGTGGTGGTGCCGTGGATCAGGCGGGCTGCAACGGTCGTGCGGCGCCCTGGCGGACCCGGTCGTAGAGCGCGACGTAACGCTCCGCCATCCGGGCCGGGGTGAACCGGTCGGCCGCCTCGCGCCGGCACTCGTCGGCGTCCAGCCGGCCGGCGGCGAGCACCAGGCCGCCCAGCTCGTCCTCGTCGGCGGTGAGCAGACCGGTGCGACCGTGCTCGATCAGCTCCGGCAGGCAGCCCCGCGAGGTGGCCACCACCGGCGTGCCCAGCGCCAGGGACTCGACCACCGCCGTGCCGCCCGGCTCCTCCCAGCGCAGCGGGAACAACGACGCGCGCGCGGAGGCGACCAGGTCGTCGCGCTCCTGCCCGGCCACCGTGCCGACCCAGCGCACGCGGTCACCGTCGACGTACGGGGCGACGTGGTCGTGGAAGAACCGCACGTCCGGGTTCTGCCGCGCCTCGTCGCCGGCCGCGGCCAGGTCCTCCGGGCGGTGGTACGGCCCGACCGGGCCGGCCAGCACCAGCCGGAAGCCGGCCTCCCGGGCCAGTCGGGCGCCCAGGTCCTGCCCCTTCCCCGGGTTGATCCGACCGAGGATCACCACGTGGTCGCCCTTGGGCGTCGCCGGCCGGCGGTCCGCGTCGACCGCCAGCGGGGTGGACAGGTGCACGTGGCCGACCGAGTGCTCCCGCAGCGCGCGGGGAGCGCGGGCGAGCTGCGAGGCCGACACCCCGTTGACCCGCACCCGGTCGCCGCCGTCGAGGTTGCCGTACAGCTCCGGATGCTTGGCCAGGTCCCAGTGCAGGGTGTGCAGCACCGGCGGCGCGTCCGGGCCCATCGCGGCCAGCGTGGCCAGCCCGACCGCCTCCACGTGGTCGTGCACCAGGTCGATGTCGTCACGGGCGTGCACCGCCCGCACCACGTGCGCCAGGTGCGCCTGGGACACACCGCAGACCTGGTTGTACGGCCGTTGCAACGCGTGGAACTGCCCGTCCGGGAAGACCGCGATCTTCTCGTCGACCGGCAGCGTGCTGCTCTCCACCGAGGCGAGCACCACCCGTACGCCGAGGCGGCGCAGCTCCGGCACCAGCGTGGCCACCACGTTCTCGATCCCGCCGTACCCGGGCGGTGGCACGGACAGCCACGGCCCGGCGTTCATCAGCACGGTGAGCGTCATGCGCTGCCTCTTCTCTCGGCTGTCGGGTTCACGCGGCGACCCGGCGGCGCGGGACGCGGTGCCGCAACTGGGCCAGCGGCGGGCGTTCCTCGACCGAGACGTCGTTGACCACGATCTCCCGGTCCAGGTTGGGCAGGGCCTCCGAGCCGCCCCGGCGGAACTGGGTGAGCAGCGGGGTCGGCATCGTCCCCGGCGTCGCCCAGCCGCGTCGCTGGAGCCGGGACCAGGCGGTCAGCATGATCTGCGCCGACATCCGGCCCAGCGCGGCGGTGTCCTGGTGCCGGTGTTTGCGCTCGCCCAGGTCGACCTGGGCCAGCGCGTCCAGCCCGACCAGCTCCAGCAGGTCGATGAGCATGGCGGTCTCGACGCCGTAGCCGGTGACGAACGGCACCCGCTCCAGCACGGTGCGGCGACCCGCGTACTCGCCGGCCAACGGCTGCACGAAGCCGGCCAGTTCCGGCCAGAACAGGTTGAGCAGCGGCCGGGCCATCAGCTCCGTCACCCGGCCGCCGCCGTCGGGCTCGACGCCTGCCGCGCCGACCAGCGGCCGGTGGTAAAAACCCTTGACGAACTCCACGCTCGGGTCGGTGAGCAGCGGCCCGAGCAGCCCGGTGACGAAGTGCGGTCGGAACTCGCGCAGGTCGGCGTCGACGAACGCGACCACGTCCCCCTCGGCCGCGGCCAGCCCGGCCCACAGCGCGTCGCCCTTGCCGGTGAGCTGCGGCAGCCCGCGCGTCATCGCGTCCTGCCCCACCACCTCGGCGCCGGCCGCGCGGGCCACCTGGGCGGTCCGGTCGGTGGACCGGGAGTCCACCACGATCAGCTCGTCGACGAGCGGCACGCGGTCCATCAGGTGCTCGCGGACGGTCGACACGATCGCGCCGACCGTTGCCTCCTCGTTACGCGCCGGCAGCACCACGCTGACCCGGCTGGTTCCCTTGGCCCGCACCAGCCGGTCGGCCGGCCAGTCGTCGGCCGCACTGGTGCGGTACGTGGCCCACGCCTCCACCACAGGTGAGACGATCGAATCTGATTCCCGCACGGGCACCCCCCATTGATTGCGGAATCGCAAGTATGTGTTTCCCAGTTCCGGACCCGCGCTAACCGATCCTGCCCAACGCTGTGATCACGGGGATGAACGTCACGTTGCGCGCGAGGTCGCGTTTGCCGCGTCAGCACCGGGGGGAGTGCTGTCCGCAGTCTTTCAGTCACGTCGAGAGGGCGGCAGCATGCGGGTGGGACTGGTCGGGGCCGGCGGGGTGGCGCAACGCCACGCCCGGGTGCTCACGAGCTTCGAGGACGTGGAACTACTCGGCGTGACGGACGTCGCGCCGGAGGCGGCGCAGGCGCTCGCCGGCACGTACGGCGGCCGGGTCTTCGCCGACGTGGCCGAGCTGCTCGCCGCCGGCCCGGACGCGGTGTACGTCTGCGTGCCGCCGTTCGCGCACGGCCCGGCCGAGGAGGCGGTGATCGCCGCCGGCGTGCCGATGTTCGTGGAGAAGCCGGTCGCCGTCGACCTGGAGACGGCCGAGCGGGTCGCCGCGCTGGTGGAGCAGCGCGGGCTGCGTACCGGCGTCGGCCACCACTGGCGCTACCTGCGCGTGGTGGAGGAGGCCCGGCGGCTGCTCGCCGACCGTCCGGTGCGGATGGTCAACGGGGCCTGGCTGGACAAGGTGCCGCCGGTGGCCTGGTGGGCACGGCGGGACCGGTCCGGTGGTCCGGTGGTGGAGCAGGCCGCGCACGTGCTCGACCTGATCCGGGTGCTGGTCGGCGAGGTCACCGAGGTGACCGCGTACGGCGACGGCACCCCGCCGCCGGTCGACGGCGCCGACATCGACTCGGTGACCGCGGCCACGCTGCGGTTCGCCTCCGGAGCGGTCGGCACGCTCGCCGCGGCCTGCGTGCTCACCTGGAAGCACCGGGCCGGCCTGGAGATCCTCGCCGACGGGCTGGCGCTGTCGCTGGCCGAGGACGGCCTGACGATCGCCGACGCCGACGGCGAGCGGCACGTGCCCGCCGACCCGGACGACGCGCGGGTCGCCGTCGACCGGGCGTTCGTCGACGCGGTCCGCGGCGTCGGCGACGACGTGCGCGTCCCGTACGCCGAGGCGCTGCGCACCCAACGGCTGGCGCTCGCGGTGGCCGAGTCGGCGCGGACCGGCCGGCCGGTGGCGCTGCCGACCGGCCCGGCGGCGCGGCCCACCGCCGCGGTGGCCGACACGGGGGTGACCGTCGATGCGTGACCGGGTGGTGGTGGTCAGCGGCCCGGGCCGGGTCGAGCTGGTCGAGCAGGACGCGCCCGAGCTGCGCGAGGGCACGTTCCGGGTGGAGACGCTCTACAGCGGCGTCTCCGCCGGCACCGAGCTGAGCTACGTCAAGGGCACCAACCCGTACCTGCACGTCACCTGGAACGCTGGTCTCGGCCTGTTCCAGCCGGGCGAGGCGAGCACCCCGTACCCGGTGACCCGGCTCGGCTACATGCAGGTCGGCCGCGTGGTGGAGAGCCGCACCCCGGCGGTCGCGGTGGGCACGGTCGGCGCGATGACGTACGGGCACCGCAGCGGCTGGGTGGCCGACCCGGTCGCCGAACGGTTCGTGCCGCTGCCCGACGACCTCGATCCGCTGCTCGGCGTCTACGTGGCGCACATGGGACCGATCTGCGCCAACGGTCTGCTGCACGCCGCCGCCGACCTGTGCGGCGCCGACGTCCGGACGCTTGGCGACGGGGTCCGGGGCCGCCGGGTGGCGGTGGTCGGCAGCGGTGTGGTCGCGCTGCTCACCGCGCTGTTCGCGCGCCGCCACGGGGCCGCCTCGGTGGTCGTGGTGGACCCCACCCCGGCCCGTCGGCAGGTGGCCGAGGCGCTCGGCCTGGAGACGCTCGACCCGGAGGCGGACGACCCGGCCATGGTGCTCAAGACTCGGTGGAACCACGCCGCCGGGGACCGCGGCGCGGACGTGGTCTTCCAGTGCCGCGGCCAGGACTGGGCGTTGCAGCTCGCGCTGCGGCTGCTGCGGCCCCAGGGCACGGTGATCGACCTGGCGTTCTACCAGGGCGGCGCGGACGCGGTGCGGCTCGGCGAGGAGTTCCACCACAACGGACTGTCGCTGCGCTGCGCGCAGATCGGCCGGGTGCCGCGCGGGCTGGCCCCGACCTGGGACCGGGAGCGGCTCTCCGCGGAGACGGTGGAGCTGCTGCGCCAGTACGGCGACCAGATCCGCAAGCATCTCGTCTCCGCGGTGGTGCCGCTGGACGAGGCGCCGGCGCTGCTCACCGACCTGGCCGAACGTCGCCGCTCGGAACTCCAGGTGGTGCTGACCGGCTGACCGGGGCCCGACCCCGGCCGAACCCGGTGCGGTGCCCGGCTACCGTTCGGTCATGACCGCCGACGCCGGCCCGACGCCGGGACTCGCCGCTCTGCTGCCCTACCTGCGCGCCCACCGCGGCACCCTCGTCGTGGTGGGCGCGCTGTCGCTCACCGGGGCCGCCGCCGCGCTGGCCCAACCGCTGCTCACCCGCACCGTGCTGGACCGGATCACCGCCGACCGCCCGGCCGCCGCACTGGTGGTGGCGCTGGTCGCGTTGGTGCTGGTCGGCGCGCTGCTCGGTGGGCTCCGCGACTACCTGCTGCAACGCACCGCCGAAGGGCTGGTGCTGGGCCTCCGGCGGCGGCTCGCCGGCCACCTGCTGCGCCTGCCGATCGCCGAGTACGACCGGCGCCGCACCGGCGACCTGCTGTCACGGGTGGGCGCCGACACCACGTTGCTGCGGGCGGTGGTCACGTCCGGCCTCTTCGAGACCGTCACCGGGGCGGTGATGGTCCTCGGCGCCGGCACCGCCATGGTGCTGCTGGACCCGCTGCTGTTCGGTGTGACGCTGGCGTCGGTCGCGGTCGGCGTGGGCTTCGCCGTCACGGTCGCCCGCCGGGTGCGCGGGCTGTCCCGCCGCGCCCAGGAACGCGTCGGTGAGATGACCTCGGCCGTCGAGCGGGCCATCTCGGCGGCGCGGACCATCCGGGCCAGCCGCGCCGAGGAACGGGAGACCGGCACGGTGGTGGCCAGCGCGACGGCGGCGTACGACGCCGGGCAGCGGGTGGCCCGCGCCCAGGCGGTGGTGGGACCGGTGAGCGCGGTCACCGTGCAGGGCGCGTTCCTGCTGGTGCTGGCCGTGGGCGGGGCCCGGGTGGCGGCCGGGGCGATCAGCGTGGGTGACCTGGTCGCGTTCGTGATGTTCCTGTTCTTCCTGGTGCTGCCGCTGGGCCAGGCGGTGCACGCGTACACCCAGTTGCAGAGCGGGCTGGGCGCGCTGGCCCGGATCGAGGAGATCCTCACCGTGCCGGGCGAGAGCGCCGGCGACCGGCCCGGACGGGTGGACGTGCCGGCCGCCACCGCGCCGGCCCGGGTGGAGTTCGACCGGGTCGGCTTCGGTTATCCCGGTGGCCCGCCCGTGCTGCACGAGGTGAGCTTCACGGTGCCGGCCGGCACCCGCACCGCCCTGGTGGGCCCGTCCGGCGCCGGCAAGTCCACCCTGCTGGCGCTCGTCGAGCGCTTCTACGAGGCGGGCGAGGGCGCGGTCCGCCTGGACGGCGTGGACGTGCGGGAGCTGCCCCGGGACGCGCTGCGGGCCCGGCTCGGCTACGTGGAGCAGGAGGCGCCGGTGCTCGCCGGCACGCTGCGGGACAACCTGCTGATCTCCACGCCCGACGCCACCGACGACCGGCTGCGCGCGGTGCTCGACGAGGTCAACCTGGGTCACCTCGCCGACCGGACCGCGGACGGGCTGGACGTGCAGGTGGGGGAGGGTGGCGTGCTGCTCTCCGGCGGGGAGCGGCAGCGGCTGGCCATCGCCCGGGCGCTGCTGGCCGGGCCGCCGGTGCTGCTGCTCGACGAGCCGACCAGCAACCTCGACGCCCGCAACGAGGCGGCGCTGCGGCGGGCGATCGACGCGGTGGCGGTGCGCCGCACCCTGCTGATCGTGGCGCACCGGCTCTCCACGGTGGTGGACGCCGACCAGATCGTGGTGCTCGACGGCGGCCGGGTGGTGGCGGTCGGCACCCACGACGAGTTGACCACCACCAGCCCGCTCTACCGGGAGTTGGCCGCCCACCAACTGCTCGTGGCCTGATCCGCCCGGACGGTCGGGAACCGGTCGGACCGGTGATTTCCGGACACGGTCCGGCTCCGACGGTGGGCGGGGGTCACAATCGGCTGCGGTTCGCGTACCGTTGCGGCTCATGGGTGTGTCGCAACGGTTCAAGACCAGGTTCCGCCGGTTCCTCCAGCGCCCGGGGACGACGGTCGACCTGGCCCCGCTGGAGAAGCTGCTGCCGGCGATCGAGTCCCGCGAGGCCGAGCTGGAGCAGCTCTCCGACGCCGAGCTGACCGAGGCCGCCGGCCGGGCCGAGAAGTACGAGGAGATCTGCGCGATCGGCCGCGAGGCGGCCCGCCGCGGGCTCGACCAGCGCCCCTACGACGTGCAGTTGCTCGGCGCCATGGCCCTGCTCTCCGGCAAGGTCGCCGAGATGGCCACCGGTGAGGGCAAGACGCTCACCGCGACCGTCGCCGCGTACGGGCACGTCCGGCTCGGCAACGGCCCGGTGCACGTGCTCACCGTCAACGACTACCTGGCCCGCCGCGACGCCGAGTGGATGCAGCCGGTCTACACGCTGCTCGGGCTCACCGTCGGGTGGGTCAACGAGGCGTCCACCCCGGAGGAGCGCCGCGCCGCGTACCGCTGCGACGTCACCTACGTGTCGGTCAGCGAGGCCGGCTTCGACTACCTGCGCGACCAGCTCGTCACCGACGTGGCCGAGCGGGTGCAGCCGCCGCTGAAGACCGCGATCGTGGACGAGGCCGACTCGATCCTGATCGACGAGGCGCGGGTGCCGATGGTGCTCGCCGGCGCGGTCCCCGGCGAGCAGGACCCGGTGCACGCCGCCGCCGCGCTGGTGCGCGGCCTGCGCAAGGGCAAGCACTACACGGTGGCCGAGGACGGCCGCAGCGTCGCCTTCACCTCGGTCGGTCTGGCCACTGTCGAGGCGAAGCTCGGCGGCATCGACCTGTACGACGAGGAGCACGTCGGGCAGCTCTCCGCGGTGAACGTGGCGCTGCACGCGCACGCGCTGCTGCACCGCGACGTCGACTACATCGTGCGGGACGACTCGGTCGAGCTGATCGACGAGATGCGCGGCCGGGTCGCGCAGCGCCGCCGCTGGCCGGACGGGCTCCAGGCCGCGGTCGAGGCGAAGGAGGGGCTGGACGCCAGCGCCGAGGGCGAGGTGCTGGGCACCGTCACCGTGCAGGCGTACATCGCGCTCTACCCGACCGTCTGCGGGATGACCGCGACCGCGGTGCTCGTCGGCGACCAGCTCCGGGAGTTCTTCGGCCTCGAGGTGGCGGTGATCCCGCCGAACACCCCGTGCGTCCGGGAGGACGAGCCGGACCGGATCTACGCCACCCGCGCCGAGAAGGAGGAGGCGCTGGTCGACGAGATCACGCGCTGCCACCGGGCGGGACGCCCGGTGCTGGTCGGCACGCTCGACGTGAAGGAGTCCGAGGGGCTGGCCGCCGCGCTGCGCGCCGCCGACGTGCCGTGTGTGGTGCTCAACGCCAAGAACGACGACGAGGAGGCCGGCATCATCGCCGAGGCCGGCGCGCACGGCGCGGTGACGGTCTCCACCCAGATGGCCGGCCGGGGTGTCGACATCCGGCTCGGCGGCAGCGACCAGTCCGACCAGGAGCGGGTCGCCGAGCTGGGCGGCCTCTACGTGATCGGCAGCGGCCGGCACGACAGCCGCCGGGTCGACGACCAGCTCCGTGGCCGGGCCGGCCGGCAGGGCGACCCGGGCGGGTCGGTCTTCTTCGTCAGCCTGGAGGACGACCTGGTCGTCCGGCACGCCGGCGACACCGTGCCGGCGTCGCCCCGGATGAACGCCGACGGCCTGGTCACCGACCCGCAGGTGGACTACGCGGTCGAGCACGCCCAGCGGGTCGCCGAGGGCGTCAACCACGAGATCCACCGCAACACCTGGCGCTACAGCCACGTGATCGAGCAGCAGCGCAAGGCGCTCGCCGAGCGGCGGGAGCGGCTGCTGACCACCGACATCGCCGCGCTGATGCTGTTGGAGCGGGTGCCGGAGAAGGCCGGCGAGATGGACGAGGACCTGCTCGCCGAGGTGTCCCGTTCGATCGCGCTCTACCACCTGGACCGGCTCTGGGCCGAGCACCTGGCCGAGCTGTCCGAGGTGCGGGAGGGCGTGCACCTGCGGGCGCTGGGCCGGCTCGACCCGCTCGACGAGTTCCACCGCAGCGCGGTGCCGGCGTTCAACGCGTTGATGCCGGAGATCGAGACGCGCACCATCGCCACGTTCGAGGAGACCGAGTTCGACGAGGGATGGGAGCCGGACGCGTCGAAGCTGGTGCGGCCGAGCGCCACCTGGACGTACCTGGTGCACGACAACCCGTTCGGCTCGGAGCTGGACCGGCTGATCGCCTCGGTGGGCCGGCGGCTCATCTCCGGGTCCCGCTGACCCGGCGCGCAGGGCCCCTCCGGTCGAGTACGGCCGGAAGGGGCCCTTTTGCGCGGTTTCGAGGTCGGTCGGCGGGGGTAGTAGGCCGAGGCTCGGTCGAAGAGAGGACGAACATGGCACAGGCAACGGCGCCGGACGGGAACACCGCGCGGACGGACGCGGGGGCGGTGGGGGCCGTGGTGCGGTGAACCTCGACACCCGTCTACCCATGACCGACGACCTGGGCGTGCTGGAGACCGCCGCGCTGCTGCGCGAGCTGACCGCCGGCCTGATCGGTGTCGCGGAGTTCGACGAGGCGCTGGACCGCCTGGTCCGGATCGCCCGGGACGCGGTGCCCGGCGTGGACTGCTGCGGCTTCACCGCGCTGCGCGGCGGCGAGCCCGCCGGGGTGGCCGCCTCCGACCCGCGGTGCGCCGAGCTGGACGACCTGCGGCACGGCCCGGACACACCGGCCCTGACCGCGATCCGCCGCCGCGAGATGATCATCGCGGGCGGGCTGGCGGAGGAGTCGCGCTGGCCGGCCTGGAGCCTCCGCGCCCGCGCGCTCGGCGTGCACGGCGTGATCTCCGCGCCGGTCGACGTGGACGAGCAGGTCATCGGCGCGATCAACCTGTACGCGTCGGCGCCCGGCGCGCTCACGCCGAGTCACCAGCTCACCGCGATGCTGCTCGCCGAGCACGCCGGCCTGCTGCTCGCCGCGGTCCGCGACCGCGAGCGGGCGGCCGCCCGGGCCGGCCAGCTCGACGGCGCGTTGCTGGCCGAGGGCGTGATCGGGCAGGCCGTCGGCGTGATCATGACGCAGCGCGGCTGTCCCGCGGCGGAGGCGCTGGACGTGCTCCGCAGCGCCGCCTCCTCGTTGGACATCCCGCTGCGCGAGGTGGCGGAGCGGCTGGTGCTCACCGTCTCCCGTCCCCGGGACAACTGACCGACAGTCGTTTCGCCCCACCGGGGGTCGGGTAGCACCCTGGACTGGTGAGCCGCGCCGACGTGGGGAGGACGCGATGGAGAGTCGACTTCGGGTGCAGGGGCACCCCATCCAACCGATGCTGGTGACGTTCCCGTTCGGGCTCTTCGTCAGCGCCGCGGTGTTCGACCTGGCCGACGTGGCGGGCGGTCCGGCCTTCCTCGGCGAGGTGGGCTACTGGACGGCGGTCGCCGCGCTGGTCGCCGCCGGGCTCGCCACGGTCGCCGGGCTGGTCGACCTGTGGGACGTGCGGATCGGCCGCGCCAACCGGACCGCCGTCACGTTCAACCTGGTCAACGCCGTGATGGCGGCGATGTTCCTGCTCACCTGCCTGATTCGGGCGCACGCGCCGCAGCGCGGCGCGACCGGCGGCCAGCTCGCCACCGAGCTGGTGGCGCTGGCGGTGGGCGCGGTCGGGGTGGGCCTGGGCGCGCGGCTTATGCAGCAGTCCGACCGGGGCCGAGCCGTCGAGCCGACCGGCCTGGAGACGATCCCCGGCGCCACCGTCGAGATCGTCCGGCCGCGCCCCTTCTGACCACCGCCGAGCCCTCGTCTCCATGGTTTCGGTGGGGCGCGCCCGGGCGTGTCGCGGCGGGAAGAGTGGACGAGGCGAAACCGACATGCCTCCTGGTCATAATTATGACCAGGAGGCATACCGTGTTTGAGGTCACGCCTCTCCCAGGCTGTGACGCTGTGTAACCGCACCGCCGGCAGTGCCGTCACGATTGCGGGCGTCGGGCGTCGGGCGTCGGGCGTCGGGCGTCGGACGGCGGACGGCGGGCGGCGCGAGTCCGGAAAGGCGGGCCCTCGGAGATCGGAGCCGGCACGGAAATCGCGTTGCCGACCGTCGTCGACCGGCGGCAGGCTCGGGCTCATGGTCACCGAACGCGGGTTCGACGAACTGGTCGCCGAGGCCGACGCGGCACCGGTCGAGGGATGGGGCTTCTCCTGGCTGGCCGGGCGGGCCACCGAGGAGCGCCCGCCGTGGGGCTACGCCCGTCTCGTCGGGGCCCGGCTGGCGACCGTCGATGCCGCCCTGGACATCGACACCGGCGGCGGCGAGGTGCTGGCCGAGGCGGCGTCCGCGCCGCCACCGCTGCTGGTCGCCACCGAGGCCTGGCCGCCGAACGTGCCGGTGGCCCGGCGCACCCTGAGCCGCGTCGGTGGGCACGTCGTCCGGGTCGGCGACCGGTCGCCGCTGCCGTTCCGCGACGCGGCGTTCGACCTGGTGGTCAGCCGGCACCCGGTGGACACCCGGTGGGACGAGGTGGCCCGAGTGCTGCGCCCCGGCGGCAGCTTCCTCTCCCAACAGATCGGCCCCGGCACGGTCCGGGAACTCAGCGAGGCGATCCTCGGGCCGCTGCCACCACCGGAGCACCGTCACCCGGAGCACGCGGTCGCTGCCGCCGAAGCCGCCGGACTGACCGTGGTGGACCTGCGGGCCGCCACCCTGCGTACCGTCTTCCAGGACATCGGCGCGGTGGTCTGGTTCCTGCGCAAGGTGGTCTGGACCGTGCCCGGCTTCACCGTCGACCGGCACCGGGCCGCGCTGCGCCGGCTGGACGAGCGCATCCGGGCCGAGGGGCCGTTCGTGGCCCACGCCCGGCGGTTCCTCATCGAGGCGCGTCGCCGGTGACCGGGCGGTGCGCGGCGGCGTGGTGCGCGGCCAGCACGTCGGCGCCGAAGTCGCCGGCCGGGCGGCGCAGCACGGTGTGCGCGTGGTTGCCGTCGTCGGTGGTGTTGTCGTACTCGATCAGCAGGTCGTCGCCCTGCACCCGGTAGTAGTGCCGCCGGCCCGGCTCCACCGGCCCGGCCCAGGCGAAGTGCAGCTCGCCGCCGTCGAGCCGGGCCGCCTCGCGGGCGGCCAGGTCGGCCGGGAGCCGGTCGAGGTAGAGCGCGACCAGGCGGTCGAGCAGCGCGCGCCCGGTCGGCCCGAGCCGGCCCCGGGGCACGCCGAGCGGGTCGAGCCGGCCGGGCGCGGTGGCCCGGGTGGCGCTGATGATGTCGGCCGGAGCCTCCTCGGCGATCACCGCGGCGGCCCGCCCGCCGGGGCCGAGCGCGTCCAGCAGCTCGCGGGCCAGGTCCTCCTCCGGGCCCAGCGGCCGGGAGACCGGGCGGCCGGCGTGCCGCACGGTGGCCGGGTTCGCGCCGAGGAAGATCGGGGCGGGGGAGACCCGGTCGTCGGCGACCGTCATGCTCACCGACAGGTGGTGCCCCTCGAACCGCCACGCCCAGCGGTCGTCGCGGGCCGGGTCGCCGAAGATCGCCACCCAGTAGTCACCGCTGTGCCGGCCGCGCCGCCAGCCCTCCGCCCGGTCCAGCACCTCCTCGAGCGCCACCACGGCCATGGCCTGCGCGTACGCGGCGGGGCTGAGCGCGGTGGCGAGCAGCCGGTGGGCGGCCTTGCGGGCGGCGACGTCCAGGTCGGCGACCGGGATGCCGGGCCGTGGCCGGGGCCGGTACTCCAGCCAGCGGCGGGCCGGCTCGTCGTCGAACTCGTGCCGGGCGCGTCGGCGGGCCGGCTCGTCCAGCGCCGCCAGCAGCGCCGTGGCCGCGGTGCGCATCTGCTCGGGTACGGGATCCTCCACCGCACCTGTATACGCCCCGCGCGGCGGGCCCGGGTGCTCAGTCGCGCCCGAGCTGCGTCAGCATCTCCGGCAGCGTGAAGAACCGGGCGGTCTCCACCGCCGAGGGGGCGCCGTGGTCCGGGTCGGCGCCGGCGTCGAGCAGCGCCCGGACCGCTGCCGCGTTCTGCCGGAACACGGCCGCGGCCAGCGCGGTCTGCCCCCGGTCGTTGACCCGGTCCGGGTCGGCGCCACGGTCGAGCAACGCGGCCACGGTCTCCGGCCGGGCATGGTAGGCGGCCAGGATCAGCAGCGTGTCGCCCTTGGCGTTGGTCAGGTTGACCGGCAGTCCCGCGTCCACGTTGGCCGCCAGTTCGGCGGTCTCGCCGGCGCGGGCCAGGTCGAACATCCGGTGGGCGAAGGCGACGGTCTCGGCGTCCAGTTCGTCGGGCACCCGCCCAGGTTAGGGCGTCGCGGCCGGCGCCGCCTGGCAGCTTGCGCAGCCGGCACGGGAGGCGAGATGCGCGATCGGGTGTACGTGGGCAACGCGGCGGCGCTCCGCCGACCGCGTCCCGCCATGTGGTATTACCTACTAAACCTATAGGGTTTGCCGTCTAAAGTGTGTGGGCACGCTCCGCTTCGCACCGTGAGGACGCTCCGCCGATGACCAGCTCCGACCCGACCGATCTGCTCACCGTCGCCACCCGTTGGGTCGACCCGGCCGGCTGGCCGGTGCCGCTGTGCTTCGACCGGTCCGAACGGTGGTACGCGCGGCTGCACGCCGACGCCGCGTACGAGGTGTGGGCGCTGAGCTGGCTGCCCGGACAGGGCACCGACCTGCACGACCACGGTGGCTCGTCCGGCGCCTTCCTGGTCGTCGCCGGCGTGCTCGTCGAGGAGACGGTCAGCGGTGGCCGGCTGCGTCCGCACCGCCTCGCCGCCGGCGCCGGCCGGCGCTTCGGCGCCCGGCACGTGCACCAGGTCACCAACCGCTCCGCCGAGCCGGCGGTCAGCGTGCACGTCTACCGGCCGGCGCTGCGCCGGATGACCCGCTACCACCTCGACGCCGGCCGGCTCCGGGTCGCCGAGGTGGCCGAGGCCGGCGTCGCCTGGTGAGCCCGGTGACCCCGCCCCCGACTCCCGCCGCACGGAAGGACGCCACCATGGCGCAGAACCCCGCCCCCGCCGAGAGCTGTCCGGTACCGCCGTCCGGCTCGCGCGGCATCGACGAGATCCTCGCCGCCGCCCGCGCCCGGCTGCGTCGCCTCGACCCCGAACAGGCGCACCTCGCCCACCGGGGCGGCGCGCTGCTCGTCGACATCCGCCCGGCCGGCCAGCGGGCCGCGCACGGCACCGTGCCCGGCGCGCTCACCGTCGAGCGCAACGTCCTGGAGTGGCGCTTCGACCCGCGGTGCGCGGCCCGCCTGCCGCAGGCGGTCGACTACGACGTACCGGTGGTCGTCCTCTGCCAGGAGGGCTACACCTCGTCGTTGGCCGCCGCCGCCCTCCAGGACCTCGGCCTGCACCGCGCCACCGACGTGGCCGGTGGCTTCGCGGCCTGGCGCATCGCCGGCCTGCCCACCCTCGGCCCCACCCCGCCACCCCGACCCTCGTTCACCGCGCCCCCGGTCACCGCCGGCCGGGCGCTCCGCTGACCGTCCCGCCGCACCCGGCGGGGCGGGGCGACCGCCCGCACAGGAGGCTCCCATGTCCGTCGTCGCCCTCAACACCCGTCCGGCCCGCGCCGGCCGCCCCGACCGGGCGCCGGCGCCCCGGCCGCGTACCGCACCGACCCTGACCATCACGCTCGACCTGAGCGCCGGGCCGCTCACGCCCGGCCTGGCCCGGCTGGCCGACCTGCTGGACGAGCTGGCCGCCTCCGGGGAGGGGTTGGTCCGCCCGGACGAGCACCGGGCCGCCCGGGCCGTGCTCGACCTGCGCCGCGTCCCCACGCCACCGGCCGGGCCGGCGCCGGCGTCACCGGCCACCGGGTCGGGCGGGATACGCCTGCTCACCGGCACCCGGCGGGTCCGGCACGGCGGCGTCGAGGTCGGCCTGACCCGGATCGAGTTCGACCTGCTGCTCTTTCTCGCCGAGCACCCACGCCGGGTCTTCACCCGGCTGCAACTGCTCAGCAACGTCTGGGGCTACGAGCACGCGGTGGCCCGCACCGTGGACGTCCACATCCGGCGGCTGCGTGCCAAGTTCGGCCCGGACACGCCGCTGGTGACCACCGTCTACGGCGTCGGGTACCGGCTCGCCGACGACGCTCCGATCGAGGTGGACCGCGACGCCTGAGCCGGCCCGGACCGACCCGCGGCGCACCCGGATTCCGGGTGCGCCGCGTTCACGTCGCCGTCGCACCCGCCATTGTGAACGGGCCGGGGACCCCCCGTACCGGCGCGTGTCGTCGCTCTGCTGTAATCAACGGACCTCGTACGCAGAGCGAGCACTCGGCTCCGATGTGTTCGTCAATTGTCACATTCATGCAACGCAGTGGCCCCTTGACCCTCGCACAGGCGCCGGGAAGCATCGATGAAGCGGCGTCCCGGGCCGTGGGGAGATACCCGGACCAGCCAAGGAGGACCATGTCGGTCAGCCCCGCCTCGTCGCGCGCCGGATGGCATACGTCCCAACCCGCGGTCCCCGGCCGTCCGCCCGGCGGCCAGCGTCGCCCCGCCAACGCCGCCACCCCCGTGCTCACCGTCACCCTCAACATCCCGCTGGCCGCCGAGGAGTCGCTCACCCCGGCCGCCCGCCGGCTCCTCGACGCGGCCCGCGAGCTGCTCGAAGGTGGCGACGCGGTGGTCAGCACCGGCCCCGCCGGCGCGGACCGCCGACCCGACGTGCCGGCCGGGCGCAGTCCGGCCCGTCCGCTGGCCCCGACCATTCCGACGCTGCACATCCTGGCGTCCTCCCGGTCGGTGCTGCGCGACGGCGAGCCGCTGCCGCTGACCCGCCTGGAGTTCGACCTGCTGCTGCACCTGGTCGCCCATCCGCGCCGGGTCTTCACCCGGCTGCAACTGCTCAACGCGGTCTGGGGGTACGAGCACGCCGGCGTCCGCACCGTCGACGTGCACGTACGCCGGCTGCGCGGCAAGGTCGGGGTGGACGTCCCACTTGTCACCACCGTCTACGGCGTCGGCTACCGGCTCGCCGACGACGCCCGGGTGACCATCGACCGCACCGGCTGACCACCGCGGCCGCCACCGTCGACCGCGCACCGGACGGAGCCCCGACCGCCCGGACGCGAACCGGTGGTGGGCCGACGCCGCCGGCCGGGCAGGATGGACGGATGCGCGTCCGCCCGATCAGCCCCGACCGGCTCGTCGCCGAGCTGACCGGCCGCCTCGCCCGCACCGAGACGTCCGGCCGGTTACGGGTCGCCGTCGACGGGCCGCCCGCCGCCGGGCCGGACGCGCTCGCCGCCGCGCTCGTCGACCCGCTGCGCGCCGCCGGCCGGCCGGCCCTGCACGTCCGCGCCGCCGACTTCCTCCGTCCCGCCTCGGTCCGTCTGGAGCAGGGCCGCACCAACCCGGACGCGTACTACGAGGGGTGGCTCGACGAGCCGGGCCTGCGCCGCGAGGTGCTCGACCCGGCCGGCCCGGACGGCACCGGCCGGGTGCTGCCGTCGCTCTGGGACGCCGACGCGGACCGGGCCAGCCGGGCCGCGTACCAGGATCTGCCGGCCGGCGGGGTGGTCCTGGTCAGCGGCGCGTTGCTGCTCGGCGGCACGCTGGCGTTCGACGTCGCCGTGCACCTGGTGCTCTCCCCGGCGGCGCTGGCCCGGCGCACGGACCCGGCGTGGCGCTGGACGCTGCCGGCGTTCGCCCGCTACGCCGACGAGGTCGACCCGGCGTCCTTCGCCGACGTGGTGGTCCGGGCCGACGACCCGCGCCATCCGGCGCTCGTGGAACGGGCCTGACCAGGCGGTCCGAACTCACGGGAAAGTGGCAGGAAATCTCCGGTTTGGCCCGCCGGGGGCAGGGGTAATCGCCCGGCTCACAGAGCACGGGCGATCTCGCCCGTGCGTTCCCGTTCGGACCGGGCCGTCGCGCGTCGCCGCAGGGCCGGGTCGAGCCGCAGGAAAGGCAGGCAGCGATGCTCGTCCACGACACGACAGCCACGGGCCGCTCCCAGGCGGAGGTCGACCAGATCCGGCAGTCCCTGCGGTCCCGGTACGACGAGCTGACCGCGGAGTACGACCAGGCCGTGATGCAGAGTCAGGTGCTGCGGCTGGTCGAGGTCGGCGACACCGCCGGCGACGACCAGGCCGACAGCGGCACCAAGACCGCCGAGCGGGACACCGCCCAGTCCCTGCTGCGCACCATCCTGGACCGGCGGGCCCAGTTCGAGCGCGCGTTGACCCGACTCGACGAGGGCACGTACGGCTTCTGCGAGGGCTGCGCCGCGCCGATCCCGGTGGAGCGGCTGGAGATCTTCCCGTCGGCCACCTCCTGCGTGGCCTGCAAGCAGACCCGCGAGCGGCGCGCCGCCTGAGGTTCCGCGCGCTCACCCGCTCCGGGTGAGGCCGGCTCACCCGGCCGCCGCGCAGCATGGACGGTGCGCGCGGACGCACCGGCCCGCGCGCCCGACGAGGAGGTGGGGTCATGACGGTACGGGTGGTGGCGGATCGACGCCGTGGCGGCGTCCTGCACGTGGTCGGCAACGCCGACGTGCCGCCGGAGCGGGGCGGGCGGCCCGGCCGGTTCAGCCCGACCCGGCTGTGGCGGGGGCCCAGCGGCCCACCGCGACGCGCCGACGACCGACGCTGGGAGACCGACACCCGGGGGTGAGCCGGATGGCTGAACAGCTGATGTCCGCGTTCGAGTCCTCGCTGGACAAGACGAACGTGATCCTGAAGGAGATAGAGTCGGCGTACGGCTGGCCGCCGGAGCGCCGCAACCAGTCGTACGCGGCGCTGCGCACCGTGCTGCACCTGCTGCGCGACCGGTTGCCGGTGCCGGAGAGCGCCGAGTTCGCCCAGCAGTTGCCGGTGCTGCTGCGCGGCATCTACTTCGACGGTTGGCAGCCGGAGGACGTGCCGATCAAACTCAACCGCGACGACTTCCTCTACGAGGTCCGGCAGGGCTTCCCGTACGACGTCTCGGGCGGCCCGCAGCGGGTGGTGCAGGTGGTGCTGGACACGCTGCGCCGGCACGTCACGCAGGGCGAGTGGCAGGACGTGAAGTCCGCCATGCCGCGGGACCTGGCTCAGCTCATGCCCTGAGCCGGCGCCACCCCGGTCCGTCCCGCCCCCTCGGCGGGGCGGGCCGTCGGCGTCCGGGAGACCGGCAGCCCGGCCCGCCGGGCCGAGCCGGCGAACGCGACCGCGTCGACGATCGCCGCGCCGCCCGGGTCGTTGTTGAAGTAGACGTACGCCGGTTCGCCGTCGCCGAACGCGGCGGCCAGCCGGCCCACCCAGCCGGCCAGCGCGGCCCGGCCGTAGCGGGGCCAGGGCCGGGCCCGGCCCTCGTGCAGCCGCAGGTAGCCGAAGTCCGTGGTACGCCACAGCGGCGTGACCGGCCGGCTGCCCCGGTCGGCCCAGGCCAGCGCCGCCCGGTGCCGCTCCAGCACCCGCCGGGTGTCGTCGGTCCACCACGAGGGGTGCCGCGGCTCCACCGCCACCCGCACCTCGGCCGGGAAGTGCCGCAGCACGGTGGCCAGCGCCTCCGGGTCGGCCCGCAGCGTCGGCGGAAGCTGCACCAGCACCGGCCCCAGCCGGTCACCGAGCCCGGCCGCCCGGTCGAGGAACCGGGCCACCGGCTCGGCCGGCTCGCGCAGCCGCCTCACGTGGGTGAGGTAGCGGCTCATCTTCACCGCCACGCAGAAGTCGTCGGGCGTCCGCGCCCGCCAGGCGGCGAACGTGTCCCGTTCCGGCAGCCGGTAGAACGCGTTGTTCACCTCGACCGTGGCGAACCGTTCGGCGAAGTGTTCCAGCCAGCGCCGCTGCGGCACACCGGCCGGGTAGAACCGCTCCCGCCAGTCCCGGTACTGCCAGCCCGACGTGCCGACCACGATCAACCCGCGTACCTCCTCGCGCGTCTGCCCGTGTGGCCATCCTGGCACCGACCGGGCCCGGCCGCCCGTCGGCGCGAACCGTCCGTGCGTCCAGGTCCGGGCGTCTACGGTGTGGTTAGAGATGATCGGACGGGGGGTACCACCCGCTGCACACGGACCCCGGGAACACGCGGGGCGGCACACCGAGGGAGCACCCATGGCTTTGAACGACGACGACATCCAGACCAGCGGCGGCAGCGGCCTGGAGGGCCCGGCCGACGGCGGTGCGACCCCCGGTCAGCACGACGGTGGCGCGGACGGTGGCGCGGAGGGTCCGGCCGACGGCGGCGCCACTCCGGGTCAGCAGGACGGTGGCGCGGACGGTGGCGCGGAGGGTCCGGCCGACGGCGGCGCGACCCCGGGTCAGCAGGACGGTGGCGCGGACGGTGGCGCGGAGGGTCCGGCCGACGGCGGCGCGACCCCGGGTCAGCACGACGGTGGCGCCGACGGCAGCGCCTGACCGATGAGCCGCACGCACGTCGACCCGCCGGGTGGCCACGGCCACCCGGCGGGTTCGTCCTCCGCCGCCGCGGCGTTGGCCCGCTGCGTGGCGGTCGAGCCGGCCAAGTTCGCCGCCGATCACTGGGGGCGCAGCCCGCTGCTGTCCCGGGCCGCCGAACTGCCCAACCCGGACGGCTTCACCGACCTGCTCAGCCCCGCCGACGCCGACGAGCTGCTCAGCCGCCGCGGTCTGCGTACCCCGTTCCTGCGGGTGGCCAAGGACGGCCAGCTCGTGCCGGCGGCGCGGTACACCGGCGGCGGTGGCGCCGGCGCCGAGATCGGCGACCAGGTGCTGGACGAGAAGGTGCTGGCGCTGTACGCCGACGGCGCCACGCTGGTGCTCCAGGGCCTGCACCGCACCTGGCCGGCGATCGTCGACCTGGCCCGCGACCTGGGCGCGGCGCTGGCCCAGCCGTTGCAGGTCAACGCCTACCTGACCCCGGCCGGCAGCCAGGGCTTCGCCACCCACTACGACACCCACGACGTGTTCGTGCTCCAGGTCGACGGCCGCAAGCACTGGCGCATCCACCCGCCGGTGCTCGCCGACCCGCTGGAGCGCCAGCCGTGGGGCGGCCGGGCCGACGAGGTCGCCGCCACCGCCGACGGCCGACCCGCGCTGGACGTGGTGCTGGAGCCGGGCGACGCGCTCTACCTGCCGCGCGGCTGGCTGCACAGCGCCCAGGCGCAGGAGTCCAGCTCGCTGCACCTGACCGTGGGCATCCGGGCGCTGACCCGGTACGCCATGGTGGAGGAGCTGCTGGCCCTGGCCGCCGAGGACGCCCGGCTGCGCGCCGGCCTGCCGTTCGGGCTCGACCTGGCCGACCCGGACGCGATCGAGCCGGAACTCACCGAGACCGTCGAGGCGCTGCGCGACTGGCTGCTGCGGGCCGACCCGGAGGCGGTGGCCGCGCGGCTGCGCTCGCGGGTGTGGCCGGCCGCCCGACCGGCCCCGATCCGCCCCCTCGCGCAGGCCGACGCGCTGGCCCGGCTCGGCCCGGACAGCCGGGTCGCGCTCCGGGACGGCCTGCGCTGGCAGCTCACCCGGACCGACGCCGGCACGGTCGCGCTGCGTCTGACCGACCGCACGCTCACGCTGCCCGGCACCTGCGAGCCGGCGCTGCGCGCGCTGCTCACCGGCGCGGCCACCCGCGTCGGCGACCTGCCCGGCCTGGACGACGACGCCGACCGCCTGGTCCTCATTCGCCGCCTGCTCAAGGAGGCGGTCCTGACCCCCGCCTGACGGCGGGGGTCAGCGGGTGTAGGTGACCGCCAGCAGGAGCAGCGTGGTGGCCAGGCCGCTGGCGGCCACCAGGATCATCGGGCGGGGGGTCAGCACCGCGTGCCGGCGGTCGGCCAGCAGGCGGGCCGGCGCCAGGCCGACCAGCGGGCCGAGCAGCGTCACCACCAGCCCCAGCACCGGCAGGCCGACCGCCAGGTCACCGCCCGAGCCGGCGCCCAGCGCCCGCGCCCCGGTCCCCAGCAGGAACGCCACCAGCGCACCGCCGACCCCGCACGCGATCAGCAGCGGGTTCACCGAGCCCGGCAGCTCGCCCGGCGTCCCGGTGCGGTCCAGCAGCTCGCGTACGCCGCGCAGCAGCGGCACCGGGTCACCGGCGGCGTCCCGGACCGGCCCGGGCGGGTCGCCCAGCCGCCGGGTGCCGCCGCCGAGCCGGGCCCGCAGCTGTGCCCACAGGTGGGTGACCTCGCCGTCCACCCGGTCCACCATCCGCTGGGCGTCGGCCAGCTCCGCCTCGGCGAGCCGGACCTGCTCGGTCGCCTCGGCCACCGCCCGGTCGGCGGCGGCGACCTGTTGGGCGTACCAGGTGTGCGCCTCGGCCCGCTGGGCGGCCACCCGGGCGGTCAACTCGGCGAGTCGGCGGATCTGGGCGGGGTACGTCTCACTGGAGACCGGCTCGTTCATCGGGAGGGACCATAAGGGATGATCACCTGTCCGGTGCGGTGCACCGCGCGGTCGAAGTAGAGACCGCGCCACGGTCGGGGATACCAGTCCGGCCCGCCGCTGCCCGGGTAGAGCGACGAGCCCAGCTCACCGCCCTGCACGTCGAGCGCCACCCAGGCGCCGATCTGGTCCGTGCGTGCGCCGGCGCCGCCCAGGTCGGCCCGCATCCGGGCCACGCCGCGCCACCAGGCCAGCACGTGGGTCCGCCGCTCCGGCCCGTCGTGCAGGATGCGGCGCAGCTGCTCCAGCCCGCTTCGGGTGCCGGCCCGGCCGGCCAGCGCGCCGGCCGCCGCGTCCACCGCGTACAACAGCAGGAAGTGCGGGGTACGCGGGGTGCCCGGCGCGCCGAGCCCGTCGCCCACCTCGGCCATCAGCTCGGCGACCGTCTCCTCGTCGTACCAGGAGGCGTCGCCGCCCAGGTCCTCGTAGAGCGCGCGGGCGGCCGGGTCGGCGTCCGGGTCGAGACAGGCGATGGAGAACCGGGCCGCGCCGGGCGGGTACTGCCGGGCCAACGAGCGGGCGGCGGCGTCGAGCACCGCGCACGCCTCGTCCACCCGGGTGCCCAGCACGGCCAGGTTGCGGCCCGGCGCGCGGGGCAGCCGCAGCGCCGCCGAGCGCGACTGCACGTCGATGATCTCGCCGAGCAGCGCCACCGGACTGCGCGGCGCGCCCTGCTCCGGCGCGCTCAGGGCACGGAAGTCCGGCGCCTCGGCCAGCCGGGGGATCGCGTCGCCGTCGAAGAGCCGGGCCGGCGCGGCGTCCTGCGGGCGCATCCGCCACAGCCGGTGTTGCAGCTCGCTCCAGGTCTCCCAGTCGCTCGCCGACGGGATGCGGGCCACCTCGTTGCCCTCGGTCATGCCGGACTCGGCGTTGACCACGGCGTGGTGGCGGGGCAGCGACTGCGCGGCGTCGTTGCGTTCGGCCAGGATGCGCAGCGCCTTCGGCAGCGCGATCCGCAGGGTGAACTGGGCGACCAGCGCGGGCCGGCCCCACAGCGCCTCGATGCCGCGGACGTCCTGGGAGGCGAGCACCAGGTGGATGCCCTGCGAGCGACCCCGCCGGGCCAGGTCCTCCAGCAGGTCGGCGGCCTCCCGGGCGACCACGTCCCGGCCGGCGAGCAGCGCCTGGAACTCGTCGACCACCGCGACGATCCGTGGCCAGTGCCCGGTCGGGTCCACCGCCCGCAGCTCGGCAAGCTTGGTGACCTCGTGCTTCTTCGCCGCGTCGGCCCGCCGGCGCAGCTCCTCGGCGAGGAACCGCAGCAGCGCCAGGCCGAACTCCCGGTCGGTGTTGACGTTGATGCCCACCAGCCGCATGTGCGGCAGCCAGCTCGGGTCGCGCCGGCCCTGGGCGAACCGGGCGAAGGACACCCCCTCCTTGAAGTCGAGCAGATAGAACTCCAGCTCGGCGGGGGAGTAGCGGGCGGCGAGCGCGCCGATCCACGCGAAGATCAGGTTCGTCTTGCCGGTGCCGGACGGGCCGCCGATCAACGCGTGCGGCGGGTAGTCGCCGAGCGTCAGCAGCACCGGCCGCCCGTGCGGGCCCTCGCCGATCGGCGCGGTGAGCCCGTGCGCCGAGTCCTCCCGCCAGTAGTCGTCCGGTGGGGGCAGCAGATCGGTGAACGGGGTCGGCGGTGGTCCGGCGGCGACCCGGGAGGCGACCGTCCGGCAGGTCTCGGTGACCAGGGTGGGCGGTGGTGGGGCGTCGAGCACCACCGGCAGACCGGCGATGCGGGCGTCGTCCGGGTCCACCACGATCCGGGTGACGGTCGGGTCGTCGGGCAGGTCGATGCCGCGGACCACCAGGTGCACCCCGCACGCGGCCCCGGTGCGGACCACCCGGTCGAGCTGGCCGCGCTCGTGCCGGGACAGCTCGTCGCCGCCGAGCAGCACCGCCACCCGCCACGGCTCCGGGCGCCGGCCGGTGGCGGCGGCCAGCTCCCGCAGGGACGCGTACTCGCCGGCCAGCACCGTGGCGTTGATCCGGCGGATCTGCTCCACCAGGTCGTCCAGCAGCCGGCCCAGCCCACCCGGGCCGACGAAGGTGAGCAGGCCGGCGGTGCCCAGCGGCGCGAACCCGGCCAGGCCGCCGCCCAGGTGCTCCGGGTCGTAGCCGTGCAGCCGGACCGCGCCCGGGTCGGCCCGGCCCACGGAGCGCAGCAGCAGCGCGGGCACCACCGCGGCGAGGCCGTCCCGGTCGCCGCCGGCCAGGTGCGCGTGCCCGGCGTCGAGCAGCGGGACCAGCGCCGGCACCGGTTCGGCGCCGGTGATGCGTACCGTGCCGATCCGGACCGCGCCCGGCGGCTCGCCCCGGCCGGCGGGGGTGACCGTCCACCGGTCCCAGGGCGCGGACGCCGCGCCCGGCGCCTCCCGCTGGGCCGCCGCGGCGGCACGGCGCGCCAGCTCGGCCAGGCGGGCGGTGTGCCGGGCGTCGATCTCGGCGAGCCGCCGGTCGCGGGCCGCGCCGACCCGGCCGGGCACCGCCGCGGCGGCGCGCCGGGTGCGCTTCAGTCGCTCCCGGCCGGCGGCCAGCTCCGCCTCGGCGGCGGTGAGCCGGTTCCGGGTGGCGCCCAGGGCCTCGGAGAGCATCCCCCGGACCCGCGTCACCAGTTGGGCGCGGACGTCAGCCACGCGACGGCTCCCGTTCCTCGGTGTCCTTCGGCAGGTCCCGGCCGAGCCGGTCGAGCAGTACGCCGGTGAGCACCCCGGCGGTGACCGCCGGGTCGGCCGCATGCGGCTGCTCCTGCCCGTCGTCGCGGCGCGGCGGGGGCATCCGGCAGATCCGGGTGAGCAGCGTGTCCAGCACCGGCGGCGGCAGCCCGGGCAGCAGGTCGCGGACCCGCCCGTCCAGCTCGCGGCGCAGCCGGGCCAGGTCGTCCGCGCGGGGCGGGTGGCCGAGCAGCTCGCCGGCCAGGTCGCGCAGCATCGGCGGGGCGATCGCGGCCAGCCCCAGCCCGACGTCGGCGTGGGCCCGCCGCAGTTCGGCGTGCAGCCGGTCCCGGTCACCGGAGCGGATGCCGACCACCACCCGGCGCAGCAGCTCGTGGGCGTTCTCGACGCGCTCGTCCGGCTCGTCCGGCGCGCCCTCCCGCCCGCCGGTCAGCTCCGCCACCCGGACCGCCCACCAGCGGCGTACCGCCGGCTGCTCGCCCGGGTCGGGCGCCGGGCCGGGCGCGGGCGTCGCCTCGCCGCGTGGCGCGTCGTGCCGGGGCCGCCGCTCGCCCGACGCCGCGGCCGGCGCGCCGTCGGCGGCCAGCCCGATCGCGGTCAGGTACGCGCTGAGCTGCTCCTGGGCCACGCGCAGCGCGTAGCCGGCGGTCTCGGCGTGCTCGGTGGCGGCGGTCAGCTCCGGCACGCCCATCGGGTCGGCCGACTCCTGGCGCACCCAGCGCAGCCGTTCCTGCGCCTGGCCGAGCTTCTCCAGGGCGGCGGCGAGCTGCGCCAGCGGCAGCTCCTCGGCGGCGGCGCGGACCTGCGCGCCGATGTCCTCGACGATGGACACGGCCGGCCCTTCAGAGCGTCGCGACGTAGAGCTGTGCCTGCTCCACCGCCACCAGCGTCGCGGCGAGGCACTCCTCCAGCTCCTGGCTGGCCTGGGTCAGCGAGGCCTGGGCCGCCTCGACCGTCTCGTGGCCGCTGCCCTCCAGCGCGCCGGCCAGGGTCTGCTGCGCCTCGGCCAGCTTCTCGCCGGCCGCCTGCACCGCTGTCTGGCCGTCACCGATCTGCTGGAGAGCGACATCGATGGCGGCCTTCAGCTCGGCGACGCTCGCCACAAGGACCTCCTGGGGGCAGGGGAGATCTCCATTACAACCCATCCCACCGGGTGGGCGAACATCCACCCTCGTGCCGTTCCTGCCCGGGTGTCCGATTGCGCCTCTGACGTGCGGGAAGGCCGGGCAGCGGCCGGGCCGGCGGTCCCGCCGGTGGTCGGGCTGGTCCCGTTGACGGGACTCAGCGCGTCAGCGGCCCAGCCACCGCGGGCCGCGTACCTCCGCGCCCAGCGCGCTGACCCGGGCCCGCAGCTCCCGGTCCGCGGTGACCACCACCCGCCGGCGCTCCGGCGCGGCGGCCACCAGCTCGACCACGGTGTCGTCGCCGGACCCGGCCGCGGACACCACGTCGACCCCGGGCGTCGGCGCCACGTGCCGGGCCGCGCCCTCCACCACCAGCACCACCTGCACCGGCGGCGGCAGCTCCGGTGGCACGCCGGCGCCGGCCAGCGGGGCCAGCGCGTCGCGCAGCCGCACCGCCGCGCCGGCCCGGTCACGCCACCAGCCGTCCGGCCGGGAGCCCACCACGTTCGCGCCGTCCACCACCAACAGCGGTCTGCTCTCCATCCGCCCAGCCTGCCATCCGCGGGCGTTTGTCGCGCACACCGCCGGGTAGCCACCGCCGACCGTGCCGCGCGTGCCGCGTCCCGGTCGTGCCGACCGACTGCGGAGGACGAAACATGATGGGACCCGGCGACTTCGGCAACGACCCGTGGGACGAGTTCCTGGCCCGGTACTTCGGTCGGGGCGAGGGCGGTCGCCGGCCGGCCCACCGGGTGGACATCACCCGCCTGATGACCGCCGACGCCCGGGAGATGCTGGCCGACGCGGCCCGGCGGGCCGCCCAGAAGCACAGCAACGACCTGGACACCGACCACCTGCTCTGGGCCGCGTTGCAGCGTGAGCCGCTGCGGGACCTGGTCCGCCGCGCCGGCGCCGACCCGGACGCCCTGGTCAACGCGCTGGGCGGACGCGCCGAGGGGGGCGCGCCCGGCGGCGAGGTGCCGCCGAACCTGTCGCTCACCCCGGCCGCGAAACGGGCGCTGCTCGACGCCCACCAGCTCTCCCGCGCCATGGGCGCCAACTACATCGGCCCCGAGCACATCCTGATGGCGCTGCCGCTCAACCCGGAGTCGCCGGCCGGCCGGATGCTGGCCGCCGGGCGGATCCAGCCGGAGTCGTTGCAGGCGGCCAGCGCCGAGCGCGGCGCCGCGAACGGCCCGCGTCCGGACCGTGGCACGCCCACCCTCGACCAGTACGGGCAGGATCTCACCGAGCTGGCCCGGCTGGACCAGATCGACCCGGTGATCGGCCGCGCCGACGAGATCGAGCAGGCGGTGGAGATCCTGTCCCGGCGCACCAAGAACAACCCGGTGCTGATCGGTGAGGCCGGCGTCGGCAAGACCGCCATCGTGGAGGGGCTCGCGGAGCGGATCTGCGACGGCGACGTGCCGCAGACCCTGATCGGCAAGCGGGTCATCCAGCTCGACCTCTCCGGCCTGGTCGCCGGCACCCGCTACCGGGGTGACTTCGAGGAACGCCTGAAGAAGGTGATCGACGAGATCCGGGCCCACCGCGAGGAACTGATCATCTTCCTGGACGAGATCCACACGCTGGTCGGGGCCGGCGGCGCCGGCAGCGAGGGCGGGATGGACGCGTCCAACATGCTCAAACCGGCGCTGGCCCGCGGCGAGCTGCGGGTGATCGGCGCGACCACGCTCGACGAGTACCGGCGCACCATCGAGAAGGACGCCGCCCTGGCCCGCCGGTTCCAGCCGGTGCTGGTGCCCGAGCCGGGCGTCGAGGACACCGTCGCCATCCTGCGCGGCCTGCGCGACCGCTACGAGGCGCACCACCAGGTCCGCTTCACCGACGAGGCGCTGGTCGCCGCCGCCGAACTCTCCGACCGGTACGTCACCGACCGGTTCCTGCCGGACAAGGCGATCGACCTGATCGACCAGGCCGGCGCCCGGGTCCGGCTGCGCACCCGGACCCCGGCCTCCGACGTCCGCGACCTGGAACAACAGCTCGACGAGGTACGCCGGGACAAGGAACAGGCCGTCTCCGACGAGCAGTACGAACGCGCCTCCTCGCTGCGCGACAGGCTCGCCGAGCTAGAGGACCAGATCCGCCGCGCCCGCGGCGACGAGGGACCCAACCACGTGCCGGAGGTCGGTCCGAAGGAGATCGCCGAGGTGGTGTCCCGGGCCACCGGCATCCCGGTCACCCAGCTCACCGAGGAGGAACGCGACCGGCTGCTGCGCCTGGAGGGCCACCTGCACCAGAAGGTGATCGGGCAGGACGACGCGGTCGGCGCGGTGGCCGAGGCGGTCCGGCGCTCGCGTACCGGGCTGGCCGACCCGAACCGGCCGATGGGCAGCTTCCTGTTCCTCGGCCCCACCGGCGTCGGCAAGACGGAGCTGGCCCGCGCGCTCGCCGAGGCGCTGTTCGGCGAGGCGGACCGGATGGTCCGGGTGGACATGAGCGAGTTCCAGGAGCGGCACACCGTCAGCCGGCTGGTCGGCGCCCCGCCCGGCTACGTCGGCTACGAGGAGGCCGGCCAGCTCACCGAGGCGGTCCGCCGCCGCCCGTACGCGGTGGTGCTGCTCGACGAGATCGAGAAGGCGCACCCCGACGTCTTCAACATCCTGCTCCAGGTGCTGGACGACGGCCGGCTCACCGACAGTCAGGGCCGGACCGTGAACTTCAAGAACACCGTCCTGATCATGACCAGCAACCTCGGCTCCGAGCTGATCACCGGCACCCAGCGCACGGTCGGGTTCGCCACCGGCGAGCCGGGCGAGCAGGAGTCCACCGAGCTGCGGGAACGGCTGATGCGCCGGCTCCAGGAGAACTTCCGCCCGGAGTTCCTCAACCGGATCGACGAGGTGATCATCTTCCAGCGGCTGGAGGCCGAGCAGCTCCGGGAGATCACCGGCCTGCTGCTGGAGGAGACCCGCCGCCGGCTGCACGCCCAGGACATCCAGGTCGAGATCAGCACCGCCGGGGTCGACTGGCTCGCCGAGCACGGCTACCAGCCGGAGTTCGGGGCCCGCCCGCTGCGCCGGGTGATCCAGCGCGAACTCGACAACCGGCTGTCCCGGATGCTGCTGGAGAACGAGATCTCGCCGGGGCAGAAGGTCACCGTCGACGCCCGCGACGACCAGCTCGTCCTCGACGTGTCCGCCGGTGAGCGCGGCTACTCGGCCGCCACCACCTCCCATCCCCGGTGAGGGGACGGGCGCAAGGATCGGAGGGCGGACATGACCGAACCCGAGGAGAGCCGGGAGGACGCCGCGGCCGGTGAACCGATCGAGGCGCCGCCGACGGCGAACCCGTCCCGGGTCCGGGTGCCACCGGAGGGACTGACCCCGCAGACACCGAGCGGCGAGGGCGAGCCGGAACCGGCCGGGCCGCCGCCGGGAGAGGAGGCGTGATGGTACGCGAGGCGCGACTCGACCCCGAGGTCGAGATCATCTGGGACGACTTCCACGCCGAGGTGAACGTTCCCTCCGAACAGCTACGGCAGTGGCTGCTGACCCGCGGGTCGGGGGAGGAGGCGTTCGGCCCGGACCCCGACCTGGACCTGCCCGAACCCGGCCGGCGGATCCTCGCCGTGCTGCGCAAGCGCAAGGTGGACCTGACTCCGGAGGACATCGAGGTGATGCGCGAGGCGATCACCCGGATCCGGGAACTCGCCGCCGACCGACCGGACCGGGGCGCCGCCGACGACGAGTGGCGGCACGCGCTGCTCGACCTCGGTCACGACGTGCTGGTCGAACGCTGACTCCGCGCGTCTGCAACCGCCGCCCCTCGTCACGGAGAGTGACGACGCCGGGAGATGGATGCGGTCGGGAGCGGTATACCTCTCAGGCATAATTATGCCTCTGCGGTATACCGCTCCCGACCGAACTCTCTGTCCGGACGCGACACGCCCGGAGCCGGTCCCGGCCCGGCCGCACGGCCCGCGCCTCGCTCGGGGCGTTCGCCCAGGCCGGAGCTACTCGGACTCCATGCTGGGCAGCTCCAGGCCGGCGGCGTCGGCCGCGGCCTGCCGGTCCGCCCGCGCCCGCTCCTCCCGGCTGAGCAGGGTGGCGTACTCGGTGACGTCCGCCGGGCCCGGCACCTCGGGCAGCCGGCGCAGGAACGCCTCGACGTCGGCGGCGGCGGCGGTGTGCGCGGCAGCCGCCTGACGCAGCAGCTCCCGCTGGTCGGCGGCCGGATACAGGTCAGTCATGCCGCCGGTGATACCCGCGTTCAGGCGGTTCGCACCCCACCGGTGCCGGTGGGCTGCACACCGAAGTCCGGATGGGCCAACAGCCAACCCAGATAGTCCGGATGATTGGCCAGCGCGTCGGTGTACGCCGCCACCGCCTGCTCCAGCACCGGCTCGGCCACCACCGCGGCCGGCGCCTCCGGATGCCAGCCGAACAGCAACCGCCAGCGCAGCGGCACCCCGGCCAGCCGGCGGGTCACCAGCCCCGCCACCGGACGGAAGGTGGCCTGGCACAGCGCCACCGCGGTGCCCGCGTCCACCAGGTCCAGCGCGGCGCGCACGTCCGCCTCGTACACCTTGCGGGGGGTGAAGCCGGCCCGCGCGCACGCGGCGGCGAAGCAGTCGCCGAAGCAGCCGTCGCCCGGCGCGGCCACCCACTGCTCGCGGCGCAGGTCGAGCAGGTCGATCTCGTCGCGGGCGGCCAGCGGGTGGGTCTGCGGCAGCAGCACGAAGACCGGGTCGACGGCCACCTCCCGCCAGCTCAACCCGAACACCGGCGACGGCGTGGCGTCCCCGCACACCCCGGCCAGGGCGAAGTCGAGCCGACCGCCGGCCACCAACTGGGCCAGCTCGTCCACCGACCACGACGCGTACGTGGAGATCTGCGCGTCGGCGCGCTCGGCGGCGAGCCGGTGCACCAGCCGGCCCAGGATCGGGCTGTTCACCCCGCCGAACCGGTAGCGGCGCAGCGGGTCGCCCGCGCCGGCCAGCCGGGCCGCCTCGTCCTGGAGGCCCTTCATCGCCGGCAGCAGCACCCGGGCCCGGTCCAGCACCAGCTCACCCAGTGCGGTGGGCCGGGCGCCCCGGCGGTCCCGTTCGAACAGCGGCCCGCCGAGGACCCGCTCGATCCGCTGGAGCTGGGCGGTCAGCGCCGGCTGGGCCAACCCGAGCAGGGACGCCGCCTTGGTGACGCTCCCCGTCTCGGCGATCGCGCAGACCACCCGCAGGTGTCGCAGCTCCAGATTCATAGGGTGACGGTAGGACCACGAACGGGTGTCCGGGAAGGGGTAAATCGGCTCATGCCTCCCGGCGGGGCTCCAGGTCGGCCAGGCGGGTCCGCCGCCCGCTGACCGCGTCGCGCACCTTGTCCAGCACCCCCACCGCCGGCTCGACGATCTTGTTCCACGGCGGCGTGGCCGGGGTGCCCGGGTGCGGCCGGGTGGGCGCCGCCTCCTCCGCGATCTCCCACCGGTTGCCCAGCCGGATCAACTCGGCGTCGCTTGCCACCTCGCGCAGCGGCGTGACCAGCGCGGCCACCCGGCTGACGTGCCGGCGCACCCGCTCCGCCACGTCGGCCAGCGCCGCGTCGTCCGGACCGGCCAGCCCCTTCAACGCGGTCAGCAGCGCGGCGTCCGCCTCGATCTCCCGGGTGACCAGCTCGGCGCTCTCCGGCACCGCGGCCCGGGCGGCGGGGAAGAGGTACTGCTCCTCGGCGGAGAGGTGCCGCGACACCGCGGCGGTCAGCACGTCCAGCACCCGGGCGCGGTCGGCCGGGTCCTGCCCGGCGTCGGTCAACCGGTCGGCCAGGTCGAGCAGCGCGCGGTGCTCGGCGTCCACGAGGTCGGCCAGGCTCCGCCCACCCGGCCGGTACCGGTCGTCGGCGGCGGGTGGGAGCGGCGGCAGGGGGACGGTCATGGTGCCCTCCTCGTGGCTGGCCGGAATCGTGGTGGCCGGAATCGATGTTCGGCGTTACCCTGCCGCGCGTCGGGCGAAACCGGGCCGCACCGCGCCGGCCGCCGCGCCCGGTCCGACTGGTATAAGGAAGCGATGACGACCTCCGCCTCACCCGAGCCCACCGACGAGGTCGTGGACCTCTGCCGGGACCTGCTGCGCATCGACACCACCAACACCGGGGACAACGACACCAGCGTGGGGGAGCGGCGCGCGGCGGAGTACGTCGCGGAGAAGCTTGCCGAGGTCGGTGTGGCCGCCGAGATCCACGAGTCGGCGCCCGGGCGGGCCAACCTGGTCGCCCGCATTCCCGGCACCGAGCCCGACCGGGACGCGCTGCTGGTGCACGGCCACCTCGACGTGGTGCCCGCCGACCCCGACGAGTGGTCGGTGCACCCGTTCTCCGGCGAGATCCGCGACGGCTACCTGTGGGGCCGCGGCGCGATCGACATGAAGGACTTCGACGCCATGGTGTTGGCCGTGGTGCGCGACTGGCAGCGCGCCGGCGTCCGACCCCGCCGCGACATAGTGCTCGCTCTCACCGCCGACGAGGAGGCCGGCAGCGACTACGGCGCGCACTTCCTGGCCCAGCGCCACCGGGGCCTGTTCGACGGCTGCACCGAGGCGATCGGCGAGGTGGGCGGCTTCTCCTACACCGTCGACGAGCAGCGCCGGCTCTACCTGATCGAGACCGCCGAGAAGGGCATCGACTGGCTGCGCCTGCACGCCCGGGGGCGGCCCGGCCACGGCTCGATGATGCACGACGACAACGCGGTGACCGCGCTCGCCGAGGCGGTCGCCCGGATCGGCCGGCACCGCTTCCCGGTGGTGATGACCGACACCGTACGGGCGTTCCTGGCCGAGGTCTCCGACGTGCTCGGCGTCGAGATCGACCCGGACGACCCGGAGACCGCGATCGCCAAGCTCGGCCCGATCGCGAACATCATCGGCGCGACGATCCGCAACACCGCCAACCCGACCCGGCTGGCCGCCGGCTACAAGGACAACGTCATCCCCGGCCGGGCCACCGCCACCATCGACTGCCGCAGCCTGCCCGGGCAGAGCGAGGAGCTGGAACGGCAGTTGCGGGAGCTGGTCGGGCCGGACATCGCGATCGAGTACGTGCAGCGCCAGCCGGCCCTGGAGACCACGTTCGACGGGGACCTGGTGGCGCAGATGTCCGCCGCGCTGCGCGAAGAGGACCCGGGCGCGCACCCGGTGCCGTACATGCTCTCCGGCGGCACCGACGCCAAGGCGTTCTCGCAGCTCGGCATCCGCTGCTTCGGGTTCGCGCCGCTACGGCTGCCGGCCGACCTCAATTTCTCCGGCCTGTTCCACGGCATCGACGAGCGGGTTCCACTGGACGGACTACAGTTCGGCGTGCGGGTTCTCGACCGCTTCCTCCGCAACTGCTGACCGCGCCCGCCGCGGCGCCGTCGGCGCGGAACCTGCCCCCATCGCGAAGGGACTGCCTCACATGACCGACCAGCACGGTGAGCTGGACGCCGCCCTCGAGCGGGTGATCGACGCGGCCCGCGCCCACCTGGCCGCCGTCCGGGCCGCCCAGGGCCGGATCGACGACGACGCCGTCTGGCAGGCGTACGTCGCGTTGAACAACGCCTCGTTCGCCTACGACGAGCAGTTGCTCGACGCGTTCGGCGAGGTGACGCCCTGGGACGTCGAGTCGATCGACCCGGACGAGGCCGACGAGCGCTTCGGCGCGGTCGAGGGCGGCGAGCCCACCGACCCGCACCCCCGGGTGATCTCGGTGCGGCAGCGCCGCGACTACCGGGTCCCCAGCGTCGCCGCGCTGCTCCGGGTCGCCGAGGCGGCCCGCCGGGAGGGCACCCCGGAGGAGGACGAGCCGGCGCCGGTCGAGGGCGTCGGCGAGGCGGTGCTGGAGCTGTTGCAGAGCGGCGACGGCTCGCTGTCCGCGCTGGACGTGCCGGAACTGGAGCCGCTCGACGGCGTGGTCATGGTCAGCGAGGTCGGCACCCCGGTCGACCTGGAGTCGTTCGACGACGACGACCCGGTCGGCCCGTTCCAGCCGGCCGTCGACGACCGGCTGGTCGGCCGGCTCGACGAGCACCCGTTCCTTGAGGTCGACGAGGAGCACGATCACGCCCACTAGGCCGTGCTCGCCCCGGGGCCGCACCGCACGGCGCGGCCCCGGGGGCGGCCCGGCTCAGTACGACAGGCCGGGCTGCGGCTTGTTCACCACCCGGCGTCGCAGCATCACCTGCCGGGTGCCGTCCCGGTAGAGCCGTACCCGGGCCAACTCCCAACCGGAGAACTCCGCCTGGATCGCCAGTTGCGCCGCGGCGGTCAACCGATCGACATTCGAAGGCAACCGCAGCGGCGCGTACTCGTAGTCCATGACATCCATGCTGCCCAGCCCGGCGGCGCTCCGCCACCCCCGGACGGTGACCCCGGTCGCCCCGCCTCCGCCGGCGACTGGTCAGCCGTCCCGCTCCGGGTACCCGATCGGCACCGCGGAGACGTCGTCCAACGCCGTGACGATCTCGTCCGGCAGCGTCATCCGTTCCACCTGGAGCGCGCCGAGGAGCTGCCCCACCGTGCGGGCGCCGAGGATCGGCGCGGTCACGCCCGGCCGGTCCCGGATCCAGGCCAGCGCCACCTCCAGCGGCGACACGCCGAGCCCGCCGGCGGCGATCGCCACCGCCTCCACGATGCTGGAGCAGCGGGGCTCCAGGTACCTGCCGACGAACCGGTCGAAGTGCGGCGACACCGCCCGCGAGTCCGCCGGGCGGCCGTTGCGGTACTTGCCGGTGAGCACCCCCCGGCCCAGCGGCGACCAGGGCAGCACACCGAGGCCCATCTCGGCGCAGGCCGGCAGCACCTCGCGTTCGATGCCGCGCTCCAGGAGCGAATACTCCACCTGGGCGGCGACCACCGGGGCGCGCCCCGGCCAGGCGGCCTGCCAGGCGGCGGCCCGGGCGGTCTGCCAGCCGGAGAAGTTCGACACGCCGACGTACCGGGCCCGGCCGCTGGAGACCGCGTGATCCAGCGCGGCGAGCGTCTCCTCCAGCGGCGTGTCCGGGTCGTACCCGTGCGCCTGCCACAGGTCCACGTGGTCGGTGCCGAGCCGGCGCAGCGACGCGTCGAGCGTGCGCAGCAGGTGCCCGCGCGAGCCGTCCCGGCGTCGGCCGCTGCCCGGCCGCAGCCCCGCCTTGGTGGCGATGAGCAGCTCGTCGCGGTCCACCAGGCTGCCCAGCAGGGAGCCGATCACCGACTCGGCGTCGCCGTCGGCGAACACGTCGGCGGTGTCGACGAGGTTGCCGCCCGCGTCGAGGTAACTCTTCAGCTGGGCGGCCGCGTCGTCCGCGTCGGTGTCCCGTCCCCAGGTCATGGTGCCGAGCGCGAGCCGCGAAACCGCCAGCCCGCTTCGGCCGAGCGGTCGCTGTTGCATGCGTGAACCTTATTTCGAAGCCGGCGTCACGGATATCCTCGCCGCAGTCAACTTCCCGCGCGACCGCAACCGGGTGTGACGTGTTCGGGCGAGCCGGTCGTCGGTGGGCCCACCGGCATTGCGTAACCTGATGCGACCTGTGGTGCGGACGGTGGGAGGATCATGCGACTCGGGCTCAGCCTCGGATACCAGACGGCGTGGAGCACGCCCGCCGACCACCTGGCGCTCGCCCAGGAGGCGGACCGCCTCGGCTACTCGGTGGTGTGGGCCGCGGAGGCGTACGGCTCCGACTCGCCGAGCATGCTGGCCTGGATGGCCGGGCAGACGGAGCGGATCGACCTCGGCTCCGCGGTCATGCAGATCCCGGCCCGCACCCCGGCGATGACCGCGATGACCGCGACCACCATCGACGCGCTCTCCGGCGGCCGGTTCCGGCTCGGCCTGGGCGTCTCCGGCCCGCAGGTCTCCGAGGGCTGGCACGGTGTGCGGTTCGCCAAGCCGTTGGCCCGCACCCGGGAGTACGTCGACATCGTCAAGCTCGCGGTGGCCCGCAAGGAGGTCGCCTACGACGGCGAGCACTACACGCTGCCGCTGCCGGACGGCCCGGGCAAGGCGCTGCGGCTGGGCTTCCATCCGCCGCGCGCGCACATCCCGATCTACCTGGCCGCGGTCGGCCCGAAGAACCTGGAGCTGGCCGGCGAGATCGCCGACGGCTGGCTGGCCGTCTTCTACGCCCCGGAGTTCGCCGAGGAGCAGCTCGCCTCGGTCCGGGCCGGGCGGGCCGCCGCCGGCAAGGAGCTGGCCGGCTTCGACGTGGTGCCGTCCGTGCCGGTGGTGGTCGGCGACGACGTCGCCACCTGCGCCGAGCTGGTCCGCTGGTACGCCGCGCTCTACGTGGGCGGGATGGGCAGCCGGAAGCAGAACTTCTACAACCAGCTCGCCACCCGGATGGGCTACGGCGACGCGGCCCGCGAGGTGCAGGATCTCTACCTGGCCAAGCGCCAGCGGGACGCCGCCGCCGCGGTGCCGATGGAGTTCATCGACCGGACGTCGCTGCTCGGCCCGAAGGAGCGCATCGCCGAGCGGATGCGGGAGTACGCCGCCGCCGGCGTGACCACGCTGTCGGTGACGCTGTTCGTGGCCGACCGGGACAGCGGCGTGCAGACGCTGCGTACCGTCGCCGAGGCCCTCGACCTGTCCGGGGTCGGCGAGTGACCTGGGTCGAGGCCATCGTCCTGGGCGTCGTCCAGGGGCTGACGGAGTTCCTGCCGGTGTCGTCCTCCGGCCACCTGCGGATCACCTCGGCGATCTTCTTCGGCCGCGACGCGGGCGCGTCGTTCACCGCGGTGACCCAGCTCGGCACCGAGGCCGCGGTGCTGATCTACTTCTTCAAGGACATCTGGCGGATCGTCCGGACCTGGTGCCTGGGCCTGGTGGACCGTTCGGTGCGCTCCAGCCTCGACTACCGGATGGGCTGGTACGTCATCGTCGGCACGATCCCGATCGGGATCCTGGGGCTGCTCTTCAAGGACCAGATCCGCACCGCCGGCCGGAACCTCTACCTCATCTCCTTCACGTTGATCTTCTTCGCCCTGGTGCTCGCGTTCGCCGAGTACTGGGGGCGGCAGACCCGCACGCTGGAGAACTTCCGGATGCGGGACGGCGTGGCGATGGGGCTGGGGCAGGCGATGGCGCTCATTCCCGGCGTCTCCCGGTCCGGTGGCACGCTGACCGTCGGCCTGTTCCTCAACCTCACCCGGGAGACCGCGGCCCGCTACTCGTTCCTGCTGGCCATTCCCGCCGTGGTGATCTCCGGCGTGTTCAGCCTGCCGGACGTCTTCGAGCCGTCCGCGCCGGGCACCGCCGCGCCGAGCGTGGCCCAGATGGCGGTGGCCACGCTGATCGCGTTCGCCATCGGGTACGCGGCCATCGCCTGGCTGCTGCGCTACGTCGCGCACCACACGCTCTACCTCTTCGTGATCTACCGGGTGGCGCTCGGCACGCTGGTGCTCTGCCTGCTGCTCACCGGCACGATCAGCGCCACCTGATCCCGACGGACGCCGAAGGCCGGCACCCCGCCCGGGGTGCCGGCCTTCGCGGGTCAGCTGTTCCAGTGCTCGGCGACGAGGTCGGCGGCCTGCTGCTCCCACTGCGCGTAGTGGTCCGGGTAGGCGCTCACCTGGACGGTCTGCGCGGCCCGGGTCAGCGGCATGTCCTGCCAGCCGTCGACCTGCTTGAGGCCCTTGAGGAAGGCCAGGGTGGCGTACTCGGGGTCGGTGATCTGCTCGACCGTGCCCCACCCGGAGGACGGGCGCTGCTGGAACAGGCCCTGCGAGTCGTGGTCGTTGCGGTCGCCGAGGTGGCCGAGGTTCTCCAGCTTCGACTCCTGGAGGGCGGTGGCGATGGAGACGACCGCGGCGCGCTCGTCCATGCCGGCCTTCTTGGTGGCGGCGATGATCGCCTTGACGTTGGCGGTCTGCTCGTCGTCGAGGTCGATGCGGGACTGGGCGCCCTGCACGCCGTGCGGGACCAGCGCGGCGGTGTCGAGCTTCGTCTGCACGGCCACGGCGCTCTCGCGCGGGGTGGGCGTGGTGTCCTGGTGGTTCAGCGGGCCGGCGGCCAGGCCACCGGCGACGGTCAGACCGGCGATACCGAGGATGCTCTTGCGCAGCATGGTGTTCATGGGGGCTCCGTTCGGGGGTCGACGCACCGGGGTGGGCGCGTGGCACCGTCAGGCGCTCGTCTCGGGGGATCCGGCCGGCCACGGGGCGGGGGCCTCGTCGTGGCGGCGGAACCCTGTGCAACGACCGGCGACCCGCCGGCATTCCGGCGATCCGCATCCCGGGTCGGCGGGATGTTTTCGCTGCTCGGCCGTGCACCGGGTACAACGCCCGCGGCCCACCGCCGATTCCGTCGGACGGGTGTCCCCGACCACCACGAAACCGGACGTCCCGCTCAGGTGTCTCGTCCGGGCGGTTCCCGCCCGGGGCGGACGACGACGGTACGTACCACGCCCCCCGGAGGTCCCGAGCGCCTGTCGAGCGGAGAGCAGGGTCGACTCAGCCGCCCGTCGCGCTCGGCCCGGCGGAGAAGGCCCGCGTGGTGGGGCCGCCCCCACGTGATCACCCGAGCGGGGGCGGCCGTCACCGTGGCACCGCCTAGGGTGGTGGTCGTGGCGACCCTTCTGCTCTTGCGACACGGCCGGACGACCGCGAACGCCGACGGCGGCCTGGCCGGCCGGCAACCGGTCGAGCTGGACGACACCGGCCGCGCCCAGGCCGCGGCCGTCGGCGGGCGCCTCGCCGGGCTGCCGCTCGCGGCGGTGGTGAGCAGCCCGCTGATCCGCTGCCGGCAGACCCTCGACCTGGCGTTGCCCGGCGTCGAGCCGGTGGTCGAGGAGGGCCTGATCGAGTGCGGCTACGGCGCCTGGGAGGGGCAGGCGCTGAAGAAGCTGGCGAAGGAGCCGCTCTGGCCGGTGGTGCAGCAGCATCCCAGCGCCGCCGCCTTCCCGGAGGGCGAGTCGATGGCGGCGATGTCCGCGCGGGCGGTCGCGGCGGTGCGGGCGTGGGACGCCCGCGTCACGGCGGAGCACGGGCCCGAGGCGGTCTGGCTGGCGTGCAGCCACGGCGACGTGATCAAGGCGATCGTGGCCGACGCGCTCGGCGTACATTTGGATCTCTTCCAACGGATCGTGGCCGATCCGGCGTCGGTCACGGCGATCCGCTACACGCCGCTGCGACCCTTCCTGGTGCGGCTCAACGACACCGGCGGCGACCTGTCGACGCTGGTCGCGCCGCCGCGCAAGCGGCGCCGGCGGGCGGTGCGGGCGACCGGGTCGGACGCGGCGGTGGGCGGCGGCGCGGGGGCGGCGCGGTGAGCCGGCCGGCCGCGGCGGCCCGGCGTGTTGCGCTCTGGGCGGATTCGGCGTCGGTGGGCTGCGCGGTGCTTCCGCGCTCCGGATAGGGTCGTGGGTATGACGCACCAGGTGCACGCGTTCGAGCCGCCGGAGCGGTTCGTCGCCGGAACGGTCGGCCCGCCGGGGGAGCGCACCTTCTTCCTCCAGGCGCGCGGCGGCGGCCGGCTGGTCAGCGTCGCGCTGGAGAAGGTCCAGGTGTCGCTGCTCGCCGAGAAGCTGGAGGAGTTGCTCTCCGAGGCGCAACGCCGGTTCGGGGTGAAGCTGCCGGAGGCCGCTCCGGTGGTGCTGGGCGACAACGAACCGCTCGACACCCCGGTCGACGAGGAGTTCCGGGTCGGCACGCTCGGTCTGGCGTTCGACGTGGACACCGCCACCGTGGTGATCGAGGCGATCGCCGTGGGCGAGGCGGAGACCGAGGTCGAGCTGGGCGACGCGGAGACCGACGAGGTCGAGATCGACGAGGAGCCGGACGAGCCCGACGACGACCTCGACCGGCTCCGGGTGCGGCTGACCCCCGAGGCGACCCGCGAGTTCATCGAGCGCGCCAAGCGGGTGGTCAACGCCGGCCGGCCGCCCTGCCCGCTCTGCGGCCAGCCGCTCGACCCGGCCGGTCACCTCTGCCCCCGGCACAACGGCTATCACCGGTGACCTCGTCGGAACTGCAACCCCGACAGGACGCCGCGCAGGCGCTGCGGCTGCTGGCCGACGGCGAGCTGACCCTGGAGGGGCGGCTGGTCGACGCCTCCAACGCCACGCTGCGCGGCGCGGTCGCGCTCGGCGAGATCACCGCGCACTGTGTCTACAAGCCGGTCCGCGGCGAGCGCCCGCTCTGGGACTTCCCGGACGGCACGCTCGCCGGCCGGGAGGTGGCCGCCTACCTGGTCTCCCGCGCCACCGGGTGGGACCTGGTGCCGCCGACCGTGCTGCGCGACGGCCCGTTCGGCCCCGGCTCCTGTCAGCTCTGGATCGACGAGCCGGCGGACGCCGAGCCGCTCGTCGGCTTCGTCCCGGCCGGGTCGGTCCCGCCGCGCTGGTTCCCGATCGCCGCGGCCCGTGACGACGACGGGGCGGCGTACGCGCTGGCGCACGCCGACGACCCGCGGCTGGCCCGGCTGGCCGTGCTCGACGCGGTGATCAACAACGCCGACCGCAAGGGCGGGCACGTGCTCGTCGGCGCCGACGACCGCATCTACGGCGTGGATCACGGCGTCAGCTTCCACGTCGAGGAGAAACTGCGCACGGTGCTCTGGGGCTGGGCGGGTCGCCTGCTCCCACCGGACGCGGTGGAGATGCTCGACGCGCTGGCCGGCCGGCTCGACGGTGCGCTCGGCGAGGAGTTGGCCGAGCACCTCACGCTCGGCGAGGTCGCGGCGGTCGCGGCCCGGGTGGAGCGCCTGCGGGCCGACGGCCGGTTCCCGCTGCCGCCGGAGGAGTGGCCGGCCATGCCCTGGCCGCCGATGTGAACCGGTGTCGCGTTGATCACCCGAGGGGTGGCACCCGAGCGCCTGACGGATCGTTAGGCTGGCGGTCATGGAGTCTTGGACGGGACACGAGGTGCCACGGCTGCCCGGTGAAGGCGTGCCGCTGAGGTTGTACGACTCGGCGCGGCAGGGCGTCCACCCCTCCCGGCCCGACGGCGTCGCCACCCTGTATGTCTGTGGCATCACCCCGTACGACGCCACCCACCTCGGGCACGCCGCCACGATGATCACGTTCGATCTGGTGCAGCGGATGTGGCGCGACGCCGGCCTGACCGTGCGGTACGTGCAGAACGTCACCGACATCGACGACCCGCTGCTGGAGCGCGCCGAGCGCGACGGCGAGGACTGGAAGGTCCTGGCCATGCGGGAGACGGCGTTGTTCCGCGAGGACATGGAGTCGCTGCGCATCATCCCGCCGGCGCACTACGTCGGCGCGGTCGAGTCGATCCCGGACATCGCCGACCGGGTGCTCGTGCTGCTCAAGGACGGCGCGGCCTACCGGCTCGACGACGGCACCGGCGACGTCTACTTCGACATCTCCGCCACCGGCACGTTCGGCTACGAGTCCAACCTGTCCCGCGCGCAGATGCGGGAGATCTTCCCGGAGCGCGGCGGCGACCCGGACCGCGCCGGCAAGCGGGACCCGCTCGACCCGCTGCTGTGGCGCGGCGCCCGCGAGGGCGAGCCGTCCTGGCCCGGCGGCGACCTCGGCCCCGGCCGTCCCGGCTGGCACATCGAGTGCGCGGTCATCGCGCTGAACCTGCTCGGCGACCGGATCTGCGTGCAGGGCGGCGGCAACGACCTGATCTTCCCGCACCACGAGTGCTCCGCGGCGCACGCCGAGCGGCTGACCGGCGCGGCGCCGTTCGCCGACCACTACGTGCACGCCGGCATGATCGGCCTGGACGGCGAGAAGATGTCGAAGTCCAAGGGCAACCTGGTCTTCGTGTCCCGGCTGCGCGCCGACCGGGTCGACCCGATGGCGGTGCGGCTGGCCCTGCTCGCCGGCCACTACCGCACCGACCGGTCCTGGACCGACGAGCTGCTCGTCGAGGCGCACGAGCGGCTGGACCGCTGGCGGCGGGCCGCCGCCGCGCCGTCCGGCCCGTCGGGCGAGGCGTTCCTGACCGAGCTACGCGCCCGCCTCGCCGACGACCTCGACACGCCGGGCGCGCTGGCCGCGGCCGACGCCTGGGCCGCCCGGACGCTGGCCGGCGCCGCCGACGACCCGTCCGCTCCCGCCCTGTTCGCCGACGCGCTGGACGCCCTCCTCGGCATCCGCGTGTAAGGAAGGGCCCCCGGTTAACGCCTCCGGTATAGACCGGGCCCCTTCTCACCACCCATCGGGCGGATCAGCCGAGGACGAGGCCCGGGTCGGGGCTGGGGTCGGGGGCCGGGGCGGGGATCTTGTACTCCTCGGTGAGCGTGGTCATCGGGCCCGGCCAGGTGGCCTGGGCGACCTCGATCGGTTTGCGCCGCTCGTCGTACGCGACGTGCAGCAGGTGCAGCACCGGCGTGTCCGGGCGGATCTGGAGGATCTCCGCCTCCTCCCGGCTGGGCTGGCGGGCGCTGATGGTGTCCGTCGCCGTCACGTAGCGGCGGCCGGTGGCCTCCTCGGCCTCCTGGTAGAGCGGCCGGCCGAACGCCTCGGCCCGTTCCAGTGAGCTGCCGGCGGTGTCGGCGGGCAGGAACCAGGACGCGCCGACCTCGACCGGGGAGTCCTCGGTGCGGACCAGGTGCCGCCGGCAGAGCAGCTCGGTGCCGTCGGCGACGCCGAACGCGTCGGCGACCTCCGGCGGGGCGGCGGCGCGACCGACGGAGACGAGCTGCTGGCGGTACCGGGCGGCCAGGTCGGTGTGGTAGCCGCGGAAGCCGCCGTACCGGCCGCGGGCCAGGCGGTTGAGCCGGCGGCGGGTGCCCCGGACGTACGTGCCGGAGCCCGGTTTGGTGATCAGGACGCCCTCGACCCGGAGCTGGTCGACGGCGCGCTGGACGGTCTGCTTGGCCACGCCGAACAGCTCGGCGATGGCCGGGATGGACGGCAGTCGCTCGCCGGGCGCCCAGTCGCCGCGGCGCACCCGGTCCTTGAGCTGCGCGGCGATCTGCCGGTGCGGGAACTCGGCCGCGCCGGGGTTGATCTGCATGTCCGCCTCCTCAGAACAGCTAGGTTCCTAGGATGCCCTAGCGGGCGTGACGCCGCCACCCCGAACACGCGAAAAGGCCGGGCCCACGGGGGACCCGGCCTTCGAACGAACCAGCTACCAGGAACCCGCGGTGGGCCCGGCGGAACCGCCCCGACGGCGCAGGTACTTCTCGAACTCCTGCGCGATCTCGTCCCCGGTCAACGGCGTTATGCCCGCGTCACCGACGCGTTCCTCCAGCTCACGCACGTACTCGCCGAGTTCGGCGTCCTGCTCGGCGGCGCTGCGCACCCGCTGCTCCCACTCGGCGGCCTCCTCGGCCAGGTCGGCCATCGGCACCGGCAGGTCGAGCACCTCCTCGACGCGGTGCAACAGCGCCAGCGTCGCCTTCGGGCAGGGCGGGTTGTTGGCGTAGTGCGGCACGTGCACCCAGAACGACACCGCGTCGACCTCGGCGCGGGTGCACGCGTCGTGCAGCACCCCGACGATGCCGGTCGGCCCGTCGTAGCGGGTGGGGGTGAGTTGGTATCGCTTGGCCGCGTCGGCGTCGGACGCGCTGCCGCTGATCGGCAGCGGCCGGGTGTATGGCACGTCGGCCAGCAACGCGCCGAGCAGCACCACCCGCTCGACCTCCAGGCTGTGGCAGATCTCCAGCACCTGTTCGCAGAACGTGCGCCAGCGCATGCTCGGCTCGATGCCGCGGATCAGCACCACATCCCGCTCGGTGCCCTCCGGGCTGGCCACCATGAACCGGGTGGTGGGCCACTCGACCCGGCGGGTCTCCCCGTCGGCCATGGTGATGGTCGGCCGGCTCACCTGGAAGTCGTAGAAGTCCTCCGGGTCCAACTCGGTCACCTGCCGGGCCTGCCAGACCTGTTCGAGGTGCTCCACGGCGGCGGTGGAGGCGTCCGCGGCGTCGTTCCAGCCCTCGAAGGCCGCGATCGCGACCGGTGAGCGCAGTACCGGCAGCCCGTCGAACTCGGTCACGCCCTCACCTCACCCTGCTCGTCGGGAGCCGTGCCGCCCCGTCGCACGGTCGCGTCCCTGATGTCCTTCACGTCCGCCAGCCTACGTGTCGCCCCCGGAGCCGGCCCGTCGGCCGCGCCGGTCACCCGGCCGGACCACCCGGCCGAACCGGATGAAAGGTACGCGGTGATCCGGCCGACATTATGTGGGATGGCGTGATGGGAGTGACCGTGGCGTCGCTCGGCGCACTAACCTGACCGGGTGGCTACTTCGTTGCGCGACCTGCTGGCGGACCGGATCCTCATCGCCGACGGGGCCATGGGGACGATGCTCCAGGCCGCCGACCTCACCATCGACGACTTCGACGGCCTCGAGGGCTGCAACGAGATCCTCAACGTCACCCGGCCGGACGTGGTCCGTGGCGTGCACGAGGCGTACCTGGCGGCCGGCGCGGACTGCGTGGAGACCAACACGTTCGGCGCGAACCTGCCCAACCTCGCCGAGTACGGCATCGCCGAGCGCATCCGGGAGCTGTCCGAGGCCGCCGCGCGGATCGCCCGCGAGGCCGCCGACGCGTACTCGACGCCGGAGCGGCCCCGGTTCGTGCTCGGCTCGATGGGCCCCGGCACCAAACTGCCCACGCTGGGGCACGCGCCGTACGCCTCGCTGCGCGACGCGTACCAGGAGAACGCCGCCGGCCTGATCGCCGGCGGGGCCGACGCGCTGATCATCGAGACCTGTCAGGACCTGCTCCAGGTCAAGGCCGCGGTGGTCGGCTCGAAGCGGGCCCGCGACGCCGCCGGCCGGGACGTGCCGATCATCTGCCAGGTGGCCGTGGAGACCACCGGCACCATGCTGCTGGGCAGCGAGATCGGCGCGGCGCTCACCGCGATCGAGCCGCTCGGCGTCGACCTGATCGGCCTCAACTGCTCCACCGGCCCGGCCGAGATGGGTGAGCACCTGCGCTACCTGTCCCGGCACTCGCGCATCCCGGTGTCCGTGATGCCGAACGCCGGCCTGCCGGTGTTGACCGCCGACGGCGCGTACTTCCCGCTCGGCCCGGAGGAGATGGCCGACGCGCTGGAGCAGTTCGTCGACGACTACGGCGTGGGCCTGATCGGCGGCTGCTGCGGCACCACGCCGGAGCACATCCGGGTGCTGGTGGAGCGGCTCGGCGGGCGGCGCCCCACGGCCCGCGCGCCGGAGCCGGAGGCGGGCGTCTCCTCGATCTACCACCACGTGCCGTTCGCCCAGGACGCCAGCGTCCTGATGGTGGGGGAGCGGACCAACGCCAACGGCTCGAAGGCGTTCCGCGAGGCGATGCTCGCCGCCGACTGGCAGACCTGTGTGGAGATCGCCCGCAACCAGGCCCGCGACGGTTCCCACCTGCTCGACCTCTGCGTCGACTACGTCGGCCGGGACGGCACACAGGACATGCGCGAGCTGGCCGGCCGGTTCGCCACCGCGTCCACGCTGCCGATCGTGCTGGACTCCACCGAGCCGGCGGTGATCGAGGCGGGGCTGGAGATGCTCGGCGGCCGATGCGTGGTCAACTCCGTCAACTTCGAGGACGGCGACGGCCCCGACTCCCGCTACGCGCGGGTCATGCCGGTGGTGAAGGAGCACGGCGCCGCCGTGGTGGCGCTGCTCATCGACGAGGAGGGCCAGGCGCGGACCCGGGAGTGGAAGGTCCGGGTGGCCAGCCGGCTGATCGACGACCTGACCGGCCGCTGGGGGATGCGCCGGGAGGACATCCTCATCGACGCGCTGACGTTCCCGATCGCCACCGGGCAGGAGGAGACGCGCCGCGACGGCATCGAGACGATCGAGGCGATCCGGGAGATCGTCGCCCGGTACCCGGGGGTGAACTTCACCGCCGGCATCTCGAACGTCTCGTTCGGCCTCAACCCGGCGGCCCGGCAGGTGCTCAACTCGGTGTTCCTGCACGAGTGCGTCCAGGCCGGTCTGAGTTCGGCCATCGTGCACGCCAGCAAGATCCTGCCGATGTCGCGGATCCCGGACGAGCAGCGCGAGGTGGCGCTCGACCTGGTCTACGACCGCCGGCGCGAGGGCTACGACCCGGTGCAGCGGTTCATCGAGGTGTTCGAGGGCGTCGACGCCGCGTCGGCGCGCGCCACCCGGGCCGAGGAGTTGGCCGCGCTGCCGTTGGAGGAGCGGCTCAAGCGGCGGATCATCGACGGCGAGCGCAACGGCCTGGAGGCCGACCTGGACACCGCGATGGCCGAGGGGCGCACGCCGCTGTCCATCATCAACGACCTGCTGCTGGACGGCATGAAGGTGGTCGGCGAGCTGTTCGGCTCGGGCCAGATGCAGTTGCCGTTCGTGCTCCAGTCCGCCGAGGTGATGAAGACCGCGGTGGCGTACCTGGAGCCGCACATGGAGAAGGCCGACGACGACGGCAAGGGCCGGATCGTGCTCGCCACCGTGAAGGGCGACGTGCACGACATCGGCAAGAACCTGGTCGACATCATCCTGTCCAACAACGGCTACGACGTGGTCAACATCGGCATCAAGCAGCCGATCAACGCGATCCTCGACGCGGCCGAGGAGCACCGGGCCGACGCCATCGGCATGTCCGGGCTGCTGGTCAAGAGCACGGTCATCATGAAGGAGAACCTGGCCGAGATGGCGTCGCGCGGCGTCGCCGAGCGCTGGCCGGTGCTGCTCGGCGGCGCGGCGCTGACCCGGGCGTACGTCGAGGACGACCTGCGGTCGATCTACCCGGGGCAGGTGCACTACGCCCGGGACGCGTTCGAGGGTCTGTCGCTGATGGACCGGGTGATGACGGCCAAGCGGGGCGGCGCGCCGGTGGTGGATCCGGAGCGGGAGGCCGCGCTGGCGGCCCGCCGGGAGCGCCGGGAGCGGCAGCGCGCCCAGGTGCGCGAGGCGCTGCCCGAGCTGGACGACGCCTCGGTGCGCTCGGACGTGGCGGTGCAGGAGTCGGTGCCCACGCCGCCGTTCTTCGGCACCCGGGTGGTCAAGGGCGTGCCGCTTGCCGACTACGCGGCGCTGCTCGACGAGCGGGCCACGTTCCTGGGGCAGTGGGGGCTGCGCGGCGCCCGGGGCGGCACGGGTCCGACGTACGAGGAGCTGGTGGAGACCGAGGGTCGGCCCCGTTTGCGCTACTGGTTGGATCGGCTGATCGCCGACCAGGTGTTGGAGGCGGCCGTGGTGTACGGCTACTTCCCGGCGTACTCCGAGGGCAACGACCTGGTGGTGCTGGACGAGAACGGGCACAGCGAGCGGGCCCGGTTCTCGTTCCCCCGGCAGCGGCAGGAGCGTCGGCTGTGCCTGGCGGACTTCTTCCGCCCGAAGGGCGACCAGTTGGACGTGGTGGCGTTGCAGTTGGTCACCGTGGGGCAGCCGATCAGCGAGTACACGGCGAAGATGTTCGCCGCGAACGAGTACCGCGACTACCTGGAGGTGCACGGCCTGTCGGTGCAGCTCACCGAGGCGCTGGCGGAGTACTGGCACCGGCGTGTCCGGTCGGAGCTGGTGCTGCCGGGCGGCGGCACGGTCGCCGACGACGACCCGGCCGACCTGGCGGGCCTGCTGCGCAACGACTACCGCGGCTGCCGGTACGCGTTCGGCTATCCGGCCTGCCCGGACCTGGAGGACCGGGCGAAGGTGGTGCAGTTGCTCGACGCGGAGCGGATCGGCGTGCAGTTGTCGGAGGAGTTCCAGCTCGTGCCGGAGCAGGCCACCGACGCGATCGTGGTGCACCACCCGGAGGCGAACTACTTCAACGCCAAGTAGCCCGTGCTCGGCGGTGGCCCACCCCACGGCGTCGGGGTGGGCCAAGACCATCCTGTCGCTGTCCTGAGTGGACATGATCGGCCGGGGGTGGGCACCATGCGTGCGTGGCGGTGGAGGTGTGGACTGCGGTGACGTCGTTGGGCGGTGTGGCCATCGGCGGCGGACTCTCCTATCTGGTGCAGCATTCGACCCAGCGGATGGCGGCCCGGACCGAGGAGCGTAAACAGGATCTCGCCCGGGCGGAGGCCCGGCGGGCCGAGCGGCTGGCGCTGGTGGAGCGGTTCGTCACGGTGGGGGCCGACGCCGAACGCTGCGCGTTCACCCGCCCCGACCGGTGGGAGGACGGCGAGGAGTGGCCGACGCGGACGCAGTCGGTGATGAACCAGTTCTGGGTCGCGGAGCGGATGATCCGCCTGCTGTTCCCGATCCCGGTGCACGACGCCGCCCGGGCGTACTTCCTGGTGCTCAACGGCGCCGTGTGGGAGGGGGTGCCGGACGGGCAGGACGCGCGGGACATGTTCGAGCAGCCGCGTCTGGTCTTCCTGGACGCGGTGCGCGAGGCGCTCGGCACCTGACGACAAATTCTGTCCCGTATCGGTATCACTCGGAAGGGTTCTCACATCCTCTTCCGGTTATATGGGCAACTGTCCGGTCCTAACGTGAGGGCGCAACCGACCCGATCGAAGGGCCACGACCATGCATGACATCTCGCGTCGCACGCTGCTCCAGGCGACGGCCGCCGTGGGCGCCGGGGCGGTCGTCGCGCCGGCCGTGCTCGGCGGGCCCGCCCAGGCGGTCACCGGCACCGACGGCTCCGGGGCGCCCGTCTGGGCCGAGTGCCCGCCGGCGCAGTTGACCGGCCGCATCGTGCGGTTCGGTGACCCCGACTATCCGACCGCGAGCCTCGGCTGGGACGAGTTGTTCGTCCGCAACCCGCTGGTCATCGTGTTCGCGCAGAACACCCAGGACGTGGTGAACGCGCTCGCCTGGTCGCGGCAGAACGACGTCGCGCTGCGGGTACGCAGCGGCCGGCACAGCCTTGAGGGCTGGTCGAACGTGGACAACGGCATCGTGATCGACGTCAGTGAGCTGAAGTCGGCCGACATCAACCCGGCCACGCTCACCGCACGCGTCGGCGCCGGGCTCAACCAGTTGGAGGCGGTCACCGCGCTCGCCCAGCGAGGGCTCGCGGTGACGACCGGCACGGAGGGCAGCGTGGGCCTGTCCGGGGCGACTCTGGGCGGGGGTTTCGGCTTCCTGACCCGCTGGCTCGGCATGGCCTGCGACAACCTGATCGGGGCGGAGATCGTCGTCGCGTCCGGGGCGAACGGCGCGAAGGCGATCGAGGTGGACCTGCGGAACCGCCGGGACCTGCTCTGGGCCCTACGCGGGGCGGGTAACGGCAACTTCGGCATCGTGACCTCGCTGACCTACCGGGTGGCCCCGCTGCGCGGCGTCGCCTACCTCCAGGCGACCTGGTCCGGCCTCGACGACCTGCCGGGCGTCTTCGACAGGTGGCAACGCACCGCGCCGTTCACCGACGTGCGCCTCGGCTCCCAACTGGAGATCCACCGGTCGCAGATCCTACTGTTCGGCGTGCTCGCCGAGGGCACCGAGGCGGAGGTGCGCAGGCTGCTGGAGCCCGTCCTGTCGGTCGGCGCCCCGCAGGTCACGGTGCAGATCGGTGGCTGGGGCGACATCTACGCCGGGTTCCAGGTCCCGACCCGGGACGAGCCCGCGAACTGGAAGTTCTTCTCCCAGTTCACCCGCCGGCTGTTCCCGCCCGAGGCGATCGAGATCGTCCGCTCCTTCATCGCGGTCGCGCCCACCGACGACAGCAACTTCTTCACCCAGGCGTTCGGTGTCGGCGCGCAGGCGAAGCAGCCGGTCGGCGGTTCGGCGTTCCCGCACCGCGACGCGATCTTCTACTCCGAGCCCGGGGCCGGTTGGGGGACCCGCGGCGTGCCGGACAGCGGCGACGCCCTCACGCCGGCGGCCCAGGCGTGGATCGCCGAGTTCAGCCAGGCGCTGCGCCCCTACGTGGACGGTGCCTACGTCAACGTGCCGAACATCGGCATGCAGGAGTGGGAGACCGCGTACTGGGGGCCGAACGTGGAGCGACTCCGCCGGCTCAAGGCGGTCTACGACCCGCACAACGTCTTCCAGTACGAGCAGAGCATCCCGCCGGCGTCGTGCTGACGGCGGCGGATCGGGGCTGCCTCTGCGGCGCCGGGTCAGGCGTGCGGCAGGACGGACTCCGGCGCGGCGGGTAGCCGCTGGCGGAGCCAGGTCACGACCAGTTCGTCGAAGCCGGGCGCCCGCACGCCCCGGACCCGGATGTGGTGGTCGGCGTCGGGGAACACCACGACCGTGGGGTCGGCGCGGATCCGGTCCAGGGCGCGCACGCTGGCGTCGACCGGGACCTGCACGTCGCCCGCGCCGAAGATCGCCAGCAACGGGCAACGCAGGGCGGCGAGCGCCGGCTGCGGGTCGTGGTCGGCGATGCCGGCGAGGAAGCGGATCGACGCGGGCGAGGTGCCGGCGAGCAGCGGGACGCGGCCAGCGGCGCCACCCAGCCGCCCTGACTGTGTCCGATCAACGCGACCGGACCCGACCCGATGTCCGGCCTCGCGCGCAGGGCGGCCACCGCGGCCAGGGTCTCGTCGGCCCGGTCAACCAGGCTCTGCCGGGTCCAGTCGCCGGTGGACGCGCCGGAGCCGGGTTTGTCGTGGGCGAGGCTGGCGAAGCCGGCGGCGGCCAGCCGGGTCTGCCACTCCCGCTGGTCGCGACCGCCCGGGCCGGAGCCCTCGACGAAGACCACCGCCGGGTACGGTCCCGGCCAGGGCGGCCGGACCAGGTCGCCGACCAGCACGTCGTCGCCGTGGCGGAAGGACAGTTCCGTCGTCTCTGGGGCGAACAGCACGGTCAGCTCGCACGCGGCGCGTACATGATGATCGCGACGCCGACCAGGCAGATGGCCGCGCCGGCGAGGTCGTAGCGGTCGGGCCGGAACTTGTCGACGAGCATGCCCCAGGCGAGCGACCCGGCGACGAAGACGCCGCCGTAGGCGGCGAGGATGCGCCCGAAGTTCGGGTCGGGCTGGAACGTGGCCACGAAGCCGTACACGCCGAGCGCGATGATCCCGCCCGCGATCCAGAGCAGGCCGCGGTTCTCCCGCCAGCCCTGCCAGACCAGCCACGCGCCGCCGATCTCGGCCAGCGCGGCGACCAGGAACAGCAGGATGGATCGCGCGACGGTCATGGGTCCGACCGTACCGCGGCGATCTTGCCGGGGTCAGCCGCGCGGTGGTCAACTCCTCGTGCTCCGCCCTCATCCCGGCGGCTCCGGGCCGTCGCCGGCCCGGAGCGCCGGAGGCGGTCAGTACGCGTAGGTGACCGAGATGGTGGCGGCCGGGCAGTTGTTCGCCCAACTGGTCAGCGCGCTCTTCTCCGCGCTGTCCACGGTGAGCCGCCAGCGGATCTTGACGGCCACCCACTCGCCGACGTAGCGGCAGCGGGCCGAGGCGTACGGCGGCAGCCAGGTGGCCGGGTCCTGGTCGCCCTTGGCCTGGTTGACGTTGTCGGTCACCGCGGCCAGGGCGCGTGCGTCACCCAGGTCGTTCGCGTACGCCTGGCGGCGGCTGGTGGTCCAGTTCCGGGCGCCGGAGTCCCAGGCCTCGGCGAGCGGGACCATGTGGTCGATGTCCAGGTCGGCGGTGGCCGTCCAGGTGGCGTTGTCGTAGTAGGAGTACCACCGGCCGCCGGAGAGCGTGCAGGTGCCGCTGATGGTGGGCTTCGTGGTGGCCTCGGCGTAGAGCACCTCGTTGCGGGTGTGGCAGCCGTCGCTGTCGGCGTCGATCCAGTGCGGGAACAGGTCACGGCTGTAGCCGGTGCGGACCTCGGTGGCGACGGAGAGGCCGGCGACCGCGCTGGTGAGCGACGCGGAGTAGCCGGCGGCGGGGGCGGGCTGGGCGAGGCCGAGGGTGGTGGCCAGGATCGCGGCGAGGCTGATGGCCGTGGCGCGCAGGTTGCGGGACATGGGACTCCATCCGTACGGGAACGGCGCGACTGTCCCCCTCATATAGACAGATGTGGACGTCACGGTCCAGGTCGATCTCGGTGAACATCGCCTGACCATCGACACCGCGCCCGAGGACGACACGAATTCGACTGTGCCGGCCGGCCCGGCGGGCTACTTTCGCAGAAGAGGCGGCAGCGCCGCGTCCACGCCCGCGCCGTCCGATTGACGCGGTCGAGACGGCCGGTGACGAGCCTGGGGTACGACGAAAGGGGCACCAGATGACCGACGAGGTGACGTCGAAGGTGCCGCCCGACCAGGGCCCCGTCCTGGCCGCGCCGGTCCGCTCGACGCCGGCCGGGCCGCCCAGCAGCCTGGACCTGTGGGCCCGCGCCCAGATCCTGCACCGCTGCTTCGGCGACGACGACGGCGAGCCGCACATCATGCGCGGCCTCGACTGAGCACCCGGAGCGGGTCGGCGGCCCCCTACGGTGGCCGACGTCGCCTACCGTGGCGGTCATGACGGCGGTACTGGTGGCGGCGGGTCTGCTGCTGCTCGCGCTGGGCGTGGTCGGCCACGTCTCCTGGCGCGACCGGCGGCGCACCCTCGACGAGGACCCGACGGCGACCCGCGCGGCCCGCGTCGAACGGCACCGGCGGGCCGCCGAGCGGGCACGAGCCCAACACGACGGCTGGAACAGCGGCGGGCACGGCTTCACCGGTTGAACGCCGCCGCTCTTCGCGGCGCGGCGCGTCGGTCGACGCTCAGCGCACCGCCGCGCCCGCGCGGGCCAGCGCGTCGCGCCAGGACCGGGTGTGGAACGCCGCAGCCCCGTTGAACGCCAGGTCGAGGAAGCCCGGCCCGTCGCCGGAGGGCGGCGTCCGGTGCGCCCAGAACTCGTCCAGCCCGCGCCGCTGGTCGGGGCTGGGCGACGGCGAGATGTCCGACCCCCGCCCGACCACGTCGTACCGCCGGCCGTCGACGGTCAGCAGCAGCGTGCCCAGCCGGGTCAACCGCCCCCGCGCCTGGCCGACGGGCACCGCGAACACCTCCGCGCCGTGCCGGTCCCGGGCCCGCAGCCGGCCCTGGTCGAGCGTCATCAGCACCGGCACGCACCGCCGGCCGTTCCAGAGGCTGCGCCGCCAGTAGACGACGCTGGCGAGTGTCACGTCGGGCTCCACGGCCGGGACTGTACCGAGGGCGCTCCACGGTGGCCGGCGGCGGCTACCCTGCCGGCGTGACCCGACGATCATGGTTCCTCGTGCTCGCCGCCGCGCTCGGCGTCGCGCTGCTGGCCGCCTGCGGCGGCGTGACCTGGCTGGCCCGCACCGGCGACGGTGCGGAGCGGGACTGCGCGGCACGGGTCGCCGCCGAGGAGGCCAAGGTCCGCACCGACCGGCGGTGGACCGACGCCGACGTGCCGGGCATCGGCGCGTACCCGGAGATCCACTGGCAGGTCGACTATCCGAGCTTCGCCTGCTCCCGCGCGCCCGGCCCGACCGACCGGCGCTACCAGGCGGTGGTGCGGCTGACCCCGGCCGACGCCCGCGCGCTCGCCGCCGCGTACACCTGGACGCCGGTGACCGGCGCGCCGCCCGAGGTGTGGCCGGCGCTCGCCGGGTACGTGCCGGCCGGGGTGCGCTGGCAGCGCAGCGTCGACCACGACGCGGGCGCCGCCGAGGTGCGCCTCGACCCCGGCGCGGCGCTGCTGCTGATCACCGCCGTCGACACCTGATGAACGTTCGCCGCCGCCGATGCGTGAGAGCCGGTGGATACCGGGGTACTGCGCGGAACACAGGTCGGACAGCCGGGAGGTAGTCGTGGGGGACAGGACGGGACGTCGGCGGCTCGGGCCGCTCGCCGGGCTGGTGGTGGCCGTGGTGGTGGCCGCCGGCTGCATGGGCGGCGGGCTCGACCAGGGCGAGCCGCAGCAGCCCGCCCCCGAGCGCAGCGGGCGGGCGGCGTCCCCCGGCGCGGAGACCACCCGGGCCGACGGCACCACCAGCGTCGCCGAGTTCAAGCAGGACTTCTCCGACGCGGTGGCCGGCGCCGAGCAGTACTGGACCGCGCAGTTCCGCTCCTCCGGGGAACGCTTCCGGCCGATCCGGCGGGTGGTGGCGTACACCCGGGCCGGCGAGGTGTCCTGCGGCGGGCAGCCGCTGCCGCGCAACAACGCCGTCTACTGCTCGGCCGGCGACTTCATCGCCTACGACGTGAACTGGTCGGTGTCGGCGTTCCGGCAGATCGGCGACGCGTTCCTGTTCTACCTGCTCGGCCACGAGTACGCGCACGGCGTGCAGACCCGGCTCGGCATCCGCTACGAGTACACCATCCAGCAGGAGTTGCAGGCCGACTGCATGGCCGGGGCCTACCTGGGCGACAGCGTGCGCGCCGGGTCGCTGAAGCTGGCCGACGGCGACCTGGACGAGTTCCGGGAGGGGCTGCTGGCGGTCGGCGACGACCCCGACCAGCCGTGGTTCGCCGAGGGCGCGCACGGCACCGCCGAGCAGCGCAGCGAGAAGTTCTTTGCCGGCTACGAGAACTCGCTGAAGGCGTGCGACCTCGGCTGATGCCACAGGTCACCCCGGCCGGCGGCGACGCCGGCCGGGCCGGGTCCGGCTGGCAGGATCGGCGGCGTACGCCCACCGAAGGAGGCCCCCGCTGAGCAGCCCACACCCCGCCGCCGTGCTCTTCGACATGGACGGCACGCTCGTCGACAGCGAGAAGCTGTGGGACGTCGCGTTGCAGGAGTTGGCCGCCGTCTACGGCGGCACGCTCTCCGCCGAGGCCCGCCAGGCGATCATCGGCACCGCGATGGCCGACTCCATGCGGATCGTGCACGCCGACCTGGGCCAGCCGGAACGCGACCCGCAGGCCAGCGCCGACTGGATCAGCGCGCGGATCCTCGACCTGTTCCGCACCGGGCTGCGGTGGCGTCCCGGCGCGTTGGCGCTGCTGCGCGCCGTCCGGGCCGCCGGCATTCCGACCGCGCTGGTCACCTCCAGCGGCCGGTCCCTGGTCGAGGTCGCGCTGGAGACCCTCGGCCGGGACAGCTTCGACGCGGTGGTCTGCGGCGACGAGGTGGGCGAGGCCAAGCCGCACCCGGAGCCGTACCTGACCGCCGCGAAGCTGCTGGGCGTGCCGATCGAGCGGTGCGTGGCGATCGAGGACTCACCGACCGGCGTGGCGAGCGCGTTGGCCGCCGGCGCGGCAGTGCTGGCCGTACCGGCCGAGGTGCCGCTGCCGCCGACCGACGGCGTACACCAGCTGGAGAGCCTGACCGCGGCGGACCTGGAGCTGCTCGCCGCGCTGCTGAACCGGTAGGCCGACGGGCCCCTCCCGCCGGGAGGGGCCCCGCCGTGCGCCTCAGTCGTGGGCGATGGCGCCGAGCACGTTGATCCGCGCGGCCCGGATCGCCGGCAGCACCGCCGCGACCACACCGATGATCGCGGCCAGCACCAGGAACGTCACCATCTGGCCCCAGGGCAGGACCAGGTCGGTGATGCCCTCGTCCTTGAGCGCCCGGACCACCGCCGCGCCGAGACCGGTGCCGACCACCACGCCGAGCAGCGCGCCGAAGACCGAGATCACCACCGCCTCGACCGTGATCATCCGCATGGTCTGGGCCCGACGTAGGCCGATCGCCCGCAGCAGGCCCAGCTCCCGGGTGCGCTCCAACACCGACAACGCGAGCGTGTTGATGATGCCCAGCACCGCGATCACGATGGCCAGCGCCAACAGGATCTGGATCATCCGCAGCGGCGTGTCGAGCTGACTGGTCTGCTGCTTGATGAACGCCGCCCGGTCCGCCACCGACACCTCCGGACTGTCCGCCAGCAGCCGCTCGACCTGCGGCTGCACCGCGCCCACCGAGGTGCCCGGGGCGAGCTGCACGAAGCCCTGGATGGGCTGCGGGATGGCGAAGTCGGCGGTCGCCTGCGGCGGCAGCACCACCGGGTTGGTGAGCTGGGAACTTTCGTAGATGCCGCTGACCGTGTACGTGCGGGCCTCGCCGCGGGACAACTGCACCGGCACCGTCGAGCCGACCGACAGGTTGCGGGACTTCGCGGTGTCCGAGCTGAGCAGCATCTGGTCCGGGGCCAGCCGGCTGATGTCACCGGCGGTGGCCTTCGCCCCGAAGATCCGCTCCAGCGCCGCCACGTTGCTCGACGCCGCCACCCAGGTCCGCTCGCCGCCCACCGTGGCCATGTCGCCGTACTCGCCGTCGACCAACTGCACGCCCGGGATCGCGGCGGTCTTTTCCAGCACCGCCGCGTCGAAACTCGCCGGACGCGGCCCGGACGAGGCGCCGGAGATCACCAGCTCGGCCTTGATCCGGTCCTCGGCGAGCGCGCTGATGCTGCCCTTCGCCGAGTCCAGGATCACCGTCACGCCGGTCACCAGCGCGATGCCCACCATCAGCGCGGCGGCGGTGATGGCGGTCCGGCGCGGGTTGCGGCCCGAGTTCAGCCGGCCCAGCTTGCCCGGCACCGACCAGGAGAAGATCGCGCCGAGCAGCGACACCACCGGCCGGCTGATCACCGGCGTCAGCAGCGCCACCCCGATGAACGCGAACAGCACACCGCCGAGGATGGTCGCCAGCGTGTTGTCGCCGGCGTTGCCGCTGAGGCCCAGGAAGAGCAGCACCGCGCCGACCGTGGTGACCACCGCGCCGCCGACGGTCACCTTGGTCAGCGGCCGGTCCGGCGTGGCGACGTCCTGCATCGCGGCGATCGGCGGAATCCGCGCGGCGCGCAGCGCCGGCAGCAGCGCCGCGACCACCGTGATCAGCAGGCCGACCGCGAACGCGCCGATCACCGCCGCCGGCGGCACCCCCAGCCCGGCCAGCGTCAGACCACCGGCGAGCTTCCCGAACAGGTACGCCAGCAGCGCGCCCACCCCGATGCCGGCGGCCAGGCCGAGCACCGAGGCGATCAGGCCCACCGCGACCGCCTCCAGCACCACCGAGCCGATGACCTGCCGGCCACTGGCCCCGATGGCTCGCATCAGCGCCAGCTCACGGGTGCGCTGGGCCACGATGATCGAGAAGGTGTTGAGGATCAGGAACGTGCCGACCAGCAACGCCACCGCGGCGAACCCCAGGAGGATCTTGTTGAAGAACGACAACCCCTCCTTCAGCCCGGCCGAGGCGTCGTCGGCGAGCTGGTCGCCGGTCTTGACGTCGTAGGCGCCACCCAGCGCGCCGGACACCTCGTCGCGCAGCGCCTCCGGCGTGGTGCCGTCCGCCCGCGCGGTGATGTTGGAGAACACGTCCGGCTTGCCGAGCATCAACCGCTGCGCGACAGGCGTGGTGAAGGCGACCTCGTTCGCGCCGCCCACGGAGTCCCGGCCACCGCTGTAGCCGAACACGCCGACCAGCGTGAACTCCTTCTTCGGCGACAGGGTCAACACGCCGACCCGGTCACCGACCCGCACGCCGGCCGCCTTCGCCAGCGCGGCGTTGACCACGATCTCGTCGTCGGCCTGCGGGCCGCGCCCCTCGCGCAACGTCACCAGGTCGCTCTCGCCCAGCCAGTTCTCGCCGAGCTGCGGCGGCCCGAACGAGGTGACCACCTTGCCGTTGCCGCCGATCAGCCGCGCGCCGTCGGCCGCCACCACACCGCGCACGTCCGCCGCGCCCGGCACCGCCTTCACCCGGTCCACGAGCGACGCCGGGACCGGGCCGGCCACCTGCTCGCCCTCGGTCTCGGAGACCTCGACCTTCGGCTTCGCCGCCACGTTCACGTCCACGTCGGCGTAGGCGTCGGCGAAGACCGCGTCGAACGAGCGACCCAGCGTGTCGGTGAGCACGAACGCGCCGGAGACGAACATGACGCCGAGCACCACCGCCAGCCCGGACAGCAGCAGGCGAAGCTTGCGCGCCAGCAGGCTCTTCAGCGTTGCCCGGAACATCAGTTGCCCACCTCGACCGGCGCGTCCAGCTTCTTCATCGTGTCCAGCACCGTGTCGGCGGTCGGCTCGATCAGCTCCGAGACGATCTGCCCGTCGGCCAGGAAGACCACCCGGTCGGCGTACGCGGCGGCGGTCGGGTCGTGGGTCACCATGACGATCGTCTGGCCGTGCTCGCGTACCGAGCTGCGCAGGAAGTTCAGCACCTCGGCACCGGACCGGGAGTCCAGGTTGCCGGTCGGCTCGTCCGCGAAGATCACCTCGGGGCGGGCGACAAGCGCCCGCGCGCACGCCACCCGCTGCTGCTGGCCGCCGGAGAGCTGCGCCGGGCGGTGCCCGAGCCGCTCCCGCAGCCCGACCGTGTCGATCACCGTGTCGTACCAGGCCGGGTCGGCCTTGCGGCCGGCGATCGACAGCGGCAGCAGGATGTTCTCCTGCGCGGTGAGCGTGGGCAGCAGGTTGAACTGCTGGAAGATGAAACCGACCTTGTCCCGCCGCAGCTTCGTCAGGCCCGAGTCGTTGAGCCCGGTCACCGTCGTCTCACCGATCATCACGGTGCCCCGGGTCACCGAGTCCAGACCGGCGAGGCAGTGCATCAACGTCGACTTGCCCGAGCCCGACGGTCCCATGATCGCGGTGAACCGGCCGCGTTCGAACTCGGCGCTCACCCCCCGCAGCGCGATGACCTGCGCCTCGCCGCTGCCGTACACCTTCCACACGTCGTTCGCCCGGGCCGCGGCCTGCGCCTGCCGGCCTACCGTCGCGGTCACGTCATCTACCTCTTCCGTCTGGCTTGCTGATCCGCACCGCCCCCGCTGGTCGGTGCGGCAGTTCCATCCTCGGTGCCGCCGGCCCCGGATCCGTCCGACCCCGGGCGGAATCCGTGCCGAATTTCCGGTGAGGGTCGCCCCCCAGACCGGCTCAGGGTGATCCCTGACCGGCCGGCGACGCCGACGGTAGAACCTCACGCCGCGTCACGGTCAACCCCTCGCCGCCGCCGTTGGTCACGGTACGTGAGCACCGCCACCTAGTTCCCCGGTCGCACCAGCCCCGTCTCGTACGCCAGGACCACCGCCTGCACCCGGTCCCGCAGCTTCAACTTGGTCAGCACGTGCCCGACGTGCGTCTTGACCGTGGTCTCGCTGACCGACAGCGCCCGGGCGATCTCGGCGTTGGACAGCCCGCGCGCCACCTGCACCAGCACCTCCCGCTCCCGGTCGGTCAGCGGGTCCAGCACCCGTGGCCGGCTGGCCGCCGGATCCGGCAGCACGTCGGCGAAGCGGTCCAACAGCCGACGCAGGATCCGTGGCGCCACCACCGCCTCCCCGGCCGCCACCGTGCGGATCGCGGTCACCAGGTCCTCCGCCGGCACATCCTTGGCCAGGAAGCCGCTCGCCCCGGCGCGCAACGCGCCGACCACGTACTCGTCCAGCTCGAACGTGGTCAGCACCAGCACCCGTACCGGCAGTCGGGCGTCCACGATCGTCCGGGTCGCGGCCACCCCGTCCATCCGCGGCATCCGGATGTCCATCAGCACCACGTCGGGCAGCAGCCGCCGGGCCAGCTCCACCGCCTCCACGCCGTCGCCCGCCTCGCCCACGATGTCCAGGTCGTCCTCGACGCCCAGCACCATCCGGAACCCGGCACGCAGCAGCGGCTGGTCGTCGGCGAGCAGGACCCGAACCGGTCGGGGCGCGGCGGCGTCGGTCATCGTCTCCCTCGTCGTGCTGGACGGCGGTCAGCCCGGAACCGGGTCGGTCGGGCCGGCGGGCGCCGGGCGCACACCCGGAGACCACCGCCCCGGCGTCGAGCGGTCCGCAGGAACCCACCGTAGAGGGCGACCGGTTCCCGTACGCCGACGCACCGGATCCGATCCAATCGCCCCGCCCACCGCCCCCACCCACCCATCCATCCCCGTTCCGCACTCACCCGTCCCGCACTGCGTGCACCCGCCCCGCCCCCCACTCACCCGCCCCGCACTGCGTGCACCCGCCCCGCCCCCCACTCACCCGCCCCGCACTGCGTGCACCCCCCGTTGCGCACTCACCTGTCCCGCCCCGCCGCGCGTGCGCCCGCCCCGCCCGCTCCACCCACCGCTTTCCCGGAAAGCGTGCCCATGAGGGTTCCTGGGCGCCCGCTTTCCGGGAAAGCGGGCGTCAAGGGACCTTGATGAGGCCGCTTTCCGTGAAAGCGGCCTCATCGGGGTCCGCGTGACCCGCCGTCGGGAGAAGCGAGCCCGCCCCGGGGCGGGGGTGACACTTTCCGGGAAAGCGTGGGTATCAGCGCCGGCATGGCCCCACTTTCCGGGAAGCGGGGCCATGTTCGGGGGAAAGAGAGGCGGCGCGCGGCGTCGGGTGGGGCGGACATGGGTTGGGGAGGAGAAGGGATCGCACGTGATGGGTGGGCGCGCCGCCCGTGGTGGATCGGGGTGCACGGGCGGGGATGGGTGGGCGCGCTGCCCATGGTGGATCGAAGGCCCGGGCGGGATGAGGAGGCGCGCTGCTCGTGGCGGGTCGAAGGCTCGGGCGGGGATGGGCGCGCTGCCCTGGTGGCGCGCGGGACCCCGGGCGGGGGTGGGGTGGGGTGGGGCATGCTGCCCTGCTGGTTCGGGGGACTTCAGCGAGGGCGGGTGGGCGTGCTGCCCGGGTGGATCGGGAGGGCCCGGGCGGGGGGCGGGTTGGGGCTGTGCTGGCGCGGCGGGGACGACCCGCCCGTCGACGGATCCGGGCCTCAGGGGCTCACCCGGCGGGCACGGGCCTCACTCGTCGGCCCCGGGACTGGCCGGTCGGGAACGGGCGTCCACCAGCGGGTCGGGCGCGGCGGCGGCCACCGGGAACGGCGGCGGCGTGCCGCCGAAGGTGGGGCAGAGCGCCTGGTGGCTGCACCAGTCGCAGAGCCGGCTCGGCCGGGGCCGGAAATCCTGCCGCGCGGTGGCCTGCTCGATCGCCCGCCACAGCGCCACCACCGTGCGCTCGAAGCGCACCAGCTCGTCGGCGTCGGGCGCGTAGTCGCAGACCTCGGCGTCCTTGAGGTAGAGCAGGCGCAGCACCCGCGGCACCACGCCCCGGGTCCGCCACAGCACCAGCGCGTAGAACTTGAGCTGGAACAGCGCCCGCGCCTCGAACGCCTCGCGCGGCGCGCCGCCGGTCTTGTAGTCGACCACCCGCAGCGCGCCGTCCGGGGCCACGTCGAGCCGGTCGAGATAGCCGCGGATGAGCAGCTCGTCGTCGACCACCGCGGAGATCAACGCCTCGCGCTCGGCCGGCTCCAGCCGGCGCGGGTCCTCCACCGCGAAGTAGCCCTCCAGCAGCCCCGCCGCCGAGCGCAGGAACCCCTCCACGCCGGCCGGGTCGTCGTCGGCGAACAGCGTCGCCAGCTCCGGCTCCTCGGTGACCAGCCGGTCCCACTGCGGGGCGACCAGATCGCCGGCCGACTCCGGGGTGCGTGCCGGGGCCGGCAGGTCGAACAGCCGCTCCAGCACGGCGTGCACAAGCGTGCCCCGGGCCTGCTCGACCGTGGGGCGCTCCGGCAGCCGGTCGATGCTGCGGAACCGGTAGAGCAGCGGGCAGGTCTTGAAGTCGGCCGCCCGCGACGGCGACAACGACGCCCGCACCGTGACCGGCGTCGGTGCCGCCGTCGGGTCGCCCTGCGTGTCGATCACCGGTTCCGCCGTCATGCCCGGAAGGTTAGGCCACCGGTGTGACACCACCACCGTCGCCGTGCCGGACCATGATCTTCAAACGCGTAGCATCGCCGGGGTGGACCAGCGGACCCGACGGCCGCGCCGGCCCGGGCTGAGCCTCGGCCGGGTCTTCGGCGTGCCGCTGCGCGCCGACGCGTCGATGCTGCTGCTCACCGTCGTGGTCACCGTGCTCTACGCGGCGCTGGCCCGCCGCCAGCTCGACCTCGGCCCGCTCGGCGGGTACCTGGTCGGCTTCGGTTTCGTCGTCTCGCTGCTCGGCTCGGTGCTGCTGCACGAGCTGGGGCACGCGCTCACCGCCCGCCGGTTCGGTATCGGTGTGCGGGGAATCACGCTGGAGCTGCTCGGCGGCTACACCGAGATGGACTCCGACGCCCCCGACCCGCGGACCGAGCTGCTGATCTCCCTGGCCGGCCCGGCCGTGTCCGCGGTGCTCGGCGCCGGCGCGGTCGCCGCGACGCTCACGCTGCCCGCCGGCACCCTCGGCCACCAGCTCGCCTTCCAGCTCGCGGTCAGCAACGTGGTGGTGGCGATCTTCAACAGCCTGCCCGGGTTGCCGCTGGACGGCGGGCGGGCATTGCGCGCCGCGGTCTGGGCGCTCACCCGGGACCGGCACCGGGGCACCGAGGTGGCCGGCTGGGTCGGCCGGGCCGTGGCGCTGGGCACGTTGGCCCTGGTGGTGGCGCTCACGCTGCGCCGGGCGCTCGCCCCGCTGGCGTTGCCGCTGCTCCTGCTGGTCGCCTTGACGCTGTGGCGGGGCGCCGGGCAGTCCATCCGGCTGGCCCGCATCGGTCGCCGGCTGCACCTGGTCGACCTGACCCGGCTGGCCCGTCCGCTGCTGCCGGTGCCCACCGGCACCCCGCTGGCCGAGGCGCAGCGCCGCCGCGCCGAGGCGGGCACGCCGGACGCCGCGCTCGCCGTGGTCGACTCCGCCGGCCGGACCGTGGCGCTTGTCGACCCGGCGCGCGCTGCCGCCGTACCCCCGGAACGGCGGCCGTGGCTCGCGGTGGACGAGGTGGCCCGCGGCCTGGCGGCGCTGCCCGTCCTGCCGGTCGGCGCGGACGGCGAGCGGGTGCTGGAGACCGTCCGCACCCACCCGGGCGCGCAGTACCTGGTGACGGCAGGCGAAGATGTGGTCGGCGTGCTCCACGTCGCGGACCTCGCCCAGCTCCTCGAACCGAAACGGAAGACGAACACGTGACCGCAGAGAACTCCACCGTCCCGGCGCTGCCCCCGGTCCACCGCGGGCCGTTCCGGATCGGCGACCGGGTCCAGCTCACCGACCCGAAGGGCCGGATGCACACGGTGACGCTGGAGCCCGGCAAGGAGTTCCACACCCACCGCGGCATCCTCAAGCACGACACGCTCATCGGCCTGCCCGACGGCAGCGTGGTCACCACCGCCGGTGGCGGCACCGCCTTCCTGGCGCTGCGACCGCTGCTCTCCGACTACGTGCTCTCCATGCCCCGCGGCGCACAGGTGATCTACCCGAAGGACTCGGCGCAGATCGTCGCGATGGGGGACATCTTCCCCGGCGCGAAGGTGCTGGAGGCCGGCGCCGGCTCCGGCGCGTTGTCCTGCTCGCTGCTGCGCGCCGTCGGCACCGAGGGGGAGCTGCACTCCTTCGAGATGCGCGACGACTTCGCCCAGATCGCCAGGCGCAACGTCGAGGCGTTCTTCAACGGCCCGCACCCGGCCTGGCGGCTGCACGTCGGTGACGTCGCCGACTGCGCCGAGACCGGCTTCGACCGGATCATCCTCGACATGCTGACCCCGTGGGAGATGCTCGACATGGTCGAGCGGGCGCTGGTCCCCGGCGGCGTGCTGATCGGCTACGTGGCCACCACGCCGCAGCTCTCCGAGCTGGTCGAGGCGCTGCGTGAGCGCGGCGGCTGGACCGAGCCGCGCGCCTGGGAGTCGATGGTCCGCGACTGGCACGCCGAGGGTCTCGCGGTCCGGCCGGACCACCGCATGATCGCGCACACCGCGTTCCTGGTCTCCGCGCGCAAGCTCGCCCCGGGGGTCACCGCGCCGCCGCGCCGGCGCAAGCCCAGCAAGGGCGCCGAGGCGTACGCGCAGCGCCGCGACGCCCTGCGCGCCGCGGCGGCGGCCCGGCCGGCGGAGGAGCCCGACGGGTCCTGACCCCCGCCGCGCGAACCGCCACGGTCGGGCGGATCATGTGTGCCCGTGGGGACGACGACACCGGAGACGGTAAGCATGACAGAGCGGACCGGGACGCGCGGTGGGCGCGTCCGTCCCGGCCCCGGCGGTACCGGTCGACGGGAGGTGGCGTGAGCAGTCCCGGCTACGGCAACGGCGAGATGCCCGCCGTCTTTCCCGACTGGTCGCCCTACGCCGACCTGGAATCGGCCGCCCGGGCGTACCTGCGGGACCCCGACATCGCCCTGGAGGCGCTCGGCGGGGTGCTGCGCGGGGCCTCCGTGCTCGGCTTCACGCTGGAACGCTTCGTCAACGAGGTCAACGGGGTGTGGCAGGAGGTCGTCGTCTGCGACGGCAGCCGGCTGGTGCTCTGGCACGGCGAGGACGTGCCGCCGGGGGAGGGGCCGCCCGGCGCGATGACCTCGTCGCTGCGGGTGGTGCCGGTCTCCACGGTCACCGAGGTCGGCTGCCGGCGCCGGCTCACCCGGGCCGAGGACGGCACGGTCCGGGTCGACAGCATCGACGTGTACCTGCTGCTCAGCTCGCTTGACGAGGCGCCGCCGAGCGACGACGCGGCCGGCACCCCGCGGCACGACGCGCTGCGCTTCGGCAAGACGCTCGACGACGGCGGCGCGGGGCAGATCACCCGGCTGGAGGAGTTCGCCCGGCTGGTGGCCTCGGTGGTCGGCCGGCCCATGCTCTGAGCCGGCCCGTGCTTCCGAGCCGGACCGGGCCATGGGTTGGTGGCGGCACGACGCGGGCCGGGGACGCCCGTCCCCGGCCCGCGTCAGCCGTGCGTCAGTCCTCGGCCTCCGGGCCGGCCACCTCGACGCCGTCGCTGCCCCGCGTCACGTGGATGCACTCGCCCGGACACTCCTTCGCCGAGTCGATCACCTCGAGGCGCAGGTGCTCCGGCACGTCCACCCGGGCGCCCGGGGCCTGCCGCAGCTCGCCGTCCGGGCCCTTGACGTACGCCAGGCCGTCGACGTCGAACTCGAAGACCTCCGGGGCGTACTGCACACATAGCCCGTCACCCGTGCAGAGGTCCTGGTCGACCCAGACCTGCAACTGGTCGGTCGCGACGTCCGTCACAAGCACCCCCCATGTTCTCCCGTCCCGGACTCCGACGGTACCCGAACGCCCGTACCCGCCCGTCGACCAGCCCTTGGCGATCAAGCTTCGGTGACGAGCGCGTTGCGGAGGACCGAATCGGGCTCATAGCGGCTAGTGTTAGCTCAGAACGTTCAAGCCCCCCGGGGAGGTGGGACGTGGCACGCAGCGACGACGCGGACTCGCGCGCCGCACGGTGGGAAAAGGAAGCCCACGATCTCTCCACGCAGGTCGCGTTCCTGCAAGAGGAACTCGCTCTGGTGCGGCGCAAGTTGACCGAAAGCCCCCGACACGTCCGGCAGCTCGAAGAGCGGCTGGCGGCCACCCAGGCACAGTTGGCGCGGCTGACCGAGAACAACGAGCGGCTCGTGAGCACCCTCAAGGAGGCTCGCGCGCAGATCGTGACGCTCAAGGAGGAGATCGACCGGCTCGCCCAGCCACCCAGTGGCTACGGCGTCTTCCTGGCGAAGCACGACGACGGCACGGTGGACGTGTTCACCGGCGGGCGCAAGCTCCGCGTGGCCGTCTCGCCCTCGCTGGAGACCGACGAGCTGCGCCGTGGGCAGGAGGTGCTGCTCAACGACGCGCTCAACATCGTCGACGCGTTCGGCTTCGAGCGGGTCGGCGAGGTGGTGATGCTCAAGGAGATCCTGGTCGGTCCGGACGGCGCGCCGGGTGACCGGGCGCTGGTGGTCTCCCACTCGGACGAGGAGCGCATCGTGCACCTCGCCGAGACGCTGATCGGCAGCCCGATCCGGGCCGGCGACTCACTCATGATCGAGCCCCGCTCGGCGTACGCGTACGAGCGGATCCCGAAGAGTGAGGTCGAGGAGCTGGTCCTGGAGGAGGTGCCCGACGTCGACTACGAGGACATCGGTGGCCTCCAGGCGCAGATCGAGCAGATCCGCGACGCGGTGGAGCTGCCGTTCCTGCACGCCGACCTGTTCCGCGAGCACCAGCTCCGGCCGCCGAAGGGCATCCTGCTCTACGGTCCGCCCGGCTGTGGCAAGACGCTCATCGCCAAGGCGGTGGCCAACTCGCTCGCCAAGAAGATCGCCGAGCGGTTGGGCAAGGAGCGGCACACCAGCTTCTTCCTCAACATCAAGGGTCCCGAGCTGCTCAACAAGTACGTCGGCGAGACCGAGCGGCACATCCGGTTGATCTTCCAGCGCGCCCGGGAGAAGGCCGGCGAGGGCACCCCGGTGATCGTGTTCTTCGACGAGATGGACTCGATCTTCCGCACCCGCGGCTCCGGCGTCTCCTCTGACGTGGAGAACACCATCGTTCCCCAGCTGCTCAGCGAGATCGACGGCGTGGAGGGGCTGGAGAACGTCATCGTCATCGGCGCCTCCAACCGGGAAGACATGATCGACCCGGCGATCCTGCGGCCCGGTCGGCTCGACGTGAAGATCAAGATCGAGCGGCCGGACGCCGAGGCGGCCAAGGACATCTTTACGAAGTACGTCCTGGCCGACCTGCCGTTGCACGCCGACGACCTGGCCGAACACGGCAGCGACCCGCAGGCCACCGTGGCCGCGATGATCGACGCCGTCGTCCTGCGGATGTACTCCGAGACCGAGGAGAACCGCTTCCTCGAGGTCACGTACGCCAACGGCGACAAGGAAGTCCTCTACTTCAAGGACTTCAACTCCGGCGCGATGATCCAGAACATCGTCGACCGGGGCAAGAAGATGGCCATCAAGGAGTTCCTCACCTCCGGGCGCAAGGGGCTGCGGTTGCAGCACCTGCTCGACGCGTGCGTCGACGAGTTCCGGGAGAACGAGGACCTGCCCAACACCACCAACCCCGACGACTGGGCCCGCATCTCCGGCAAGAAGGGCGAGCGGATCGTCTACATCCGCACGCTCGTCTCCGGCGGCAAGGGCACCGAGGCCGGGCGGTCCATCGAGACCGCCAGCAACACCGGCCAGTACCTCTGAGACCGGCCCGACCGGGGCGGCGCCACACCGGCGCCGCCCCGGTCGGCCGTCTCCGAGCGGGACGGCGCGCCACCTACCGTCGATGTGCCGACTACGCTCGACGTGACGGGGACCGGGACGGCGAGCGGAGCGGGCAGGTCGATGAGCGTCAGACGGATCATGGGCACCGAGGTCGAGTACGGCATCTCCGTGCCCGGCCAGGCCGGAGCCAACCCGATGGTCACCTCCTCGCAGGTGGTCAACGCCTACGGGGCGCGACCGGAACTCAACCGGGGCGGACGGGCCCGCTGGGACTACGAGGAGGAGTCGCCACTGCGCGACGCCCGCGGGTTCACCTACTCCGGGGCGGCGTACGACCCGGCCGAGGCGCTCGCCGACGAGGACCTCGGCCTGGCCAACGTGATACTCACCAACGGCGCCCGGCTCTACGTCGACCACGCCCACCCCGAATACTCCACCCCGGAGGTGACCACCCCGCTCGACGTGGTCCGCTGGGACAAGGCGGGCGAGCGGGTGATGGCCGAGGCGGCCCGACGGGCCGCCACCATCCCGGGCACCCACCCGATCCACCTCTACAAGAACAACACCGACAACAAGGGCGCCAGCTACGGCGCCCACGAGAACTACCTGATGCGCCGGCAGACCCCGTTCGCCGACATCGTGGCGTACCTGACGCCGTTCTTCGTGACCCGGCAGATCGTCTGCGGCGCCGGCCGCGTGGGCATCGGCCAGGACGGCGGCCAGAGCGGCTTCCAGATCTCCCAACGTGCTGACTTCTTCGAAGTCGAGGTCGGGCTGGAGACCACGCTCAAGCGGCCCATCATCAACACCCGCGACGAGCCGCACGCGGACGCCGACAAGTACCGCCGGCTGCACGTCATCATCGGCGACGCCAATCTCTCCGAGATCTCCACGTTCCTCAAGGTCGGCACCACGTCGCTGATCCTCGCCATGATCGAGGAGAAGGCGCTCGGCGCCGACCTGGGCATCGCCGACCCGGTCGGTGAGCTGCGCGCGGTCAGCCACGACCCGTCCCTGAAGCACCTCATGCGGATGCGCGACGGTCGCCGGCTGACCGCGCTGGACGTGCAGTGGGCCTACCACGAGCGGGTCCGTTCCTTCGTGGACCAGCGGTACGGCCCCGACGTGGACGCGCAGACCGCCGACGTGCTGGACCGCTGGGAGAGCGTGCTGGACCGGCTCGGCCGCGACGCCTTCGAGTGCGCCGACGAGTTGGACTGGGTGGCCAAGCTGCGGGTGCTGGAGGGCTATCGGGAGCGGGAGAAGCTCGGCTGGGGCTCGCACAAGCTGCAACTGGTCGACCTGCAGTACTCCGACGTGCGGCCGGAGAAGGGCCTCTACCACCGGCTGGTCCAGCGCGGCTCGATGAAGACGCTGCTCACCGACGAGCAGACCCGCACCGCGATGACCGAGCCGCCAGAGGACACCCGGGCCTACTTCCGCGGCCGGTGCCTGGACCGGTACGCCTCCGAGGTGGTGGCCGCGAGCTGGGACTCGGTCATCTTCGACGTGGGCCGGGAGTCGCTGGTCCGGGTGCCGATGATGGAGCCCGAGCGGGGCACCCGCGCGCACGTCGGCCAGCTCTTCGACAGGTGCGAGAGCGCCAAGGATCTGCTGGAGCTGCTGACCGGCGGCTGAGCCGGTTGCCGGAAGGCCCGTTGCGTGCCGAACCCGGCGCGCGGCGGGCTTTTCGTCGCCCGCGCGAGGTAAGTTGATCGCAGGCGATCGTGGAGGAGGCACCACCATGGCGACGCAAGAGGGTGGTCAGACCCAGTCCGGCAAGTCCCACGAGGAGGTCGAGGAGGTCACCGCGCAGGCCAACCCCGAGGTGGCCGAGCGGCACGCCGAGATCACCGAGGACGTCGACGACCTGCTCGACGAGATCGACTCCGTCCTGGAGGAGAACGCAGAAGAGTTCGTGAGGGGATACGTACAAAAAGGGGGTCAATGAGGCTTATGTCCGATTTGCCGCAGGCTTCGGACAAGCCCTGCCCCCAGTGTGGTCGGTCGCTGCCGGCGTCGGCGTTTCACCGTAACCGGCGGCGGCCAGATGGCCTGGCCTTCTACTGCAAGACCTGCGCACTCGCGCGCTCGGAGGCGAGCCGCCGTAAGCGCGGGATCACCCCGCAGAAGAAGGCTGCAGTGCCGGTCGCGGACGGCCTGAAGTGGTGCCCCGACTGTGCGCAGATCAAGCCGGTCGAGGAGTTTCCTCGAACCACCAACGCGAGCGGTCGCCACAGCTACTGCAAGCCCTGCCACATCGCACGGGGCAACGAGAGCAAGCAGCGGCTCTACGGCGGCAGTCGCGAGTACCACCTGCGCCGCCGCTACGGAGTCGGGGAGAAGGAGTTCCAGGAGCTCCTGGCCGAGCAGGGCGGCGTGTGCGCGATCTGCCGGCGTCCCGATCCGGAACATCTGGACCACGATCATCGCACCGGATGGGTCCGCGGGATACTCTGCTTCAACTGCAACGGTGGCCTTGGTCAGTTCCGGGACAGTCCCGACAGTCTGGCCAGGGCGATCACGTACCTGAGAGGAACCACGTGGCAGCGGGTTTTGATCCATCCGGGCGTCTTCCAGATGTGTTCACCAACGCGGGGACGTCCTCCTTCACCACGTTCCTGAGCAAGGCGGCTCCCGAGATGCTGCCGGGTCGTCGGCCGCTGCCGCCCGGCATGGCCGCCGACCTGGCGCCGCACGCGACCACCATCGTGGCGATCGCGGCCGCGAACGGCGTGGTCATGGCCGGCGACCGCCGCGCCACCATGGGCAACCTGATCGCCCAGCGCGACATCGAGAAGGTGCACCCGGCCGACGCGTACTCGCTTGTCGGCATCGCGGGCACGGCGGGCATCGGCATCGAGCTGATGCGACTGTTCCAGGTGGAGCTGGAGCACTACGAGAAGATCGAGGGCGCGATGCTCTCGCTCGACGGCAAGGCGAACCGGCTGGCCTCGATGATCCGGGGCAACCTGGGCGCGGCCATGCAGGGCCTGGCCGTGATCCCGCTGTTCGCCGGCTTCGACCTGGCCGCGAGCGACCCGGCGCGGGCCGGCCGGATCTTCAGCTTCGACGTGACCGGCGGCCCCTACGAGGAGACCGGTTACGACGCGATCGGCTCCGGTTCGCTGTTCGCCAAGTCTGCGCTGAAGAAGCGCTTCCGGGCCGGCCTGTCGGTCGACGACGCGACGCGGCTGGCCGTCGAGGCGCTCTACGACGCCGCGGACGACGACACCGCCACCGGCGGCCCCGACCTGACCCGGCGGATCTACCCGGTCGTGATGACCGCGACGGCCGAGGGCACCCACCGGCTCACCGACGCCGAGACGGCGGCGATCGCGGAGAGCGTGGTGTCCGGCCGGATGGAGAACCCCGGCGGCTGACCCCGCTCGCACGTCCACCGAGTCAGCAGTCCCGCACCACAGGTACGAAGGAGAACCGCCGCCGTGGCCATGCAGTTCTACGCCTCGCCCGAGCAGATCATGCGCGACCGCTCCGAGCTGGCCCGTAAGGGCATCGCCCGGGGCCGCAGCGCGGTGGTCCTGAGCTACGCCGGCGGGGTGCTCTTCGTCGCCGAGAACCTGTCCAGCACGCTGCACAAGGTCAGCGAGATCTACGACCGGATCGGCTTCGCCGCGGTCGGCCGGTACAACGAGTTCGAGAACCTGCGGCGCGCCGGCGTGCGGATGGCCGACCTCAACGGCCTGAGCTACGACCGGCGCGACGTGACCGGGCTGGCGTTGGCGAACGCGTACGCGCAGACGCTGGGCGCCATCTTCACCGAGCAGTCGAAGCCGTTCGAGGTGGAGATCTGCGTGGCCGAGGTCGCTGCCTCACCGGACGACGACTCGCTCTACCGGGTGACCTACGACGGCTCGGTCAACGACGAGCCGGGCCGGATGGCGATGGGCGGCCAGTCCGAGGCGATCGCCGGTGTGCTGAAGAACGAGCACCGGCCGGAGATGTCGCTGTCGGAGGCGGTACGCGCCGCGATGAAGGCGCTGAGCAGCGTCGGCGGTGAGGGCGGGGCGGCCCGGACGATCGCGGCGAACCAGTTGGAGGTGGCGGTCCTGGACCGGCGCCGGGTGGGCCGGACGTTCCGGCGGATCACCGGCGCGGCGCTGACCGCGCTGCTCGACGGCGACGCGGAGGCGGACGTCGCGCCGGCGCCGGGCCGGGCGAAGACGCCGACGGCGCCGACCGAGGAGGCGAAGAAGCCGACCACGTCGGCGGGTTCGGCCGACCTGGAGGGCAACCGGGAGGACGCGCCCGGCGAGTGACGCCGGTTTCCGAACCCCGCCACCTCGCTGAGGTGGCGGGGTTCGTCGCTGTCCGGGGTCCCGGCGTACGTCGCTGACGGCGGGCGCTGCCCATCGGGGGCTCCGGGCGGCTAATGTCTCATCATGGAGCGGCGAATCTTCGGCCTCGAGACCGAGTACGGCGTCACCTGCACCTATCGCGGGCAGCGCCGGCTTTCCCCCGACGAGGTCGCGCGGTACCTGTTCCGGCGGGTGGTGTCGTGGGGCCGGTCGAGCAACGTTTTCCTGCGTAACGGAGCCCGCCTCTATCTGGACGTGGGCTCGCATCCGGAATATGCGACGCCGGAGTGCGACTCGGTGACCGATCTGGTGGCGCACGACCGCGCCGGTGAGCGGATCCTGGAGGGCCTGCTCGTCGACGCGGAGAAGCGGCTGCACGACGAGGGCATCGCGGGCGAGATCTACCTGTTCAAGAACAACACCGATTCGGCCGGCAACTCGTACGGCTGCCACGAGAACTACCTGGTGTCCCGGCACGGGGAGTTCGGCCGGCTGGCCGACGTGCTGATTCCGTTCCTGGTCACCCGGCAGTTGATCTGCGGCGCGGGCAAGGTGTTGCAGACGCCGCGCGGCGCGGTCTACTGCCTGTCGCAGCGGGCGGAGCACATCTGGGAGGGCGTCTCCTCGGCGACCACCCGGAGCCGGCCGATCATCAACACCCGGGACGAGCCGCACGCGGACGCGGAGCGCTACCGCCGGCTGCACGTCATCGTCGGCGACTCCAACATGAACGAGGTCACCACGCTGCTGAAGGTCGGCACCGCCGACATCGTGCTGCGGATGATCGAGGCCGGCGTGGTGATGCGGGACCTGACGCTGGAGAACCCGATCCGGGCCATCCGGGAGGTGTCGCACGACATCACCGGCCGGCGCAAGGTTCGGCTGTCCTCCGGCAAGGAGGTCTCGGCCCTGGAGATCCAGCAGGAATACCTCGCGAAGGCGACGGAGTTCGTGGAGCGCCGGGGCGGGGACCAGACCGCGAAGCGGGTGGTGGAACTGTGGGGGCGGGTGCTGCGGGCGGTGGAGACCGGTGACCTGGACCCGGTGGCACGCGAGATCGACTGGGTGAGCAAGCTCAAGCTGATCGAGCGTTACCAGCGCAAGCACGACCTGCCACTGTCGCATCCCCGCGTGGCGCAGATGGATCTGGCCTATCACGACCTGCGCCGTGGCCGGGGCCTGTACGGGTTGCTGGAGCGCCGGGGCGAGGTGGACCGGGTGGCGAACGACCCGGAGATCTTCGAGGCGAAGGAGACGCCGCCGCAGACCACCCGGGCGCGGCTGCGGGGTGAGTTCATCCGGCACGCGCAGGAGAAGCGGCGTGACTTCACCGTCGACTGGGTGCACCTGAAGCTGAACGACCAGGCGCAGCGCACGGTGCTCTGCAAGGACCCGTTCCGCGCGTACGACGAGCGGGTGGAGCGGCTGATCGCCAGCATGTGAGCGCGGCGGCGGCCGGTGCCTTGGTGCCGGCCGCCGCGGCCCCGGTAGGCTGGCCCCGCCATGGACACTTCCGAACCGCAGGGCCGCGAGCGCGGCCAGACCTCCGGCCGCGAGCGGGACGGCGGCGCTGAGAAGCTCAACTGGATCGACCGGCGACGGGAGAAGATCCGCGCCGAGATCGCGCGTAACCGTCGCGGCGACCACAAGGTGCCGACGTGGGCGATGGCGGTCGCGCTGGTGGTGATCGTGGCGGCCTGGGTCGGGCTGATCGTCTTCTTCGGCTGAGGCCGGGCCGGCGGGGGTGGCTCAGCCGAGCAGGGCGGCGGCGTACCGGCCGGCGGCGGCGGCGGCCAGGAAGTAGGCGTGGTCGGCGTCGAGGCCGCGGCCCATCGTCGAGAGCCCGACCGGGCTGGCGCGCAGCGCCGCGTCGAGGCCGTCGGTGGGCACGGTGACGACGCGGTGCCGGTCCGCGAGTGGCGCCAGTGCCGCCGTCACGTCCGCCGCCAGTTCCGGGTCGAGGCCGTCGGGCACGACCAGCTCCGCGGGGGCCAGCGCGACCCGGCCGTACGCGGTGAGGCTGTGGTGGGAGACGCCGCGGTGCCGGGGGCGGGGATCGGCGTCGGAGATCCGCAGGGAGCCGACCGGGCGTCCGCCCAGCGTGGCGACCGCGTTGACGGCTTCGCCGACGGCGACGCCGGAGAAGCCCCAGCGGGTGCCGGTGCCGAGGTTGCCCGGCCCCTGGGCGACGATCGCCAGGTCGGCGTGGAGCACGTGCCGGGCGGCGAGCAGGCCGCTGTGCAGCGTGCTGGCCTCCAGGTCGCCGCCGAACGCCTGGCCGACGCTGACCGTGCCGGCGAGGTGGTCGGCGAGGCCGGCGAGGGTGCGGGAGAACCAGGCGGGCAGCGCGCCGCCGTCGGTGAGCAGGTACGCGACCCGGGCGTGCGGGGCGTCGGCGTGCACGCCGGCCAGGATCGCCGGCAGGGCGGAGTGCAGGTCGGCGGTGACCACCGGCATCCCGTCGACCGACTCGGCGGTGGCCAGCCGGTCGTGGTGCGGGGACGCTTCCTCGTCGACGCCGAGCAGGATCGGTTGCAGCGGCGTGTAGCGGGCCTTGACGAGGTGCCCGGCGTCGCGGCTGTCGCCGGCCTGCGGCGGATCGGCGGGGAGCCGGTCGGGCAGCGCGACGACCAGGGCGTAACCGCCGGTGCCGAGGCCCATCAGCAGCGCGCCGGCGTTGAGCAGCACGCGGTCGCCGGGTTCCGGGTCGCCGACCAGCGCCGGGTAGGCCAGGGCCCGCATCCGAGCGCCGTCGGGCAGGTCGACGTCGAGTTCCACGGCGCCGGCCCACCGTCGTCGCACCGTCGTGACCGTGCCGGACCGCCATCGCACCATGACCGGCAACCTATCGGCCGGCGGCGGGGCGGGCGACGGGCGGGTCAGGCGTCCTGGTCGACGGGTCGACCCGGTTCGTCCTGGGTGGTCCGGGCGCGCCGGCCGGTGGCGCGGGACCGGGTGGGGTCGAGGAAGACGTACGCGATCTCCGGGAACCGCCCGGTGAGTCGGCGTTCCGCCTCGTCGGCGGCGGCCTCGATCTCGGCGCCGGTGGCGTCGTCGCGGAAGTCGACCTTGGCGGCGACCAGGATGTCCTCCGGGCCGAGGAACATGGTCATCAGCGTGTCGACCCGGTCGACCGTCGGCAGCGCGGTCAACTCCTGCTCGATCTGCCGGTGCGTGCGTTCGGACACGGCGCGGCCGACCAGCAGCGAGATGTTGCTGTGGGCGAGGATCGCGGCGACCACCAGCAGCAGCACGCCGATGAGGATGGAGGCGACGCCGTCGTAGAGTTCGTCGCCGGTGAGGTGGGACAGGGTGAGCCCGGCGGCGGCGATGAGCAGGCCGATCAGCGCGGCGCTGTCCTCCAGGAAGACGGCCTTGACCGTGGTGTCGGCGGTGAGCCGCAGGTAGCGGCGGGGAGTGGTGCGCCAGCGCCGGGACTCGCCGCGTACCTGCCGGACGGCCCGGGCCAGCGACACCGACTCGATGGCGAACGAGATCGCCAGCACCACGTAGGCGACCAGGTAGTCGCCGGTGTGTTCGTGCACGAGGATGGTGGTGACGCCGTGGGTGATGGCGAAACCGGCGCCGGCCACGAACGTGAACAGCGCGGCGAGGAACGCCCAGACGTAGCTCTCCTTGCCGTACCCGAACGGGTGCCGGGGGTCGGCGGGCCGCGCGCCGCGACGCAGCGCCAGGTAGAGCAGCACCTCGGTGGTGGTGTCGGCGACCGAGTGGGCGGCCTCGGAGAGCATCGCCGCGGAGCCGGAGAGCAGGCCCGCGACCAGCTTGGCGATCGCGATGGCGAGGTTCGCCGCGCCGGCCACCACGACGGTGCCGACGCTCTCGGTCTTGACTTCCGGTTCCGCCATGGGCTCACCCTATGGCCGGTCCGGACGGGCCGCGCGGTGAGGCGGGAGGGGCCGCTCGGGTGGTGACCGCGCGCCGCGCCCGCGTGGGTGCCCGCGTCGGACGCGCGGGCTGCTAGCGTTCGGTACGTGTCCCGGACCCGTACCGAACGCCTGGTCAACCTGGTGATCTGCCTGCTGTCGACGCGGCGTTTCCTGACCGCCGCCCAGATCGCCGCGACCGTGCCCGGCTACGAGCACGACCCGGACGACGCCAAGGACCACGAGGCGTTCCAGCGCAAGTTCGAGCGCGACAAGGCCGAGCTGCGGGAGCTGGGCGTGCCGCTGGAGACCGGGACGGCGAGCGTCTTCGACGCCGAGCCGGGCTACCGGATCGCCCACCGGGAGTACGCGCTGCCCGACATCCCGCTCGAACCGGACGAGGCCGCCGCGGTGGGCATCGCGGCCCGACTGTGGCAGCACGCCGGCCTGGCCGCCGCCGCCTCGTCGGGGCTGGCGAAGCTGCGTGCCGCCGGCATCGACGTGGACCCGCAGGCCACCCTGGGTCTGGAGCCGATGGTGACGGTCGACCCGGCGTTCGCGCCGCTGACCGCCGCCGCGCGGGACCGCCGGGAGGTCGCCTTCGACTACCGGGTGCCCGACCGGGACGCGCCGACCCGCCGCCGGGTGCAGCCGTGGGGCGTGGTGTGTTGGCGCGGCCGGTGGTATGTGGTCGGTCACGACCTGGACCGCGCGGCGACCCGCTGCTTCCGGCTCTCCCGGGTCGTCGGCGCGGTGCGGGCGACCGGCGAGCCGGGTGCCTACCAGCCGCCCGCCGGGGTGGACCTGATCAGTCACGTGGCCCGCTGGTCGGGGCCGGTGGAGCGCACCGGCCGGGCGACCGTGCTGGTCACGCCGGGCCGCGCCGCCGGGCTGCGCCGCTGGGCGGTGGAGAGCCACGCCGGGCCGGACGGGGACCGGCTGGTGCTGCCGTACGCCGACGCCGAGTTCCTGGCCGGCCAGATCGTCGGGTACGGCCCGGACGTGCGGGTGTTGGAGCCGCCGGAGGTCCGGGAGGCGGTCATCCAGCGGTTGAAGGAGGTCGCGGCCCGGCACGACGAGCTGGCGGTGGCCGGGGGTGCCCGGTGAGGCGGCCGACGGCGGCCCGCGCCGGTCGTGCCTCGGCCGACCGGCTGGCCCGGCTGCTGAACCTGGTGCCCTACCTGCTGGCCCGCCCCGGCATCGAGATCGCCGAGGCGGCGCACGACCTGGGCGTGACCGAGCGGCAGCTCCGGGAGGATCTGGAGCTGCTCTGGGTGTGCGGGCTGCCGGGTTACGGCCCCGGTGACCTGATCGACATGGCGTTCGACGGCGACCGGGTGACGATCACCTACGACGCCGGCATCGACCGGCCGCTGCGGCTCACCCCCGACGAGGCGTTGGCCCTGGTGGTGGCGCTGCGGATGCTCGCCGAGACGCCCGGGGTGGCCAACCGGGAGGCGGTGGAGCGGGCCCTGGCGAAGATCGAGAGCGCGGCCGGTGACCTGGGCGGCGCGCCGGTGGAGGTGCTGCTGCCCGGCGACACCGACCGGGTGCGGGAGCTGCGCGCCGCGGTCGAGCGGGGCCGGGCGCTGCGGATCACCTACTACACGCCGGCGCGGGACGAGTCCACCGAACGCACCATCGACCCGTTGCGGATGCTGTCGGTGGGCGGCCGGGCGTACGTGGAGGCGTGGTGCCGCCGCGCCGAGGCGGTCCGGCTGTTCCGGGCCGACCGGATCGACGCGGTCACCGAGCTGCCGGAGCGGGCCGTGGTGCCGCCGCAGGCCCGCCCGCACGACCTGCGCGACGGCGTGTTCCGGCCGTCGGCCGACCTGCCGTTGATCACGCTGCGGATCGGCCGGGGCGAGCGGTGGATCACCGAATACTATCCGTGCGAGCGGGTCGAGGCCGACGGCGAGCAGTGGCTGGTGTCGCTGCGGGTCACCGACCTCGGCTGGGCCCGCCGGTTCGTGCTCGGGCTGGGCCCGGACGCGACCGTGGTGGCCCCGGCCGAGCTGGCCGAGCAGGTCTGCGCGCAGGCGGTCGCCGCGCTGGACGCGTACGCGGTCCCGACCGGCACCGCCGATCCGGCGGCCACCGGCGTCACCCGATAGGCTGACCGCGTGGTGATGTGGATCGTGCTCGGGGTCGTGCTGTTCGCGCTGGTCGTGCTGGCCCTGGCGGTCCGCCCGGTGGTGGCCCGGCTGCCCCGGCTGCGCCGTTCGGCGGTGGCGTTGCAGCGCCGGGCCGTCGAGGCGGAATCCCTGCGCTCGGCCGCCGAGGAGTTGCAGGCGCGGGCCGAGGCGCTCCAGGCGCGGGCGACCGTCGCGCAGGAGCGGATCACGTTGATCAAGGCCAAGCGCGGGGAGTAGTGATTGACGCGTGCCGTTTTCCACCCGGATGCGCCGGGACGGGTGGTTGACGGGACACTTCGGGTTGGCCGAGACTTCACCGACCGGGTCGGCACCAGCGGGCCCGGCGGGGGTGGCAAGCCGCTGCGACGCACGTACGATGGGCGGCGACCCACCTCACCACCGACACAGAGCGACTGGAGCTTCCCATGGGTGCCCTCAAGCCGTGGCACATCGCCGTACTCGTGGTCGTGCTGATCCTGCTGTTCGGCGCGAAGCGGCTCCCGGACGCGGCCCGCTCGCTGGGCCGTTCGCTGCGGATCATCAAGGCCGAGACGAAGAGCCTGCACGACGACGACCGTGACCTGGCCGAGAAGGCCGACGCGCAGGCCGGCTACCAGCCTCTCCCGCCGCAGCAGCCGGTCCAGGGCCAGCCGCAGTACGCGCAGCCCCAGCAGCAGTACGCGCCGCAGCCGCAGCAGCAGTATGCGCAGCAGCCGCAGCAGCCGGTCGCCCCGCCGGTCGACCCGGTGCAGCGCGTCCGCGAGAACTGATCCGAAGGGGCCTCATCACCGTGGCCTTCGGGTTGAAGAAGCGCGGGCCGAGCACGTTCGCGCGCGCCGCCGACGGCTCGATGACGCTCATCGAGCACATTCGCGAGCTGCGTAACCGACTGTTCCGGGCCTCCCTGGCGATCCTGTTCGGCTTCGGCTTCGGCGTCTGGCTGTCCGGGCCGGTGATGCACCTGCTGCAGAAGCCCTACTGCGACCTGCCCAAGGCGCGACTGATCAACGGCGACTGCAACTTCGTGCAGCTCGGTCCCGCCGACCTGTTCCTGCTACAGATGAAGGTCTCCCTCTGGGTCGGCCTGATCATCGCGGCGCCGGTCTGGCTCTACCAACTCTGGGCGTTCATCGCGCCCGGCCTGCACCGGCACGAGCGGCGCTACGCCTACTTCTTCACCGCCCTGGCGGCGCCGCTGTTCGCGGCCGGTGCGGTGCTGGCGTTCTTCGTCACCTCCAAGGGCCTGGAGTTCCTGCTCGACGTCTCCGGCGGCGGTGACGTCACCACCACGCTCGACATCACCCGCTACATCGGGTTCGTCACCAACCTGATCCTGTTGTTCGGGGTGGCGTTCGAGTTCCCGCTGATCGTGCTGATGCTCAACTTCGTCGGCCTGGCCAGCGCGAAGCGGCTGCTGAGCTGGTGGCGGGTGGCGATCTTCGTGTTCTTCGCGTTCTCCGCGGTGGTCACGCCGACGCCGGACCCGTTCGGCATGACAGCGCTGGCGTTCTGCCTCTCCGCGCTCTACTTCGGCGCGGTGGGGTTGGCGTTCCTCAACGACAAACGGCGCGGGCGTGGGCGCGAGGTCTACGCGGGCATCGACGACGACGAGGTGTCGCCGCTGGACCTGTCGAACGAGCCGGTGCCGACCGGCGCCCGGATCGAGGCGTCCGCCCCGGTCGCGGCCCCCGAGCCGGTCGCCGCCCCGGCGCCGATCGAGCGCCGCTACGACGACATGACCTGACCGTTCCGCTCGTCCCGAACGCCGTCCCCGCTCCTCGGGGGCGGCGTTCGCCGTCCCGGGAGGTGGGGTGGACCGGGTCAGGCCACCCGGCGGGCGGCGGTGGGGGACAGCGGCGGCACGGCGTCGGGGTGCAGGATCGCGGCGATCGCCTCGGCGCCGTCGACCAGACGGGGACCGGCCCGCACGATGAGCGCGTCCGCGTCCACCGCCCAGACCTCCGCGCCCGGGAAGTGCCCGGCCACCGCGCCGGCCTGGTCGGCGGCCCCGTCCAGCCGGAAGCCGCACGGCGCGACCAGCACCACCTCCGGCTCGGCGGCACGCAGTTCCGCCCAGGTCGTCGGCGTGGACCGGGCGCCCGCACTGGTGGCCACCGGCTCGCCGCCGGCGACGTCCACCAGGTCCGGAATCCAGTGCCCGGCACCGAACGGCGGGTCCACCCACTCGACCACGGCGACCCGCCGCCGGGGCCGGCCGGCCACCGCCGACCGGATCGCCGCCAGCCGGGCACGCAGGCCGTCCACCAGGGCCTCGGCGCGGTCCGGCACCCGGGCCGCCACGCCCACCGCGCGGATCGTGCCCAGCACGTCGTCGAGCGTGTACGGGTCGAGCGACATCACCTCCGCCCGCGCGCCGAGATGGTCGACGGCGTCGGCCACCCGGCCGGACGGCAACGCGCAGACCCGGCACAGGTCCTGGGTGAGGATCAGGTCCGGGTCCAGACCGGCCAGCGCGCCGGCGTGCAACGTGTACAGGTCGTCGCCCGCGGCGACCCGCTCCCGCACGTACGCGTCGATCTCGCCGGGGCTCATGCCGCGGGTGTCCCGACCACCCACCACCACCGTGACGCCGGCCCGGTACGACGGCGGCACCTCGCACTCGAACGTCACCCCGACCAGGTCGTCGCCGAGGCCCAGCGCGTAGACGATCTCGGTGGCGGAGGGGAGCAGGGAGACCAGACGCATGCCGCCCATCATGCCGGGCCGGCGCGCGGCTGCACATTCGAGTCGCCCTCGGGCCTTGCCGCCACCGCCGGCCCGCTTAGACTCTGCTGACTCCGCCGAGTCCCACGCCCCGTCCCGGTCAGCGCGCTGACCTCCGCTCCGGAGAGCCCCGATGAAAAGCCGTACCGCCGCCGTCCTGACCGTCCTCTGTGCCGCCACCGCGCTCACCGCCTGCGGCGACGACGAGCCCGCGCCGAAGGGCGAGCAGGTCCCGGTGACCGCCACCGACACCAGCTGCGAGGTCACCACCACGCTGTTCACCCCCGGCGCGGTGACCTTCGCCGTGACCAACCGGGGGCAGCAGGCCACCGGCGTCTACGTCTACGGTCGGGAGGGCGACGGCTTCACCAAGGTGATCGCCGAGGTGGCCGACGTGCCGGCGGGCCGCACCGGCGACCTGCGCGCCACGCTCGCCACCGGCACCTACGAGGTGGCCTGCAAGCCGGGCCGGCAGGGCGACGGGGTGCGCACCCGGATCACCGTCTCCGACGACGGCAACGTGGCCAGCGCCGCGGCCGAGACCGCGTACGACCGGGCGGTCGCCATCGAACTGACCGGTGACGCGCTCACCGGCGCGGACGGGCTGATCGCCGAGCCCGGCGAGAAGCTCTCGCTGAAGGTGACCAACAAGACCGCCGGCGCCCGGACGCTGTACGTGCTCAATCCGGACGGCAAGCGGGTCGCCGAGCTGAAGGCGGAGCCGAACGGCACCGCCGAGACGGTGGTGGCCCTGGGCACGGCCGGGAACTGGACGCTCAAGGTCAAGGGCGACGGGGTGCCGTCGGTGAGCAAGCGGCTGGTGGTGCGCTGATCGGAAGAGTTGCGGCGCGGGTGCATCCATCGGGGACGGCGCGGGCGAAGCAAGGGTCGTGACGACAGTCACGGACCTGGTCGCCTCGACGAAAGGCTCCCCGATGAACATCGCTCGTCTCGCCGCCCGGCTGGCCGTGGGCGCCACGGCCGCGGCGGTGGCCACCGCCGTCGCCGCCGCGCCCGCCCAGGCCGGCGCGAAGCAGCCCGGCACGCGTTCGCTGGCCGCGGTGCTCACCGCCGACAAGAGCGGCTTCGACCGCAACGCGCGGGACTTCGACGTGCTCACCAAGGCGGTCCTGACCGTGTTGGAGGCGAAGCCGAACTCGCCGGTGAAGGTGCTCACCGACGGCACGGTCGCGCTGACCGCGTTCGTGCCGAACGACTACGCGTTCCGCGAGCTGGTCCGCGACATCACCCACGCGCGGACGCTGCCGAGCGAGAAGGCCGCGTTCGACGGGGTCGCCGGCCTGGGTGTGGACACCGTGGAGAACGTGCTGCTCTACCACGTGGTGCCGGGCGCCACGATCGACCGGAAGGCGGCGCTGAAGGCCGACGGCGCGGAGCTGTCGACCGCGCTCGGCGCCTCCGTCGAGGTCGACGTGCGGCACTGCTGGTACGGCAAGCAGGTGCGCCTGGTCGACGCGGACACCAGCGACCGGGACGCGCGGGTCGTCCGCTACGACATCAACAAGGGCAACAAGCAGATCGCCCACGCGGTGGACCGGGTGCTGCGCCCGGTCGACCTGCCCTGATCCACGTCCCCTCCGACGGCGTCCGGCTCCGTGCCGGGCGCCGTCGTCGTGTCGCCGGTCAGCGGACGGAGTGGCCGAACCGGCTGCTCAACGCCAGCCCGGCGGAACAGCTCAGCTCACCGGGGGCGAGCTGGACGCGGGAGGGCCGCCACGTCTCGGCGGCGCCCGTCGGGCCGACGCGGGCGAGCAGGCAGTCGTACTGGCTGGCGCGCAGCGCCACGCCGACCGTGCCGCCCCGCACGGCGATCTCCTGCCGCACGGCCGGGTCGAGTGCCAGGCCGGCCACGGCGGCACGGACCTCGGCCTCGTCGGGGCCGGACCGGGTGAGCGCCGCCCGGAGCCGGGCGTCGACGCCGGTGAGGGACGGGTCCCGGGGGACCGGCAGCGGGTCGCCGGTGGGGCAGTCGATGTCGTCGTCGCGGTCGTCCCGTTCCGGGCCGAGGTTCAGCCGGAAGCAGACCGGCTCGGTGCCCTCGACCCGTTCGCCCCAGTCGTTGACGCCGACGCCGTGCCCGGTCACCCGCAGCACCAACGTCACCCCGGTCTGCCAGTGCGTCTCGCCGCGCACCTGGAGCACCTCCACGGCCTCCTCCTGCCCGGCGGCGTGCACGAACTCGTCGGCCCGGTAGAGGTGGTCGGCGTCGAACCGGCTCTCCAGCCGGTCGACCGTCCCGGTCGCGTCGGCGACCGCGCTGTCGTGCCAGGGCGTCTCGCCCGGCCGGTGCGCCCACCACAGCCCGGCGGCCAGCACGAACGGGGCGAGCGTGAACGGGGCGAGGACGGCGATCAGCGTGCGGGAACGCATGGCGCGGAGTATGCCGTACGGTCGTCCGCGCCGCGGCCCCGTCGATCACCGACGTCGGTGTCTCCCCTGGTGGGCGGAGCGCCCGGTGTCGTACCGTGCTCGCCGTGACCGCGCCCGATCATGTTCCGCCCGGCCCGGTGGCCGTGCTCGCCAACCCGACCGCCGCCCGGGGCCGGCACCGGGGCCTGCTGCCGGAGGTCCTGGCGCGACTCGGCGCCGCCGGCCGCCCGGTAGAGCTGCTGCGCGCGCGTACCGCCGGGGAGGCGGAGGCGGCGTGCCACGCCGCGGTGGCCGGCGGCGCCGGGGCGCTGGTCTCGGTCGGCGGCGACGGCACCGTGCACCGTGCGGTGCAGGCGGTCGCCGGCACGGCGGTGCCGTTCGGGCCGGTCCCGGCCGGCACCGGCAACGACTTCGCGGTGGACACCGGCTACCCGGCCGACCCGCTCGCCGCCGTCGACGTGATCGCCGCCGCGCTGACCGCCGGCCGGACCCGCCCGGTGGACCTGGCCCGGCTGTCCCGGCCCGGCGACGAGGACCGTTGGTTCGGCGCGGTGCTCGCGGCCGGCTTCGACGCGATCGTCAACGAGCGGGCCAACCGGATGCGCTGGCCGCGCGGTCGGCGCCGCTACGACCTGGCGATCCTGGTCGAGCTGGCCCGGCTGCGTCCCCGCCGCTACCGGCTCACCCTCGACGGCGTGCCGCACGAGGTGGACGCGGTGCTGGTCGCGGTCGGCAACGCGGCCAGCTACGGCGGCGGCATGCGGATCTGCCCGGACGCCGACCCGACCGACGGGCTGCTGGACGTGGTGGTGGGCGGTCGCTTCGACAGGCGCACGCTGATGCGGGTCAAGCCCCGCATCTACCGGGGCACCCACGTCACGCACCCGCTGGTGCGGACCTACCGGGCGCGGACGGTGGAGTTGGTCGCCGACGGCATCACCACGTACGTGGACGGCGAGCGGGCGTTCCCGTTGCCGGTGACCATCACCGCCGTGCCGGCGGCGCTGCGGCTGCTGCGCTGACCACGGCCGGTGGTGGGGCGGCGGCGCGGACCGCGCCCGCGCTCGCGGCCACCACCAGCGCGATGGCGAGCACCTCGACCGGGTGCAGCGCCTGACCGAGGACCAGCCAGCCGGCCAGCGCGGCGATCGCCGGTCCGAGGCTCATCAGCACCGCGAACGTGGCGGTGGGCAGCCGTCGCAGCGCCGCCAGTTCCAGGCTGTAGGGCAGCACGGAGGCGAGCAGCGCGAGCCCGGCGCCGAGCCCCAGCACCGCCGGGTCGGTCAGCCGACCGCCCGCGTCGACCAGCCCGATCGGCAGGGTGACCAGCGCCGCCACGGTGAGGGCCAGGGCCAGCCCGTCGGCCCGGGGGAACCGCGCGCCGACCCGGGCCGAGCAGACGATGTACGCCGCCCACATCGTGCCCGCCGCCAGCGCCAGCGCCGCGCCGACGGGGTCCAGCCGGTCGAAGCCGCCCTGCCCGAGCAGCGCGACCCCGGCGAGCGCCAGCCCGGCCCAGCACCACGCGGCGACCCGGCGCGCCCCGACCACGGAGAGCGCCAACGGGCCGAGCACCTCCAGCGTCACGGCCGGCCCGAGCGGGATCCGTTCGATCGCCTGGTAGAAGATCGAGTTCATGCCGGCCAGGGCCAGTCCGAACGCGATCACGGCGGCCCAGTCGCCGCGCCGGTGCCCGCGCAGCCGGGGCCGGCACACGACGAGCATCAGCAGCGCGCCGAGAGTGAGCCGCAGCGTGACCGCCCCGGCCACCCCGGTACGCGGGAACAACGACGCGGCCAGCGCGGAGCCGAACTGCACGGACAACGCCCCACCGAGCACCAGCGCCACCCCACCGAGCCGGCCCGGTGGCAGGGGGTGCCGGGCGGTGCCGCCGCTGACCTCAGCCGGCATGCCGGACATCGGGCCGGGCGTGCCGGCCCCGGCGCTCCGCCGCGCGGCCGGCCCGACGCTCCGCCGCGTGGCCGGCCCGGCGCTCCGCCGTGCGGTCAGGCTGACGACCCGACGCGCGGCCGGTCACCGGACGCCGGCCAGGTCGAGCACCGCGCCCAGCCCGTTCGGCCGGCCGGGGTCGGCGCACGGCAGCACCAGCACGCCGCAGCCGGCCGCCACCGCGCCGGCGTCGGCCGGGGTGTCGCCCACCATCAGCGTGTGCTCCGGGTCGACGCCGAGCAGCCCGCAGGCCCGCAGGAAGATGCCCGGGTCCGGCTTGCAGCGCCCCACCTCGTACGACAGCGCGTACGCGTCGACAAGCGCGTCCAGGCCCCAGGCGGTGAAGAGCGGTCGCAGGTCGAAGCCGATGTTGCTGACGACCGCCACCTTGACCCCGGCGGCCCGCAGCGCGCCGAGCACCGGCTCGGTGTCCGGGTACGGCAACCAGCCCTCGGGGACCAGCACCCGCTCGTAGAGCGCGTCGGCGAGCCCGTCGATGCCGGCGTCGACGGTCTCGGCCAGCCCGGTGTAGGCCCCCCGGTGGGCGTGCGGGTAGAGGTCGCGGTCGGCCCACAGCTCGGCCAGCCGGGGCGGCACCCGGGCCGGCAGCGGACCGCCGGCCCGGCCGGCGGTGAGCAGCCGGTCGGCGAGCGAGGTGGCCTTGATCCGGTCCAGTTCGACCCCGCAGGCGGACGCCGCGGCGCGCACCCAGGCCAACGGCTCCTCGACCTGGGCGAGGGTGCCGTGGAAGTCGAAGAGCACCGCCTCCACGGGCCGGCGGGACGGGCTCGGGCGGACGGCGTCGTCGGCGCCGCGCGAGGCGTGGGGCAGTTCGGTACGGTCCGGCACGTCGTGCACCCTACCGACCCGCTCCGACGGCCCTGCCGGACGGCCTTGACCGGTGGTCGTCGGTGGTACCGATTAATCTTGGATGCATGTCGAGCCCCGCCGAGCGGTACGCCGCGGCGCGCCGCCGGGCCGCGCAGGCCTCCGCCTTCCCGGCCCTGGACGAATTCTCCCGCGATCTCGGGTTCGACCTCGACGACTTCCAGCGGGAGGCGTGCGAGGCCCTGGAGCGGGGCAGCGGCGTGCTGGTCTGCGCGCCCACCGGCGCCGGCAAGACGGTGGTGGGCGAGTTCGCCGTGCACCTGGCGCTGCGCGGCACGCCGGGTGACGACGGGCCGGCCGTGCGGCGCAAGTGCTTCTACACCACGCCGATCAAGGCGCTGTCCAACCAGAAGTACCACGACCTGGTGGACCGCTACGGCGTCGCGCAGGTCGGCCTGCTCACCGGCGACAACGCGATCAACGGGGACGCGCCCGTGGTGGTGATGACCACCGAGGTGCTGCGCAACATGCTCTACGCCGGCTCGGCCACGCTCGAGGGCCTGGCCTACGTGGTGATGGACGAGGTGCACTACCTGGCCGACCGGTTCCGGGGCGGCGTGTGGGAAGAGGTGATCATCCACCTGCCGGAGTCGGTAACGCTGGTCTCGCTGTCGGCCACCGTCTCCAACGCCGAGGAGTTCGCCGACTGGCTGGTCACCGTGCGCGGCGAGACCGCGGTGGTGGTCTCCGAGCACCGGCCGGTGCCGCTCTGGCAGCACATGCTGGTCGGCAAGCGCATGTTCGACCTGTTCCACGACGCCGACGCGGCCCGCAAGCACGACGTCCATCCCGAGCTGCTGCGTCACACCCGGGACACGGTGCGCCGGCTGGAACTGGGCGAGGGGCGCAGCGCCGGCCCCGGCGGCGGCCGGCGGGGCCCCCGCTGGCGGGGCCCGATGCGCCCGGACATCGTCGACCGGCTCGACCGGGAGGGGCTGCTCCCGGCCATCCTGTTCATCTTCAGCCGGGCCGGCTGCGACGCCGCCGTGCAGCAGTGCCTCGCCGCCGGGCTGCGGCTGACCTCGCCCGACGAGCGCGCCGAGATCCGCCGCGTGGTCGAGTCCAAGGTCACCGCGATCCCGGGTGAGGACCTGTCCGTGCTGGGCTACTGGGAGTGGCTCGACGGGCTGGAGCGTGGGCTCGCCGCCCACCACGCCGGCATGCTGCCCGCGTTCAAGGAGGTCGTCGAGGAGCTGTTCGTCCGCGGCCTGGTCAAGGCCGTCTTCGCCACCGAGACGCTCGCGCTGGGCATCAACATGCCGGCCCGCTGCGTGGTGCTGGAGCGCCTGGTCAAGTTCAACGGTGAGGCCCACGTCGACCTCACCCCGGGGGAGTACACCCAGCTCACCGGCCGGGCCGGCCGGCGGGGCATCGACGTGGAGGGGCACGCGGTGGTGGTCTGGTCGCCGGAGACCGACCCCCGGCACGTGGCCGGCCTCGCCTCCACCCGCACCTATCCGCTGCGGTCCAGCTTCCGGCCGTCCTACAACATGGCCGTCAACCTGGTCGGCAGCGTCGGCGCGGTGCTGGCCCGGGAACTGCTGGAGTCCTCGTTCGCCCAGTTCCAGGCGGACCGCTCGGTGGTCGGCCTGGCGCGGCAGGTGCAGCGCAACACCGAGACGATCGAGGCGTACGGCGCGGAGGCCACCTGCCACCAGGGCGACTTCGACGCGTACTTCGCGCTGAGGGTGGCGATCGCCGACCGGGAGCGGGCCATCGCCCGGCAGGGGCAGACCCAGCGCAAGGCGGCGGCCGTCGCGTCGCTGGAGCGGCTGCGGGTCGGTGACGTGATCCGGGTGCCGTCCGGGCGGCGGGCCGGCCTGGCCGTGGTCCTCGACCCGGCGACCGGTGGGTTCGGGGAGCCGCGCCCGCTGGTGCTCACCCAGGACCGCTGGGCCGGCCGGGTCAGCCCCGGCGACTTCACCACCCCGGCCGAGGTGCTCACCCGGATCCGGGTCCCGAAGCACTTCAACCACCGGTCCCCGGCCGCCCGACGCGACCTGGCCGCCGCGGTCAGCGGCACCGGGCTGGACCGGCACGGGGGCCGGCGCGGCGGGCGGTCCCGCCAGGCGGTGGGGGAGGACCACCGGCTCAGCCAGCTCCGCGTCGAGCTGCGCGGGCATCCCTGCCACGCCTGCCCCGACCGGGAGGAGCACGCCCGCTGGGCGGAGCGCCGTCGCCGGTTGGAGCGCGACACCGAGGAGCTGCGGCAGCGGGTCAGCGGGCGCACGGGCTCCCTGGCCCGTACGTTCGACCGGATCGTGGCGCTGCTGACCGCACGCGGCTACCTGGCCCCCGACGGGGAGGTCACCGACGCCGGCCGGATGCTGGCCCGGATCTGGACCGAGGCCGACCTGCTGGTCGCCGAGTGTCTGCGCCGCCGGGTGTGGGACGGGCTGTCCCCGGCCGAGCTGGCCGCCGCCGTGTCGGTGGTGGTTTTCGAGGCCCGGCGGGACGTCGACGAGCGGGCGTCGCTGCCACGTGGCGCGGTCGGCGACGCGGTCGACGAGACGCTGAAGCTGTGGGGCGACATCGAGGCGGACGAGGCGGCCCGCGGCCTGGCCGTCACCCGCGAGCCGGATCTCGGCTTCGCCTGGCCGATCTACCGGTGGGCGCGTGGGGAGGCGTTGGCCAAGGTGCTCGCCAGCGGGCACCAGATCGACGGCGAGATGCCGGCCGGCGACTTCGTCCGGTGGGCCCGGCAGGTGGTCGACCTGCTCGGCCAGCTCGCCGACTCGGGCGGCGCGTCGACCGAGCTGCGCTCCACCGCGCGGCAGGCGATCTCGGCCGTGAACCGGGGCGTCCTGGCCTATCACGCCTCCGCCTGACGATCACTTTCGGTCACCGCCGACGGGAAATCGACGCATCGCTGCGTCATCGCGACGGCACCCCCCGAACATGAGGGGGGCCGCCGTCATGCCTGGTCAGACCCTGCCGGATCATTGCCGGAGCGCGTCGGGTCACGCGCCGGCAGCGGATCGGGGGAAGGTCACCGTGGGCGAGATCAATCATTTCGAGTACGGGTGGATCACACCCGCGCTCAGCTACGCGCTGTCCGTGCTCGGCTCGGCGCTCGGCCTGGTCTGCGCGGGGCGGATCCGGACCGCCACCGGCGCCGGCCAGCGGGCCTGGTGGGGTCTGCTCGCGGCCTGGGCGCTGGGCGGCACCGCCATCTGGGCGATGCACTTCATGGCCATGCTCGGCTTCGCGGTCACCGGCACCCGGATCCGCTACGACGTGCCGCTGACCGCCGCCAGCACGGTGATCGCGATGGGCGCGGTCGGCATCGGCCTGGCCATCGTGGGCACCGGTCGGCTCACCGCGACCCGGCTGCTCGCCGGCGGCTTCTTCACCGGCGCCGGGGTGGCCGCCATGCACTACACCGGCATGGCGGCGATGCGGCTTGACGGCACGCTCGGCTACGACCCGCTGCGGGTGACGCTCTCCGTGGTGATCGCGCTGGTGGCCGCCACGGTGGCGCTCTGGCTGGCGATGACCGTCCGGCGCGGCGTCGCCATCATCGCCTCCGCGTTGGTCATGGGCATCGCCGTGAACGGCATGCACTTCACCGGCATGAGCGCGCTGTCGGTGCACCTGCACGAGGGCCGGGGCGCGGCCAACGGCGGCACCGAGGTCAGCGGCCTGCTCGTGCCGATCGTGCTCGCGGTGGTCTTCGGCGTGGTCGGGCTGGTCTACGCGTTGCTCGCCGCGCCGTCCGACGACGACCGGGCCGGCGCCGCGTACGTGGCGGCACGGCTGGACGGCGCGTCGCCGGTGGCCGAGGCCGAACCGGCGCCGGACCCGGTGGGCCTGCGCGCCCGGTCGGCGTCAACCTCCTCGACACCGCCCCCCGCGACGCCGGACCCGGTCGGCCTGCGGGCCCGGTCGACGCTGGCCCAGCCAGGCGCGCAGTTCCCCTCCCGCCGCACCACCGACCGACGCCCCTGACCCGCCCCGCCCCGCCCCCGCCCCGTCCCGCCCCCGTCCCACCCCTCCCGCCCCGCCCCCTCCCGCACCCTCCCGCCCGGCCCGCGCCACGCCGCCGCCCACGGCCCCACGGCCACTAATTCACGGAAAGAGTGGCCATTCCGCGCGGAATGGCCACTCTTTCCGTGAAACAGCGCGGGGGCGGAGCGCGGCGCGGCGGGGGCGGCGCGGGGTTACGGGGTGCGGGGGCGGTGCGGGGGCGGCACGCCGGGTGGAGTGCGGGACGGCGGGGAGGCGTGGCGGTACGGCGCGCGGGGTGCGGCGCGGCGGGGGCGGCGCGGGGCGGGGCGGCGCGCCGGGGTGCGGCGCGCGGGCGGCGTGGGACGACGGGGTGCGGGGCGGGGCGGGGCGCCGGGGTGCGGCGTGGGACGACGGGGTGCGGGGCGGCGGGGCGTGGCGGGGCGGGAGGGGTGGGTCAGGGGCGGGGGGTGGCGAGCGCGTCGACCAGGCGTCGGCAGGAGCCGGTGAGGTTCCAGCGCTGCGCCAGGTCGAGCAGCCGGTCCGGGTCGGCCGGGGATGTCGGCAGCGTCGGGTCCAGCTCGGGCAGCGGCACGTCGGTGGCGACGCGGACCACCTTGGGTGCCACGGCCAGGTAGTCGCGGGCGGCGTCGAGTTTGCCGCGTAGGCCGGGCGCGAAGCCGGAAGCGGGGTCGTCGAGCGCGGCCAGGATGCCGTCGAGGCCGCCGTAGCGGTCGATCAACCGGGCGGCGGTCTTCTCACCCACCCCGGGAACGCCCGGCAGACCGTCGCTCGGGTCGCCGCGCAGCGCGGCGAAGTCGGCGTACCGGTCGGCGGGCACGCCGTAGCGGGCCCGCACCGCGGCGTCGTCGCAGTCGTCCAGCTTGGCCACGCCCCGCCCGACGTAGAGCAGACGCGTCGGGTGGTCGTCGTCGACGAGCTGGAACAGGTCGCGGTCGCCGGAGACCACCTCGACCGGCCCCGGCTGGGTCACCGAGAGCGTGCCCAACACGTCGTCGGCCTCGTAGCCGGTCGCGCCGACCGCCGGTACGCCGAGCGCGTCGAGCACCTCGAGGATCATCGGCACCTGCGGGGAGAGCGTGTCCGGCACGACCTCGCCGCCCTGCGGCGCGACCCGGTGCGCCTTGTACGACGGCAGCAGCTCCACCCGCCAGGCCGGCCGCCAGTCGTGGTCCAGTGTGCAGATCATCCGGTCCGGCCGGCGGGTGCGCACCAGTTGGGCGAGCATGTCGAGGAAGCCGCGCACGGCGTTGACCGGCTGGCCGTCGCCCGTCTTCGCCGCCGACTCGGGAATGCCGAAGTAGGCGCGGAAGTAGAGGCTGGGGGAGTCGATCAGCAGGATCGGGGGTCGGTGTGCCACGCCGACCAGGGTGGCACAGCCCACCGACGAGGTGGGGGAGGCACCCGTGCGCCTGGAAACGGGCGGCCCGGGGAGCGCCGGTGCGCGCAGACTGGCCCGGTGAGCTTCGTACCCGGTCTGGTCCTGGCCCGTCGGTTCCACGACGAGGTGGTGGCCCCGCTGCTGGCCCGCCGGCTGCCCGGCCTGCGGTACGCCGCCGGCCTGCTCGACGGCGGCTCCGAGCTGTTCGGCCTCGACACGCCCCGCTCCACCGACCACGACTGGGGTCCGCGTACCCAGGTGTTCGTGGCGGACGCGGCGCGGGTGCCCGAGGTGCGGGCGGTGCTCGACGCGGAGCTGCCGGGGGAGTTCCTCGGTTGGCCCGCCCGGTTCGCCGGTGGCCCGACGACCCGGCTCGGGGTGGTCCGGGCGGACGGTGACCGGCACGGGGTGAGCGTCGACGAACTCGGGGCGTGGTTGCGGGACCGGCTGGGTGTCGATCCGCGGGCCGGCCTGACGGCGGCGGACTGGCTGGCCACGCCGACGCAGCGGCTCGCCGAGCTGACCGGGGGCGCGGTGTTCCACGACGGGCTGGACGGGGCGCTCACCGCGGTCCGCACGCGGTTGGCGTGGTACCCGGACGACGTGTGGCGGCACGTGCTGCTGGCCGGCTGGCAGCGGGTGGCCCAGGCCGAGCACCTGGCCGGCCGGTGCGCCGAGGTCGGCGACGACCTCGGCAGCCGGATCGTCGTCGCCGGGGTGGCCCGCGACCTGATGCGCCTCGGCCTGGTGCTGCACCGCCGCTGGCCGCCGTACCCGAAGTGGCTCGGCACGGTCTTCGCCGGCCTGCCGGCGGCGGCGCCGGTCCGGGACGCGCTGGCCGTCGCGCTCGGGCCCGGCGACTGGCCGGCCCGACAGGCCGGTCTGGTACGGGCCCTGGAGACGGTGGCGGCCTGGACCAACGACGCCGGGCTGGCCGCGCCCGTGGACCCGACCGCCCGTCCGTTCCACGACCGACCGTTCCTGGTGCTGCACGCGGGTCGGTTCGTCGAGGCGCTGCGCGCGGCGATCGACGACCCGGAGCTGCGCGAGCGGCCCCCGGTCGGCGCGGTGGACCAGTACGTCGACAACGTCGACGTGCTCACCCACCCGGACCGGGTCCGGCCGGTCGCGGCGGCGGTGACCGCGACCGGTTGACGACGCGACCGCTGCTTTGTTCCGGACTTTTCACAAGGTGCGAAAAAAGCAGGGGAAGTCGCTTCCGGGAATTGACATGCGCCACTGCGTGCGGGGATGGTCCACCGCACGGGCGGCCACCCTGGCACGCCCGTGCCCGTTTCCCGCACTCCACCCGTCCCGGAGCTGCCCATGTCACCCCTTCCGCCCGTCCGCCGCCGGCCGGTCCGCCGGCTGCTCGCCGCGCTGGCCGCGCTGCTCGCCGCCGCAGCGCTGACCGCCCCGGCGGGGCCGGCCCGCGCCGCCGACCCGCTGCTGTCCCAGGGTCGGCCCACCACCGCCTCCTCGACCGAGAACGCCGGCAGTCCGGCGTCCAACGCCACCGACGGCAACACCGGCACCCGCTGGTCCAGCGCGTTCGCCGATCCCCAGTGGATCCAGGTCGACCTCGGCGCGACCGCCACCGTCTCCCGGGTCAGCCTGACCTGGGAAGGGGCGTACGCGCGGGCCTACCAGGTGCAGACCTCCACCGACGGCGCCACCTGGACCACCGTGTTCAGCACCACGACCGGCGACGGCGGCACCGACGACCTGACGGTCAACGGCACCGGCCGCTACGTGCGGATGTACGGCACCGCGCGGGCCACCGCCTACGGCTACTCGCTCTGGGAGTTCCAGGTCTACGGCACCACCGGCGGCGGCAGCGGCTGCGACACCGCGACGAACGCGGCCCAGGGCCGGCCGGCCACCGCCTCGTCGACCGAGAACGCCGGCACCCCCGCCTCGGCGGCGGTCGACGGCAACCCGGGCACCCGCTGGGCCAGTGCCGCCGCCGACCCGCAGTGGCTCCGGATCGACCTGGGCAGCGTCCGCACCCTCTGCCGGGTGGTGCTGACCTGGGAGGCCGCGTACGCGCGGGCGTACCAGATCCAGACCTCGACCGACGGCACCACCTGGACCTCGGTCTACAGCACCACCAGCGGCGACGGCGGCACCGACGCGGTGACCGTCAGCGGATCCGGCCGTTACCTGCGGGTGTACGGCACCGCGCGGGCCACCGGCTACGGCTACTCGCTCTGGGAACTCGCCGTCAACACCACCGGAGGCGGCACCGTGCCGGGCGGCGGGCCGCTCGGACCCAACGTGCTCACGTTCGACCCGTCGATGTCCGCCGCCACCATCCAGACCCAGCTCGACACCGTCTTCCGCACTCAGGAGTCGAACCAGTTCGGGACCCAGCGGTACGCGCTGATGTTCAAGCCGGGCGACTACTCCGGCATCAACGCGCAGATCGGCTTCTACACGTCGATCATGGGGCTCGGCCGGAACCCCGGGGATGTGCGCATCCACGGCGACGTCACGGTGGACGCCGGTTGGTTCGGCGGCAACGCCACCCAGAACTTCTGGCGCTCGGCGTCGAACATGCAGGTCTTCCCGTCCGCCGGGTTCACCCGCTGGGCGGTGTCGCAGGCCGCGCCGTTCCGCCGGATGGACATCCAGGGCGACCTGAACCTGGCCCCGAACGGCTACGGCTGGGCCAGCGGTGGCTACATCGCGGACAGCCGGGTGACCGGCGTGGTCCAGCCGTACTCCCAGCAGCAGTGGTACACCCGGGACAGCAACGTGGGCGGGTACCTCAACGCGGTCTGGAACGTGACCAACTCCGGCGTGGTCGGCGCGCCCGCGACCAGCTTCCCGAACCCGCCGTACACCACGCTGGCCCAGACCCCGGTCAGCCGCGACGTGCCCTACCTCTACCTCGACGGCGGCGGCGCCTACCAGGTGTTCGTGCCGTCCACCCGGACCAACGCGGTCGGCGCGTCCTGGCTGGGCGGCGCCACGCCCGGCACGTCGATCCCGCTGAGCCAGTTCTACGTGGCGAAGCCCGGCGACTCGGCGGCCACCATCAACACCGCGCTGGCCCAGGGGCTGAACCTGCTGTTCACGCCCGGCGTCTACGCCGTCGACCAGACCATCGCGGTCAACCGGCCCGGCACGGTCGTGCTCGGCATCGGCTACCCGACGCTGGTGCCGCAGAACGGCGTGGTGCCGATGACGGTCGCCGACGTCGACGGGGTCCGGCTCGCCGGGCTGCTGTTCGACGCCGGCGCGGTGAACTCGCCGGTGCTGTTGCAGGTCGGCCCCGCCGGCTCGGCGGCCCGGCACGCCACCGACCCCACCTCCGTGCAGGACGTGTTCTTCCGCATCGGCGGCGCGCACGCCGGCAAGGCGACCACCAGCCTGGTGGTCAACCAGGACGACGCGCTGATCGACCACATCTGGGCCTGGCGGGGCGACCACGGCACCGGCATCGGCTGGACCGTGAACACCGCCGACACCGGCCTGATCGTCAACGGCGACAACGTCACCGCGCTCGGGCTCTTCGTCGAGCACTACCAGAAGCACGAGGTGATCTGGAACGGCGAGAACGGACGCACCATCTTCTTCCAGAACGAGCTGCCGTACGACCCGCCGAACGCCGCCGCCTGGATGAACGGTTCCCGGGTCGGGTACGCGGCGTTCAAGGTCGCCGACTCGGTCACCTCGTTCGAGGGCTGGGGGATGGGCAGCTACTGCTACTTCAACGTGGACCCGACCATCGCCGCCTACCACGCCTTCGAGGCCCCGACCCGGGCCGGCGTGCGGTTCCACGACCTGCTCACCGTCTCGCTGGGCGGCAACGGGTCGATCACCCACGTCATCAACGACACCGGTGGGCCGGCACAGGGCACGAACACCGTGCCGGTCAACGTGGTCAGCTATCCCTGACCGGGCCTGGGGCGGCCGGCACGCGCCGGCCGCCCCGCCGGCTCGGGATCGCCGGCCGCCGCCGGCTCAGGAGATCCGGGCGGGGGACGGATCGGGCGTCGCCGCGCGCTCGCCGGGCGCCTCCACCCCGACCGGGGCGAGCGAGAGCGCCCGCGCCGCGGCGAAGCCGACCAGCGGGCGGTAGATCCGGACCGAGTCGGCGAGCGCGGAGAAGTGCGATCCGGAGTTGCCGGCGTGGTAGCGGGTGGCGATGTCGACCTGTTCGATCGGCAGCCCGGCCCGGACGGCGTCCAGCAACACGTTCATCTCGTACTCGAAGCGGTCGCCGGGGACCGTGGTGAGCCGGTGCAGCAGCCCGGCCGGGTAGGCGCGCAGCCCGGTCTGGGTGTCCCGCACGTCCCGGCCGGTGGCCAGCCGGAACGCCGCCCGGGTCGCGGCGTTGCCGAACCGGCTGCGGGCCGGGACCTCGCCGTCGAACCGGCGCACCCCCAGCGTCTGGGCGTCGGTGTCACGCATCCGGTCGACCACGCGGACCACATCGGAGACCAGGTGCTGGCCGTCGGCGTCCACACAGACCACGTCATCGCCCGGGCGGTGCGTCAGGGCGTACCGGAAACCGGTGCGCAGCACCACGCCCTTGCCCCGGTTGACCCGGCGGCGCAGCACGGTCGCGCCCCGGGCGCGGGCGTCGGCGAGCACCGCGGCGGCGTCCGGGCCGCTGCCGTCGTCGACGACCAGCACGGACGCCCCGGGCAACGCGGCGGTCAGGTCGGTGACGAGCGGCGGCAGCCGGTCACCCGGCCGGTACACCGGCACCAGCACGATCACGGAACCTCCCGGGGTGGCGTCGTCCGCCGGCGCGGCCCGCCGGGTGGATCGACGAGCGCGTTCTACCCCGCGCGTCGGGCCGCGAATCCCCGCGTGCCGAGCAGCCGTTCCACCCGGTGGGCGGCGCGGGTCAGCCCACGTTCGCGGCGCAACAGCGCCTCCGGGGTACGCAGGCCCAGATAGCCGATCCGGCAGGCCACCCGGGCCGCCCGTTCACGTCCGGCCGGCACCGCGTCCGGGCCGGTCACCGGCACGTCCAGCAACTGCGCGCCGCGCAGCCCGAGCGCCCGTGCGGCGAGCAGCCGGATCCGGGGCAGGTGCCACGGATGGGAGACCAGCCCGAGCGGACGGGCGGGCGTGAACCCGGCCGCGCCGAGCAGTCCGTCCTGGACGGTGAGCGCGAGGTTCTGCAACGTGGTGCGGGAGCGCGTCTCGGCGTCCAGTCGGGCGTACGCGTCGAGGCCGGCGTCGCGGGCGAGCGCCCGCATCAGCTCACCCTCCCGGCAGCCCGCCGGCGGGTCCGGCGCCCCGACCGGCCCGTGCGGCCAGCCACCGGTGAACACCACCCGCGCGTCGGGCGCGGCCCGGAACTCGGCCGCGTGGGCACGGACGTACGCGACGGCGGCCCGGGTGCGGGCGACCCCCTCGGCGGTGAGCCGGTAACCGCGCTCGTCGGCCACCACCCCCCGCCCGAAGACCAGCAGCACGGTCGCGGTCGGCGTCATGTGCCCACGCTACGGCGCGGGCGGGGGGGGGGGGGGGGGGGGGGGGGGGGGGGGGGGGGGGGGGGGGGGGGGGGGGGGGCCCCCCCCCCCCCCCCCGCCCGGTCAGGAGGTGGGGAAGTTGTCCGGGGTACGGATCCGGTTGCGCAGGTACGCGCCGGACTCGGTCAGCACCGACGTGCCGGTGAAGTTCCCCGCCGCGCAGGTGCCCGGCCGCAGCGCCGCGCTGCCCTCGGGCGCGTCCGAGAACGTCCAGTTGGCGTAGCTGATCTTCAGCCGGTCGAGCAGGTCGAGCCAGGCGTTGCTGCTGGCCGTGTCGACCGCGCCGTCACCGGTGTAGGTCACCGTGCCGAACTCGGTGACGAACAGCGGCAGCCGGGCGGCGGCCCGCTGCACCTCGTTGCGGTAGTTGTCCTTGTGCGACGCGGCGTAGAAGTGGAACGTGTACATGATGTTGTCCGCCCGGACCGGGTTGTTGACGATCTCGTCGGAGTTGCTGCCGTCGGACACGCCGAGCGAGGACCAGCCCCGGGTGCCGACGATGATCACGGCGTCCGGGTCGTTCGCCCGGATCACCGGGATGACCTGCTCGGCGTAGTTGCGGATGGTCGACCAGCTCACCCCGTTGGGCTCGTTGGTGATCTCGTAGATGACGTTCTTCTTGGCCGCGTTGCGCGCCGACACGGTGGCGAAGAACGTCTTGGCCCGGTCCAGGTTGTAGGTCGGGTCACCGGGGGTCAGCGTGTGGAAGTCGATAAGCGCGTACATGCCCCGGGCCTCGGCCTTGTCGACGAGCGTGTTCACCTGGTTGGTGAAGGCGGCCGGGTTGGTCTCGTAGCCCTGTTCCTGCACGTACATCGCGATGCGCAGCAGGTCGGCCTGCCAGTCGTCGGCGAGCGCGTTGAGCGAGGTGTCGGTGTAGCAGTTGGCGAACCACTGCAACCCGTGCGTGCTCATGCCGCGCAGTTGGATCGGGCGGCCGTACTGGTTGCAGAGGTTGACCCCGCAGACCCGCAACTGCCCGTTGATCGCGACCGGCGTGGTGCCGGTGGGCGGTGGCGGGGTGGTCGGCGGGGGAGTGGTCGGCGGCGGCGTGGTGGGCGGCGGGGTGCTCGTGCCGCCGGTGCAGACCGTGCCGTTGAGCGTGAACGCGGTCGGGTTCGGGTTCGACCCGGTCCACGAGCCGTTGAAGCCGACGGTGGTGCTGGCGCCGGTGCCGAGCGCGCCGTTGTAGTCCAGGCTGCGCGCGGTCACCGCGGCACCGCTCTGCTGCCAGGTGGCCGACCAGCCCTGCACCACCCGCTGGCCGCCGTCGGGGAAGCTGAAGCCCAGCGTCCAGTTGCTCACCGGGTCGCCCAGGTTCTTCACGGTCACGTTGGCGGTGAAGCCGCCCTGCCAGGAGTTGGTGGTGTAGGTGACGGCGCAGCCGGTCGCCGCCATCGCGTCCGTCGTCGGCATGACGGCGGTCGCCGCCAGGGCGAGCGCGCCGACCGCGCCGCCGACGAGCAGATGCCGCCGGGACGGGCGGGAATTCGAGAACATACGGGAAGGTCCCATCTGGTGGGTGGTGATCGGACGATGCCCGTCGTCAACCTGCCCGGAAAGCCCGACGTGGCGGCCTGGGGAGCGCTCCCACGCCGAGGGTAGAGGCGTACGCCGATACGTGCAACCGGCGGATCAGCGCCGGGAGCGTCGCCCGCCGTAGAGCCGCAGCGCGTTGCAGACGTCGAACACGCCGGGCACGTCCCAGGCCAGCTCGGCGGCGACCCGGCGGGTCTCCGGATCGGCGACCAGGCCGGCGAGGATGACCACCCGGTTCTGCACGGTGACCGTGATCTGCTGCCGCCGGGTGGTCCAGTCGGCACTGAGCCGCTGGGCGACCAGGGAGGCCAGCCGCACGTCCGCGCCGTCGGGCTCCGGCCCGTCGCCGGCGAACGGGAAATCGGGGTACGGCCAGGGCATCATCACTGCGGGAGGCTCCTTCTGCTCGCTCATGACCTCGGGTCGGGTGCGGCACCCGACGCCGGGACGCGGTCGTCGACGACGGAGAACACGCCGTCGAGCCGCATGGTGTGCAACACGGTCAGTACGAACCGCGACGGCGCCACCAGGCACAGCCGCCGGCCGTTCCGCCGGGCCTCCTGGTGCGCGCGGACCAGCAGGCCGAGGCCGACGGAGTCGATCACCTCCAGGCCGGCGAGGTCGACAAGCACCCGCTCGCCCCGGACGTGCCGGTCGGTCAGCGCCCGGCGTACCGCCTCGGCGGAGTCCGTCTCCGGCGCGGCCGGCTGCCCCCCGACCTGTTCCAGGTCGTCCAGGCCCAGCCCGTCGTCGGCGACCACCGCCCGGGCGCTGCACCGGGGACAGTGGTGCGGTCCGGAGGCGAACGGGGAACCGACCCAGTCGTGCTCGAAGACCAGCGTCCACACCACCTCGGCGTCCGGCAGCGTGGCGCCCGTGCCGGTCACGCTGTCGCCGCAGGCGTCGCAGATCAGCATCATCAGGTGTTCCGCCGGTACGACCGTCACACCTCCTCCTTCCGCCGGGCCCCCGGGTCGGGCGGCGCCGACCGTTCCGCCCCGGGCCGGCCGGCGGCCAGCACCGCCAGGATGACGGCCACGGCGGCGAAGCCGCACTGCACCAGCAGAGACACCAGTACGGTGCCGTCCGGCCGTCGGTCGACCAACCCGGTCACGATCGCGCCGAGCAGCGCGGCGGCCACCCCGAGCGCGAGGGTCAACCAGACCGGTACGGCCTTCCGACCCGGGACGGCCAACCGCCCCAACCCGCCCACCGCGAGTCCCACCACGAGCGCCCCGACGAGCGTGCTGACGGTCACCACTCCTCCTCAGCGCGGCGCGGACGAGACCCGGGCCCGGCCGCGCGTGGCCGGGCGGGGCGTGTCGACGATGGGGACGGTCGCGCCGAGCCCGGCGGTGGCCAGGATGCGCCGGATCCGGGGATGCGGGTTGCTCAGCGTGAGAGTTCCGTCACGCCGGGCGAGTTGGCGGTGCACGTCCAGTAGCAGCGCGATGGCGGCGGCGTCCACGTGCCGGCACTCGGCCAGGTCGATCGTCACCGCGCGGGGGCGCAGCGCCAGGATCTGATCGAGCACGTGGGTGACCTCGGGCAGTCCGGCCAGGCCCAGTTCCTCGGTGATCTCCACCCGGACGTGCGGCACGGTGGACTCCGGCGGGGAGGGCGGCAGGCTGGTGGTCATCAGATCGCTTCCGTGACGGGTTCCGGTCCGCTCCCACTCTGGGTGGTGACCGTGGAGGTCACCGGACGGTTGGATGACGGTTCGATGACAAAAGCCACGAACGGCCGGCGCGATTGGGCGAGCCGTGCTGGGCCGGTCATGATGCGCATATGACGGCCGTACTGGTGATCGAGGACGACGACCGTATCCGGCTCGCGCTCCAGCTCGCGCTGGAGGAGGAGGGCTACCAGGCCGACGGGGCGGCGACCGCGGAGGAGGGACTGCGGCGGCAGCGGGAGAACCCGGCCGACTACGTGCTGGTCGACCTGATGCTGCCCGGCATCGACGGCTTCGACTGCATCCGTCAGTTGCGCCGCGACGACGACGTCCCGGTCGTGGTGATCAGCGCCCGCGACGACACCCACGACATCGTCGCCGCGCTGGAGGCCGGCGCCGACGACTACGTGGTCAAGCCGGTCGCGATCAAGGAGCTGTCGGCCCGGCTGCGGGCGCTGCGCCGGCGGGTCCGGACCGTGGCCGGCCCCGCACCCGCCCAGTTCTTCGGCGACCTGGAGATCAGTGCGGAGGCCGGCGAGGTGCGCCGCTCGGGCCACCCGGTGCCGGTGACCCGCACCGAGTTCCGGCTGCTCTGTGAACTGGCCGAACACGCCGGTCGGGTGCTGTCCCGGCAGCAGCTGCTGAGCCGCGTCTGGGGGTACGAGACCGGTGACGAGCGGCTGGTCGACGTGCACGTGGGCCGGCTGCGGCAGAAGATCGAACCGGATCCGGCCAACCCCCGCCACCTGGTCACGCTCCGGGGCCTCGGCTACAAGCTGCAACGATGAGTCGACCCGGACTGCGCGCCCGGGTCACCGCCGCGTTCGCCGTCGGCGCCCTGCTGCTGGCCGCGCTGATGGCGCTCTTCTCGTACGACCTGACCCGTCGTTCGCTGCTCGACGAGCGTGAGCGCACCGCGGTCCGGGCCGCGTACTACGACGCCGCGGTGGTGCGGTCGGGGCTGGACACCGGTGCGCCGGACGTGGTGGCGGTGCTGCGCTCGCTGGACACCGGCAGCGCCCGGCGTCCGCTGCTGCACCTGCGCACCGGCTGGTACGCCCGTACCGCCGACGTGGGCGCCAGCTCGGTGCCGGCGGAACTGCAACGCGTGGTCGCCGACGGGCAGCCCGCCGTGCAGCGCATCCGCCTCGACGGGCAGCCGACGCTGCTGGTCGGCGTGCCGCTCCCGGGCGAGCTGGGTTACTACGAGCTGACCTCGCTGCGGGAGGTGGAGGACACGTTCCAGGTGGTCGGGCTGGCGCTGACCGCGGTGGCCATCATGATCGCCGGGGCCGGCGCGGCGCTGGGCTGGTACGCCACCCGCAACAGCCTCCGCCCGCTCACCGCGGTCGCCGACGCCGCCGAGCGGATCGCGGCCGGTGACTTCGCCACCCGACTGGACCCGACCACCGACCCGGATCTCACCCGCCTGTCCAGCTCGTTCAACGAGATGGTCGACAAGCTGGTGCAGCGGATCGACCGGGACCGGCGGTTCGCCGCCGACGTCAGCCACGAGCTGCGCTCCCCGCTCCAGACGCTGGCCGCGGCGGCGAGCGTGCTGAACCGTCGCAAGGAGCACCAGGACGAGCGCACCGCCACCGCGGCCGGCCTGGTCGCCGACGAGGTGGCCCGGTTCCAGCGGCTGGTCGACGATCTCATCCAGCTCGCCCGCACCGAGCAGCCCGCGCACCGGCAGACCGTCGACGTGGCCGAGCTGGCGCGGGCCGCCTGCCGGGAACGGTCCCTGCCGGAGAGCCTGGTGGAGGTGGCCGACGGGGTGCCGCGCCAGTGGTGGATCGACCGCCGCCGCTTCGCCCAGGTCCTGCTGAACCTGCTGGAGAACGCCGAGCGGTACGGCGGCGGCCCGGTCGCGGTCCGCCTCGGCGCGGCGGACGGGGTGGGCGTCCTGGAGGTCGACGACGAGGGGCCGGGGGTGCCACCGGCGGACCGGGAGGCCATCTTCGACCGGTTCGTCCGGGGGCGGGCCGCGCACGCCCGGGCCGGCACCGACGGCACCGGCCTCGGGTTGGCCCTGGTGGCCCAGCACGCCGCCGCGCACGGCGGCACGGCCACCGTGCGGGACCGGGATCGGGGCGCCCGGTTCCGGGTCGAGCTGCCGGGAGCGGTCCGATGACGCGGCGCGCGGTTGCGGGTCGCGCCGCCGTCGGGCGTCCGACCGTTCGACGGCTGGTTCCGGCGCTGCTCGCGATCGTGCTGCTGGCCGGCTGCGGCGTGCCGGTCGACGACGAGCCCCGGCTGGTGCAGCCGCCGCCCGGTCGGTTCCCGACGCCGGCGGGCAGCACGACGGCCGACCCGGACGGGCGGGTGGACGAGCCGTTCTGCTTCGTACGCGACGACGGGCTGGCAGTGGTGACCCGCCGGGTGGACGGCCTGCCCGGGGTGGACGCCCACCTCCAGCACCTGCTGGCCGGGCCGGACCAGACCGAGCGTGGGCGAGGACTGGCCACCGCGTTGCCGGGGACGGTGGCGGTGGCCGGCGCGGCGCTGGCCGGCACCGTCGCCACGGTCGACGTGCGGCAGGCCGGCGAGGAGACCGGCCGTAACGACGAGGTGCTCGCGTTCGGGCAGATCGTGTGCAGCCTGACCCAGCGACCGGACGTCGACAGCGTCGCGTTCCGCCAGGACGGCGAGCCGCTGGAGGTGCCACGTGCCGACGGAAGCGTCTCGGCACTGCCGCTGACCGCCGCTGATTACCGTCCGCTGCTGCTGCGCTGAATTTTTGTCCGCTTATGCGGCAAACATCCATCGTCCGTTCGGTTGATTTGCTGGTGAACTTTGGTCTAGTGTTGCTCCCACGACCGGTGTGGGGGTCCCACCCGTTCTTCGAGGACAGGAAGGGCAGCATGACCACGATGACCATGGCACCGTCCGCCACCGAGGTGCACCGCGCGCCGCAGACCGGTGAGGAGTCCCGTGCCAGCGAGCTGATCGCGGCGCTCGCCGAACTGCCGGCGGACCACCCGAAGCGGGCCGCCCTGCGTAACCAGGTCATCGAGGCGTGGCTGCCGCTGGCCAACCACCTGGCCGCCCGCTACAGCGGTCGCGGCGAGCCGGCCGGTGACCTCGCGCAGACGGCCGCGCTGGGCCTGATCAAGGCGGTGGACCGGTTCGACGCCTCCCGCGGTGTCGACTTCGCCGGCTTCGCCATCCCGACCATCCTCGGCGAGATCAAGCGGCACTTCCGCGACCGCACCTGGAACATCCGGGTGCCGCGCCGCCTCCAGGAACTGCGGCTGCGCATCTCCGAGGCGAACAGCTCGCTGACCCAGACGCTCAACCGGGCGCCGACCGTCGCCGACATCGCCACGCACCTCGGCGTCACCGAGGAAGAGGTCCTGGAGGGCCTGGAGGGCGCCCGCGCCTACAACGCGGTCTCGCTCTCGACCCCGATCGGCGACGGCGACAGCGCCACCGAGCTGGGCGACACGCTCGGCATCGACGACAACGAGTACGAGCTGGCCGACCTGCGCGCCTCGCTCGGCCCGGCGCTGGCCACGCTCGACGAGCGGGAGCAGAAGATCCTCACGCTCCGCTTCTACGGCAACCTGACCCAGAGCGAGATCGCCGCCAAGGTCGGTGTCTCCCAGATGCACGTGTCGCGCCTGCTCGCCCGCGCCCTGACCAAGCTGCGGGGCCAGCTCACCGAGGCCTGATCCACCGCGCTGATGCCGCCACCTCACCGAGGTGGCGGCATCACGCGTGTCAGCGGCCGATCACCAGGTCGACGGCGGGGGCGGCGGCACCACCGGGGGGCGGTCGTCGCAGGTGATGGTGTTGGGCAGCAGCCACGGGGCGAGCCATCCGCCGTTGCCGCCGAGGTCGGTCACGGTGAACTCCGACCCGGCCGGGGTGAAGTGGAACGAGCCGCAGTTGTTCACCCCGACCGCGCCCACGTTGCGCGCGTCCACGCCGGCGAAGCTCGCGCCGCCGGCGGTCCGGGCGCTCACCACCGACGTGCCGGTGCCGTCGACCCGGACGTCGCGGAACACGACGCCGTCGATGCGGACCTGGTCCTTCACCGGCCAGTCGCTGACCAGCATGATCGCGTTGTAGGTGCTGTCCAGGTAGGCGTCACCGGTCACCTGGATGTCGGCGTCGATGCTGCGGTCCAGCGCGTAGAACCAGATCGCGCCGAGGCCGATGTTCCAGTTCAGGTCGTAGGTGCCGGCCCGGACCGTGGTGTTGCCGGTGATCCGGACGCGGCCGGCGAACGGCTCGGCCCCGAACCGGGCGCCCACGTGGATCGCGCTGCCCTCGCGTACCGGGTCAGCGATGAGGTTGTGCGCCACGGTCAGGTCGGCGCCGCCGTACAGCGCGATGCCGTTGGCCAGCACGGGGGACTGCACCGTGTTGTACGCGAACGTGTTGCCCGCGTTCGCGGTCCCTTCCGACCACATGGCCAGCGCGTCGTCGCCGCTGTTGCGGACCACCGAGTTGGTCACCGAGGAGCGCGTGACGCCGGTGTGGAAGTTGAGGCCGTCGGCGATCTGGTCGGCGATGACGGTGTTCGTGACCCGCAGCCCGGTCATCGGCCCGTCGAACCACATGCCGACCTTGGTGTGGTGCAGGTAGAGGCCGTCGATCGTGCTGTGGTTGAGCGCGCCGCCGAGCGCGTTGACCTGGTCGGTGTCGATCCGCTCGCGGACGTCGCCCTCGATGGCGAAGCCGGCGAGGTGGACGTCGCGGCTGCCGCCGTCGGCGGCGTCGCGTCCGTAGAAGCCGACGCCGGTGTGCCGGGAGCCGTCCGGCGCAGGCGGGTCCAGGGCGACCTCGCGTCCCGTCACGACGGTGTACCAGCTTCCGGCGCCCACGATCGTCACGTCGTCGACGATCACGTGCCGGTTGACCTGGAACCGGCCCGGCGGCAGGTAGAGCGGACGGTCCACCCGCCGGGCGTACGCGACGGCCCGGTCGAACGCGTCGGCGGACTCCCGCCGCCCGGTCGGGTCGGCGCCGAAGGCGAGCACGTTGACCGCGCGGGGCACCACCCGGGGCGGGGCGATCAGGTGTGCGTCCAGCAGGTCGATCACCGTCCAGGCGGCGGCCGTCCCGGTCGGCGCGGTCAGTCGGACCACCTCGCCGGCCCGGTGGGTGCGCCCGAGCAGCAGCCGCTGCTCGTCGTAGAAGTGGTGCGGCCGGAACGGCTTGGCGATCACCGGGGCGGGTGTGGTGGCGGCCGGCACGCAGGAGCACTCGGTGATCCACCAGTCCGGGTGCAGCAGGTCGGCGTCGGGGTCGTTGGTGAACGGGTACTGGTTGTAGAGCCAGGCGTACGCCGAGGTGAGCCGCATCGTGCGGGCGGGCGCGCGCCCGACGTCGACCCGCAGCGGCGCGGTGATGCCGCCCCCGCCCGGCGCGTCCGGGATGCTGTACCGCACGGTCAACGCGTTGGTGGCCCGGGGCAGCGTGAACTCGACGTGCTGACCGGGGAGCAGGCGCACGGCGCGGCGGCCGGACGCCTCGCCGGCGAGCGTGTAGGCGGAGCGGTCGGGGCCGATCACCGTGCCGGTGGTCCGCGCGTTCTCCGCCTCCTGCTCGACGTAGTCGACGGTGGCGCCGCGACCGGCGGTCAGCGCCGGGTCGAGGGCCGCCCGCGTCACCACCGGGGCGGGGCCGGGCGACCCGGTCGCGGCGGTGGCGGCACCCGGCGGTACGACGAGGGCGGCGGCGGTGACCGCCACCGCGAGAATTCTCGGCAGGGACGGGCGACGGCCCGACCTGCTCTCCACGCTCCGCTGCATCGGAGCACCCACTTTCGCGAGGAGGGACGGGGCCTCGACGGAGGCGAGGGGTGCCCGCCGACAAGGTGCCTCATGTTATTCCTGGCACTTGTCGGCTTTCAAGCATGGAACTGCTCGAATCTTTCGGGCTGACAACCGTGGCGGATGACCGGCAGGATGCCGAGTCGCTGTTCATTTCTTGCAAGAATCTGACGTACGATGCCGCGGTGACGAAGCGCTTGACGGAAGTGGCCCGCAAGGCGGGCGTCAGCGAGGCGACCGTGAGCCGGGTGCTCAACGGTCGGGGTGGCGTGTCCGAGGCGACCCGGACGGCCGTGCTGACCGCCCTCGACGTGCTCGGCTACGAGCGCCCGACGAAGCTGCGCGGGGAGCGGGCCCGACTGGTCGGGCTGGTCCTGCCGGAACTCCAGAACCCGATCTTCCCGGCGCTGGCCGAGGTGGTCACCGGCTCCCTCGCCCAACGGGGCTTCACGCCGGCGCTCTGCGCCCGCACCATCGGTGGCGTGCCGGAGTCCGGCTACGTGGAGATGCTCCTCGACCACCAGGTCAGCGGCGTCATCTTCGCCGGCGGCTCGTACGCGCTCGCCGACGCCTCGCACGAGCACTACCGGCGGCTGACCGACCGGGGCCTGCCCGTGGTCCTGGTCAACGCCGGCGTCGAGGAGCTGGGCTTCCCCCGCGTGTCCACCGACGACGCGGTCGCGGTCGAGCAGGCGTACGGGCACCTGCGCTCGCTCGGGCACGAGCGGATCGGGCTGGTGCTGGGCCCGGAGGACCACGTGCCCTCGCGGCGCAAGCTGGACGCCATGGTCCGGGCCGCCGACTGGGGCACGGAGCGCCGCTTCGTCGAGCGTTCCAGCTTCTCCATGGAGGGGGCGCGGGTCGCCGCCACCAAGCTCATCGAGCGCGGGGTGACCGGCATCGTCTGCGCCAGCGACGTGCTGGCGCTCGGCACCATCCGGGCGGCCCGCCGGCTCGGCCGCGCGGTGCCGGCCGACGTGTCGGTGGTCGGCTTCGACGACTCCGCGTTCATGACCTGCACCGATCCGCCGCTGACCACGGTCCGGCAGCCGATCGAGACGATGGGGCAGGCCGCGGTGGACCTGCTGGTCACCCAGATCGAGGGCGCCGGCGTCCTGCACGACGAGCTGCTCTTCGAGCCCGAGCTGGTGGTACGCGGCTCCACCGCGCCCGCCCCCCGCTCCCCGGGAGCGTCTCTCGGGTAGCGATGCCTACTCCCGGTTCCGGGGAGGCGCTGCCCGGGCGTCGTTCCGGCCCCAGTCGCCGAGCGCGACGATCGCCCCGCGCAGGGCCGACCCGCGCTCGGTCAGCGCGTACGCCCGGGTGTTGTGTCGAAGGGGCAGGCGGCGCAGCACGCCGGCCGCTTCGAGTTCGCGCAGGCGGGTCGCGAGGATGTTCGTCGGCACGCCGAGGTCGCGCTGGAGATCGCCGTAGCGTTGTGGCCCGTCGAGCAGCCGTTCCACGATGAGCAGGGCCCACCGTGCTCCGACGACGTCGAGGGCGGCGGCGAGGTCGCTCACGCGGCGGGATCGGCGTCCGTCTTCATCCAGAACGGCGAGTAGTGGTAGCCGTCGGGGTCGTCGAACTGGCGCTGGTACATGAAGGGGTAGTCGTCGGTGTCACCGATCCGCCCGCCCGCGGCGCCGGCGCGGGCGACGAGCTCGTCGACCGCCTCGCGGCTGCCCAGGTCGAACGAGACCGTGACCTTCGAGGGCGTCTGCGCCCCGCCGACCAGCTCCTCGACTCCGCCGACGCTCGCGTACATCTCGCGGCTGCCGAGCATGACGTACTGCTCGGGCGCGATCGCGAAGCACGACACGTTGTGGTCGGACATCTCGGCGTTGAGGCTCCAGCCGAGCGCGGTGTAGAAGGCGGTCGCGCGCTCGACGCTCTCGACCGGGCAGGTGATGAAGAGGCTCATGGGAACCATGCTTGCAAAATGCAAGTAGTCCGTCAAGGAGCACGCGCCCCGCGTGGGAGCGACCTGCCTCGGGCCGTCGTCTCGATCATCCGTCATCAAGTCGTGTTCTTTCGTCATCACGTTGAAACCTTGCCGTTAAGAGTCGGCGTCGCTACATTGACTCCACTCACCGGGGGTCACCCACACCAGTGCAGGTCATCGATATAACCGTTCCCGAAGGGATGGACAGATGTCCGTACCGCAATATCGGAAGGTCGCGGCGGCGGCGCTCGCGGCCGGCCTCGGGCTCAGCCTCGCGGCGTGCTCCACCAAGAGCGACGACTCCGCCGACGCCGGCGGCAAGGTCACCATCACGGTCGACTGCCAGCCGGTCGGCGCGCAGAAGGAACTGCTGAAGAACTGGAACGACGACGTCGCCGAGTTCCAGCGGCAGAACCCGAACATCGTGGTCAAGAGCGTCAGCGTCGGCGAACAGTGCAACAACCCGCCGGACTTCACCGCCCGCCTCGCCGGCGGCACCGTCACCGACGTCTTCTACGGCTACATGACCGACCTCCAGCAGGTGCTGGACTCCGGCCAGGCAATGGACATCACCGAGTACGCCACCAAGGACACCATCCCCACCTGGGACAGCGTGGACCCGGCGCTCAAGGAGGTCTTCACCGACGGCGGCAAGCTCTACGGCGTCCCGGTGAAGAACTACTCGATGGGCCTGATCTACAACAAGGCGCTGTTCCAGCGAGCCGGGCTCGACGCGGCCAACCCGCCGAAGACGTGGCCGGAGGTGCGGACCGCGGCCAAGAAGATCTCCGCGCTCGGCGGCGGCGTCGCCGGATACTCCGAGTACAGCGCCGGCAACACCGGCGGCTGGCACTTCACCTCGCTGCTCTACTCCCAGGGCGGCCAGGTGCTGTCCGCCGACGGCAAGAAGGCCGACTTCAACAACCCGACGGGCAAGCAGGTCCTCCAGAACCTCAAGGACATGCGTTACGGCGACAACAGCATGGGCAGCCGCCAGCTTCTCCAGTGGGGGGACCTGCTCACCAACGCCGGAGCCGGCAAGGTCGGCATGTTCATCGGCGCGCCGGACGCCACCCAGGCGATCGTCAGCCAGTTCCAGGGCAAGTACCAGGACTGGGCGATGGGCCCGCTGCCCGGCCAGGACGGGCCGGCCAAGGCGACGCTCGGCGGCGGCGAGGGTTACTTCTTCAAGAAGGGCCTGAGCCCGGAGCAGGTCAAGGCCGGTCTGAAGTGGATCGCCTACCAGAAGCTCACGCCCGGCAAGGGCCAGTTCGACTACGTCCGGGCCAAGCCGCAGAACTACCCGGTGGGCCTGCCCCAGCCGCTGCTGTTCACCAACGGCAGCGACGCGCAGAAGCAGGAACTGGAACTCCGCAAGGCCAACGCCAACGTGGACACCACCAACTTCACGGCCTTCGAGGCGAACCCGGTGCCGATCAAGGGGGAGCCGCGCAACGCCCAGGCCATCTACGCGGTGCTCGACGCCGCGATGTCCGGGGTGCTGACCAACCCGAACGCGAACATCGACACCCTGCTCAAGACCGCCGAGGACAAGGTCAACCAGCTCCTCGCCGCCGGTAGCTGACCCGACCGGGGTGGGGGCCGGCCGCACCGGCCCCCACCCACTACCGCAGGAGTTGCCTTGGCGCTCACCACCGCCCCGGGTGCCACCCGCCGACCCGGCCGTCCCGCACCGCCGCCGCGGCAGACCGCCGCGCGCCGCGCCGGGCTCGGCCGGAAGGTACGGGACAACCTGACCGGGCACACGTTCCTCATCGGCGCGGTCGCCTGCTTCGCCGTCTTCTCCTGGTACCCGATGGTCCGCGGCGTGGTGATGAGCTTCCAGCGCACCCGGCGCGGCGAGACCACCTGGGTCGGCTGGGACAACTACACCCGGATCATCGCCGACCCGAGCTTCTGGACCGCCTGGAAGAACACGTTCGTCTTCACCGGCCTCGCGCTCGTGCTCGGCTACGCGGTGCCGTTCTTCGTGGCGATCCTGCTCAACGAGCTGCGCCACGCGAAGGGCTACCTGCGGGCGCTGGTCTACCTGCCGGTGATGCTGCCGCCGGCGTCCGCGCTGTTCCTGTTCAAGTTCTACGCGTACGACCCGAGTGAGGCGGGACTGTTCAACGCGGTCCTCACCGCGCTGGGGCTGCCCACCTCGGAGTGGATGCAGTCGCCGACGATGACGATGCCGGCCATGGTGCTGGCGTCGACCTGGATGAACATGGGCGGCGCGGTGCTGATCTACCTGGCCGCGTTGCAGAACATCCCCGGCGAGCTGTACGAGGCCGCCGAGATCGACGGGGCCGGAGTGTGGCGGCGGATCGCGCACGTGACGGTCCCGCAGACCCGGCTGATCCTGGCGCTGCTGGCGATGCTCCAGATCGTCGCCACCATGCAGCTCTTCATCGAGCCGCTGATCCTCGCCAACGGCGCCGGCACCGAGGACTCGGCGACGTCGGTGGCGTACCTGATCTATCAGCACGGCTTCTTCCAGAACGACCTCAACGGCGCCGCCGCGCTCGGCGTGATCATGCTGGTGGTGCTGGCCGGGTTCTCCGCCGTCTACGTGCGACTAACCGCGAGACAGGACTAGGACATGGCCGTCGACTCCGCCACCCGTACCCTCATCTCCCCGGCCCAACTGCGGCGCGGACGCGGCCGGGTCCTCTACTGGGCCGTGCTCGCCGTCGTGGTGGTGGCGTTCACGCTCGTCTTCCTCGGCCCGCTCTACTGGATGGTCACCGGCGCGCTCAAGAGCGGCCAGGAGATCGCGCAGACGCCGCCGTCGCTGTTCCCGCGCGACCCGCAGCCGCAGAACTACGTCGACGCGTGGACCAACCTCGACCTGGCGAAACTGCTGTTCAACACGTTCTACTACGCCACCGGCGCGGTGCTGTTCCAGCTCGTGTTCGACACCGCCGCCGCGTACGCGTTGTCGAAGCTGCGTCCGGTGCTGGGCGGGCTGATCCTCGGCCTGATGCTGGCGACGTTGATGATCCCGGCGATGGTGCTGATCGTCCCGCAGTACGTGACCGTGATCGACCTGCCGATCGTGCACGTCAACCTGCTCGACTCGCCGTTCGCGATCTGGCTGCCCCTGGTCGCCAACGCGTTCAACATCTTCCTGCTCAAGCGGTTCTTCGACTCGATCCCGGAGGACCTGATGTCGGCCGCCGTGATGGACGGCGCGTCGCCGCTGCGCACACTCTGGTCGATCGTGCTGCCGATGTCCCGTCCGATCCTCGGCGTGGTGGCGATCTTCGCGGTGACCGCGGTGTGGAAGGACTTCCTCTGGCCGAAGCTGGTCATGCCGTCACCCGAGACGCGCACGGTCAGCGTCGGCATCTACGCCTTCGCCGGCGGCACCCCGATGAACGTGGTGATCGCCGCGTCGGTGATCGCCGCGATCCCCACCGTCGTGCTGTTCCTGATCTTCCAACGGAACATCATGTCCGGCCTGACCACCGGCGGACTCAAGGGCTGACCGGGCACCGCCGCCCGTCGCATCAGAACCGACCCGCAGAAAGCAGGTGACCGTGTCCATGGTCGACACTAGCCCGTGGTGGCGCTCCGCGGTGATCTACCAGGTCTATCCGCGCAGCTTCGCCGACGGCAACGGCGACGGGATCGGTGACGTCGCCGGCATCCGGTCCCGCCTGGACCACCTCGCCGCGCTCGGCGTCGACGCGATCTGGTTCAGCCCCTGGTACCCGTCGCCGATGGCCGACGCCGGCTACGACGTGGCCGACTACCGCGACATCGACCCGGTGTTCGGCACGCTCGCCGAGGTCGAGGCGCTGATCAGCGAGGCGCACGCGCTCGGCATCCGGACCATCGTCGACGTGGTGCCGAACCACTGCTCGGACGCGCACCCGTGGTTCCAGGCGGCGCTGGCCGGCGGTCCGGACGCGCCGGAACGGGACCTGTTCTGGTTCCGGGCCGGTCGGGGCCCGGACGGCTCCCGGCCGCCGACCGACTGGACCGGCGAGTTCGGCGGCCCGACCTGGACCCGCACCACCGATCCGGACGGCTCGCCCGGCGACTGGTACCTGCACCTGTTCGCGCCGCAGCAACCGGACTTCAACTGGGACCACCCCCGGGTGCGCGCCGAGTTCGAGGACGTCCTGCGGTTCTGGTTCGACCGGGGCGTGGACGGCATCCGCATCGACTCGGCCGGCCTGCTGGTCAAGGACGGCACCCTGCCCGAGGTCCACCCGGACCGGCCGCACCCGTTCCGCGACCAGGACGGCGTGCACGACGTCTACCGGGCCTGGCGACGGATCGCCGACAGCTACCCGGGCGAGCGGGCGCTGGTCGGTGAGGTGTGGCTGCCGGACCGGCAGCGGTTCGCGAACTACCTGCGCCCGGACGAGCTGCACACCGCGTTCAACTTCGACTTCCTCGGCTGCGCCTGGGACGCCGCCGCGATGCGGGACAGCATCGACGGCACGCTGGCCGCGCACGCGCCGGTCGGCGCGCCGGCCACCTGGGTGCTCTCCAACCACGACGTCACCCGGCACGTCACCCGCTACGGCCGGGCCGACACCACGTTCAGCTTCGCCGCCAAGCGTGAGGGCATCCCCACCGACCTGGAGCTGGGCACCCGCCGGGCCCGTGCCGCCGCGCTGCTCAGTCTCGCGCTGCCCGGCGCCGCCTACGTCTACCAGGGCGAGGAGCTGGGGCTCTGGGAGGTCGAGGACATCCCGTACGAGCTGCGGCAGGACCCGATGTGGGAACGCTCCGGACGGGTCGACCCGGGCCGGGACGGCTGCCGGGTGCCGCTGCCCTGGCAGGGCGACACGCCGCCGTTCGGGTTCAGCCCCGACGACGCCACCGCCGCGCCGTGGCTGCCGCAGCCGGCGGACTGGAAGGACCGTACCGCCCGCGCCCAGACCGGCGACCCGCACTCGATGCTGGAGCTGTACCGGGCGGCGCTGGCCGCGCGCCGGGCCGAACCGGCGCTCGGCGACGGCGCGTTGCGCTGGCTGCCCGCACCGGACGGGGTGCTCGCGTTCGCCCGCGAACCCGGGTTCACCTGCCTGGTCAACCTGGGCCGCGAGGCCGTGCCGCTGCCCGCGCACGACCGGCTGCTGCTGGCCAGCGGCCCACTCGACGACGACCGGCTGCCACCGGACACCGCGGTCTGGCTGCGTACCGGATCGCGCTGAACCGCGGTGGCGCCGGCGGCTCCGTCCCGCCGTCGGCGTCACCGCGCCGCACCACACCGGCGGCCCGTCCCGGCCGCCGCGGAACACCTGGGGAGGAAGGAACCGCACCGCCGCAACGGGGGATCTGGCCACCGACGAAAGGGAGCACACCCCGCATGGCCGAGCACCGCACCGCGCACCGCCACCGCACCACCGGGCTGGCGGCCCTGGCCGCCGCCGCGCTCGCCGCCTCGACACTCACCGTCGTGGCGTTGACCTCCACCGCCACCCCGGCGCAGGCCGCCGGACTGTCCCCGTTCGACATCACCGGCCGCGGCGCCACCGTCCCGTTCCGGGAGCAGGAGGCGGAGCAGGCCGCGCACAACGGCACGAAGATCGGCCCCGACCGACGCTACGGCACGCTGCCGTCCGAGGCGTCCGGCCGGGAGGCGGTCACCCTCGACGCGGTCGGGGAGTACGTCGAGTTCACGCTCGCCGCTCCCGCGAACGCGGTCACGTTCCGGTACAGCCTGCCGGACAGCGCCGCCGGCACCGGCCGGGACGCCAGCATCGACCTGCGCGCGAACGGCACGCTTGTCAAGGCCGTGCCGGTCACCTCCCGGTACGGCTGGTACTACGGCGGCTACCCGTTCAACAACAACCCGGGCGACACCAACCCGCACCACTTCTACGACGAGACCCGGGCGATGTTCGGCACCACCTACCCGGCCGGCACGAAGATCCGCCTCCAGGTCTCCTCGACCGCGCAGTCACCCACGTTCACCATCGACCTGGCCGACTTCGAGCTGGTCGCCGCGCCGATCAGCAAGCCGTCCGGCGTGCTGGACGTGGTCACCGACTTCGGCGCGGACCCGACCGGCGCCACCGACTCGACCGCGAGGTTCCAGGCCGCGGTGGACGCCGGCAAGGCGCAGGGGAAAGCGGTGTGGATCCCGTCCGGCACGTTCACGCTCTGGGACCACGTGGTGGTCGACGGCGTGACGCTGCGCGGCGCCGGGCCGTGGTACTCGGTGCTCGGCGGCCGGCACCCCACCGACCGCAAGCGCGCCGCCGGCATCTACGGCAAGTACGTGCCCGGCGGCGGCTACTCCGGGGAGATCCGCTCGCACGAGGCCGGCGGGCCGAGCCGCAACGTCACGCTGCGGGACTTCGCCATCATCGGCGACATCCGGGAGCGGGTGGACGAGGACCAGGTCAACGCGCTCGGCGGCGCGATGTCGAACTCGGTGGTGGACAACCTGTGGTTGCAGCACACCAAGGTCGGCGCCTGGATGGACGGGCCGATGGACAACTTCACCATCCGCAACAGCCGCATCCTGGACCAGACCGCGGACGGGGTGAACTTCCACTGGGGCGTCACCAACTCCACGGTGACCAACACGTTCGTCCGCAACACCGGCGACGACGCGCTGGCGATGTGGGCGCAGAGCGTGCCGAACGTCGGCAACTCGTTCACCCACAACACGATCGGCGTGACGATCCTGGCGAACCACCTGGTCACCTACGGCGGGCGCGACATCACCATCGCCGACAACGTGACCGCCGACTCGGTGACCAACGGCGGCGGTATCCACGTCGCGAACCGCTATCCCGGGGTGACCGGGTCGACGGCGGTGGCCGGCACCATCACGGTCGCCCGTAACACGCTGATCCGCAACGGCAACTCCGACTACAACTGGAACTTCGGGGTGGGGGCGATCTGGTTCTCCGCGCTCAACGAGCCGATCCAGGGCGCGGCCATCAACGTCACCGACACCGACATCCTGGACAGCTCGTACGCGGCGCTGCACTGGATCGAGGGGCAGACCAGCGGCATCTCGTTCACCAACGTCCGGATCGACGGCGCGGGCACGTACGCGCTCCAGGTGCAGGCGCCCAGCCAGGTCAGCTTCACCAACGTGCGGGCCACCAACATCGCCCAGGCCAACCCGATGCACAACTGCGTGGGCAGCGGCTTCCAGATCACCCAGGGCACCGGTAACTCCGGCTGGTACACGGCCACCCCGTACTGCGGGCCGTGGCCGCAGCCACAGTGGGGCAACGGCCCGTCCAGCCCGCCGTCCACCAGCGTGCCCCCGACCACCGCGCCTCCGACCACGGCCCCGCCGACCACCGCGCCGCCGACCACCCCGCCGCCGACCGGCGGGAACCTGGCCCTGGGCCGGCCGGCGACCGCGACCAGCGTCAACCAGACGTACGCGGCCGGCAACGCGGTCGACGGCAACGCGGCCAGCTACTGGGAGAGCGCCAACAACGCGTTCCCGCAGTCGCTGACGGTCGACCTCGGCGCGTCGCGCACGGTCGACCGGGTGGTGCTCAAGCTGCCGGCCGGCTGGGAGCGTCGCACCGAGACGCTGTCCGTGCTCGGCTCCACCGACGGCTCCTCGTTCAGCACGCTCGCCTCGTCGGCGGGCCGGGTCTTCGACCCGGCGGCCGGCAACAGCGTCTCGATCGCGCTGCCGTCCGGCGCCCGCCGGTACGTCCGGGTCACCGTCACCGGCAACACCGGCTGGCCGGCGGCCCAGCTCTCCGAGCTGGAGGTGTACGGCGGCGGCACGACCACCCCGCCGCCCACCACCACCCCGCCGCCGTCGACCCCGCCGCCGACCACCGCGCCGCCGACCGGCAACCTGGCCGCCGGCCGGCCGGTCGCGGAGACCAGCCACGCCGACGTCTACGGCGCCGGCAACACCGTCGACGGCAACGCCAACACCTACTGGGAGAGCGCCAACAACGCGTTCCCGCAGTCGGTGACCGTCGACCTGGGCAGCGCCCGGCCGGTGGCCCGGGTGGTGCTCAAGCTGCCGCCGTCGGCGGCCTGGCAGACCCGCACCCAGACGGTGGCCGTGCTCGGCTCCACCGACGGCTCGTCGTTCACCACGCTCAAGTCGGCGGCCGGTTACACGTTCGACCCGGCGTCCGGCAACAGCGTGTCGATCGCGCTGCCCTCCGGTGACCGCCGCTTCGTGCGGCTGACGTTCACCGGCAACACCGGCTGGCCGGCCGGCCAGCTCTCCGAGTTCGAGGTCTACGCCTCCTGACCCGGGGGGGGGGGGGGGGGGGGGGGGGGGGGGCCGGCCCGCCCCCCCCCCCCCCCCCCCCCCCCCGCCCCCCCCGCCCCCCCCCCCCCCCCGCCGCCCCCCCCCCCCCCCCCCCCCCCCCCCCCCACCACATCCCCTCCACCCCCGTCAACGCCTCTCCACCTCCCCCGGGAAGAAGGTGTCCGTCCACCATGTCCAGACTCCGTACCAGAGTGGTCGCGGTGCTCGCCGCGGTCGGCCTGGCCGTCACCGCGGCGCCGGCCCCACCGGCCCTGGCCGCCGGCGGCCCGAACCTCGCCGCCGGCCGACCCGCCAGCGCCAGCAGCGTCAACGGCTCGTTCGTGGCCGCCAACCTCACCGACGGCAACCAGGGCAGCTACTGGGAGAGCAGCGGCGCGCTGCCCCAGTGGGCCCAGGTCGACCTCGGCACCAGCCGCGCCGTCGACCAGGTGGTGCTCAAGCTCCCCGCCGCCTGGGAGGCCCGCAACCAGACGCTGTCCGTGCAGGCCAGCGCCGACGGCAGCGGCTTCACCACGGTCGTCGCGTCCGCCGCCCGCTCGTTCAGCCCGGCCGCCGGCAACGCGGTGTCGCTGGGCTTCAGCGCCACCAACGCCCGCTACCTGCGCGTCGTCATCACCGCGAACACCGGCTGGGCCGCCGCCCAGCTCGCCGAGCTGGAGGTCTACGGCACCGCCAGTTCCTCGACCAACCTGGCGCTCGGCAAGACGATGGCCGAGAGCGGCCACTCCGACGTGTACGGGGCCGGCAACGCCAACGACGGCAACGCGGGCACCTACTGGGAGAGCCCGAACAACGCGTTCCCGCAGTGGATCCAGGCCGACCTGGGCGCCACCACCAGCGTCAACCGGCTGGTGCTGCGGCTGCCCACCGGCTGGGGCGCGCGCACCCAGACGCTGACCGTGCAGGGCAGCACCAACGGCTCCACGTTCGGCACGCTCGTCGCGTCCGCGTCGTACGCGTTCGACCCGGCCGGCGGCAACACGGTCACCGTCACCGTGCCCACCGCGTCCACCCGCTACCTGCGGCTGCTGTTCACCGCGAACAGCGCCTGGCCCGCCGGGCAGCTCTCCGAGCTGGAGATCTACGGCGCGGCGACCGGAGACACCCAGGCGCCCAGCGCGCCCGGCAGCCTGGCGTTCACCGAGCCGGCCACCGACCAGGTCCGGCTGACCTGGACCGCGTCCACCGACAACGTCGGCGTCACCGGCTACGACATCTACGCCAACGGCGTGCTGCGCACCAGCGTCGGCGGCACCACGCTCACCTACACCGACACCCAGCCCGCCGGCAGCACCGTGTCGTACTACGTGCGGGCCCGCGACGCCGCCGGCAACGTGTCCGCCAACAGCAACACGGTGACCCGCACCGGCAACACCGGGGACACCACCGCGCCGACCGCGCCCGGCAACCTCGCCTACACCCAGCCGGCGAGCGGGCAGATCCGGCTGACCTGGACCGCGTCCACCGACAACGTCGGCGTCACCGGCTACGAGGTGTGGGCCAACGGCACGCTGCGCACCACCGTCGGCGGCTCCACGCTGACGTACACCGACAGCCAGCCGGACAGCGCCACCGTCTCCTACCAGGTGCGGGCCCGCGACGCCGCCGGCAACGTGTCCGCCAACAGCAACACGGTCACCCGCACCGGCAGCACCACCGGCGGCACCAACCTGGCCGTCGGCAAGCCGGCCACCGCCTCCTCCGTGGTGCACGTGTTCAACGCCGCCAACGCGGTCGACAACGACGTCACCACCTACTGGGAGGGCGCGCCGGGCGCGTACCCGAGCACGCTGACCGTGGCGCTGGGCGCGAACGCCAGCATCAGCGCGGTGGTGGTGAAGCTCAACCCGGACCCGGCGTGGGGCGCGCGCACCCAGACGTTCCAGGTGCTCGGGCGGGAGCAGTCCGCGTCCGGGTTCACCAGCCTGGTCGGCTCCGCGACGTACTCCTTCAACCCGAACACCAGCAACACGGTGACCGTCCCGGTCTCGGCGACCGCCGCGGACGTCCGGTTGCAGTTCACCGCGAACTCCGGCTCGTCCAACGGCCAGGTCGCGGAGCTCCAGGTCATCGGCGTGCCGGCGGCCAACCCGGACCTCACCGTCACCGCCCTGACCGCCTCGCCCACCGCGCCGGTCGAGACCGACGCGATCACGCTGTCCGCCACCGTGCGCAACGCCGGCACCGCGGCGTCCGCCGCCACGAACGTCAACCTCTACCTGGGTACGACGAAGGTCGGCACCGCCGCCGTCGGCGCGCTCGCGGCCGGCGCGTCCACCACCGTCTCGGCGAGCATCGGCGTGCGCGACGCCGGCAGCTACCAGCTCACCGCCAAGGTCGACGAGTCGAACACGGTGATCGAGCAGAACGAGGCGAACAACTCCTACACCAACCCGACCGCGTTGACGGTCAGCCCGGTGGCCAGCTCCGACCTGGTGGCCTCCGCGGTGACCTGGTCGCCCGGCACGCCGGCCGCCGGCGCCACGGTCAGCTTCGCGGTGACGTTGCGCAACCAGGGCACGATCGCGTCGGCGAGCGGCGCGCACGGCATCACGCTCACCGTGCTCAACGACTCCGGTTCCGTGGTCCGCACGCTGACCGGCTCGTACTCCGGCACGATCGCCGCCGGGGCCACCGCCGGCCCGGTGTCGCTCGGCACCTGGACGGCCGCCAACGGCCGCTACACGGTCCGGGTGGTGCTCGCCGACGACGCCAACGAGTTGCCGGTGAAGCGGCAGAACAACACCAGTGACCGGGCGTTGTTCGTCGGCCGGGGCGCGAACCTGGCGTACGACATGTACGAGGCCGAGGACGGCTCGGTCGGCGGCGGCGCGCAGGTGATCGGCCCGAACCGGACCATCGGCGACCTGGCCGGCGAGGCGTCCGGCCGGCGCGCGGTCACGCTCAACACCACCGGCGCGTACGTCGAGTGGACCACCAAGTCGGCCGCGAACGCGCTCGTCACCCGCTTCTCCATCCCGGACGCGCCGGGTGGCGGCGGGATCGATTCGACGCTCAACGTCTACGTCAACGGGGTGCTGCACAAGCCGATCAGCCTCACCTCGAAGCACATCTGGCTCTACGGCGCGGAGGCCGGCCCCAGCGACTCGCCCAGCGCGGGCGCGCCCCGGCACCTCTACGACGAGGCGAACGTGCTGCTGAACTCCACCGTCCCGGCGGGCAGCCGGATCCGGCTCCAGAAGGATCCGGCGAACAGCACCACGTACGCGATCGACTTCGTCAACACCGAGCTGGTGTCACCGCGCGCCAACCCGGACCCGACCCGGTACAAGGTGCCCACCGGCTTCAGCCACCAGGACGTGCAGAACGCGCTGGACGCGGTGCGGATGGACACCACCGGCACGCTTGTCGGCGTCTACCTGCCCGCCGGCACCTACGAGACGGCGCAGAAGCTCCAGGTGTACGGCAAGGCGGTGAAGGTCGTCGGCGCGGGCATGTGGTACACCCGCTTCCAGACGCCGACGAACCAGCAGAACACCGACGCCGGGTTCCGGGTCGAGTCCTCGGCAAGCGGGTCGACCTTCGCCCACCTGGCGTTCTTCGGCAACTACACCAACCGGATCGACGGACCCGGCAAGGTGTGGGGCGAGCTGAAGGACGTCGACAACCTGACGTTGGACAGCGTCTGGGTGGAGCACACCGTCTGCGCGTACTGGGGGGTGAGCGTGGACGGGCTGACCATCCGGGACAGCCGGTTCCGCAACACGTTCGCCGACGGGGTCAACATGACAAACGGCAGCACCAACGCGCTTGTCACCAACACGGAGGGCCGGTCCAACGGCGACGACGCGTTCGCGTTGTTCTCCGCCACCGACCAGGGCGGCTCCGGCGGCAACCACGGCAACGTGTTCGAGAACCTGACCGCCACGCTGACCTGGCGGGCCGCCGGCCTCGCCGTGTACGGCGGCTACGACAACATCTTCCGCAACCTCTACATCGCCGACCAGTTGACGTACTCGGGCGTCACCATCAGCTCGCTGGACTTCGGCTACCCGTTCGTCGGGTTCGGCGCGAGCCCGCCCACCCGGTTCGAGAACATCTCGCTGATCCGCTCCGGCGGCCACTTCTGGGGCGCGCAGACGTTCCCGGCGATGTGGTTGTTCTCCGCGTCCAAGGAGTTCCGGGGCATCCGGGTCAGCGACGTGGACATCGTGGACCCGACGTACTCCGGGATCATGTTCCAGACGAAGTACACCGGCGGTCAGCCGGAGAACCCGATCACCGACACGGTGCTCACCAACGTCTCCATCTCGGGGGCGCGGCGCAGCGGTGACGCGTTCGACGCGAAGTCCGGCTTCGGCATCTGGGTCAACGAGATGCCCGAGGCGGGACAGGGCCCGGCGGTCGGCTCGGCCACCTTCACCAACCTCCGCCTGACCGACAACTACCAGGACATCAAGAACACCACGAGCACGTTCACCATCACCCGCAACTGAGGTAAGGCGGGGCCCCTTCTTTACGCTTCCGGTAGAGAAGGGGCCCCGTCTCGCATCGCTGGCTATCCTGGGGCGATGTCCGAGCAGTGGTCGCTGACCGTCGACTGCGCCCGCCCGCGCGAACTGGCCGCGTTCTGGTGCCTGGCACTGGGCTACGTCCCGGCGGCACCGCCCAGGGGGTTCGCCACCTGGGAGCAGTGGCAGCGCCATCACCAGGTGCCCGAGGACGAGTGGGACGACGGCGCCTTCATCGAGGACCCGGACGGCATCCGGCCCGCTGTGTCGTTCCTGAAGGTGCCGGAGCCGAAGACGGTCAAGAACCGCATGCACTTCGACATCCAGGTCGGCGGTGGTCGGCAGGAGCCGGCCGAGGTGCGCTGGCCGCGGGTCCAGGCAGTGGTCGACAAGCTCGTGGCGGCGGGCGGGACCGTGCTCCGGGCGGACGATGCGCTCGGCGTGCCCGACCACGTGACCATGGCCGACCCGGAGGGCAACGAGTTCGATGTCCTCTAGGGTGGCCCGGCCCAACCGGGCCACCCCGCAGGATCACTCGGAAATGACGAACTGGGCGGTGCTGGTGGTGTCGTAGGTGACGCCGTTCTTCTCGGCGTGGTGGGTGCAGTTCACCGTGACCGTCCGGGACTGCGCCGGGACGCCACTGACCGGGACGGTCGGCGACCAGAAGGTCACATCGACGAGCGCGCCGTTGTTCTCCGAGTCGTAGTCGTTGGTGGAGTAGGCGAGCACGGTGGCCGAGCACCGGACGTTGATGTAGTTGGCGTCCACCCGGTCGTTGCTCCAGGTGGCGAGCCGCGAGTAGCCACGGACCTTGATGCCGCCGACGCGGAACGGCCAGGCACCCTCGTGGCCGACGCTCTCCAACTGGATGACGCCCTGGAGGTTGTACGCCGGCGTCGACGGCGGCGGCGTGCCCGGGTCGCCGGTCCCACCGCCGCCGCCATCCCCGCCCCCGCCGTCGCAGTTGAGAGAACAGTCGGGTTCCGAGGCGTGCGCCGGCATTGCCACCGCGCCGGTGGCCGTGAGGCAGGCCAGCAGGCCGATTCCGACGGTTGCAAAGCGTTTGAGCACGTCATCTCCTGTCGGTGGACGCCCGAGAAAAATCAACCCCGTGGCGCGTGATCGGAGACGTAGGCTATCGCCGCTATTTTCGAAAAGGCAATAGATACTGATCGGTACGGCCATAGCGAAAATGCCGCCCTACCCGGCTCGCCGGTGATCGGTGCATATATTTGCTGGTCCAAAGCCAGCTATAGAATTTTGACCGTTTTTCAGTCGGCCAGAACAAGCCATTCGGCCGAGTTCTTTTTGGTCTCATAGTGTTGGTTGCATCGGCGTGCGGCGGAGAACGATGATTGTCGCGGCTGGCGGGATAATTCGGATTAAGTGACCTGCTGTTCCACGCCGTAACCTTCCTCCACGACGCTCCGAAAACCTGATCGCGACCGCCGTCGCCTCGACGAAGGCGTCAGCTTCACCCCGCGACGACATCGGCACCAGCCACGGGCGCAGACCCGCGGCTCCACACCACTGCGTGGATGTGACCCATGTCGGCGCATTCGGTGTACCGTCCACCATTGGCAGCCGGCCACCAAGTTGGCATGGACGCTTGTCGTATGGGAGCGCCGCTGATGCCTCGTCGTCCGATCCCCGCCGATCCGTCGATCGGTGACCGCATTCGTGCCCGCCGCGAGCTGCGCGGGTGGAGCATCCGTCACGCGGCCAGCCGCGCCGGCATCTCGCACACCTCCTGGTCCCGCATCGAGCGGGGTCAGCAGCGCACCGATCGATACATGATCGTGGACCTGGCCGCCGCGCTCGAATGTTCGGCGGTCGACCTGACCGGGCAGGCGTACACCCCGGCGGATCGGCAGCTCGACGCCGCTCGCATCGACGCCGAGCGCCTGTGGCGGGCCATGATGGACAACCCCATGGGCGTACGCTCCGACACCACGGCCGTGGCCGAGCAGGTGCGCCGTGAGGCAGCCCTTGTGCGCGACCTGTACGGGCGGTGCGACTACGCTGGCGCGCTGCGGCGGCTCGTCGATCTGGTGCCGGCCATGCACGGTCTGGTCGATCGCCGAGCCGCGTTGACGGAGATGGTCCCGGTGTACGGCGTCGCGATGGGCGCACTGCTCAACGTGAGCTATCCCGCCCACGCCTGGCTGGCGGCGGAGCGCTGTGCCGAGGCGGCCGGGCTGCTCGACGACCCGGTCGCGGTCGGCGTGGCGGCGGCCAACCGAGCGCGGGTGTCCGCCTACTCGGGGGCGTACCGACCGGCGCGGGAGTGGTGCGACGCGGCGGCGGCCGACCTCGCGGGCAGTGCGGCGCAGGGGGCGTTGGATGTGCTGGGCTTCCTGCACCTCGCGCGGGCACTGCATCTCGCCGGCCTACGTGACTTCGCCGGCGCGCAGGACCATCTTGTCGAGGCGGGGCTGATCGCCGCGCACACCGGGGAGACGGACAGTTGGGACCTCGCCTGGGGGCCACGGAACGTGGCGCTGTGGCGAATGGCGTTCCTGCTCGACACGGGCCGCCCGGAGGCGGCCATGGCGACGGCTGCCGGAGTGGACCTGACCGGCCTGCCGGCGGTAAGGCAGGTGTACTTCTGGCTCGACATGGGACGTGCTGCCGAGGCGGTCGGCCGGGATCGTGAGGCGGTGCGGATGCTGCTCGCAGCCGAGCGCGTCGGCCCGCAGCACGCTCGCTCGTCGGTCGCGGCCCGCGAGACGGCGCGGTCGTTGCTGCGCGGGGGAGCGGCATCACCGGAGCTACGGGGCCTCTGTGAACGAATGAGCCTCACGACGCAGTAGTGGTGCGTAGGCGTTCCAGTCGATCCGCACACACTCCGTAGTGTCCCGATCACCGGGACGCGGTGATCCGATCGCGTCTCCTTCCAGCGCGACGGTGGCGAGCCCATCGCCGTGCCCTCGTCGAAGGGATCACCGATGGGAAACCGCCGTGACCAGGAAGACCACCAAGGCGCGCAGGCGGAGGCCGCCGAGCAGGAGGCGGCGCGACAGCGGATCATCGCGCAGGCCGAGGCGGATCGAACACCCGTCGACGACACCACCCGGGCGGTGCCGGACCGGCGGTGGCGTCGTGACCGGTGACCGGGTGCCGATCGGTCGCCGCGTCGCCTACCTGCGGGTGCGCCGCAAGCTGTCCCAGCAGACGTTCGCCGACCGGCTGGGCAAGTCGAAGAGCTGGGTCGACAAGGTGGAGCGCGGCGTACGTTCGCTGGAACGGCTGTCCACGATCCGCGAGGTCGCGGCGGTGCTGCGGGTCGACGCGGCGACGTTGCTCGGCCAGGACGCCCGGCCGGCCGAGGTGGCCGAGCGCGGCGAGGGCGTGGCGCGCATCCGGGCGGCCCTGTCCACGTACGGGATGACGTCCGGTCGGGACGCGTCGCCGGACCGGCTGGGTCAGACCGTGGCGCACGCCTGGGACACCTACCGGCACGCCCGCTATCCGCAGCTCATGGAGCAGCTCCCGGCGTTGCTGACCGACGTCCAGCGCGGGCAGGCGCGGAATCCGCCGGCGGGGCGGGCGGTGGTGGTGGACGCGTACCGGGTGGCGGCGGCGCTGCTGACCAAGGTGGACGAGGCCAGTCTCGCGTGGCTGGCCGCCGACCGGGCGATGGCGGCAGCGGCGGGGGACCGGGTCCTGTCGGCCTGCGCGGCGGTGCAGCTCGGGCCGGTGCTGCGGGCGTCGGCTCGGGCCCGCTCGGTGCTGTTGGCCGCCGCGTACCGGGTCGCGCCGCGCGACAGCGATTCGGGTACGCCGCAGGAGCTGTCGCTGTGCGGGACGCTGCTGGCGCAGGCGGCGTTGACGGCGGCGCGGGCCGGCGACGGGCGTGCCGCCGGTGAGCTGTTGGACGAGGCGGCGGAGATGGCCGCTCGGGTGGGTGACGGGCACGACCATTGTCGGACCGCGTTCGGGCCGGCTGCGGTGGACGTGGCGCGGGTGGTCGCCGCCGTGGAACGGGGCGACGGTGCGGAGGCGGTGGCCCGGCACGAGGCGGCGATCGCGGGGCAGGGGTGGCGGTGGCTGCCGCTGGAGCATCGCGCCGCGCATCTGGTGGACGCCGCGCGGGCGTACCTCATGGTGGGTGACGCCGAGCGCGCGGCGAAGGCCCTGGTCCGGGCGGAGCACCTCGCGCCGGCCGAGGTCCGCCACCGCCCCGCGGCGCGCGCCCTGGCCACCCAGCTCTCGACCGAAGCGCCGATCGTGGAGTTGTGGCACCTCCGATAAGGAGCGAAACCGGCATACCGTGGCACCACAAGTCCACGATCGACGAGATGTGCGGCGGAACGAGTCAGTCCGGGTGGGAGGGCAGGGAACGGGTCAGGGTCGGGATCATCACGGCGGCGGGGACCAGGTGCAGGACGAGCAGGGTCAGCACGGTGGTGGGGGCGGCGCCGACCAGGAACGGCGGGACGAGCGAGATCGCGGTCAGCGTCACCGCCGTCCAGCGGAACCGCCGGGCGGGGTGGACGCTCCACCGCAGCAGGGCGGCGGCGAGGACGACGCCCACGAGCGAGAAGAAGCCGGTCACCACGGCGAACCCGACCAGCGGGATCGTCTCACCGCCGTCGGGGATCGCGAAGTCGACGCCGGCGGCGCGGGCGAGCGCGGCGGCGGTCGTGGTGACCACCGCCGCGACGAGCGTGGCGAGCAGGCCGGTGCCGGTGAGCCGGCGGAACCGGCCGGTAGGGCCCGATGCCGGGCCGGCAAGGTCGGTCGTGCTGGTCATGCCATGCCCTCCTGGGGTGAGGATGCGTGCAGCCGCTCCGGCAGCCCGAGCCGGGCGAACCGGTCGGCGTGGAAGGTGACGATCTCGGTGATCGCCCCGCCGGTGACGCGCAGGACGTCGAGCGTCAACGGAAGGTACGCGCCCTCGCGCTCCCGCCAGTGGTAGAAGGCGACGGCCGGCTGGCGGTTCACTGTCGTCGGTATGCCGCGCAGGCCGGTCATGCCCGCGAAGCCGTCGTCGATCCAGTCCTCCACCACCGCGTCACGGCCCACGTGCAGGCCCGGCGTGGGCGGCATCGCGCACCGGACGTCGTCGCGCAGCAGCGCGGTGAGCCCGGCGATGTCAGTGGCCACGCTGGCGTCGGTGAACCGGCGGACCAGCTCGCGGGTCGCGTCGTCGCCGCCGCCGGTCCAGTCCTGGCGCTCGGCGGGCAGGTGTTCGCGCATTCCGGCGCGGGCCCGTTGCAACGCGCTGTTGACCGAGTTGACGGAGTCGCCGAGCAGTTCCGCGACGTCCCGGGCCGGCCAGCCGAGCACGTCGCGAAGGATCAGCACGGCCCGCGGGCGCGGCGCGAGGTGCTGCACCGCCACCACGTACGCCAGCTCGATCGTCTCCCGCGCCACGGCGAGCGTCTCCGGCTCGTCCGCGCCGGCCGCCGGCAGCTCGTCGAGCAGCCGGTCCGGGTACGGCTGGAGCCACCGCACCTCCCCGCCGGTCGCCGGTTCGGGGCGGCGCCGGGCGAGCAGGTCCAGGCAGGCGTTCGTGGCGATGCGGTAGAGCCAGGCCCGGAACGTGGACCGACCCTGGAAGGTCTCCCGCCGTCGCCACGCCCGCAGGAACGTCTCCTGCACCGTGTCCTCGGCGTCCTCGAACGAGCCGAGCATCCGGTAGCAGTGCACGTGCAGCTCCCGCCGGTGCCGCTCGGCCAGCCCCGTGAACGCCGACTCGTCGACCTCGGCCAGCTCCGCCGGCCGCGCTTGGGTAGTCATCCCGTCATCCTTCCGCCCCGTCGTGTCCCGTCGGAGGTATGACGGTCGCGGGCCCGAGAACTCATCACCGGCTGCTCCGGGACTGGTCACGCGGTATTCGTGAGTTCAAACTCCGCTGTTGTCACGACTTCGGAGGGTGAAACTCATCGGTCGGTCGTGACTTGTCGCACTGGGCCCGCGCCTCCGCCATCCGCAGGATTGACGTCAACCGATCAGCCGGTGGAGGCAACCGAAATGGACGAACGGTACGACTCGTACTGCGCGGTCGATCCGCTCTTCTACGACTCGCTGGCCGGCACCACGGCCGACGCGGACGCCTACCCGACCGGCCCGGTGCCGGACGGCTGGGAGTGCGAGGTCAAGGACGACTGGCTGATCCACGGCCCGGTCGGTGGGACCCTCCCCGCGCAGGGCTGGAAGATCCACGTGTCGGCGCGGCTCGACAACGCGGAGCGCGTGCTGGCCCGGGTGGCGGACTACTGCCGGCCCCGTGGCATCGCGTTCAAGCACCTGCGCGGCCCGCGGCTGCTGCTCATGCGCAACAGCAAGTACGCCCGGCGCGGCGCCAGCGGGAAGTTCGTCACCGTCTACCCGCGTGACGACGCCGAGCTGGAGCTGACCGCCAAGGAACTCGCCGACCTGCTCGACGGCGAGACCGGGCCGTACATCCTCAGCGACCTGCGCTACGGCGACGGCCCGGTGTACCTGCGCTACGGCGGTTTCGCCGCCCGCTACTGCGTCTCCAGCGACGGGCAGACGGTGCCGGCGATCGAGGACGCGGACGGCGTCCTGGTGCCCGACCGGCGGGACCCGGTGTTCCATGTGCCGGAGTGGGTGACGCTGCCCGACTTCCTCGCCCCGCACCTGGCCGCCCGCAACGCGGCGACGACGACGGATCTGCCGTACCGGATCGAGAAGGTGATCCACTTCTCCAACGGCGGCGGCCTGTACGAGGCCCGCGACACGCGGACCGACCAGCGGGTGGTGCTCAAGGAGGCCCGGCCGCACGCCGGGTTGGACGCCACCGGCGCCGACGCGGTCACCCGGCTGCGCCGCGAGGCGCAGACGTTGCGCCGGCTGGCCGACGTGCCGCACCTGGTGCGGGTGCACGACGAGTTCGAGTTCGGCGGGCACGAGTTCCTGGCCCTGGCGTTCGTCGAGGGCCGCCCGCTCAACCAGGTGGTGGTGCAGCGGTATCCGCTGGTCAACGCCGAGACCGAGGCCGACGCCGACCGGGCCGACTACACCCGGTGGGCCCTGGACGTGCACCGTCAGGTCGCCGAGGCCGTCGCCGCCATCCACGCGCACGGCATCGTCTACGGCGACCTGCACATGTTCAACATCATGGTGGGCGACGACGGCGCGGTGACGCTCATCGACTTCGAGGTCGCCGCCGACGTCGCCGAAGCGACCCGCCCCGCGCTGCGCAACCAGGCGTTCGCCGCGCCGCGCGACCGCACCGGCGTCGACGTCGACAGGTACGCGCTGGCCTGCCTGCGCCTGGCCCTGTTCCTGCCGCTGACCGCGATGCTGCGGTTGGCTCCGGCCAAGGCGGCGCACCTGGCCGACGTGGTCGCGGAGAACTTCCCGGTGCCGCGCGAGCTGCTGGACGAGTCGGTCGAGGTGATCGGGGGCGGCCGACCGGCGGACCTGCGACGCGCGGTCACGATCGACCCGGACGACTGGCCGGGCCTGCGCGACCGGCTCGCCGAGGCGATCGCCGCGAGCGCCACACCGGAGCGCGACGACCGGCTCTTCCCCGGCGACATCCGCCAGTTCGCCGGCGGCGACGGCGGCCTCAACCTCGCGTACGGCGCGGCCGGGGTGCTCTGGGCGCTGCACGTCAGCGGCGCCGGCACCGACCCCGCACACGAGCGGTGGCTGATCGACCGGGTACGCGAACCGGCCTCCGGCAGCCGTCTCGGGTTCTGGGACGGGCTGCACGGCATCGCGTACGTGCTGGAGCTGCTCGGCCACCGGGACGAGGCGCTGCGCCTGCTCGACCTCTGCCTCGACCAGCCCTGGACCGAGGTGCGCGACGACCTGACCGGGGGACTACCTGGGATCGCGTTGAACCTGGCCCACTTCGCCGCGCTCACCGGCGAGCACCGGTACGCCGACGCCGCCCGGCGGGCCGTCGACGTGGTGGTCGGCCGGCTCGGCGACGTCGAATCGGTCGCCGAGATCAGCGGCGGGCAACATCCGTACGCCGGGTTGGCCCGGGGCGGCGCCGGCGTGGCGCTGATGCTGATGCGGATGTACGAGCGGTCCGGCGACGCCGACCTGCTCGACCACGCGCGTACCGCGCTGCGTCAGGACCTGCGTCGCTGCGTCCGCCGCGACGCCGGGCACCTGGAGGTCAACGAGGGCTGGCGGACCATGCCCTACCTGGCCGAGGGGAGCGTCGGCATCGGGCTGGTGCTCGACCAGTACCTGCGCCACCGGCCCGACGACGCGCTGCGCGACGAGGCGACAGCGATCCGCCGTGCCGCCGACTCCCCGTTCTACGCCCAGTCCGGCCTCTTCGCCGGCCGCGGGGGGATCGTCGCGTACCTCGCCGAGCGTGGCGACCGGGACGCGGCCCGGCAGCAGGCCCGACTGCTCGGCTGGCACGCCCTGCCGTACCGGGATCGCCCTGCCTTCCCGGGCGACCAGCTCCTGCGCCTCTCCATGGACCTGGCCACCGGCACCGCCGGGGTGCTCGCCGCGCTCGCCGCGACCCGGCCGGACAACCCGCTCCACCTGCCGTTCCTGACCCCGCTGCCGGACGCGACGCGCGTCGCGGGCATGGACTGAACGGCTCACCGACCCCCCGGTTTCCCCGGGGCGACCCGTACCGACGTGACCGGAAGGAGGTGAATGGACATGGCCCTGCTCGACCTCCAGGGGATGGAGCTGCCGGCCGCCGAGCGTACCGGCGGTGGCAGCCGCGCCAGCCTGCTGCTCTGCGGCGACAGCTCGCTGAGCGTCACCACCTGCAACTGACCCACCCCACCATCCACCACGTCAGACGAGAGAAAGAGGACGCGACATGGCTCTGCTCGACCTCCAGGCGATGGAACTCCCGGCCACCGAGCGCACCGGCGGCGGTAGCGGCGCCAGCCTGCTGCTCTGCGGCGACAGCTCGCTGAGCGTCACCACCTGCAACTGACGATCAGTCGCTTGGCCCCGGGCCGGCTCGCGCCGGTCCGGGGCCCGCGCCCGTGGGAGGCCCGATGACCCCCGCCGACCGGCTCGCGTTGCGCGCCGTGGCGTTCGCCGGCTGGTGGACGCCGGTGCTGGCGGTGCTCGCCGTGACGGAGGCGGCGGCCCAGCTCGCGCTTCCCGCCGTGCTGGGCCGGGCGGTGGACGCCGCCGTCGGCACCGCGCCGCAGTCGTCGTCCGGTCGGTGGCTCGCGGTGGTCGTCGCCCTGGTGCTGGTGCTGATCGGCACGCGGGCGGCCCACGACTACGGCACCGGCGCGGCCGGCGCCCGTTCGGTCGCCGCGCTGCGGCACGCCCTGATCCGTCACCTGTTCGCGCTCGATCCGCGCACCGTGGGCCGCCGGCCGGTGGGTGACCTGGTCGGCCGGCTGGTGGGGCAGGTCGCCGACGCCGGGCAGGCCGCCCCGACGGCCGTGCTGGCCGGCAGCGTGCTGCTGCCACCGCTGGGCAGCCTGGTCGCGCTCACCCTGCTCGATCCCTGGCTCGGCCTCACGTTCGTGGTCGGGCTGGTGCTCCTGGCCGTGCTGCTGCGGCGGTTCGTCAGCGAGGCGTCCGGCGCGGTCGCCGGCTACCAGCGGGCCCAGGGCGACCTGGCCGGACGACTCGTCGAGGCGCTCGCCGGAGCGCGGACGATCACCGCCGCCGGCACCGCCGGGCACGAGGTCGAGCGGGTGCTCGCGCCGCTGCCCGAGCTGCGCCGCCACGGCCTGCGTACCTGGCGGGTGCTCGCCGGCGCGGCGGCCCGGGGCGCCCTGCTGAACCCGCTGCTGCAACTGGCGGTCGTCGCCGTCGGCGGTTGGTCCCTGTCCGCCGGTCGGCTGACGCCCGGGGAACTGCTGGCCGCCCTCCAGTACGCCACGATCGGCGCCGGGCTGGGTGCCGCGATCGCCGCCGTCAACACCGCCGTACGGGTCCGCGCCGGCTGCGGCCGGGCCGCCGAGATCCTCGACGAGCCGCCCCGCCGGCCCGGCGACCGGGACCTGCCGCCCGGGTCGGGCCGGCTGGAGCTGAGCGGCGTGGAGGTCCGCGACGACGCCGGGCGCCCGCTGCTCGACCGGGTCGACCTGCGGGTGCCCGGCGGCACGCTCCTCGCCGTCGTCGGGCCGTCCGGCGCCGGCAAGTCGCTGCTCGCGGCCGTCGCGGGCCGGCTGCGGGACCCGGACGCCGGCGAGGTACGCCTGGACGGCGTGCCGCTGCCGGAGCTGACACCGACGGCGCTGGGCCGGGCGGTCGGCTACGGTTTCGAGCGGCCGGTGCTGGTCGGTGACACGGTCGGCGCGGCGGTCGGCTGCGGCGGCGACCCGGTGCCGCTGGCCCGCGCCGCCGAGGTGGACGACGTGGTGCAGCGGCTGCCCGAGCGGTACCGCACCCCGCTGGCCGGGCTCGCCCTCTCCGGCGGCGAGCGGCAGCGCCTCGGGTTGGCTCGCGCGCTGCGCGCCGAACGGCTGCTGATCCTCGACGACGCCACGTCCAGCCTGGACACGGTGACCGAGCACCGGGTGGTGGACACGCTCACCGGCCGCGACGACAGGCGTACCCGGGTGGTGGTGAGCCACCGGGTCGGCACCGCGGCCTGCGCCGACCTGGTGGCCTGGGTGGACGGTGGCCGGGTCCGCGCGGTCGCCCCGCACCGGGAGTTGTGGGACGACCCGGCGTACCGGGCGGTGTTCCGGTCGTGACCACCGTCGGCGCGGTGGTCCGCGCGGAGCTGTCCACGCGACGCCGTCCGCTGCTGCGGCTGGCCGGTTGGTCGTTGGCCGAGGCGCTGCCGGCGGCGTTGAGCGGCCTGCTGACCGCCCGGGCGGTGGACGGTGGCTTCCTGGCCGGCCGGCCCGGTGTCGGGCTGCTCTGGCTGGGCCTGCTGGCGCTCGCGGTGCTGGTCGGCGCGCTCGGCACCCGGCAGGCGTACGGGCTGCTGGGCGACGTGGTGGAGCCGTTCCGCGACGACCTGCTGCGGCGGGTCGTCGCGGGCACGCTGGCCGGCGCGAGCGACGGGCGGGTCGACGACGCGGCGGTGACCCGGCTGACCCACCAGGTGGAGATGGTCCGGGACACCTGGGCCGGCCTGTTGATGGTGGTCCGGGGCTTCGTGTTCGCCGCCGGCGCGGCCGTGGTCGGCCTCTGTTCCCTGGCGGTCCCGGTCGCGCTGCTGGTGACCGTGCCGGTCCTCGCCGGCCTGCTGCTCTTCGTCGCGGCGTTGCCGGCGATGGTGGCCCGGCAGCGCGACTACGTCCGGGCCGGTGAGCGGCTCGGCCGGGACGCGGTGGTCGCCGTGAGCGGCCATCGTGACGTCCTGGTCAGCGGCACCGGGGATCGGGTCGTCAGCTGGCTCGGTGGTCACGTCGACGCGCAGGCGCGGGTGGAGCGGCGGCTGGCGACCATGGCCGCCGCGCGCAGCCTGAGTCTGGCCGTCGGCGGGTGGCTGCCGGTGCCGGTGCTGCTGCTGGCCGCGCCGTGGCTGCTCGGGCGCGGCCTCGGGGCGGGCGCGCTGCTCGGCGCGCTGGTCTACGTCGTGCACGGCATCCAGCCGGCGCTGCACACGCTGTTCCAGGGGGTGGCGGCCGGCGGCCTGCGCTTCGTGGTCACCCTCGACCGGCTGCTGCGCACCTGCGTACCTCCGGAGGAGAGCGGCGGGGCGACGGCGGCGCCGCCGCCCGATCCGGCCGCGCCCGCGCTGTCGCTGCGGGCGGTGACGTTCCGGTACGGGCCGCACGCCGCGCCGGTGCTCGACGGCTTCGACCTGACCGTGCCGGCCGGGGACCACCTGGCGATCGTCGGCGCGTCCGGGATCGGCAAGTCCACCCTGGCGGGGCTGATGGCCGGCGTGCTGCGCCCCGACTCGGGCACGGTCCGGGTCGCGGGCACGCCGACCGGCGCGGCGACGCCGGCCGAGCTGGCCGCCCGCCGGGTGCTGATCCCGCAGGAGGCGTACGTGTTCACCGGCACGGTCCGGGACAACGTCCGCTACCTGCGGCCCGACCTGGACGACGCGACGATCCGCCGGGCGGCGGACCGGCTGGGCCTGGCCGAGCTGGTGGCCCGGCTCGGTGGCCTCGACGCGACGCTGCGGCCGGCCGGGCTGTCCGCCGGTGAGCGCCAGCAGGTGGCGCTGCTGCGGGCCTGGCTGTCGCCGGCGCCGTTGCTCATCCTCGACGAGGCGACTTGCCACCTGGACCCGGCCACCGAGGCACGCCTGGAGCTGGCGTTCGCCGCCCGGCCCGGCACCCTCGTGGTGATCGCGCACCGGATCAGCTCGGCGGTGCGGGCCCGGCGCGTGCTGTTGCTCGACGGCGGTCAGGCCCACCTGGACAGCCACCACGGGCTGCTGGCCGGTTCGGCGGCGTACCGGGAGATGGTGGGTTACTGGGAGGGCGGCGACCGGTCAGATCCAGCAGGACTCCCGAGCGGTCCGCACCGCTTCCCAGCGGGTCCGGGCGCCCGTCTTGGCCATGATGTGGGAGAGGTGGTTGCGGACCGTGCCCGGTGAGACGCCCAGCTTCTGGGCGATCTCGCGGACCGGCAGGCCCTCGGCGACCACGTCCAGCACCTCCCGCTCCCGCGGGGTCAACGGATTGTCGGCCACCTCGAGCGCGGCGACGACCAGGTCCGGGTCGAGCACGACCTGACCGTCGGCGATCTGCCGGACCCCCTCGGCGATCCGGTCGGGTGGCACGTCGTGGTTGAGGAACCCGATCAACCCGCGATGCTCGGCGAGCATCGTGCGCAGTCGCCCGGCCCGCCGCTGGTCCACCAGCACCAGCAGCCGGCCGCCGTGGCTGCCGTCGGCCGCGGCGGCGAGCCGGGCGAGCTGGTTCACCGGCACCACGTCGACGTCGACCACCGTGACGTCGGGGCGTTTGCCGAGCAGCGCGGCCCGGACGGCGTGGGGAGTGTCCGCCTCAGCGACCACGTCGATGTCGCCCTGGGCGGTCAGCAGATGGGCGAGCGCGCCCCGGACCAGCCGTCCCTTGAGCGCGAGCAGCGTGCGGACCATGTCGACTCCCTGCCATGACCCCCGTCTTCCTGACCTCTCGTGAACAACTGATAACCAGCCGTCAGGAATCTTATTTATGTCGCTGTGCCGACGACACCCGGTGTCGGCCTGTTGTCAGTTGTCAGATCCAGCCGGCCTCCTGGGCGCGTTGCACCGCCTCCCAGCGGTTCCGGCCGCCGGTCTTGCGCAGCAGGCTGGACAGATGGTTGCGGACCGTCCCGGGCGCGAGGTGCAGCACCGCGGCGATCTCCCGACTGGGCAGACCCTTCGCGGCGGTGGCAGCCACCTCCCGCTCCCGCTCGCTCAGCGGGTTGACCACGGTGTCCAACGCGGCGACGGCGGTCAGCGGGTCGATCGCGCGGCGCCCCTGGGCGACGGTCCGCAACTGGGCGAGCATCTCGTCCGGCGGCACGTCCTTGGCGACCACTCCCCGCACGCACAGGTTCAGCACCAGTCGCAGCACCCGGGCGCTCGGCCGGTTCGTCAGCACCACGACCGCGCAGTCCGGCGCGGCGGCGCGCAGCGCCGCGACCACCGTCGCCGGCTCGTCCTCCGGGTTGAGGTCGAGCAACGCCAGGTCAGCGCGGCGGCACAGGCCACCGGCGTCCGTGCCGCCCTCGGCCACCACCTCGAAGTCGGCCGCCGCCGCGACCACCCTGGCCACGAGTGTCCGACACAGGCTGGGTGCGCCGAGCACGGCGACCCGGATCGCTGGTGTCGGACCGGTTACCGGTTCGCTACGAGTATCGTTCACGGGACTACTGTGCCCGACGCACCGTAACCGGTCACCCCCTGTGCCGTGCGTTTCCGGCGCGATCCCGCCATGTGGTTGCCGCCGGGCCGGGCGGGCCGGGCCCTCAGCGTCCGAGTGCGACGGCCAGCCGGCGGACCGCCTCGTCCATCATCTCCGGTCGGGCGGCGGCGTAGGTGAGGCGCAGGTACGGCGCGGGCGGTTCGGCGGCGTACCAGGGTCGCCCGGGAAACACGGTGACCCCCTCGGCGGCGGCCCGTGCGGTCACCGCGACGTCGTCGGCGCCGTCCGGCAGCCGGACCCACAGGTGCAGGCCGCCGCGGGGGACGTCGGGCGGGGTCAGCGCCGGCAGGTGGCGGTCCAGCGCCGCGAGCAGCGCGTCCCGGCGGGCCCGCAGCTGCGTGCGCAGCGTACGGCGGTGCCGGTCCCAGGCCGGCGCGGCGAGGAACTCCAACGCGGCCTGTTGCAGCGGCCCGGCCACGAAGAAGTCGTCGAGCAGCCGGGCGGCGCGCAGGCGTTCCCCGGCCGGCCCGCGCGCGCCCAGCGCGGCGATCCGCAGGCCGGGCGCGGCCGGCTTGGTCAGCGAGCGCAGGTAGACCACGTGCCCGTCCGGGTCGTCGGCGGCCAACGGTGGCGGCGCTTCGCCGTCGATGGTCAGGTCCCGGGCGTAGTCGTCCTCGACCAGGAACGCGCCGGCCTCCCGGATCGCGGTCGCCACCTCGACCCGCCGGGCGGTGCTGAGCGTCGCGCCGTTCGGGTTGGCGTGCAACGGCTGGCAGTAGAACAACCGGGCGCCGGTGCGGGCGAACGCGGCGGCGAGCTGGTCGGGGCGGACCCCGTCGGCGTCGGCGGGCACCGGCACCACCCGCAGCCCGGCGGCGTGCGCGGTGGCCAGCGCGCCCAGGTAGGTGGGGGACTCGACGAGCACCGTGTCGCCGGGCACGGTGAGCGCCCGCAGGGTGGACGCGAGCGCGGCCTGCCCGCCCGGGCAGATCACCACGTCCTCGGCGCGCAGGCCGCCACCGGTCTCGCGGGCGAACCAGGCCCGCAGGTCGGCTCGCCCCTCCACCGGGCCGCGCTGCCACGCCGCCGGCTGGCGGGCCGCGCGGGCGAGCGCCGCGCCGAGCGCGGCGGCCGGCTGGAGTTCCGCGTCCAGGTAGCCGCCGGTCAGCGGGATGGCCCCGGCCGGCGGCAACGCCAGGAGCGCCTGCATCTCCTCGCCGCCGGAGCGCCGGGAGCCCAGCGCGACGGTCTGCCAGGACAGGTCCGGGCGGGGCGGGTCGACGCGCCGGGCCGCCACGAACGCGCCCCGACCCGACCGCGTCTCGACCAGCCCCTCCGCGACGAGCCGCCGGGTGGCCTCGGCGACCGTCACCGGGGAGGCGTGGTGGCGGGCGGTCAGCTCCCGCACCGACGGCAGCCGCGTCCCGGGTGCGGCGGCCCGCACCAGCGTACGCAGGTGGTGGACGATGCGGTCGGTAGCGCTACTATCATCCATGACGGAACAGAGTAGCGCTACTGCACCCATGGCGGTAACGGCCCGGCCGGGCGCCGGTGTCGCGCTCGGCGCGCTGGGTGTGCTGGCGTTCAGCATGTCGCTCCCGGCCACCCGCGTCGCCGTGCACACGCTCGACCCGTGGTTCGTCGCGTTCGGCCGGGCCGTCGGCGCGGCGCTGCTCGCGGCGGCGTACCTCCCGCTGACCCGGGCCCCGCGCCCCACCCCGGGCCAGTGGCGGCGACTGGCTGTCGTCGCGCTCGGCGTGGTCGTCGGCTTCCCGCTGTTCACGTCGCTCGCGCTCACCACGCAGACCTCCGCGCACGGCGCGGTCGTCGTCACCGTGCTGCCCGCCATGACGGCGGTCTTCGCGGTGCTTCGGGCCGGCGAACGACCGCCACCGCTGTTCTGGCTCGCCAGCGCCGCCGGGCTGGCGCTGGTGCTCGCATTCCTCGCCACCGGCGGTGCGATGCGCGGCACGCTCTCCCTGGCGGACCTGTTCCTGCTCGCCGCCGTGGTGCTGTGTGGCCTCGGGTACGCCGAGGGCGGCGTGCTGGCCCGTCAGCTCGGTGGCGCGCGGACGATCTGCTGGGCGTTGCTGCTCTCGCTGCCGGTCACGATCCCGGTCACGGCGGTGGCCGCCGCCGCCCACCACCCGCGGGCCGGCACTGCCGGCTGGACCGCGTTCGGCTACCTCACGCTGGTCTCGATGTTCCTCGGCTTCTTCGCCTGGTACGCCGGGCTGGCCCGGGGCGGCATCGCCAAGGTCGGGCAGATCCAGCTCGTCCAGCCGGTGCTCACGCTGGTCTGGTCGGCGCTGCTGCTCGGCGAGGCAATCACCCCGGCCACCGTCGTCGTGGCCGGGGCGGTGCTGGCCTGTGTGGTGCTCATCCAACGCACCCGGGGCGCTGCCCGCCCCCGCGACCACACCCCGCCCCACCCCGAACAGGCCGTCCAGCGGTAGTGCTCGCGCCGTCCTCGTGATGATCAGCTCTGCGCCGGAGTGTCGAGCGTGCTGATGAGGTGTGCCACCCGCTGCCGGATCTCGTCGCGGACCTGACGGACGACGTCCAGCGACCGGCCGGCCGGATCGGTGAGCTGCCAGTCCTCGTAGCGCTTGCCGGGGAACACCGGGCAGGCGTCGCCGCACCCCATGGTGATGATGACGTCGCTGGCCTCGGCGGTGTCCCAGGTGAGCCGGGCCGGCGTCCGGTCGGTGATGTCGATGCCGACCTCGCGCATGGCCTCGACGGCGACCGGGTTGATCCGGTCGGCGGGTTCGCTGCCGGCGGAGCGCACCTCGACGGCGTCTCCGGCGAGGTGGCGCAGCCAGCCGGCGGCCATCTGGGAGCGGCCGGCGTTGTGGACGCAGACGAAGAGGACGGTGGGTTTGCGACTCATCGGGCTTCGGTCTCCGGGGTGAGGTGGGGCACGACCACGGCGTCGGCGGCGTCGCCGGCGTGGGGATACCAGAGGGCGAGCGCGGCGACGGCGACCAGGCCGCCGACGACCTGGGCGACCAGGAAGCCGGGCACCGAGGCCGGGGCGATGCCGGCGAACGTGTCCGAGAACGCCCGGCCGACCGTGACGGCCGGGTTGGCGAACGAGGTCGACGACGTGAACCAGTAGGCCGCGCCGATGTAGGCCCCGACCGCGGCCGGCGCGGCGGCGGTGCGACCGGAGCGGGCCAGCGCGAAGATCAGCAGGACCAGGCCGGCGGTGGCGACCACCTCGGCCAGCCACAGGTGTCCGCCGCCCCGGTCGGTGCGGGACCAGGCCACCGCCGGCAGGTCGAACATCAGGTGGGCGAGGACGGCGCCGGCTGTCGCGCCGGCGGTCTGGGCGATCGCGTACGCGGCGAGGTCGCGCCCGGTCAGGCCGGTGCCGGCGCGGCGGCCGAGCCACCAGTCGACGGCGGAGACGACCGGGTTGAGGTGCGCGCCGGAGACCGGGCCGAACGTCAGGATGAGCGCGCCCAGGGCGAGGGCGGTGGCGATCGCGTTCTCCAGCAGTTGCAGCCCGGTGTCGGTGGGGGAGAGCCGGGTGGCGGCGATGCCCGAGCCGATGACGGCGGTGACCAGCAGCGCGGTGCCGGTGAACTCCGCCGATGCCCGCCGGGACAGGGGAAGGCTCACGCCGGGTGCCCGTCGCCGGCGGCGGCCGTGATCTCCAACAGCGCGCCGAGCTGCCGGAGCGCCTCGGGCCGGACGCGGTACCAGACCCAGGTCCCGCGCCGGTCGGCGTCGACCAGGCCGGCCTCGCGAAGGACCTTGAGGTGGTGCGAGATGGTCGGTCCGGACAGGTCGAAGGCCGGGGTGAGGTCGCAGACGCAGACCTCCGGCACCGAGGCGATCATCGACATCAGCCGCAGCCGGATCGGGTCACCCAGTGCCTTGAACAGGGGCGCGATCACCGCGGCCTGGTCGGGCCCCAGCGGACGGGCCGCGATCGGGGCGCAGCAGGCGACCGCGTCCCGGGCCGCTTGTTTTGACATGGGTCTAGCTTGACAGATCTCGAAACAGCCGGCAACCTGGAAGCTGCTTCGACAGTCATCTAGACAAGGAGAAAGTCGCCATGTCCCGAGTCCAGCTCGCCCTGCGCGTGTCCGACCTCGAAGGCTCTGTCGCGTTCTACGCCAAGCTGTTCGGCGTCGAGCCGGCCAAGCGTCGCCCCGGTTACGCCAACTTCGCCATCGAGAACCCGCCCCTGAAGCTCGTCCTCATCGAGGGGGAGGCCGAGCGGCCCACCGCTCTGGACCACCTGGGCGTCGAGGTGCCCGGCACCGACGAGGTCGACGCCGCCACCCGTCGTCTGACCGACTCCGGCCTCGTCACGCTGGCCGAGAACGACACCGAGTGCTGCTACGCGTTGCAGGACAAGGTGTGGGTGCGCGGCCCCGGCGGCGAGCGCTGGGAGGTCTACACCGTCAAGGCCGACTCGCCGCGGCTGGAGAAGCCCGCCGAGAACGCCTGCTGCGCCCCCGCCGCCTAGGAGCGGTGCAAAAAACCTGCAAACGCCAGCTCTTGCCCTCAGCGAAAGCGCTTTCTTACGATTGCGTCACATCGATGTTTCATTCGCGGGCCGGGCGCCGCGAATGGATGGAAATCGCTGGTGACGCGGTCGATCGTGTCGCCGCAACTCACCTTTTCCTGTTCGGCGGCAGCCGGTCGATCCGGCATGCGCGAAAACGAATCGAGGCGTCCATGGAACGACCAGTCACACGGCGAATTCAGGCGATGTTGGCCACGGCGGCGGTGGGAATCGCGGTCGCCGTGGCCATGCCGAGCCCGCAGGCGTCGGCGGCGGCCGGGACCGCCACCGGCTTCGCGACCCAGAACGGCGGGACCACCGGCGGCGCGGGCGGGCAGACGGTGCGGGCCACCACCGGGACCGCGATCCACGCCGCGCTCTGCAACCGGGCCAGCAGCAGCACCCCGATCATCATCGAGGTCTCCGGGACCATCAACCACGGCAACACCACCAAGGTCTCGGGTTCGAGCTGCAACACCGCGGCCGGCGTGATCGAGCTGAAGCAGATCAGCAACGTCACCATCATCGGGGTGGGCGGCGGCGCGGTCTTCGACCAGCTCGGCATCCACATCCGCGACTCCCGCAACATCATCATCCAGAACGTCACGGTGCGGAACGTCAAGAAGTCGGGCTCGCCCACCTCCAACGGCGGCGACGCCATCGGCATGGAGAGCACGGTCCGCAACATCTGGGTCGACCACGTCACGCTGGAGGCGTCCGGCGGGGAGGCGGAGGGCTTCGACGGCCTCTTCGACATGAAGGACGACACCCAGTACGTGACGCTGTCCTACAGCATCCTGCGCAACTCCGGCCGTGGCGGGCTCATCGGCTCCAGCGAGACCGACCGGTCGAACAGCTTCATCACGTTCGACCACAACCTCTACGAGAACATCGACTCCCGCACGCCGCTGCTGCGCGGCGGTGTCGCGCACATGTACAACAACCACTACTCGGGGCTGCACGAGTCCGGCATCAACTCCCGCGCCGGCGCCCGGGCCAAGGTGGAGAACAACTACTTCCGCAACTCCAAGGACGTGCTCGGCACGTTCTACACCAACGAGCGCGGCACCTGGCAGGTCGGCGGCAACATCTTCGACAACGTGACCTGGTCGGCCCCGGGCGACGAGAACTACCCGGCCGGGCCGAACCCGACGTCCACCACCACGGTCGCCATCCCCTACCCGTACCGTCTCGACGGGGCGAGCTGCGTGCCGGACATCGTCCGGCTGACCGCGGGCGCCAACACCGGCCTGCGGACGTCGGACGGCAACTGCACGCCGCAGTCCCCGCCGCCCACCACGCCGACGCCGACCACGCCCGCCCCGACCACGCCGCCGCCGACCACCACTCCGCCGCCGACCGGCGGGACCAACCTGAGCCTCGCCTCCGGCGCCGGCGCGGACGGTTCCAGCAAGGCCGACGGCACCAGCTACGGCAACGTGCGCGACGCCAACCTCGGCACCTGGTGGTCGCCGTCCGGTTCGACCGGCACCATCTCGATCAAGTGGGGCTCCGCCACCCGGGTGTCCCGGGTGATCATTCGGGAACCCTCCGGCACCCAGGGCTCGATCGGCTCCTGGCAGCTCGTCAACAACGACACCGGCGCGGTCCTCGCCTCGGGGAGCGGGGCGGGCGCGATCAGCTTCGCCGCCACGTCGCTCCAGAAGATCAACTTCAGGATCACCAGCTCGAACGGTACGCCGAGGGTCGGCGAGTTCGAGACGTACGCGAGCTGAAACCGGCGTGGGGGGGGGGGGGGGGGGGGGGGGGGGGGGCCCCCCCCCCCCCCCCCCCGCGGGGAGGCGCGCGCGGGGAGGGGTAGTGGCGCGGGGGGGGGCGAGCGAGGGTGGAGGGTT
>NZ_JBITFD010000009.1:0-64797 GCF_044455765.1 Micromonospora sp. NPDC051141
GGCACCGGTAGCGCGTCGGGGCTGACCCCGACCTGCGCCGCCCTCTGAGCCCGTCGTCGGCCCGGCCCGCGCGCACCGCGGGCCGGGCCGGCGGCCTCCCGCCCGTCCCCCCGCCTTGGAGGAACCGTCGATGAGAGCGAAGATCGCGCTGTTCGCGGCCGTGCTGGCGACCGCGCTGACGACGGCGGTCGCCGTCGTCAGCGCCGCCGGTCCGGCGTCCGCCGCCGCGCTCACCCAGGTGACGAACTTCGGCACCAACCCGACAAACCTACAGATGCACCTGTACGTGCCGGACCGGCTTCCGGCCCGGCCGGCCCTGCTGCTGGTCCTGCACTACTGCACCGGCAGCGGTCCGGCCATGCACACCGGCTCCGGCTACAGCCCGCTGGCCGACCGCTACGGGTTCATCGTGATCTACCCGTCGGTGACCCGCAGCAGCAAGTGCTGGGACGTGTCGTCGCCGCAGGCGCTGCGGCGCGGTGGCGGCAGCGACCCGGTCGGTCTCAAGTCGATGATCGACTACGTGACGGGCCGCTACCCGGTCGACCCGACCCGCATCGGCGTCGCCGGCGCTTCGTCCGGCGCCATGATGACCAACGTGATGGCCGGCGTGTACCCGGACGTCTTCCACGCCGGGGTCAGCTCGTCGGGCGTGCCGTTCGGCTGTTTCGCCACCACCAACGGCTCGGAGTGGAACAGCGAGTGCTCCGGCGGGCGGATCACCAAGACCCCGCAGCAGTGGGGGGACCTGGTCCGCAACGCGTACCCCGGCTACACCGGCCGGCGTCCCCGCATGCAGATCTGGCACGGCACCACGGACACCACGCTGAGCTACGTCAACTTCGGCGAGCAGATCAAGCAGTGGACGAACGTGCTGGGTGTCTCACAGACCCCGAGCATGACGGACTACCCGCAGGCCAGCGCCACCCGGACCCGCTACGGCGGCACCGGCGGGACGCCACCGGTCGAGGCGATCAGCTTCCAGGGCTACGGCCACTCGATTCCGTTCGACGCCGCCCAGGCGGTGCGGTTCCTCGGCTTCGACGGCACCGGGGCGACCACCCCGCCGCCGAGCCCGACCACGCCGCCGCCCAGCCCGACCACGCCGCCGCCCAGCCCGACCACGCCGCCGCCGAGTCCGACCACGCCGGCGCCGCCGGTGCCGGGTGCGTGTTCGGCGTCGGTGTCGCTGAACTCGTGGACCGGTGGGTTCGTGGCGACGGTGAAGGTGACGGCGGGTTCGGCCGGTACGCGGAGCTGGGCGGTGAGTCTGACGTTGCCCGGTGGGGCGAGTGTGACGAACACGTGGAGTGCGACCGCGAGTGGTAGCACCGGCACGGTGCGGTTCGCGAACGTGGACTACAACGGCCAGCTCGGGGCCGGTCAGAGCACCGAGTTCGGGTTCCAGGGCACCGGTAGCGCGTCGGGGCTGACCCCGACCTGCGCCGCCCTCTGAGCCCGTCTCCGGCGGCGCGACGATCCGTCGTCGCGCCGTCGGACACCACGGACGAACCGGCCGGCCGTAGCCGAGCCTTGTTACGAGACCGAGACATGCGCATTTCCCGTCATCGGTTGACGGTGAATCTTGTGAGCGTTAACACTCCGGGGAGGGTTATCCGTGGGTCCGTGAGTACGCAGGGGAGATGAAGCTCGTGCGCAGACGATTTCTGGCCGCGCTCGGTGGCGTCGCGATCGCCGTCAGCCTGGCCGCATGCAGTGGTGAGGGCGCGGGTGGCGGCGGGGACACCAGCTCGGCCAAGCCCGGCGACCTGACCATCGGCGTCTCGATGCCGACCCAGACCTCGGAGCGGTGGATCGCCGACGGCAACTCGGTGAAGGAGAAGCTCCAGGCCAAGGGCTACAAGGTCGACCTGCAGTACGCCGGCGACGAGATCCCCACCCAGTCGCAGCAGATCGACCAGATGATCACGCAGGGCGCGGACGTGCTGGTGATCGCCCCGATCGACGGCACCGCGCTCAGCGGGCAGCTCCAGGCCGCCGCGGCGGCGAAGATCCCGGTCATCTCCTACGACCGGCTCATCCGCAACAGCCCGAACGTCGACTTCTACGTCAGCTTCGACAACTACAAGGTCGGCGTGGCGCAGGCCAACGCGCTGCTGGTCGGCCTCGGGCTGCAGAACAAGGACGGCTCGAAGGGCACCGCCACCGGCCCGTTCAACGTGGAGCTGTTCGCCGGCTCGCTCGACGACAACAACGCGCACTTCTTCTTCAACGGCGCGATGGACACGCTCAAGCCGTACTTCGACGCCGGCACGCTGAAGGTGAAGTCCGGCCAGACGAAGATCGAGCAGGTGGCCATCCTGCGCTGGCAGCAGGAGACCGCGCAGAAGCGCATGGAGGACCTGCTCACCTCCAGCTACAACGACGGCAGCAAGGTCGACGGCGTGCTGTCGCCGTTCGACGGCCTGTCCCGGGGCATCATCACCGCCCTGCAGAACGCCGGCTACCGCGGCGGGGCCAAGAAGATGCCGGTGGTCACCGGCCAGGACGCCGAGGTCGCCTCCGTCAAGCTCATCAACGACGGCATCCAGAGCTCCACCGTCTTCAAGGACACCCGGCTGCTCGCCGACCAGGCCGTGGTCGCCGCCGAGGCGTTCCTGAAGAAGCAGGAGCCCAAGGCGAACGACACCAAGGCGTACGACAACGGCGTCAAGGTCGTGCCCGCGTTCCTGCTGCCGGTGCAGACCGTCTACAAGGACGACATCAAGTCGGCGCTGATCGACTCCGGCTACCTGACCGCCCAGGAGGTCGCCGCCGGCCGGGCCGGCTGAGCCGCTCTCCGGCGGGTCCGGTGACGCACCGCGTCGCCGGGCCCGCCGGCGCACCGACGCGACGGCCCCGAGCAGGACGGTTTCCATGAGCGATCACATCCTCGAAATGCGGAACATCACGAAGACCTTCCCCGGAGTGGCCGCGCTCCAGGACGTCTCGCTCGCCGTCCGGCGCGGCGAGATCCACGCGATCTGCGGCGAGAACGGCGCCGGCAAGTCCACCCTGATGAAGGTGTTGTCCGGGGTGTACCCGACCGGCAGCTACGACGGGCAGATCGTCCTCGACGGTGAGCCGGTCGGTTTCCGGGGCATCCGGGACAGCGAGTCCCACGGCATCGTCATCATCCACCAGGAGTTGGCGCTGGTGCCGTACCTGTCGATCGCCGAGAACATCTTCCTCGGCAACGAGCGCCGTGGTCGCGCCGGGCTGATCGACTGGCACCGCACCAACGCGGAGGCCGCGGCGCTGCTGCGTTCGGTCGGGCTGCACGAGAACCCGGTGACCCCGGTGATCCAGCTCGGGGTGGGCAAGCAGCAGTTGGTGGAGATCGCCAAGGCGCTGTCCAAGAAGGTGCGGCTGCTCATCCTGGACGAGCCGACCGCGGCGCTCAACGACGTCGACTCGGCGCACCTGCTGGACCTGCTGCGGCGGCTCCGCGACCAGGGCATCACCTGCATCATGATCTCGCACAAACTGGGCGAGATCACCGCGGTCGCGGACTCGACGACCGTGATCCGGGACGGCCGCACGGTCGAGACGCTGGACATGGGCGACGGCACGGCGACCCAGGACCGGATCATCCGCGGCATGGTCGGCCGCGACCTCGCGGCGTTCTACCCGACCCGGACGTCGACGCCCGGCGCCGAGGTGTTGCGGATCGAGGACTGGACGGTGCGCCATCCGACCCAGGACCGGCTGGTGGTGGACCACGCCTCGCTCACGGTCCGCGCCGGCGAGGTGGTCGGCATCGCCGGCCTGATGGGCGCCGGCCGCACCGAGCTGGCGATGAGCGTGTTCGGCCGCGCGTACGGCCGGGACATCACCGGGCGGGTCTTCGTCAACGGCCGCCAGGTGCGGCCCCGCACGGTGGCCGAGGCGATCGCCGCCGGCATCGCGTACGCCACCGAGGACCGCAAGCACTACGGCCTCAACCTGATCGACGACGTACGGGGCAACATCTCGGCCGCCGCGCTCGGCAAGCTGGCGCGCAACGGCTGGATCGACGGCAACGAGGAGATCACGGTCGCCGAGCGGGGCCGGCGCGACATGAACATCAAGGCGCCGAGCGTCATGTCGGTGGTGGGCAAGCTCTCCGGCGGCAACCAGCAGAAGGTCGTGCTGGCGAAGTGGCTGTTCACCGATCCGGACGTGCTGATCCTCGACGAGCCGACCCGGGGCATCGACGTCGGGGCGAAGTTCGAGATCTACACGATCGTCAACCGCCTGGTGGCGGACGGCAAGGCCGTCGTCATCATCTCCTCCGAGCTGCCCGAGCTGCTCGGCATGTGCGACCGCATCTACACCCTGGCGGCCGGTCGGATCACCGGCGAGGTGCCGGTGGGCGACGCCACCCAGGAGAACCTGATGGAACTCATGACCAAGGACAGGGATCTCGTCGGATGACCAGCACGAAGCCCGCCACCTCCCCGAAGGTCGACGCGCCCGACACCGGCGCCGCCGCCACCCTGAAGACCGGGACCAGTGACCCGCGGACGCTGATCCTCGGCAACCTGCGGCAGAGCGGCATCTACATCGCCCTGGTGGTGATCGTCGCGCTGTTCGCGATCCTCACCGACGGCGTCTCGCTGAGCCCCGGCAACCTCACCAACATCGTTCTTCAGTACTCCTACATCCTGGTGCTCGCGATCGGCATGGTCATCGTGATCATCGGCGGGCACATCGACCTGTCCGTCGGGTCGGTGGTGGCGCTGACCGGCGCGGTCTCGGCCGTGCTGGTGATCCGGGAGGGCATGCCGTGGTGGGTCGGCATCCTCGCCGCGCTCGCCGTGGGCGTCGCGGTGGGCGCCTGGCACGGTCTCTGGGTCGCGTACGCCGGCATTCCGGCGTTCATCGTCACGCTGGCCGGCATGCTGTTGTTCCGTGGCCTGACGCTGCGGGTGCTGGACAACATCTCGCTGTCGCCGTTCCCGGCCGAGTACCAGCGGGTCGCGGCGGGCTTCCTCAACGGCCTGCTCGGCGGGCAGGGCTTCGACGCGTTCACGCTGTTCATCGGCGTCTTCGCGGTGGTGGGGTACGCGGCGAGCGTGTTCCGGACCCGGCTGGCCCGGGTCCGCCACGAGCAGCCGGTGGAGTCGTTCCCGCTCTTCGTGCTGCGGGTGGTGGTGGTCGGCGCCGTCGTCATGTGGTTCGCCTGGCAGCTCGCGCACGCCCGGGGCCTGCCGATCGTGCTGATCGTCCTGGCCGTGCTGGTGCTCGTCTACGGCCTGCTCACCCGCCGTACCGTCTTCGGTCGCCAGGTCTACGCGATCGGCGGCAACCTGCCGGCGGCGACGCTGTCCGGCGTACGGGTGAAGACGGTCAACTTCTGGGTCTTCGTCAACATGGGCTTCCTCTCCGCGGTGGCCGGCGTGATCTACTCGTCGCGCTCCAACGGGGCCCAGCCGGCGGCGGGCAACATGTTCGAGTTGGACGCGATCGCGGCGGCCTTCATCGGCGGCGCGGCGGTCACCGGCGGGGTGGGCACCGTCGTCGGCGCGATGGTGGGTGGCCTGATCATGGCGGTGATGAGCAACGGCATGCAGCTCATGGGCATCGACCAGTCGATCCAGTCGGTGGTGAAGGGGCTGGTGCTGCTCGCCGCGGTGGCGTTCGACATCTGGAACAAGCGCCGGGCCGCGGGCAGCCGGTGAGCGGCCGGCCGGACGGGGGTGCGCCGTCCGGCCGGTCATCCGGTCGCCGTCGTGCACGTCGCGGCGACCGGCCATCTGTCGTGTCGTGCCGCGTCCGATGTCAACGGTTCACGGCCGTGCCGGCGCCCGACCGGACCGGCCACTCCGCGCGGCCCGGCCGTCTCTCCGGGGCGCTGCCCGGGTCGTCCGTCCGGAGGCGCGCAGCGGCACGGGCACGGTCCGAATGTTATCGCTGACATCAAACTGTGTGCATCACCGTGCCCGTCGCGGCACGGCCGCCCGGGTGGCCCTACGGCCGTCGGTCGGGTCGGAAACGGGCCGTTGAGAGCCCCTCTACGGGCATCGCGCCGGGCCTCTGGACATCCCTTCGGGTCGCTGCCCGGTCCGCTCGCTCAGCGACCCTCAGGGCATCGATTGTTGTCGTTAACAACGCGCCTCGTCGGGGTGTCGGCCGCCGGTCGCCGGCGTCCGTGGTGGATCTCCCGTCGGCCTGGGCGGGCCGGTCCCCGCGCCGACGGCGGAGGGCGGAGCGTCGCCGTCGGCTCCGTTACGCAGCCGTTGCGCGGAGGTGTCTTGACGGATGTATATGTGAGCGCTAACACTAACTCCGTGACGCGGTGGAGGTGTAGATGAGCGACGTGGAGGCGACCGACCGGTACGTGGTCGGGGTCGACTTCGGCACGCTGTCCGGGCGGGCGCTCGTGGTGCGGGTCCGGGACGGCGCCGAACTCGGCACCGCGGTGCACGAGTACCGGCACGGGGTGATCGAGACGGCCCTGCCCGACGGCGGCCCGGCGCTGCCCCCGGACTGGGCCCTGCAGGACCCGGACAACTACCGCGACGTGCTGCGCGAGGCGGTGCCGGCCGCGCTGGCCGCCGCCGGGGTGGACCCGGCCCGGGTGGTCGGCGTCGGCACCGACTTCACCGCCTGCACCGTGCTGCCGACGCTCGCCGACGGCACGCCGCTGTGCGAGGTCCCGGAGCTGCGCCACCGGCCGCACGCCTGGGTCAAGCTGTGGAAGCACCACGCCGCGCAGCCGCAGGCCGACCGGATCAACGCCCTCGCGCACGAGCGCGGCGAGCCGTGGATCGGCCGCTACGGCGGCAAGATCTCCGCCGAGTGGCAGTTCGCCAAGGGGTTGCAGATCCTGGCCGAGGACCCCGAGGTGTACCGGCGGGCCGAGCGCTTCATCGAGGCGGCCGACTGGATCGTCTGGGAGCTGTGCGGCGTCGAGACGCGTAACGTCTGCACCGCCGGCTACAAGGGAATCCGGCAGGACGGCCGCTACCCGTCCCCGGAGTACCTCGCCGCGCTCGACCCCGGCTTCCCCGACTTCGTGGCCAAGCTGGACGGCCCGCTGCTGCCGCTGGGTGACCGGGCCGGCGTGCTGAGCGCCCGCGCCGCCGCCTGGACCGGGCTGCCCGAGGGCATCGCGGTCGCGGTCGGCAACGTCGACGCGCACGTCACCGCCGCGTCCGCGCAGGCGCTGCGCCCGGGCCGGCTGGTGGCGATCATGGGCACCTCCACCTGCCACGTGCTCAACGGCACCCACCCCGCCGAGGTCCCCGGCATGTGCGGCGTGGTCGACGGCGGCATCAGCCCCGGCGCCTGGGGCTTCGAGGCCGGGCAGAGCGGCGTGGGGGACATCTTCGGCTGGTTCGTGCGGCACGCCGCCCCGGCCGGCCTCGACTCGCACGAGCGGCTCACCGAGCTGGCCGCCGCCCAGCCGGTCGGCGCACACGGGCTGGTGGCGCTGGACTGGTGGAACGGCAACCGCTCGCTGCTGGTCAACCACGATCTCAGCGGGCTGGTCGTCGGGCTGACGCTGGCCACCCGGCCGCCGGACGTCTACCGCGCGCTGCTGGAGGCCACCGCGTACGGCACCCGGATGATCGTCGAGGCGTTCGCTGAGGCGGGTGTGCCGGTCGACGACCTGGTGGTGGCCGGCGGGCTCACCTCGAACCGCCTGCTGATGCAGATCTACGCCGACGTCACCAACCGGAAACTGGGCATCATCGGCTCCGCCCAGGGGCCGGCGCTCGGGTCGGCCATCCACGCGGCGGTCGCCGCCGGGGCGTACCCGTCGATCCACGAGGCGTCGGCGGCCATGGGGCGGGTGGACGAGGCCGTCTACCGGCCGATCCCGGAGAACGTGCGGGCGTACGACGCGCTCTACGCCGAGTACCGGGCGCTGCACGACCACTTCGGTCGCGGCGCGAACGACGTCATGCTCCGCCTGCGGGCGATCCGGAACGCGGCGGTGGACGCCGCCGGGACGCCCGCCGACCCGGCCCTGGAGGTGGTCGGATGAACCCCGACATCGCCCGGCAGGTCACCGCGCTCCGCGAGACGGTGGCCCGCCTGCACGGCGAGCTGACCCGCTACCGCCTGGTGGCCTGGACGGCCGGCAACGTCTCGGCGCGCATCCCCGGTCAGGACCTGATGGTGATCAAGCCGAGCGGCGTGGACTACGACGACCTGACCGCCGACGCCATGGTGGTCTGCGACCTCAACGGGGTCGTGGTCGACGGCGCCGGCTCGCCGTCCAGCGACACCGCCGCGCACGCCTACGTCTACCGCGCGATGCCCGAGGTCGGCGGCGTGGTGCACACGCACAGCGGCTACGCCACCGCCTGGGCGGCCCGGGGCGAGGCGATCCCGTGCTGGTTGACCGCGCAGGCCGACGAGTTCGGCGGCGAGATCCCGGTCGGCCCGTTCGCCCTGATCGGCGGCGACGACATCGGCAAGGGCATCGTCAGCACGCTGTCCGGGCACCGCTCGCCCGCGGTGCTCATGCGCAACCACGGCGTGTTCAGCATCGGCCGGGACGCCCGCGCGGCGGTCAAGGCGGCGGTGATGTGCGAGGACGTCGCCCGCACCGCGCACCTGGCCCGCGCGCTCGGGCCGCCGCTGCCGATCGCGTCCGCCGACGTCGACTCGCTCCACGACCGCTACCAGAACGTGTACGGCCAGCGCCCGCCCGCCGGGTGACCCGGACCAGCACCACCTCATCCCACCACCACAACCGGTCGCCCCGGCCCCGCCGGTCGCGCGCCCGGATCACCCCACCCCGAGGAGAACGATGCGAACCAGGAGTACGGCCCGCACGGTGATCGCGGCCCTGACCGGCGTGCTGCTCGCCGGCGGCATGGTCGCCTGCGGCAACAGCGACACCGGCGGCGATTCCGGCGGCGGCAACGACAAGATCGTCCTGGGTTTCTCCCAGGTCGGCGCGGAGAGCGGCTGGCGGACCGCCAACACCACCTCCATCAAGGAGGCGGCGGGCCAGGCCGGCATCGAGCTGAAGTTCGACGACGCGCAGGGCAAGCAGGAGAACCAGATCAAGGCGATCCGGAACTTCATCCAGCAGAAGGTCGACGTCATCGCCTTCTCGCCGAAGGTCGAGTCCGGCTGGGACACCGTGCTCAAGGAGGCCAAGGACGCCAAGATCCCGGTGATCCTGACCGACCGCGCGGTCGACTCGCCGGACAAGTCGCTCTACAAGACGTTCCTCGGCTCGGACTTCGTCAAGGAGGGCCGGCTCGCCGGCGAGTGGCTGGTGGAGCAGAAGAAGTCGGCCACCGGCCCGGTCAACATCGTCGAGCTTCAGGGCTCGACCGGCTCGGCCCCGGCGAACGACCGGAAGAAGGGCTTCGGCGAGGCCATCGCGGCCAACCCCAACCTGAAGATCATCGCGTCGCAGGACGGCGACTTCAGCCGCGCCGGCGGCAAGCAGGTGATGGAGCAGTTCCTGAAGGCCAACCCGAAGATCGACGTGCTCTTCGCGCACAACGACGACATGGGCCTGGGCGCGCTCGAGGCGATCACCGCAGCCGGCAAGGTGCCCGGCAAGGACATCACCATCATCACCGTCGACGCGGTGAAGGACGGCATGCAGGCGCTCGCGGACGGCAAGTTCAACTTCATCGCGGAGTGCAGCCCGCTGCTCGGCCCGCAGCTGATGGACCTGGTGAAGAAGGTCAAGGCCGGTGAGGAGGTGCCGGCCCGGATCGAGACCCAGGAGACGACCTTCACCCAGGAGCAGGCCAAGGAGGCACTGCCCAACCGCAAGTACTGAGCCACACCCGGGGGTCGCCGTCACACCGACGGCGGCCCCCGTGCCACCACCGTTTCCAGAAGAGGTCCGATGGTATGACGGGTGACCGTCCGGTCCTGACCATGACCGGAATCAGCAAGACCTTCCCCGGGGTCCGCGCGCTCCACGACGTCGACTTCCGGCTGTTCCCGGGCGAGGTCCACGCCCTCATGGGCGAGAACGGCGCCGGCAAGTCCACCCTGATCAAGGTGTTGACCGGCGTCTACGACACCGACGCCGGCACCGTCACGCTCGCCGGTGACCAGGTGTCGTTCAGCGGGCCGATGCAGGCCGCCGCGGCCGGCGTCAGCACCGTCTACCAGGAGATCAACCTCTGCACGAACCTGTCGGTGGCGGAGAACATCTTCATCGGCCGGGAGCCCCGCCGGCTGGGCGCCGTGCACTGGGGCGAGATGCGTCGCCGGGCCCGGGCGCTCCTGGCCCGGCTCGACCTCGACCTGGACGTCGCCGCGCCGCTCGGGACGTACTCGCTCGCCGTGCAGCAGATGGTCGCCATCGCCCGGGCGATCGACGTGCGGGCCCGGGTGCTCATCCTCGACGAACCGACCTCCAGCCTGGACGCCGGCGAGGTCGCCCAGCTCTTCCGGATCATGCGCCAGCTCCGGGACGAGGGGATCGCGATCCTGTTCGTCACGCACTTCCTGGACCAGGTCTACGACATCGCCGACCGCATCACGGTGCTGCGCAACGGCACCCTGGTGGGGGAGTACCGCACCGAGGAGCTGCCGCAGTTCAGCCTGGTGGAGAAGATGATCGGCCAGGAGCTGGACGTGCTGGAACGGCTCGAGGAGCAGCAGAAGCGCGCCACCGTCGCACCGGACGGGCGGGCGCCGCTGGTGGACGCCGCCGAGCTGGGCCGCCGCGGCGCGGTCGCCCCGTTCAGCCTGCGCATCCACGCCGGTGAGGTGGTCGGCCTGGCCGGCCTGCTCGGCTCCGGCCGCACCGAGGTGGCCCGGCTGCTCTTCGGCGCCGACCGCGCCGACCACGGCCAGGTCCTCGTCGACGGCGGCCGGGCGCCGCTGCGTACCCCGATCCAGGCCATCGACCGGGGCATCGGCTTCTGCTCGGAGAACCGCCGCGCGGAGGGCATCGTTCCGGAGCTGTCGGTCCGGGAGAACATGATCCTGGCGATGCAGGCCGCCCGCGGCTGGCTGCGGCCGATCCCGCGCCGCCGGCAGGACGAGCTGGTCCAGAAGTACGTCCAGGCGCTCAGCATCCGGCCGGCGAACCCGGAGCTGCCGGTGCGCAACCTCTCCGGCGGCAACCAGCAGAAGGTGCTGCTGGCGCGCTGGCTCATCACCGAGCCGCGCCTGCTCATCCTCGACGAGCCCACCCGCGGCATCGACATCGGCGCCAAGGCCGAGATCCAGAAGCTGGTGGTGCAGCTCTCCGACGGCGGCATGGCGGTGCTGTTCATCTCCGCCGAGCTGGAGGAGGTGCTGCGCCTGAGCCACCGGGTCGCGGTCATGCGGGACCGCGAGATGGTCGCCCAGCTCGACAACGACAACTCGCTCGACGCGGACCGCGTCATGCGCACCATCGCCAGCGGAACCCCCCGGGAGGAGGTGAACCGATGAACACCGTCACCGAACGCCTCCGCCCGCTGACCGGGCACCGCCTGTTCTGGCCGGTCCTGGTGCTCGTGGTGATGCTCGCCGCGAACACCGCCTACCGGCCCGGCTTCCTCGCCGTGGAGGTCAAGAGCGGCCACCTGTACGGCACCCCGATCGACATCCTCCGGTTGAGCGCGCCGCTGATCCTCGTCGCGCTCGGGATGACCCTGGTCATCGCTACCGGTGGCATCGACCTGTCCGTCGGCTCGCTCTGTGCCATCAGCGGCGCGATCGCCTGCCTGCACATCAGTGAGGCGGCCGACCCGAACAGCCTGTCCACCGTGCTCACCGCGCTCGCCCTGGCGTTCGGCGTCGCGCTGGTGCTCGGCGCGTGGAACGGGGTGCTGGTCGCGGTGATCGGCATCCAGCCCATCATCGCCACGTTGATCCTCATGGTGGCCGGCCGGGGGATCGCCCAGCTCGTCACCGAGGGGCAGATCCTCACGATCAACTCCGAGCCCTACCGGGCCATCGGGGTCGGGCACGTCCTGACGCTGCCGCTGGCCATCCTGATCGCGCTCGCCGCGGCACTGCTGGTGGCCGCGTTCACCCGGCGTACCGCGCTCGGGCTGATCGTGGAGTCGGTCGGCGGCAACGCCGAGGCCAGCCGGTTGGCCGGCATCCGGTCCCGGCGCATCGTCTTCCTCGTCTACGTGGTCAGCGCCGCGTGCGCCGCGATCGCCGGCTTCATGGTCACCGCGAACGTGTCCAGCGCGGACGGCAACGCCGCCGGGCTCTGGATCGAGCTCGACGCGATCCTCGCCGTGGTGATCGGCGGCACCTCGCTGGCCGGCGGCCGGTTCTCGCTGGGCGGCACCGTCCTCGGTGCGCTGATCATCCAGACGCTGACCACCACCGTGTACGCCATGAACATCTCGCCGCAGACGTCGTTGCTGTTCAAGGCCGTCGTCGTCATCGCCGTCTGCCTGATCCAGGCCCCTGCCTTCCGGGCCCGGTTCCGGTGGCGGCGCCGGCGCGGCGTCGAGCCCGGTCCGGCGACGCCGCAGCGGGAGAAGGAGCAGGTGCCGGCATGACCAGCACGTCGTTGTCCACCGTCCGGTCCTGGCGGCCCAGCCTGCCCCGGCGACACGTCCCGGTGCTGGCCACACTCGCGTTGCTGCTGGTCATGTACGGCATCGGGGTGTCGCAGTACCGCGCCTTCTCCAACGTCCAGGTGGTCTTCAACGTCTTCATCGATAACGGTTTCCTTCTCGTGGTCGCGGTCGGCATGACGTTCGTGATCCTCACCGGCGGCATCGACCTGTCGGTCGGTTCGGTGGTGGCGATGACCACGATGGTGTCGGCCGCGCTGCTGCGCGACGGGATGCCGGCGGCCCTGGTGCTCGTCATCGCGCTGCTGATCGGCCCGACGCTGGGGTTCCTGATGGGCTGCGCGATCCACTTCTTCGACATCCAGCCGTTCATCGTCACGCTCGCCGGGATGTTCTTCGCCCGGGGCATGTGCACGTTCATCAGCGGCGCCTCGATCTCCATCACCGACGGCTTCTGGACCGGCATGTCCCAGGAGCGCATCGGCAATCCGGCCGGGAACTTCGTGTCGATAAGTGTGCTGATCGCGTTCGCGGTGGTCCTGGTGGCCGCGTACGTGCTGGCGTACACCCGGTTCGGCCGCAACGTGTACGCGGTCGGCGGCAACGCGCAGTCGGCGTTGCTGATGGGCCTGCCGGTCGGGCGCACCCGGATCGCCGTCTACACCATCAGCGGGCTGTGCTCGGCGATCGGTGGCATCCTGCTGTCGTTCTACACGCTCTCCGGCGCGCCGCTGATCGGCGTCGGCATGGAGCTGGACGTGATCGCCGCGGTGGTGATCGGCGGGACCGTGCTCACCGGCGGGTCCGGCTACGTCTTCGGCACCGTCCTCGGCGTGCTGGTGCTCGGTGTCATCCAGACGCTGATCACGTTCGACGGCAGCCTCAACTCCTGGTGGACGAAGATCGTGATCGGCGGGCTGCTCTTCGCGTTCATCCTCCTCCAGCGCCTCATCGGCATCCGGTTCAAGTGACGGCTCCTAGCGCGGAAGGCAACAACATGGCAACTCACCCCCAGCCCGAGGTCTGGTTCCTCACCGGCAGCCAGGGCCTCTACGGCGAGGACACGCTCCGGCAGGTCGCCGACCAGTCCCGGGAGATCGCCGCCCGGTTGGACGCCTCGCCGGACCTCCCGGTCCGGGTGTGCTGGAAGCCGGTCCTGACCTCCAGCGCGGACATCCTGGCGGTGTGCCGGGACGCGGCCGTGCAGGGCGCGGTCGGGGTGATCGCCTGGATGCACACGTTCTCGCCGGCGAAGATGTGGATCGCCGGGCTGGACGCGTTGCAGACGCCGCTGCTGCACCTGCACACGCAGGCCAACGTGGCGCTGCCGTGGGACACCATCGACATGGACTTCATGAACCTGAACCAGGCCGCGCACGGCGACCGCGAGTTCGGGTACATCCAGACCCGGCTCGGGGTGGCCCGCAAGACGATCGCCGGCCACGTCACCGACCCGCGGGTGGTCGACCGGGTGGCGGCCTGGGCCCGCGCGGCGGTCGGCTGGTCGTCGATGCGGACGCTGCGGCTGGCCCGGTTCGGCGACAACATGCGCGACGTCGCGGTGACCGAGGGGGACAAGGTCGAGGCGGAGCTGCGGTTCGGCGTCTCGGTCAACACCTACGGTGTGAACGACCTGGTCGACGCGGTCGACCAGGTCGCCGACGCGCAGGTGGACGACCTGGTCAAGGAGTACGACGACACCTACCGGGTGGACGCGGCGCTGCGTCCCGGTGGCGAGCGGCACGAGGCGCTGCGGTACGCCGCCCGCCAGGAGTTGGGTCTGCGCACGTTCCTGGACACCGGTGGCTTCCGCGCGTTCACCACGAACTTCGAGGACCTGGGCGGCCTGCGCCAGCTCCCCGGCATCGCGGTGCAGCGGCTGATGGCCGAGGGGTACGGCTTCGGCGGGGAAGGGGACTGGAAGACCTCCGTTCTGGTCCGGACGCTGAAGGCGATGGCCGTCGGCGTGGCGGGCGGCACCTCCTTCATGGAGGACTACACCTACGACCTGACGTTCGGGCAGGAGCTGGTGCTCGGCGCGCACATGCTGGAGGTGTGCCCGAGCATCGCCGCCGACGTGCCGACGGCGGAGGTGCACCCGCTCAGCATCGGTGGGCGGGAGGACCCGGTCCGGCTGGTCTTCAACGCGGCGTCCGGCCCGGCCGTGGTGCTCGGCATGGCCGACATGGGGGAGCGATTCCGGCTGGTGGCCAACGTGGTCGACGTGGTGCCGCCGCCGCAGCCGTTGCGCCGGCTGCCGGTGGCCCGCGCGGTCTGGCGGCCCCGGCCGGACCTGTCCGGTTCGGCGGAGGCGTGGATCACGGCGGGCGCGCCGCACCACACCGTGCTCTCCCAGGCGGTGGGCGTGGAGGAGCTGCGCGACCTGGCCTCGATGACGCGTACCGAGCTGGTGGTCATCGACGGCGACACCGAGCCGCACCGCTTCGCCGACGAGCTGCGCTGGAACCAGGCGTACTACCGGCTCGCCCGCGGATTCTGATCGCGCCGGCAGTTCTGTGCCGGAAACCGGTTCGGTCGCCGTGACGCGGGTCACCATTTTCCGCCCCGGACGCGCCGGAGAATTGCCCGGGGTGGGGTGCCGGCACTCGCCGGAAAGGCCCCACCCCGGTCCTCCGACCGGTCCGGAGCTGCGGCTTCCCCGCGGTCGCCACGAATGGGAAATGGGCTCGCCGTCAATTCTCCGATAATCCGACAGGATGACGCGAACGGTGGATCGACCGTACCCTGACCGGTGGGACAACTGGCGTAGACTGTCGCCACCCGGGCCGGTCCGGTCGACGTCGACCCGGTTCGGCCACGTGGGCAGTGGCGAAAGTGAGGTGGCCGTGCGCGGTCCTGCGATGACGGACGTGGCACGCCTCGCCGGCGTCTCGCACCAGACGGTCTCCCGGGTGCTGAACGGGCATCCCAATGTGCGGGAGCAGACCCGACTACGGGTCCAGGCGGCGATCACCGAACTCGGCTACCGACCCAACCGCGCGGCCCGCGCGCTGGTCACCGGCCGGTCCCAGGTGATCGGCGTGGTCGCACAGAACACCACGCTCTACGGCCCGGCCTCGCTGCTGGCCGCGCTGGAGCAGACCGCCGCCGAGGCCGGCTTCGCGGTCAGCGTCGGCAGCGTCAGCGACCTCGACCACCGGTCCATCTCGGCCGCGGTGGAGCGTCACCTCGCGCACCGGGTGGCCGGCATCGTGGTGATCGCGCCGGTCGAGTCGGCCGGCGAGGCACTGGAACGGCTGCCCCACGACGTGCCGCTGGTGACCGTCGACGGCGATCCGCGCCGGCCGATCCCGCTGGTGACGGTGGACCAGGTGGCCGGTGCCCGGGCCGCCACCCAGCACCTGCTCGATGCCGGGCACCGGACGGTCTGGCACGTGTCCGGCCCGTCGGACTGGTTCGACAGCGCCGGCCGGATCGAGGGCTGGCGCGAGGCGTTGCGGCTCGCCGGCGCCGAGGTGCCGCCGCTGGTCCCGGCGGACTGGTCGGCCGCGGCGGGTTACCGGTGCGGTCAGATGCTGGCCCGGATGCCGGAGGTCACCGCCGTCTTCACCGCCAACGACCACCTGGCGCTCGGTGTGCTGCGGGCGCTGCACGAGCACGGCCGACGGGTGCCGGACGACATCAGCGTGGTCGGTTTCGACGACGTGCCGGAGGCGGCCTACTTCATCCCGCCGCTGACCACCGTGCGCCCCGACTTCGGGGCGGTGGCCCGGGCGAGCCTCGATCTGCTGCTGACCCAGATCGAGTCCGCCAGCGTCGGGCCGCTGCGACAGACCATCGCGCCGACGCTGGTCCCGCGCCGCAGCGTCGGCCCGCCCCCGCTGCGCTGAGCCTCGCCCCGCTGCGTTGGTCCTCCCGGGCCTGCCGAGCCCTATCCCGCGTGGCTGACCTCCCCGGTGCGCCGAGCGGTTCTTGGCCTACCCGGTCCCGCATCGCGCCGGGCGGCATGCCGCTGTCCGCCCTGCGGAGCTGAGCGCACGAACGACTCCGCCCTCGCTCGGCCGACCCGACGCTCGGCGGACACGGCGAGGGCGTGACGGCGCGTGATGTGACGGAGCTTCGGCGACCGAGTCGTTCGTGCTCTCCGCTCGACAGGAGCCACCGAGGTCAGCGGCCGGTTGTGCGCCGATCCTGTTGGGTCGGCAGGGCGTCGGCGGGCGGCCGACCGGGCGTCCGCCGGGCGCGTCCGATCAGCCGGCTCGCGCGGCGGGGCGGAGCCGTCGCCGCCGGGTCGCCCGGCCCGGCGGCGACGGCGTCACCACGGAGGTACGCGGCGCGGGCGCCGCGACGCGTACCCCGAGTCTCAGACGAAGCGCCAGCGCTGGTGGGCGGCGCCGGAATCGTCGCCGAGCACGGCCTGTGCCCCCTGGCTGCCGGAGCCGCCGCTCAGGCCCAGCACCCGACCGCCGTTCGCGCACTGGATCCGGAAGTAGCCGTTCCCGCCGTGACGCAGCCGCCAGCGGTGGTCGGCGGCGCCGTTGTCGGCCCACTGGACGATCCGCGCGCCGGCGGCGGTGGAGCCGCCCTCGACGCCGAGCACCCGGCCGCTGTTCGAGTTGCGCAGCCGCAGGTAGCCGCCGGTGTCCACGAGCGCGGTCCAGAGGTGGTCGGCGGTGCCGGAGTCGCCCCACTGGATGACCAGCCCGCCGTCGGCGGTGGACATGTCCTGCACGCCGAGCACGAGCCCGCTGCCGAGGTTCTGGAGCCGGCGGGCGCCGTTGGGCAGGAAGCGCCACTGGTTGTCCGCGCTGCCGTTGTCCGGATCCTGCACCGCCATCGCCCCCTGCGCGGTCGAGCCGCCGGAGATGCCGAGCAGCTTGCCGCTGTTGACGTTGCGCAGCTTGTGGGTGCCGTCGCCGACGTCGACCACGGTCCAGAGGTGGTCGGCGGTGCCGTTGTCGGCCCACTGGAGGATCCGCGCGTTGTCGGTGGTGGACATGTTCTCCACGCCGAGCACCTTGCCGCTGTTGACGTTGCGGAGTTTCAGCGCCGACCCGTCGACCAGGAGCTGCCAGTCGTGGTCGGCGGTGCCGGTGTCGCCCCACTGGAGGGCGAGCCCGCCGTCGGCGGTGGACATGTTCTGGATGCCCAGCACGAGCCCGCTGGCGGCGTTGGCCAGCCGGAAGCTCGCCTCGCCGCCACCGCCGCCGCCCGTGCCGGCCCGCCAGTAGACCGTGTAGTTGAACCCGTGCGCGTCGTAGAAGGGTCCGAGGTTGACGGCGGCGCCGTTGGCGGTGGCGGTGAACGCCAGCGAGCTGCTCCCGGTCCGGGTGACCGAGGCGACGTCAAGCGTCGGCAGCGCGCTCAGCGTGGTGTTGCCGTAGTTGCCGGAGAGCACCACCGGCCCGTACATGACCGCCTGGACCGCCGCGTCGTCGTTGGCGGCCACCGTGGTCACCCGCATCGGCAGGCGGACCGTCACCACGTCCCCGGCGGTCCAGTCGCGGGTCAGCACGGCGTAGCTGCCCGGCGTGGTGGCGATGCCCTGCGCCGTGCCGTTGACGCTGACGGTCGCCCCGGTGGTCCACGACGGGATCCGGATCCGCATCGTCCACGACCCGGCCACCGAGCCGGTGACGGTGAGCGTCGTGGTGTCCGAGACCGGGTACGCGGTGCTCTGGGTGACCGTGATGCCGCGTTGGCTCCAGGTGAGCACCGAGGGCAGGAACAGGTTGACGGTCAGCGTGGTGCCGTTGTGGTAGTAGATGCCCTCGGCCAGGTTGGTGTTGGTCTCCAGCCCGGTGCCCTGGCAGCACCAGAACGAGTTGTAGTCGGTGCTCCAGGTGCCGCCGCCCCAGGCCGGGCCGACACCGCGTCGACCGCCCGGGTTCAACGGGGTGAAGTACGTGACGTGGCCGTGGCTGTCGGCCGGGTTCTGCTGGCCGATCATGTGGTTGAGCAGCGCCCGCTCGTAGAAGTCGACGTATCCGACCCGGTTGGGGTCGAGCTGCCACAGTTCCCGCGTCAGCTTGAGCATGTTGTAGGTGTTGCACGCCTCGCAGGTGTCGTTGCGCAGGTAGCCGGCGATGGCGTTGGGCGCGCGGAAGTGCTCGGCCTGGCTGTTGCCGCCGATGGCGTACGTGTGCGCGCCGACGGTGATGTTCCAGGCGTTGGTGGCGATGTCGCGGTAGCGGGTGGTGCCGGTGGCCTTGTACTCCCGGGCCGCGCCGATCCACTTCGGCACCTGGGTGTTCGCGTGCAGTCCGTTGAGCTGGTCGGAATTCGACGCGAGCGGGTTGAACACGGCGGCGTGGTCGAAGCGCTGCGCCGTGGTCAGCCATCGGGCGTCACCGGTCTGCTGGTAGAGATCGGTGAGCACCGCGTTCATGCCGCCGAACTCGGTGCCGAGCATGGCCTGCATCTGGGCCGAGGTGAGCCGGCCGGTGCGCTGGTCGACCCAGCCGGCGAGCGCCAGCAGCACGTCCCGGGCCTGCGTGCTGCCGATCAGGCGCCACACGTCGAGCAGGCCGGCGAGCGTCTTGTGGACGCAGTAGTACGGCACGTTGCCGTTGCTCAGCGTCCGGGCCTCCAGCGCGGTGAAGTCGGACTCCGGAAAGCCGGACAGGTAGCCGGTGCTGAAGCCGGCCGCGCCGTTGTTGGCCTGGCACTTCGCCAGCTCGGCGACCATGGTGACCGCCTTGTCCCGGCAGGTGGTGTCGCCGGTCACCGCCCAGGCCTGCGCCCAGGCGGTCAGGAAGTGGCCCTGCATGTGGGTGCGGAACGGGAAGTTCGGCGCGTCCCAGCCACCGTTGGCGGCGGCCCCGGCGGTGGAGAGCCGGTGGTTGGCGCGGAAGTTGTAGAGCAGCCGGTTGACGTCGACGAAACGCAGGTAGGTCAGTGTGCGGTTCTGGTTGTCCAGCCAGCGGCTCGCGGTCAGCCGGACCTGGCCGGGGTCGAACGCGTACGCGGAGACGCCGATGTCCGGGCGGGCCGGGGCCAGCGCCGCGCCGGCCACGCCACCGCCGGTGAGAGAGCCGACGGCGGCGCCGGCGGTGGCCGCGACGGCGGTCGCGCCGGACGCGCGCAGGAGCATCCGGCGGTTCATGAGGGGTGCGGGCATGCGAAGCCTCCGGGACGGGGGTACGGGGTGGGCCGGGCGGGCCGTCGCCCGCCCGGCCGCCGGATCAGTTGCGCAGGTTCCACTGTTGGTTGGCGCCGCCGTTGCAGGTCCAGAGCGCGACCTTGGTGCCGTTCGCGGTGCCCTGGCTGGTGGCGTCGAGGCAGAGCCCGGACTGGGCGCTGCTGATGGTGCCGTTGCCGTTGAGGTTCCACTGCTGGTTGGCCTGGCCGTTGCAGTCCCAGATGATGGCGCGGGTGCCGGCGGTGGTCCCGGACGCCTCGGCGTCGAGGCACTTGTTGCCGTACACCTGGAGTTGCCGGGCGGCGGTGTAGGTCCAGCGCTGCATGGTGCCGCCCCAGCAGTCCCAGAGCTGCACCTGGGTGCCGTTGGTGGTGCTGCCGTTCGGCACGTCGACGCAGCGGCCCGACTGGCCGCCGACGATCTCGACGTTCTGCCGGCTGCCGCCGGTGGCCGCCGCGTAGCCGGCGGCGGTGATGTTGGCCTGGACCGCGTTCTCGGTGGCGTCGGTCGGGTAGCCGGAGGTCATCACGCCCTCGTAGAAGGTGCCGGCGGAGCCGTGGCTGTTGTCGCCGCCGATGCCGAGGATGATCGCGCCTTCCTTCTTCATCGGGTTGTAGCCGGGCGCGTTGGGTCGGGGCCCGTTGTAGTACGTGGACAGCGCGCCGGACTGGGCGTTGCCGGCCCGGATGGCCCAGTGGTTCGGCTCGCCCTTGACGATCGCGGTCAGGAACCGGTGGCTCACCGACGGGTCGTTGGCGTTGTAGCCGGGATTGACGCCGGAGAAGAGGCCGTTCTCCAGGTCCGCCATCACCCAGGGGCCGTTGCCGGTGCCGTAGCCCCAGACCTTGATGTTGCCGAAGTAGATGGCTTCCATGGTGCCGTTGCCGTTGTCGCGGCTGTTGGTCTCGGCGTTGCCGTAGTCGAAGCAGCAGCCGCCGTTGTAGTGGGTGCCGTCGAAGACGGCGTACATGCCCTCGGGCTGGTCGCCCTTGGCGATGCCGTTGGTGCTGTTGTTCCGGTAGCCGGTGCCGGGCGCCACGAACACCCCGTACGCTTTGCGGCCGTTGAGCGTGACCGGCGCGAGTGTGGCGTCGGCGAGGTTGTCGTAGCCGCCGGCCGCCGGGCCGGAGAACCCGCCGGGCGGCGCCTGGGTCAGGTGGTTGCCGCGGCCGGACTGGTCGTAGATGACGCTGATCAGGCAGCTCGTGTTGGCGCAGAACGTGTCCTGGGTGGCGGCGTTCGCGACGTCACCGGCGGCGAGCGGCGCGACGTCGCGGGTGGTGTTGTCGGACGCGCGGCGCAGCTGGTAGAGCGGCCCGGCATAGCCGCCGTAGAGCGCGCGGGTGGTGCTGTGCGCGGCCACGCAGGGCGTGCCCCCGGCGGCGTAGATGTCGCAGGGGCCGGTGCCGGCGGCGCGCGCCGGGGACGCGTCCGGGGCGATCACGGACGCGGTCACGGCGACCAGCAGGGCCAGGGGGGCGAGCGCGACCGCCAGGCGACGACGGGTGGTGGTGGGGTCCATCGATCCTCCTCCGACGGAGATGACGACCAAGTTAACGCTAACAATCGCCCTTAGCGTGGCGTTTACATTGGCTACTGTCAACGCTTCATTGGCGTCGGAGATCAACGAGAGGCGATGTTAGCGCTCTCAACATTGTCGCCGCGACACGGATGCCGTACGCTCTGCTCGCGGTCCGCCCTCACGGTTCTGTGAGGAGCAACCATGCCCTTGAACCGCCTGCTGACCCTGGGGGTCGGCGCCTGCGCGGCGGTCGTGCTCGGTGTGCCGGCCGCCGCGGTCCCGGCCTCGGCCACCGTGTCCCACCCGCACCGCCACGGCGGCAGTCTGGTGCTGGTCGGCGGCGCGCTCGCCGACGACAACCGGGAGATCTACGACGACATCGTCCGGCTGGCCGGCGGCCCCGGAAAGGCCCGGATCGGCATTCTCACCGCGGGCGCGCCGGTGCCCGCCGAGGATCCCGACGCCGGCACGCCGGACTGCAACAACAGCGTCTGCAACGGCGACTACTACGCCGACCTGTTCCGCTCCTACGGGGTGGCCGACGCCCGGTGGATCCCGATCGACCTGGACCACCCGGGCGCCGCCGACGATCCGGCGGTGGTCCGGCAGATCGAGTCGATGACCGGCTTCTTCCTCGGCGGCGGCGACCAGTACCGCTACGTCACCACGATGACCCGGGGCGCGGCGCAGCGGGACAGCGCGGCGTTGGCCGCGATCCGGCGCAAGCTGCGCGGCGGCGCGGTGGTCGCCGGCACCAGCGCGGGTGCGCAGATCATGGCCGGCCGGGACATGATCACCGGTGGTTCCACCGAGCCGGGGTTGCGCGACGGCGCGAAGCCGGGTTACTTCGACGACCCGGACGTGCTCGGCTACCTGCCGCGCGGCGGGTTCGGGTTCTTCACCGCCGGGCTGGTCGACACGCACTTCTCCCGCCGGGGGCGGGAGGCGCGGTCGATCCGCCTCGCCTCGGACACCGGGCACGACCGGGTGTTCGGCCTGGACGAGAACACCGCGCTGGAGGTGACCGGCGTCGGCGGTGGGCGACAGTCGCTGCGGGTGCTCGGGGAGCGCGGGGTCGGCGTGCTGGACCTGCGCCGGGCCCGGGTCACCGACCACGACGGGGTGTGGGGGATCGAGGGCGTGCGGTGGAGCCGGCTCACCGCCGGGGACGCGTACGACGCGCCGCGCTGGCGGCTCGTGCCGGCCGCCGGCAAGCCGCGCGTCCGGCCGGCCGCCGGCGCGTGCGCCGCGACGCCGTCCGAGGACGTCTTCTACGACTACGCCATGGTCGGGCTGGTGGAGGACGGTCTGGCCGCTCGCGCCGGGTGCGTGGCGGTCGGCGGCACCTCGTACGAGAAGGACCCGATGTGGGAGGCGCGGCTGACCCGGGGCGCCGGCTTCGCGGTGTGGCGGGGCGCGACGGCCACCACGTTCACCGACGTGGTGGTCGGCATCCGACCGGCCTGACGCGGTGGGGCGGCGTCGGGCCCGGGTGTCCGGCGCTGCCGTCACCGGCATGTAACAGAAGTTACGTATTGAGCAGTGAACTTAATGGATGTAACTTCTGTTTCATCGCTTCGTGGCCCCTCGGAGGTGCCCATGTCCCCTTCCCGCAACTCTCGCCGGCTCGCCGTGACGGCAGCCGCCGCCGCGCTGCTCACCGTCGCCCCGCTCGGCGTCACCGCCGCGCACGCCCAGGTCACCCGGGTACGCCAGGGCAGTGCCACGGATGCCAGCCGGGCGAGCTGGTCCGGCCCGGCGTACACCATGAACGGCTCCGGCGGCATCGTCACCGCCACCATGACCAAGGCGGTCGACGCGATCCGCGGCGGCACCGGCGCGATCGACGTGGTGGTCATCGCCGGCTCCGGCTCCGGCACCCCGGAGTGCGACGTGATCACGCCGCTGGCCGGCGTCAACTCCTGCACCACGCTCACCCTCACCGCCGCCAACGACGGCAACAACAGCCAGGTCAACACGGACATCCGCAACGCCGAGTTCGTCTACTTCGCCGGCGGCGACCAGTGCCGGTACGTGGCCTGGAAGGGCACCGCGCTGGAGGCGTCGGTGGAGTCGGTGGTGGCCAAGGGCGGCGGCGTCGGCGGCGGCAGCGCCGGGCACCACGTCAACAGCGACGTGGTCTACGACGCCTGCACCGCGAGCACCACCTCGGCGACCGCGCTGGCCAACCCGTACGACAGGTCGTTGACGTTCACCACCGGCATGTTCCGCTGGCCGAACTACGCCGGCACGATCAACGACTCGCACTTCGTCACCCGCGACCGGATGGGCCGGACCATCGCGTTCGTGGCCCGCGCGGTCAAGGACGGGCTGGTCACCGGCGGCAAGGCGTGGGGCGTCGGCGTCGAGGAGGGCGCGTCGCTCTACGTCGACCGGGCCGGTCGGGCCACGCTCAGCGGCCCGAGCGCGTACGTGGTGCTCGGCGACCACCAGCCCGAGGTGGCGGTGTCCGGGCAGCCGCTGACCTACACCGGTGTCAAGATCTGGAAGCTGACCGACGGGCAGAGCTACGACTTCGCCAACCGGCCCACCTGCGGCTACTACCTGCGCAGCGTGCGTGCCGGCGTGCCGGACAGCAACCTCTACAGCGGCACGCCGGTGACCGACTGCTCGTCCACCCCGCCGCCGTCGGGCGGGTCGTCCTACGCGGAGGTGGAGCCGAACGACTCCCGGACGGCCGCGAACGACATCTCCGGACTGACCTACCCGGCCACCGTCACCGGGGACATGAAGAGCACCTCCGACCGGGACTACTTCTCGCTCACGCTCGGCAGTGGACAGACGCTGACCGTGAACTGCGCGGTGCCGTCCGCCTACGACGCGGACCTGTACCTGCTCAGCGCCACCGGCAGCACGCTGACCCGGTCGGTGAACGACGGCGCCGGGACGGACGAGTCGGTCACGCTGACCCGGACCGCCTCCGGCTCGGCCACCTACCACCTCGACCTGGAGGCGTACGCCGGCTCCGGCACCGCCGACTACGCCTGCGCGATCACGAAGTCCTGACCGGAACGGGTTCGTGGGCGGGCGGGCGACGCCCGCCCGCCCACGGACCGGTGGGCCGTTACGCTCTGCTCGTGCCGAACTCCGAAGCTGTCGACGATCCGCACGTGGTGGGCGTCGCGGCGCTGATCCGTGGGCGGCTCGGCGAGTGCAGCCCGGCCGAGCGCCGGGTCGCCCGCACGCTGCTCGCCGCCTACCCGTCCGCCGGCCTGGGCACGGTGGCCGCGCTCGCCGAACGCGCCGAGGTGAGCGCGCCGACCGTGCTGCGGCTGCTGTCCCGGCTCGGCTTCGGCGGGTACCCGGAGTTCCAGCGCGCGCTGCGCGACGAGTTGGCGGAGCGGGAGACCTCGCCGCTGACCGCCTACCGGGCCGCCGAACACGACGGGACGCCGCCGGAGGGCGCGTTGCCCCGGGCCGCGGCGACGCTGCCGGCGGCGGTGGCCGGCACGCTCGCCGACCTGCCCCGGGGGGAGTTGGACGCGGCCGTGCGGCTCCTCGCCGACCAGCAGTTCCGGGTCACCGCGGCCGGTGGCCGGTTCTCCGCGCTGGTGGCCAACTACCTGGTGCTGCACCTGATGCAGGTGCGCGGCAACAGCCGGCTGCTGCCGCCCGGGCCGGTGGCCCGCGCCGACATGCTCGTCGACGTCGGCAAGCGGGATCTCGTCGTGCTCTTCGACTTCCGCCGGTACGAGGAACCGACGCTGGCGCTGGCCCGGGAGGTGACCGCGCGGGGCGCCCGGGTGCTGCTGTTCACCGACCGCTGGCTGTCGCCGGTGGCCGGGCTGGCCGAGGTGGTGCTGCCCGCCCGGGTCGACTCGCCGTCGCCGTACGACAGCTTCGTGCCCACGCTCGCGTTGGTGGAGACGCTGGTCGCGGCACTGATCGACAGGCTCGGCCCGGTGGCCGGCGCGCGGCTGAAGGCGATGGAGGGGGCGCAGCAGGCGTTCGGCGACCACTGAAACGTCCGTTACAAAAAACTGTAACCCCACCGAGATCGTAACGTGAGTTACAGTCCGGGGGCTGGCTGATCCGGCCCCCGGAAGGACTCCCCATGCGCATCCGTTCGCTCGCCCTGGTCGGCGCGACCACGGCGTTGCTCGCCACCACCGCCGCCTGCGGTGGCGCCGCCACCGGCGGCGGCACCGACGAGATCAAGCCCGTCTCGGTCACCATCGACGGTGTCGGCCCGGTCGAGACCGACAAGGCCGTGGCCGCCAAGGTCCCGTCCGACGTCCGCGGTCGCGGCACCGTCACGGTCGCCACCAACGCCCCCTACCAGCCGTTCGTCGACTTCAAGGTGGAGGGCCGCACCGACCAGTTCGTCGGCCTCGACCCCGACCTGTTCCAGGCCGCCTCGGCCCGGCTCGGCCTCAAGGCCACCTTCACCCAGCAGCCGTTCGACGGCCTGGTGCCCGGCCTCCAGGCCGCCAAGTACGACGCCATCGCCGGTGGCATCACCGACAAGAAGGAACGCCAGCAGGTCGCCACGTTCGTCGACTACTCCGCCTCCGGCACCGGGTTCCTGGTCGCCGCCGGCAACCCGCTCGGCGTGAAGACGGTGGCCGACCTCTGCGGCCGGACGGTCGCCGTGCAGAAGGCCAGCAACCAGGCGAAGAACCTGGCCACCTACGCCAAGGAGAGCTGCGCCGGCCGGCCGCTGGAGATCAAGGAGTACCCGGAGAACCCGCAGGCGGTGCAGGCGCTGATCGCCGGCAACGTGCAGGTGGTCGCCGCCACCCGGGTCAACCTGGTGGAGACCGCCGGCTCGCTCGCCGGCAAGGCCGAGCTGGTCGACGACCCGTCCTCGCCCAACGGCTGGCTGGCCAGCCCGAACGGCTTCGGGTTCCTCAAGGCGAACAAGGAGCTGGCCGAGGCGTACCGGGCCGCCGTGCAGTCCCTGATCGACGACGGCACCTACGGCAAGATCCTGGCCCGCTGGAAGCAGACTCCGATCGCGATCGACAAGGCCACCGTCGACCAGGCCATCGACTGACCGGCGGACCACCGCCCCCCGAACCGCGGTCGCCGGGCGCCCTTTCGACTCCGTGAGGGCGGGCCCGAAGGCGCCCGGCGACCGCCGCACCCCCTGCCGGAGGCACTTCCACGATGACCACCACCGAACCCCCGACGGTACGGGTCGTCCCCGTCCGCCACTACGGCCGCTGGCTCACCGCGCTGGTCGTGGCCGGGCTGGCCGCGATGTTCCTGCGGGCGCTGCTGACCAGCCCCAACCTCGAACCCCGCACCGTGGCCCACTACCTGTTCCAGGACTACGTGCTCGACGGCGTGGTCACCACGCTCTGGCTCACGCTGCTCGCCATGCTGCTCGGCACCGCCGGCGGCGTCCTGCTCGCCGTGCTGCGGCTCTCCGACAACCCGGTGCTGCGCGGCGTCTCGTGGACGTTCATCTGGGTCTTCCGCGGCACCCCGCTGCTGGTGCAGATCATTTTCTTCGGGTTCCTCGGCGCGCTGTTCCCCCGGATCACGCTCACCGTGCCGTTCACCGGCACCGTGCTGTTCGACCGTCCCACCAGCGTGGTGGTCACCGGCACCGTGGCCGCCGTGCTCGCGCTGTCGCTCAACGAGATGGCGTACGCGGCCGAGGTGATCCGCGGCGGCATCCTGGCCGTCGACGACGGGCAGACCGAGGCCGCCGCCGCGCTCGGCATGGGCCCCACGCTCACCCTGCGCCGGGTGGTGCTGCCCCAGGCCATGCGCGTGATCATCCCGCCGATGGGCAACGAGACCATCACCATGCTCAAGTCGACCGCGCTCGTGTCGATCATCGCCGGACGGGACCTGATGACCGCCGTGCAGAGCGTCTACCAGAACAACTACAAGGTGATCCCGCTGCTCCTGGTGGCGGCGATCTGGTACCTCGCCCTGGTCAGCCTCCTCTCCGTCGGCCAGTGGCTGATCGAGCGCCGGTTCGGCCGCGGCTTCGCCCGGGGAGGCGTGCGATGACGGCGATGGTCCGTGCCGAGGGCGTGACCAAGCGGTTCGGCCCGGTTGAGGTGCTCAAGGGCATCGACCTGACCGTGGCCCCGGGCGAGGTGGCCTGCCTGCTCGGCCCCTCCGGCTCCGGCAAGTCGACGTTCCTGCGCTGCGTCAACCACCTGGAACGCATCGACGGCGGGCAGCTCTCGGTGGACGGCGAGCTGGTCGGCTACCGCCGCCAGGGCGACAGGCTGCACGAGCTGAGGGCCCGCGAGGTGGCGGTGCGCCGCCGCGACATCGGCATGGTGTTCCAGCGGTTCAACCTGTTCCCGCACCTCACCGCGCTCGGTAACGTCACCGAGGCGCCGGTGCGGGTGCTGCGCACCCCGCGTGAACGCGCCCGCGCCGAGGCGATGCGCCTGCTCGACCGCGTCGGGCTGGCCGAGCGCGCGGACCACTACCCGAGCCAGCTCTCCGGCGGCCAGCAGCAGCGGGTGGCGATCGCCCGGGCGCTGGCCATGCGCCCGAAACTGATGCTCTTCGACGAGCCCACCTCCGCGCTCGACCCGGAACTCGTCGGCGAGGTGCTGGACGTGATGAAGGGGCTCGCCGCCGACGGCATGACCATGGTGGTGGTGACGCACGAGATGGGCTTCGCCCGCGAGGTCGCCGACCAGGTCGCGTTCCTCGACGACGGCGTGGTGGTCGAGGCCGGCCCGCCGGACGAGGTGCTCGGCCGACCCCGCCACGAGCGCACCCGCGCCTTCCTCGACAAGGTGCTCTGACATGGACCCGCTGTTGCGCGCCGCCGGTGACCGGCTGACCGCGTACCACGACCGGCTCGCCCGACTGGTCGCGGTCGACTCCGGCTCCGGCCAGTTCGACGGGCTGCGGGAGGTCTTCGACCTGGTGCAGGGCTGGTGCCTCGGCGCCGGGCTGTCCGTCGAGCGGGCACCGGTCGCCGACCCGGCCGGCCGGCCGCTCGGCGACGTGCTGGTCGCCCGCCGCCGGGGCGCCGGCACCCGCCGGATCCTGCTCGCCGGCCACCTGGACACCGTGTTCCCGCCGGGCACCGCCGCCGCCCGCCCGTTCCGGGTGCAGGACGGTCGGGCGTACGGGCCGGGGGTCAGTGACGACAAGGGCGGCGTGCTCGCCGGACTCGCCGCCGTCGAGGTGCTCGCCGCGCTGGACCGGCACCGCTACGGCGAGCTGGTGCTGGTCTGCACGCCGGACGAGGAGATCGGCTCGGTGGGCAGCCGGCCGCTGCTGCGTACCCTCGGGGCCGAGGCCGACGTGGCGCTCTGCCTGGAGTGCGCCCGCGACAACGGCGACCTGGTCTCCGCCCGCAAGGGTGTCGCCGACCTGGCGGTCACGCTGCGCGGGCGGGCCGCGCACGCCGGCATCGAGCCGGAGCGTGGCGCCAACGCGCTGCTCGCCGCCGCCCGGCTGACCGTGGCGCTGGACCAGCTCAACGGCCGCTGGCCCGGGGTGACGGTGAACGTCGGCGCGTTGGAGGCCGGCGGCCGGCCCAACGTGGTCGCCGACCGGGCCCGGATGCTTGTCGACCTGCGCGCCTGGCGCACCGGCGAGTACGAGGCCGCGCTGGCCGAGATCCGCCGGCTGGTCGCCGCGCCGCTCGTCTCCGGCGTGCACGCCGAGCTGGTCGTGCAGGCGCCCACCCCGCCGTGGGAGCCGGACCCGGCCGGACGCCGGCTGGCCGAGCTGGCCGCGAAGGTGGGCGCCGGGCTCGGCGTACCGGTGTCGCACACCGCGACCGGGGGCTGCGCCGACGCGAACCTGCTGGCCGAGGCCGGCGCGACCGTGCTGGACGGGCTCGGCCCGGTCGGCGGCGCCGACCACAGCCCGGGGGAGTGGCTCGATCTCGACTCGGTGGTGCCGCGGGTGGCGCTGCTGGCCGGCCTGGTCGACGCGCTCGGTCAGGCCGACACGTAGCCAGACTCCGGAATTGCGCTTCGGATGTCGGGTAGGGTCCGGGGAGTGGAGGGCTCCCCGTTCCGTGGTGTGACGGCGGCGTTGGCGACCATGCACGGCAAGCAGTGGGCGCTCCGCCCGCCGCTGCGCCGTCGGCTGGGCGTGGGCCTGCGGGTGGCGGCGGTGGACACCGACGCGCTCGGCACGTTCACCGGTGAGGTGCCCCGGCCCGGCACCGCGCGGGAGACCGTGCTGCGCAAGGCGCGGCTCGGGATGTCCGCCACCGGATGCCCGGTCGGTCTGGCCAGCGAGGGCGCGTTCGGTCCGCACCCGACGCTGCCCGGCGTGCCCGCCGACGTGGAGTACGTCGCGCTTGTCGACGACCGGTCCGGCCTGACCGTGGTGGAGTCCGTGGTCAGCCTGGAGACCAACCACGCGCAGGTCACCACCGACGGTCGGGACCGGACCGTGGTGGTGGCCTTCCTGCGTCGGGTCGGCTTCCCGCACCACGCCGTCGTCGTCCGGCCGGCGCGCGGCGCGGGCCGGCCGGAGAAGGGCCTGCGCCGCCTCGGCGACGTGTTCGCCGCACTGCGTCGGGCAGCCGCCGACAGTGGCGACGGCGACGCGGTGCTCGCGGCGGACCTGCGGGCCCACGTCAACCCGACCCGGATGCGGGTGATCGCCGCCGCCGGGCTGCGCCTGGCCCGCCGGCTCGCCACGGCCTGCCCGGACTGCGCCGCGCCCGGGTTCGGCCCGCTCGGCACGGCGGCCGGCCTGCCCTGCCGGGACTGCGGCACGACCACCCACCAGGTGGCGGTGCGGGTCTCCGGATGCGCCCGGTGCCCGTACCGCGAGCGACGTCCGGTGGCCGGTGCGGCCGACCCGGGGACCTGCCCGCGCTGCAACCCCTGAGCGCCGTCCCGGTTCAGGCCAGCCGGGCCCCGGCCCGGTTCGGCGGTCGCAGGCGGCCGACGCGCCGGACCGGCGGCGGGGCGCTGGGACGCACCTCGACGAGGGTCAGCGACGCGTCGTGCCAGACCATGCCGTGCAGGCCGCAGCGGCCGGCGCGGACCGCCTGATCGAGCAGGGGGGAGTGCCGGCGCAGCGCGGCGAGCGTGGCGCGCACCCGTTCGGGTCCGCTCCCGTGCGGCAGCGAACAGGCGGTGTGGCCGAGCACCACCACCAGCGGTGTGCCGAGGTGACCGACCGCGTACTCCAGGCTGCCCCGCACCGAGGGCCCGGTGCTCAGACCGGCGGCGCGGACCCCGAACACGTCGGCGCCGCCGAACACCGTCACCGCTTCCGGCTGCGGATCGGCGCAGGAGAGGACCGCCGCCACCGGGGCGCCGGCCGGGACGAACGGCGTGGGCGCCGCGCCCACCCGGAACCGGTGGTGTCCCGCCCGCAGTCGGGCGAGGGCGAAGCTCGGGCTGACGGGCCATCCCTGCGGCGACGATCCGGTCATGTCCATCACTGCTCCTCGTGACGAGCCACTGTCGTGCGTCTCACGATACACGAATTTGAAATCGTGTAATAGAGTGCGCTTGTCTGAAGGAGGTGGCGATGGACGTCGCACTGGTCCTGGGAGTCCTGATCGGGCCCGCATCGGCGGTGCTCGGCGCGTTGGCGGTGCCCGACCCGCGCCGGGCCGCCCGGGTGGTGGGCGCGTTGCTCGGTCTGAGCGCGGTGGCGGCCACCGCGCTGCTGGTCCGGGTGGCGGCCGACCCGGCCGTACCGGGCGTGCTCGCCCGCGTCGACACGCTCGGGCCGGCGTTCTCCGTCGGCGTCCGCGTCGACCGGTTCACCGCGTTGTTCGTGCTGCTCGTCTGTGGACTGGCCGCCGTCGTCGCCGGCTACGCGCGCCGCTACCTCGACGGCGAGCCGGGCGCCCGCGCGCTCCAGGCCCGGGTGGCGGCGGCCAGCACCGCGACACTGGTGATGGCCACCGCGCCCAGCCTGGTGCAGTTGGCCGTCGGCTGGATCTCGGCCGGGCACCTGCTGGTCGGCCTCATCGGCCACTACCGGGACCAGCCCCGGGTGCGGGCCGCCGTCCGCCGGACCCGGCGACTGTTCCTCGCCGGCGACGTCGCCCTGGTGGCCGGCCTCGCGCTGCTGGTCACGCCCGCCGGCGACGCCGACCTGGCCGCGGTGCGCGCCACGGCCGGTGACCGGCCCGGGTGGCTGCTCGCCACCGCCGGCGCGCTGCTGCTGGCGGCCGCCATGGTCCGGTCCGCGCAGGTGCCGGCGCACCGCTGGCTGCCGTCCACCCTGGACGCGCCGACCCCGGTCTCGGCGCTCCTGCACGCCGGCATGGTCAACGTGGCCGGGTTCCTCATGATCACATTGGCGCCGGTGGTCACCGCCGCGCCCGGGATGATGCCGGCGATGGTGCTCGTCGGCCTCGTCACCGCCGTCTCCGGGCTGCTGTTCGCCGCGGTACGCACCGACGTCAAGGGCACGCTCGCCCGGTCCACCGTCGCGCAGATGGGGTTCATGCTCGCCCAGTGCGGGCTCGGCGCGTTCGGACTGGCCGCCGTGCACCTGGTCGGGCACGCCGTCTACAAGGCGTACGCGTTCCTCTCCGCCGGCGGCACGCTCCAGGCGCAGGCCCGTGCCGCCGGCACGCCCCGGCCGGAGGGCCCGCCGCCGACCCGGTCCCGCGTCCTCGCCGCCGCGACGGTGCTCGTCACCGTGCTCGCCACCGAGCTGCTGCTCGGCGCCACCGCGAGCGGTGCGCTCAGCGCCGCGCTGGTCGCCGCCGCCGCGCTCGCCGCCGTCTGGTCCGCCCTCGCCGACCGCGCGCTGCCGGCCCGTACCGCCGTCGCCCTCACCGGCACCGTGGCCGCGCTGGCCGGCGGACACCTCGTCGCCGGGCGGGCGGTCGACCGCTGGCTGGCGCTGCCGACCGGGACGAGCCTCGTCGGCGTCGTCGCCGTGGCGTGCGTGCTCGCCGTGGTGGCCGTCGCCGGGGCCGTGCTGCGCCGCCGGCCCAGCGCCACGCTCTGGTGGTGGGCCTGGCACGATGGCGTCGCCGTGCCGCGGGCCCACCGGACGGCCCCGCCCGGCGGGCCGACCCCCGCGGCGCTCACCGTGCCGCGCCCCGGCCTGCTCGACCGCTCGGACGGCGCCCGGGCCGTCGCCGCGGCGACCGCCGCCGCCGACCACGTCGCCGCCGTCGGCCCCCTGGACGCCTTCGTCGCGGTGAACCCGCTCGCCGGCCGGGAACGCGTGCCGTTCGCCCGGGCCACCGCCGAGCTACGGGGCCTCGCCGGCACGCGGACCCACCTGCCGGCCGCCGAGTACCGGCAGCGGCTGCACGACGGCCGGATCACCGAGGCCGACCTCGCCGCTGTGCTCCCGCCACCACCGCGCGCCGCCGGCGCGGTCCTGCTCGGCCACCGGCGGATCGACGTCACCGACCTCCAGGTGGCCGTGCTGAGCCACCCGGTGCACGACGGGCCGCCCCCACCGGCCGACCTGCTCGCGGTCGCGCGGCGCCGGCTCGCCGAGCTGCCCGCGCGGCCCCGCCCCCGCACCCCGGGCGAGACCGGACCGCACACGCTCGCCGAGACGCTCGACCGGGCGCTGGGCACCCGGACCACCGCGGACGTCGACGACCTGGTGGCCGCCTGGTGCGCGGCGCACAGCGGACGCCCGGCGGCGCTCTGGCCGGTCCCCGGCCCGACGGACGCGGGCTGCTGGGCGCGCTGGCGGCGGATGGCCGGCGCCGATCCGGCCCTGGCCCGGCGGGGCGTCACCGGCCTCGCGACGCTCGTCGACGCCCTGCCCGAGGCGCCCGAGCAGGCCGTCGCGGTGCTCCTGCGCGCGATGGGGGTGCCGCCGGCGGCCTGGTCCACCTACCTGTCCCGGTCCCTGCTCCGGCTGCCCGGCTGGGCCGGGCACGCCCGCTGGGCCCAGGCCAATCCCGGACAGGGGCCGGCACTGAGCCCACTGGACCTGCTCGCCGTGCGCCTCACCTACGAGTACGCGCTCGCCGGCGCCGCCGCCCAGCGCCACCTGGAGCTGCCCCCGGTGCTGGACTCGATCGCCGCCGCGACACCCGCCACGCTCCCGAGGTCCGCCGGGATCACCCCGGAGGCGCTCGCCCGACTCGCCGGCGCGCTCGACGTCGACGTCGCCACGCTGGCCTGCCTGCCCGGGGAGACCGTGGCCACGCTGCGGGACGTGGCCTGCCAGTTGACCCCGTCCCGGCAGTCCGAGGTGTGGCTCGCCGCCGCCGAGCACGCGTACCGGCGTCGGCTGCGGCACCGGCTGGACCGGCGCGTGGACCGGCCGGCCGTCGACGCCCCGGCGCTCGCCCAGGCGGTGTTCTGCATCGACGTGCGCAGCGAGGGCCTGCGCCGCCACCTGGAGGCGGCCGGGCCGGTCGACACGTACGGCTTCGCCGGCTTCTTCGGCCTGCCCGTGCGTACCGTGACCGCCGGCGCCCGGCGCGGGCGGGACCGCTGCCCGGTCCTCATGCGACCGGTGGCCACCGTCGAGGCGGCGGGGGCCGGCCACGCCGGGCGCTCGCGGCAGGCCTGGCGACGCGCCTACGCCGCCGCCAAGGCGAACCCGGTCGGCGCGTTCGCCTTCGTCGAGGTCGCCGGCGTGCTGGCCACCGCCGCCCTGCTCCTGCGGGCCGCCGCGCCGGGCCGGTTCGTGCCGCCCGTCGACCACACCGCACCGACCGTCGCCGACCTGACCACCGCCATGAGCCTCGACGAACAGGTCTACTACGCCGAGGCGACGCTGCGCACGATCGGGCTCACCGCCGGCTTCGCGCCGCTGGTGCTGCTCTGCGGGCACGGCGCCACCAGCGCCAACAACCCGTACGCCGCCGCGCTGGACTGCGGCGCCTGCGGCGGCAACCGGGGCGGGGTGAGCGCCCGTCTCGCCGCCGGGATGCTCAACCGGCCCGAGGTGCGCGCGGCCCTCGCCGACCGGGGCATCCACCTGCCCGACGGCACGCACGTGCTGGCCGGCGAGCACGACACCGTCACCGACGAGGTGCGGCTGTTCGACGTGGACGCCGTGCCCGCCGGGCTGCGACCGGCGGTCGAGGAACTCACCGGCCGGCTGGCCGGGGCGGGCGCGCGGCTGCGCGCGGAACGGGCCGCGCGACTGCCCGGCCGGCCGCGTCCGCGCCGCCTGCCCCGGCGGGCCGGGGACTGGGCGCAGGTCCGCCCGGAGTGGGCGCTGGCCGGCAACGCCGCGTTCATCGCCGCGCCCCGCGAGCTGACCGCCGGCGTCGACCTCGGCTGCCGCACGTTCCTGCACTCCTACGACTGGACCGGCGACCGGGACGCGGCGGCGCTGGAGGCGATCATGACCGGCCCGCTCGTGGTGGCCGCCTGGATCAACCTCCAGTACTACTTCTCCACTGTCGACCCGCAGCGGCTCGGCGCGGGCACCAAGACCGTGCACACCGTGCTCGGCGACGCGCTCGGCGTCCTCTCCGGATCCGGCGGCGACCTGCGCCCCGGTCTGCCGCTCCAGTCGGTCGCCGACGGCACCCGGCCGGCACACGAGCCGGTGCGGCTGCTCGCGGTGGTCCGCGCCCCGCACCACCTGGTCGACGCGGTGCTGGGCCGTAACCCCGGGCTGCGCCACCTGGTCGACGGCGGGTGGCTGTCGCTGACCGTCGTCGACCCCGGCACCGGCGCGTGGTCCGAGCCCGCGTCGGGTGGATCGTGGCGGGCGCTGCCCGCCCCGCGCCACGTCACCGCACCCGCCACCGAGCCGCCCGCGCGCCACCCGGCGTCCGCGACGGAGAAGGAGTACACGGCATGAACGAACTGGGACTGACCCGCATGGTCAAGGTGGAGGTCGTCACGCGCGCCGACGACGCCGACGCGGTCCGCACCCTGCTGCACGCCTCCGGGGTGAGCGGCTGGACCAGCCTGAGCGGCGTCTCCGGCTTCGGCCACCACGGCACCCACGAGGGGCGGCTGCTCTTCAACGACCGGGCCGGACTCGTCATGGTCATCGCCGTGCTCCCGCCGGGCCGGGCCGAGCCGGTGGTCACCGGGCTGCGCGACATCCTGGCCCAGCGGCCCGGCGTGATGTTCGTCAGCGACGCCTGGGTCAGCCGACCCGAGTACTTCGGCGCCGACCGGCAACCGGACTGACGCCCCTGTCAGGTCCGGTACGCGCGCAGCACCCGGTCGACCAGCCGCTCGGCGTACCGCCGGTCGACGGTGGCGCCGGTGGCGGCGCGACGGTAGAAGATCGGGCCGGCGAGCAGGTCGAGCACCTCGGCGGGATCCGTCCCGTCGGGGAGCTCGCCCCGCCCGACGCCCCGTTCGACCACCCGCAGGATGACCGCGTGCCGGAGCTCGGCCTCCCGGTGGTGCAGCGCCCCCAGGCGCGGGTCCCGTTCGGCGGCGTCGACGAGCGCGAACCACAACCCGGCGGCGGGACCCGCGGAGACCGCGCCGGCCAGCCCGGTGGCCAGGGCCGTCAGGTCGCCCCGGAGCGTGCCGGTGTCCGGGTCCTCGGGCGGGCGTCGTACGCCGGCGAAGGCGTCGAGCACCAGCGCCGCCTGCCCGTCCCAGTGTCGGTAGATGGTCGTCTTCGCCACCCCGGAGCGTTCCGCGACCGCCTCGACGGTGGTGCCGGCGACGCCGCGTTCGGCGAGCAGATCCAGCACGGTCTCCAGGACGACGGCCCGGGTGCGCCGCACCCGCGGGTCGGTCGGCGGGCTCATCCGCCCATCTTCGGCCGCTCCGGCCCCGGCGTCCACCGCCACACGTCGCGGTGCTCGGTCACGTACTCGCGCAGGGTCCGGGCCGGGCGTCCGAGCAGGAGCGGCAGCGTGGGGTCGACCCGCTCGGCCTGCCCCCGGCGCAGACCGGTGTGCAGCACGGTCTGCACCACCGCCTGCGTCACCGGGACCCGCCGCCGGCGCAGGTGCCGCAGGTAGCCGGCGACGCCCGCGGCACGGTAGCGGACCGGGCGCCCGAGCACCTCGGTGAGCAGCGCCGCCACCTCGGTGAAGTCGAGCGCCTGCGGCCCGGTCAACAGGTAGGCGGCGCCGCGGTGCGCGGTCGGATCGGCGAGGACCGTCGCCGCCACGTCGCCGAGGTCCCGGGTGTCGACGAAGGCGACCCGGCCGTCACCGGCGGGCAAGTAGATCCGGCCGTCCTCCCGGATGTCCCGGCGGTAGGCGTCGGCGAGGTTCTGCGCGAAGAACCCCGGTCGCAGGATCGTGTTCGGCAGGCCGCTGGCCCGCAGGTGGCGCTCGACCCGGTGGTGCGGGACCACCTGGTTGCTCTCCGCACCGGCGACCGAGGCGAAGACCACGTGCGCCACCCGGTGCCGCACGGCGCGGTCGACCAGCGCGTTCAGCGTGGGGCCCACCCGGGCGATCTGCGGCGGGCGGAGCAGGAACAGCCCGGCCACGCCGTCCAGCGCGGCGTCGAAGGTGCCCGGGTCGCGGAAGTCGAGGCGGGCCGCCGGGGTGTCGGGGAAGCACGTCCGCAGGCGCGCCACGTCGGTGCCGGCTACCCGCAACGGTACGCCTGCGGCCCGCAGCGACCGGGCGACCGCGCCGCCGACGTTCCCGGTCGCGCCGGTGACCAGGACCGGACCGGTCACGCGGCGCCGCCGACGTCGAGGCGGGCCGGTCGGGGGGAGGATCGCATACCCACACCCTAACGCTACGCTTGCGTAGCGAAAAGGAGTGGAGGTCGTCGATCATGATCGCCGCCGGCTCGGCCGCACCACCCGTGTCGTACGGTGACCGCATGGGACGCGTCGCGCGGTGGCGTCGGGTGGCCCGGGCGCACCCGACCGTGACCGATGCGCTGCTGGCCGCGCTGCTCTTCGTGGTCAGCCTGCTCCCGGTGAACCCGCCCGGCGGGCCCCCGCGCGACCCGCTGACCGTCGGCGCGGTGCTGCTCGCGCTGGCCGGCTGCGGCGCGCTGGTGCTACGCCGCCGCCACCCGTTGCCGGTGCTCGCGCTGGTCACCGCCACGGCGGCCACCGCGCTGCTGGTGCAACAGGCACGCGGGCCGTTCGTGCTGACCGTGGCGCTGGCCGCGTACACGGTGGCGACCCGGACCGACCGGCGGACCGCGGTGGCGGCCGGCGCGGCGAGCGGCCTGGTGCTCGGCGGCGGCGCGGTCGTCGCGCTCGGGGTGGGCTGGCTGGACCCGGCGGTCGTGGTGCTGCTGCTCTGGTTCGGCGTCGCGGTGGCGGCCGGCGACGCGGTCCGCAGCCGGCGGGCCTACGTGGCGGTGCTGGAGGAGCGGGCGCGGCGGGCCGAGCGGACCCGCGAGGAGGAGGCCCGCCGCCGGGTGGTGGAGGAACGGCTCCGGATCGCCCGGGAGCTGCACGACGTGGTGGCCCACCAGATCGCGCTGATCAACGTGCAGGCCGGGGTGGCCGGGCACCTGCTGCGGGAGCGGCCGGACGCGGCCGAGGAGGCGCTCGGGCACGTCCGGTCCGCGACCCGCGCCGTGCTGGACGAGCTGGCCACCCTGCTCGGCCTGCTCCGGCGCGGCGAGCCGGACGCGCCGACCGAGCCGATGCCCGGCCTGGGCCGCCTCGACGCCCTCGTCGACGGCTTCGCCGCCGTCCAGCCGGTGCGCTGGACCCTGACCGGCCGGCCCCGGCCGCTGCCCAGCACGGTCGACGTGGCGGCCTACCGGATCGTCCAGGAGTCGCTGACCAACGCCCACCGGCACGCGCCCGGCGCGGCCGTCACCGTCGGCGTCACGTACACCGGCGCCGGCGTGGTGGTGGAGATCCGCGACGACGGGCCCGGCCCGAGCGGAGCCGGCGACCAGGGAACCGGTCTCGGCCTGCTCGGGATGCGGGAGCGGGCCGAGGCGGTGGGCGGCGCGTTCCAGGCCGGCGCGGGGCCCGGCGGCGGCTTCCGGGTCCGCGCGGAACTGCCCGCCCCGATCCCGCAGGAGGTGGCATGACCGTCCGGGTGCTGCTCGCCGACGACCAGACCCTCATCCGCGCCGGCTTCCGCGCGCTCGTCGACTCTGCGCCGGACCTGTGTGTGGTGGGGGAGGCCGCCACCGGGCGCGAGGCGGTCGAACGGGCCCGCGCCACCCGCGCCGACGTGGTGCTGATGGACATCCGGATGCCCGACCTCGACGGCCTGGCCGCCACCCGGGAGATCACCGCCGACGAGGACCTGGCCGGCGTACGGGTGCTGATCCTCACCACGTTCGAGGTCGACGAGTACGTCTTCGAGGCGCTGCGCGCCGGCGCGAGCGGCTTCCTCGGCAAGGGGGTGGAGCCGGCCGAGCTGCTCGACGCGATCCGTACCGTCGCGGCCGGGGAGGCCCTGTTGTCCCCGAAGGCGACCCGTGGGCTGATCGCCCGGTTCCTGGCCCAGCCCGACCCGCGGCCCGGGGCCACCCCGGCGCGGCTGCGGGTGCTCACCGAACGGGAACGCGAGGTGGTCACGCTGGTCGCCGCCGGGCTGAGCAACGAGCAGATCGCCCAGCGGCTGGTGGTCTCCCCGCTGACCGCCAAGACCCACGTCAACCGCGCGATGGCCAAGCTCGACGCCCGGGACCGGGCCCAACTGGTGGTGATCGCCTACCAGAGCGGCCTGGTCCGGGCCGACCCACCGGCGCGGTAGCCGGACCGCCCGCGTACCGCGTTCGCGGTACGCGCAGGTGTCCGCGTCCGGCCGACGCGCCGACCGGGGTACGCGGGCCAGGGTTGAGCACATGATCGAAGCCCACGACCTGAGCAAACGGTACGGCGACAAGCTCGCCGTCGACGCCCTGACCTTCACCGTCCGGCCCGGCGTGGTGACCGGTTTCCTCGGTCCCAACGGCGCCGGCAAGTCCACCACCATGCGGATGATCCTCGGCCTGGACGCGCCGACCGCCGGGACCGTACGGGTCAACGGCCGCCGCTACGTCGAGCACCGGGACCCGCTGCGCCAGGTCGGCGCGCTGCTGGAGGCCAAGGCGGTGCACACCGGCCGCTCCGCCCGCAACCATCTGCTCGCCGTGGCCGCCACGCACGGCATCGGGCGCCGCCGCGTCGACGAGGTGATCGACCTGGTCGGGCTGCGTGAGGTGGCCGGCCGGCGGGCCGGCGGGTTCTCGCTCGGCATGGGGCAGCGGCTGGGCATCGCCGGCGCGCTGCTCGGCGACCCGGCGGTGGTGATGCTCGACGAGCCGGTCAACGGCCTCGACCCGGACGGCATCCGGTGGATCCGCGGCCTGCTCAAGGGACTCGCCGCCGAGGGCCGGACGGTCTTCGTCTCCTCGCACCTGATGAGCGAGATGGCCCAGACCGCCGAGCATCTGATCGTGGTCGGCCGGGGCCGGCTGATCGCCGACGTGTCGCTCGCCGAGTTCACCCGCCGGGCCTCCCGCGGCACCGTACGGGTGCGCTCGCCCCAGGCCACGGCGCTGCGCGACCTGCTGGCCGGCCCGGACGTCACCATCACCGGCGGCGAGCCCGGCGTGCTGGACGTCAGCGGGCTGCGCCCCGAGGCGATCGGCGACCGGGCCGCCGCCGCCGGGCTCACCCTGCACGAGCTGACCCCCACCGAGGCGTCGCTCGAAGAGGCGTTCATGACCATGACCCGCGACGCCGTCGAGTACGTCGGCGCCACCGAAGGAGCTGACCGATGACCACCGCGGCCCCACCCGCCACCACCGTGCCGACCGATGCCCGGATCACCGTCCCCCGGGTGGTCCGCAGCGAATGGATCAAGTTCCGTTCGCTGCGCTCATCGCTGATCATGCTGGCCGCGACCGTGGTGGTGTTCGCCGCGTTGGGGCTCGGCTTCTCGGCGTTCCTGGCCGACGCCACGATCGAGCCGGGCACCCCGGCGCCGCCCGGCGGGCCGTCGTCGCTCGACCCGCTCGGCGCCAGCCTCGGCGGCGTCAACCTCGCGCAACTGCTCGTCGGCACGCTCGGCGTGCTGCTGGCCGCCGGTGAGTACGGCACCGGCATGATCCGCTCGTCCCTCGCCGCGGTGCCGACCCGCTGGCCGGTGCTCGCCGGCAAGGTCGCCGTGCTGGCCGGTGTCGTGCTGGCCGTGCTGGTGCCGACCACGCTGCTCACCTTCCTCGGCGGGCAGGCGATCCTGGGCGACCAGGGCATCTCCCTCTCCGACGACGGCGTGCTGCGCGCGGTGCTCGGCACGGCCGGCTACCTCGCGGCCGTCGGTGTGCTCGGCGCGGCGCTCGGCTCGCTGCTGCGCACCACCGCCGGCGCGCTGACCAGCGTGGTCGCGCTGCTGCTGGTCGTGCCGGGAGTGGTGTCGCTGCTGCCGGAGAGCTGGTCGGAGCGGATCTCGCCGTACCTGCCGTCCAACGCCGGTCAGGCGTTCATGAGCGTGGGCGGGGGCGGTGACCTGCTCTCCCCGGGCGCCGGCGCGGCCGTCCTCGCGGCCTGGCTGGTCGTGCTGCTCGGCGCCGCCCTGGTCCTGCTGCGCCGCCGGGACGCCTGACCGACGCCGCCGACCGGTCGCGGCACCGCGCGGCCGGTCAGCGGCGGAGGATGCCGAGGTCGACGGCGGCGGCGACCGCCGCGGTGCGGGAGTCGACGCGCAGCTTGGTGTAGATGCGCGACAGGTGCGACTTGACCGTGCCCTCGGTCAGGTGCAGGCGGCGGCCGACGGCCTGGTTGGACAGCCCGTCCGCGACCAGGCCGAGCACCTCCGTCTCCCGGCGGGTCAGCGCCGTGTCCGGCGTGCGCAGCCGGTTCACCAGCCGGTCCGCGACGGTCGGAGCCAGCGCGGTACGGCCGGTGGCGGCGGCCCGCACGGCGGCGGCCAGCTCGTCCGGCGAGGCGTCCTTGAGCAGGTAGCCGGTCGCGCCGGCCTCGATCGCGGGCAGCGTGTCCGCGTCGCTGTCGTAGGTCGTGACGATCAGCACCCGGGGCGCGTGCGGTCGGGCGGTGATGGCGGTGGTCGCGTCGACCCCGCTCGGGCCGGCGCCGAAGCGCAGGTCCATCAGCACCACGTCGACGTCTCCGCCGGCGGCGCGGGCCACCGCCTCCTCGGCGGTGGCCGCCTCGGCCACCACGAGAAGGCCCGGCTCGGTCTCCAGCACGGCGCGCAGCCCGGCCCGGACGACCGGGTGGTCGTCGGCGATCAGCAGCCGGACCGGCGTGCCGGTCACGGCCGTCCGCCGGGCGGGGTGCGGGGAAGCCGGGCCGACACGGTGGCGCCGCGACCGGGCGCGGCGGCCACGGTCAGCGCGCCGCCGAGCGCGCGGGTCCGCGCCCGCATGGCGGCGAGGCCGAACCCACCGCCGTCGGGCCCCGGACCGGGCAGCCGTTCGGGGTCGAAACCGCCGCCGTCGTCGATCACGTCCAGGGTCACCCGGTCGGCGCGGTAGCCGAGCGTCACCTCGACGGTGGTGGCCCGGGCGTGGCGCACGGTGTTGGCCAGCGCCGCCTGGGCGACGCGCAGCAGCGCGACCTCGTACGCGGTCGGCAGCGGGACCGGGGCCCCGGTGACCGCGAACCGGGCGGCGAGCCGGTGCCGGGCGCCGGTGGTGGCGCAGAGGCGTCGCAGCGCGTCGGCCAGCGTGGTGTCGTCCAACGCCGGTGGGGTGAGCGCGGCGACGAAGCGCCGGGCCTCGGCGAGGTTGTCCGCCGCCGCCTGCCGGGCCTGCTCGACGTGGCGGGCGGCGGTGTCCGGCCGGTCCGGCAGCACCCGGCCGGCGGCGCGCAGCAGCAACTGGATGCTGGTCAGGCCCTGCGCCAGCGTGTCGTGGATCTCGGCGGCCAGCCGTTCGCGTTCCGCCGCCACCCCCGCCTCGTGCTGTGCCCGGGCCAGGTCGGCGCGGGTGGCGGTCAGCTCCTCGATCAGCCGCCGGCGGCGCTCGCTCTCCCGGTAGAGCGCCTGGTAGCCCCGGACCACCGCCACCGCGACCGCGGCGCCGAGCACCGGCCCGACCGTGCCGGCCACGCTCACCGTGCCGCGATGGGCGGCGAAGGCGACGACGGCCACCACGGCGGTCACCGCGACGGCGACCGGGCCGGCCCGCCGGGACAGCAGGTGCAGTTGCAGCAGGTAGAGCGGGAACGCGAGCCACAGCCCGTCCACGGTGAGCGCGGTCAGCGCCAGCCACCCGACGCCGACCGCCGCCAGCCACCAGCCGGCGGCCCGTCGGGAGCGGTGGACGCCGGGCCGCAGCGCTCCGGCCGCGTACGTCAGCAGGCCCGCCGCCGCCACCGCGGCGATCACCGGCGCGTGCGGCTGCCCGGTGACGACGGCCCGGAGGCCGGCGAGCGCGAAGAGGACACCCACCAGCAGGTGCAGGCACCAGGCCAGCACGCGGGCGGTGGAGGTCAGGGCGGGAACGGTGGTCACGGCCCTTTCAGCGTAGAGGAGGCGCAGGTCGGCGGGGATCTGTCGAAAGGTGTAACCGGCCCCCCGCCGTTCCGCCCGGGAAGTGCCGTCCACCGCCGGATGCCCGGGCCGGCCTCCGGCGACGACCGTGGGAGCGACCACCCCGCCGCCGAAAGGACCGTGTCGCCCGTGTTCGTCGCCTGGAGAGACCTCAGGTTCGCCAAGGGGCGCTTCGCCCTGATGGGAACCGTCATCGTGCTGATCACCCTGCTGGTCGGCCTGCTGTCCGGGCTGACCGCCGGGCTGGGCCGGCAGAACACCTCCGCGATCACCGGCCTGCCCGCCGACCGGATCGCCTTCGGCGGCCCGCAGCCGTCGTACGCCGACTCGACCGTCACGCGCCGGCAGTGGCAGCGCTGGGCCGACACGCCCGGCGTCACCGCCGCCGAGCCGCTGGGCATCGGCACCACCCGGGTCACCGCCGGTGGCCGCAGCGCCGCCGTCTCCGTCTTCGGCGTCCGGGCCGGCTCCCGCCTCGCCCCCGGCGACCTCGACGACCGCACGGCGGTGCTGTCCACCCCGGCCGCCGCCGACCTGGGCCTGCGCGTCGGTGACCGCCTCACCGTGGCCGGCCGGGAGCTGACCGTGGCGGCGGTCCGCGGCGACGCGTCCTTCAGCCACACCCCGGTGGTGTGGACCAGCCTCGACTCGTGGCGGCGGACCGGCGTCGCCGACGCGGACACCGCCACCGTGATCGCGCTGCGCACCGCCGCCGGCGTGGACGTGGCCGCCACCGACCGGGCCGCCGGCACCCGGACCGTCCGCACCGGCGACTCGCTGGCCGCGATCGGCTCGTACCGCTCGGAGAACGGTTCGCTCCAACTCATGCGCGGCTTCCTGTTCGCCATCTCCGCCCTGGTCATCGGCGCCTTCTTCACGGTGTGGACGATCCAGCGCAGCGGCGACGTCGCGGTCCTGAAGGCCCTCGGGGCCTCCACCGCCGCGCTGCTCGTCGACGCGCTCGGACAGGCCGGTGTCCTGCTGGTCGGCGGCACCGCGCTCGGCGCCGGCCTGGCCGCCGGCCTCGGCGTGCTGGTAGCCGGCTCGGACGTGCCGTTCGTGCTGACACCGGCCACCGTCGCCGTCCCGGCCACCGTGACGGTCGTCCTCGGCATGCTCGGCGCCGCCCTGTCCGTGCGCCGCATCACTGCCGTCGACCCGCTCACCGCACTGGGGAGCGCCCGATGAGCCTCGACCTGACCGACGTCACGCTCACCTACCCGGACGGCGAGCACCGGCTCACCGCGCTCGACCACGTGACGCTCCAGGTCGGGAAGGGCGACCTGACCGCCGTGGTCGGCCCGTCCGGGTCGGGCAAGTCCAGCCTGCTCGCGGTCGCCGCCACGCTCGTCACCCCGGACGCCGGCACCGTCCACGTCGACGGCGTCGCCACCACCGGGATGGGCCGCGGCGCGCTCGCCGCGCTGCGCCGGCGCGCGATCGGCATCGTCTTCCAGCAGCCCAACCTGCTGCCGTCGCTGACCGCCGTCGAGCAGCTCCAGGTGATGGCCGCCCTCGCCGGCCGGTCGCCGGCCGGGGCCCGGGACCGGGCGCGGGAGCTGCTCGACGCGGTCGGGCTCGCCGCCCAGGCCGGCCGGCGCCCGCACCAGCTCTCCGGCGGCCAGCGCCAGCGGGTCACCATCGCCCGCGCCCTGATGAACGACCCGGTCGTTCTGCTCGTCGACGAGCCGACAAGCGCGCTCGACCACGAGCGGGGCGCTGCCGTCATCGACCTGATCGGTCGGCTCACCCGTGAGCGGGGCACCGCCACGGTGCTGGTCACCCACGACCGCGACCACCTCGCCGCCGCCGACCGGATCATGGCGATGCGTGACGGCCGTCTGCACGACGCGACCTGAGCGGTACGGCAGGCGCTACCTTCCGCCGCCGGCGCGACCAGCCGGTCGAGGTGCTGCTGGACGACGTCGGGTCGCCCGGCCCGGGTGGGCGGGCGGACGCGGCGGGCACGCCCGGGGCGGTGGAGGTCAGCACGGTCGGCGCGCCGGCGGCGAGCGGAACGGTTCGGGACCGTCACCTGTGGTGGCCGGCGTCGGCTACGGTGGCCGGCGTGACGACGCAGGACATCAGGCCATCGTTCGCGCCGGACGCCGTCGTGGTGCTCGGCGCGGTGGTGGCCACCGTGGGCTATCTGTCGCCGTGGTTCCGCGTCTCGGCCGGCTACTCCTGGTCCTTCTCCGGCTGGGCGTACGCGTCGTTGAGCACCGGCGGCGGCTGGACCCTGTTGACGCTGGGCTGGCTGCTGGTGGCGCTGGTGGCCGGCGGTTGGGCGCGGGCGTATCCGGGCGCCGCGCTGACCGCGTTGACGGCGGCCGTCGGCGCGCTGACGTTCGCGCTCGCCGTGGTCGCGGCGAGCTTCGCCGAGTTTCGGGAGCGCGGCAGCATCAACTGGATCGCGGACCTGCCGTTCGGGGTCGGGCTGCCGCTGATGGCCACCGGCTTCGGCCTGTTGGTCGCCGGTGGGGTCCGCGCCGTGGTGCGCGCGACGCTCCGGGCGCACGACGCCCCCACCGAGGTCTAGCCGCCCGCCCGGGGGTTTGCCGGGGCCTCTTCCTAACGCCCGGGCGATAGGAAGAGGCCCCGGCAATCACCTCAGTTCAGGCCGCAGCCGGCCAGCGCGTCCAGGCGAGCAGGAGTGCCGCGAGGGCCCCCACCCCACCGATTTTCAGGACCGCGTTGTTGCGCGTACCCATGGCCATGCACCTCTCCTTTGGTCGACCTGGAGGGTCGCGGCGGCGTGTGCCACGCCGCCGCTCCACGGTGCGAAGTGAGACGCAGGAATCGCCTCTCGTGCCGCTCGGGCATCGCGGTTCCGGACGATGTCCCGGTCGGGGGTGGGTACGGCCGGCGCTGGCGGATCGTCCAGTGCCGGGGCGGAGATTGACCACATCGACGCGTGTCAGTAGACTGCGCTGAAAGCGCTTTCACAGCGGGAGGCGTGACGGGCTCGTCGCGCACACGGGCGTCCGGGCAGCAGGAAGGCCCGCCGACGGCACCGACCGGGCATCGGTGTCGACGTCGGCGCGGCACCGAACCCACCACCCGCAGGAGAATTTCCATGATCAACCGACACCGCCGCGCGGCGTTGTGGACGTCCACGATCGCGGCGGCCACGCTCGCCGCCGCCGGCCTGGCGATGGGCGCGAACCCCGCCCGGGCCGCCGCCGGCTGCCGGGTCGACTACGCGGTGACCGCGCAGTGGTCCGGCGGCTTCACCGCGAACGTCAACCTCACCAACCTCGGCGACCCGCTGAACGGCTGGACCGTCACCTGGAACTTCAGTGGCGGCCAGACCGTCAGCCAGGCATGGGGCGTCGACATCACCCAGACCGGCGCGTCGGTCCGGGCCGCCAACGTCAGCTACAACGGCAGTCTCGGCACGAACGCGACCACGTCGTTCGGCTTCAACGGCGGCTGGAACAACACCAGCAATCCGGTCCCCGCCTCGTTCGCGGTCAACGGCGTCCTCTGCGGCGGGGCGATCCCCACCGACCCCGGGGGGACCCTCACCCCGCCGCCCGGGCCGACGACCCCGCCGCCCTCGCCCACCACGCCGCCACCGTCGCCCACCACGCCGCCGCCGACCAGTGGCGCGGTGTACGCCGCGCCGAACGGCACCGCCGGCGCGGCCGGCACCCAGGCCAACCCCACCACGATCGCCGCCGCGATCACCCGGGTCGGCGCGGGCGGCACCGTCTACCTGCGGGGCGGCACCTACAACCTGGCCCAGACCGTCACCGTCGCCGCCGGCAACAACGGCACCGCGAGCGCCCGCAAGAACCTGTACGCGTACCCGGGCGAGACGCCGATCCTCAACTTCTCCGCGATGACCGAGGACCCCGCCAACCGGGGGCTCGCGTTGAACGCGTCCTGGTGGCACGTGCGGGGGGTCGTGGTGGAACGCGCCGGTGACAACGGCATCTTCGTCGGCGGCAGCAACAACGTCATCGAGCGCACGGTGACCCGGTTCAACCGCGACAGCGGCCTGCAACTGTCCCGGATCGCCTCCAGCACCCCGCGTGACCAGTGGCCGTCGAACAACCTCATGGTCAGCGTCGAGTCGCACGACAACGCCGACTCCGACGGCGAGGACGCCGACGGGTTCGCCGCCAAGCTCACCGTCGGCACCGGCAACGTCTTCCGGTACGCGGTGTCCCACCACAACATCGACGACGGTTGGGACCTGTACACCAAGACCGACACCGGCGCGATCGGCCCGGTGACCATCGAGGACTCCCTCTCCTACGGCAACGGCACGCTGAGCAACGGCACGCAGAACGCCAACGGTGACCGCAACGGCTTCAAGCTCGGCGGCGAGGACATCGCGGTCAACCACACCGTCCGGCGCACCATCGCGTACCGCAACGGCAAGCACGGGTTCACCTACAACCGGAACCCGGGCTCGATGACGATCTCCAACAACCTGAGCATCGACAACACCGAGCGCAACTTCTCGTTCGACGCGGGCACCTCGGTCTTCCGCGCCAACACGTCCTGCCGCAGCGGCAGCGGGTCGACCGACAAGACGGTCGGCAACGTGGACGGCTCGAACCAGTTCTGGTCCGGCGCCAACGGCTCCCGCTGCGCCACCTACGCCGGCGCCCTGGGCTGGTCCTTCGCCGCCGACGGCCGGCTGGTCGTCACGCTCGGCGGCCGGGTCGTCTCCCTCTGATCCGTTCCGCCGCCGGCGCGATTCCGGGTGCGTTCGTTGTCGTCCCGGCGACAACGAACGCACCCGGACGGATGTCGACCCGGCTTGACAGGGTGATCAGCGGTTAGGTTAGCCTAACCTTCGTGACGAGCGGAACGATGCGGGCCGACGGCCTGCGGGGCAGTGAGCTGCGCCTGGGCTACCACGGGACCACCGTGGTGCACGACGCGGCCATCACGCTGCGGCCGGCGGCGGTGACCGCGTTGGTCGGGCCGAACGGCAGCGGCAAGTCCACGCTGCTGCGCGGGCTGGCCCGGCTGCACCCGCTCCAGCACGGCGAGATCGTGCTCGCCGACGGCACCCCGGCCCGGGCACTGTCGGCGCGCGACTTCGCCCGCCGGGTCACGCTGCTGGCGCAGAGCCGCCCCACCCCGAGCGGCGTCACCGTCCGGGACGTGGTCGGCTACGGCCGGCACCCGTACCGGCAGCGGTGGCGGGCCGGCGACCCGGACGGCCCGGCCGCGATCGACCGGGCCATGACGGTGACCGGCGTGGCCGCCATGGCCGCCCGACCCGTCGACGCGTTGTCCGGCGGCGAACTCCAGCGGGTCTGGCTGGCCACCTGCCTGGCCCAGGACACCGCCGTGCTGCTGCTGGACGAGCCGACCACGTTCCTCGACCTGCGCTACCAGGTGGAGATCCTCGACCTGGTGCGCGACCTCGCCGACACCGCCGGCGTGGCCGTCGGCGTGGTGCTGCACGACCTCAACCAGGCCGCCGCCGTCGCCGACCAGGTCGTGCTGCTGCACGAGGGTCGGGTGCGCGGCGCCGGGACCCCGCGCGAGGTGTTCACCGAGGCGGCGCTCACCGAGGCGTACGGCATCCGCGTCGAGGTGACCGCCGACCCGGTCACCGGCCTGCTCTCCACCCGCCCGGTGGGCAAACACCACAAGTCCTGACGACAGAAGAGAAACAAAGCCAATGTTGCGTACCCGTCTGACCCTGCTGGCCGCCGCCGCGACCGCGCTGCTGATCGCCGGCTGCGGCACCACCGAGACGCCCGCCGCCGCGCCGTCCCCCTCCGACGCCACCGCCACCGGCCCGGTCACCGTCACCGACAGCCGCGGCAAGGCGATCACGTTGAAGAACCCGGCCGCCAAGGTGGTCGGCCTGGAGTGGGGCGAGGTGGAGATGCTCGTCGGCCTCGGCGTGATGCCGGTCGGCGTGGCCGACCCCAAGGGGTACGCCACCTGGGTCACCGCCGCCCCGCTCGACCCGGGCGTCAAGGACGTCGGCACCCGGGGCGAGCCGAGCGTCGACGCCATCGTGGCGCTCCAGCCGGACCTGGTGGTGATGGAGGCCGAGCGCGGCGCCGCGATCGTCACCCAACTGGAGAAGTACGTCCCGGTGCTGGTCACCAAGGGCAGCGACGCCGCCGACAACCTCGCCCGGATGCGGTCCGACCTCACCATGATCGCCACCGCCACCGGCCGTACCGCGCAGGCCGAGAAGCTGCTCGCCGACTTCGACGCCGCGCTCGCCGACGGGCGGAAGAAGATCGCCGACGCCGGCGCGGCCGGCCGGCAGTTCGCCTTCGCCGACGGCTGGAAGGAGGGCAGCACGGTCTCCATCCGGATGTTCGGCCAGGGCGCGCTCGTCTCCCAGCTCGGCATCCAGCTCGGCCTGAAGAACGCCTGGACCGGCAAGACCGACGAGATGTGGGGCCTGGGCCAGACCGACGTCGAGGGACTCAACGTCCTCAAGGGACAGGACCTGCACTTCTTCTACAACGCCTCGGACGGGCAGGACGTCTTCGCCGACGGCCTCGCCGGCAACGCGATCTGGCGCTCCCTGCCGTTCGTGCAGCAGAACAAGCTGCACAAGATGCCGAACGGCATCTGGACGTTCGGCGGCACCCTGTCCGCGAAGCAGTACGTCGACCAGCTCGTCGCCGTCTACACGGCCTGAGCCGATGATCGCCACCGCCGTACCGGAGCCGGCCACCCGGCCGGCTCCGGTCGGGCCGCCACCGGCCCGCCGCCGGGTCGCCGGCGCGTTCCTGCTCGCCACCGCGCTGCTGGTCGCGGTCACCGCGATGCACCTCACCCAGGGCACGTCGTCGGTGGGCGCGCTCGACCTGCTCCGGCTGCTCACCGGCGCGGACGACGAGACCGCCCGGGTGCTTGTCGCCTCCCGGCTGCCGCGCCTGCTCACCGGCCTGGCGGTCGGCGTGGCGCTCGGGTTCGCCGGCGCGGCGCTCCAGTCCACCACCCGCAACCCGCTCGCCTCGCCGGACACGCTCGCCGTGAACGCCGGCGCGCACCTGGCGATCGTGACCACCGCCGCGTTCGGCATCGCGCTGCCGGCGCTGCCCGCCGGTGGACTGGCGTTCTGCGGCGGGCTGGCCGCCGCCGCGCTGGTGATGCTGCTGTCGGCCGGCGGCCAGGCCGCCACCACCCGGCTGATCCTCGCCGGCTCGGCCACCGCGATGGCGCTCGCCTCGCTCACCATGCTGCTCCTGCTGCTGTTCGAGCAGGCCACCATCGGGCTGTTCGCCTGGGGCAACGGCTCGCTCGTGCAGGGCGACCTGGTGGCGGTCACCCAGCTCGGTCCGGTGATCGTGCTCGCCGCGCTGCTGCTCGTCGCGCTCGGGCACCGGCTGGACCTGCTCGCCCTCGGCGACGACACCGCCACCGTGCTCGGGCTGGACGTACGCCGGACCCGGCTCGTCGTGGTGCTGCTCGCGGTGCTGCTCTCCGCCGCGGCGGTCACCCTCGCCGGCCCGATCGGCTTCGTCGGGCTCGGCGCGCCGGTGATCGTCCGGCTGCTCGGCCGGTGGGTGCCCGAGGTGCACCGGCACCGGGTGCTGCTGCCGCTGGCCGGCCTGGTCGGCGTGATCATCGTGCTCGGCTCCGACGTGTTGCTGCGCGCCGTGCTCGGCGGCCAGGCCGGGGTGGAGGTGCCCACCGGCGTGGTCACCACGCTGTTCGGCGCGGTGCTGCTGGTCTGGTTGGCCCGCCGGCACCGCGACGCCGGGCCCACCCGGCAACCTCCGGCCGGCCACGCCGCCGTGCGCTCCCGCGCCGTGCACACCTCGGTCGTCACGGTCTGCGCGATCGCGGTCGTCGCGGCGCTGGTGGTGGGCATGCTCGCCGGGGACACGTGGGTGCTGCTCGGCGACATCGTCAACTGGCTCCAGGGGCGCACCGGGCCGGCGTACACCTTCGTGCTGGACGCCCGGTGGCCGCGCGTCGCGGCGGCGCTGCTGGCCGGCGCGGCCCTCGCCCTGGCCGGCACCACCGTGCAGGCGGTCTGCCGCAACCCCCTCGCGGAGCCGGGCATCCTCGGCATCACCGGCGGCGCGGGGATCGGCGCGGTGGCGCTGCTGACGTTCGCCCCGACGGCCGGCGTGCTGGCGCTCTCCGGCGCGGCCGGACTCGGCGCGGTCGCCGCGTTCGCACTGGTCTACGGGCTGGCACGGCGTCGGGGACTGAACTCCGACCGGCTCGTCCTGATCGGTTTCGCGGTCTGGCAGGGCGGCGCCGCGGTCATCACGTTCATCGTGGTCTCCTCCGACCCGTGGAACACCGGCAAGGCGCTGACCTGGCTGTCCGGCTCCACCTACGGGCGGACCGCGCCGCAGGTGCTGCCGGTGGCGCTGGCGCTGCTGGTCTCCGTGCCGGTGGTGGCCGCGGTACGCCGGGAACTGGACCTGCTGGCGCTCGACGACGACACGCCCCGGGTGCTCGGCGTCCGGCTGGAACGCGCCCGGCTGGTCGCGCTCGGCCTGGCCGCGCTGCTCACCGCCACCGCCGTGTCGGCGGTCGGGGTGATCGGCTTCGTCGGCCTGGTCGCGCCGCACGCCGCGCGGGCCCTGGTCGGCGGCCGGCACACCCGCGTGCTGCCGGTGGCGGTGCTGCTCGGCGCCACGCTGGTCAGCCTCGCCGACACGCTCGGCCGCACCGTCATCGCCCCGGCGCAGGTGCCCGCCGGCCTGGTCACCGCGCTGATCGGCACCCCCTACTTCGTCTGGCTGCTGTGGCGCTCCCGCGCCGCCGCCGGCGTCCGCTGAGCCCGAGAGGAAGTCACCATGACCAGCACCCTGGCCGCCGCGCCGTGGCGCGTGTTCACCGTCGAGGTCCGCGCGCTGCGCCGGCTCGGCCCGTCGTTCCTGCGCGTCACGTTCACCGGACCGGACCTGGACCGGTTCGCCGACAACGGCTACGACCAGCGGATCAAACTGGCGCTGCCGCTGGTGGACGGCGGCGCGGCGGAACTGCCCGCCGGGCCGGACTGGTACCAGCGGTGGCGGGACCTGCCGGCGGACGAGCGCAGCCCGATCCGCACCTACACGGTCCGGGCGGCCCGGCCGGCGGCGTACGAGATCGACGTGGACGTGGCGCTGCACGGCGACGGCGGCCCGGCCACCCGGTGGGCCCGCCGCGCCCGCCTCGGTGACCGGCTCGCGCTCGTCGGCCCGGACGCCGGCTGGCCGGGCGCGCACGGCGGCGTCGAGTTCCGGCCGCCGGCCGGCGCCACGCTGCTGCTGGCCGGCGACGAGACCGCCGCGCCGGCGATCTGCGCGATCCTGGACCGGCTGCCGGCCGACGCGCACGGCCACGCCGTGGTGGAGGTGCCGACGGTGGGGGACGAACTGCCGTGCCGCGTCCCGGCCGGCATGACGGTGACCTGGCTGCCCCGGGGCGGCGCTCCGCACGGCAGCCGGCTCACCGAGGCGGTGACCGCCCTCGCCGCCCGGCTGCTGCCGCCGACCGGGTCACCGGCCGGCCCGCCGCCGGCCGAGGTGGACGTCGACCGGGAGGTCCTCTGGGAGGTGCCGGAGCGGCCGACCGACGCCGCGCTCTACGCCTGGCTGGCCGGCGAGGCGGCGGTGATCCGAGGGCTGCGCCGGCACCTGGTCACCAACCGTGGGCTCGACCGTCGGGCGGTGGCGTTCATGGGCTACTGGCGGGCCGGTCGGGCCGAGAGCTGACCGGTCACCCACGCAGCGTCTCGTGCGGCGGCCGGCCGTACGCCTCCCGGTAGGCGGCGGCGAAGCGGCCGGGGCTGGCCCAGCCCCAGCGGCGGGCAATGCCGGCGACCGTCTCGGTGCCGCCCGGCTCGGCGGCGAGCAGGTCCCGGTGCGCCCGGTCCAGCCGGACCCGGCGCAGGTAGGCGGTCGGGCTCCGGCCGTCGTGCCGCTGGAACGCCGCCTGCAATCCGCGCGCTCCGACGCCGCAGGCGGCGGCGACCTGGGCCACGGTGACCGGCTCGGCGGCGTGCTCGTCCAGCCAGGCCCGCGCCCGCCGCACCACGGCCGGTGTCATCCGGCGCGGTTGCGGCAGGTAGCCGGCGGTCATGGTGGTGTTCGGGAACACGGTGAACGCGGTGGTCGCGGTCAGGTCGACAAGCGACGCCCGCAGGATCGGCTGGGCGAGCGCCTCGTCGCCCAACCCGTGCAGGTACGCCGAGAGCTGCGCCCAGGCCCGGGACTTCGCCGCCGACACCGGCGCGAGGCCGAGGAACCGGAAGTCGGCCGCCGCGGTGTCCGTCCGGATCGCCGCGACGTGTGCCACCCGCTCGTGCGGTAGCCGGATCATGGTGCCGACCACGTCGGTCCAGCCCAGCACCGACGGGCGCAGCGGATAGCGGGCGACCGCGCCGGCCGGGGCCAGCAGCTCCTCGTCGCCGTCGGCGAACCGGAACCGGCCGCGCAGCACGTGCACGGTCATGAAATCGGGGTACGGGCCGGTGCGCGCCCGCGCGTCCATCGAGTGCACGATCCGGTCCAGCCCGAGCGACCCGGCCTGCGCGGTGCGCAGCGCGAAGCGGAAGCCGTGCAGGGAGCCGGCGAACCGCGGCCGGTGTTCGGCGTACGCCTGGGCGATGGCGTGGTGGGCGACGTCCGGGTCCCGGGTCACCAGTTCGTGTCGGTGCACCTCGGTGCCCGCTCCGGTCGTCATGGGGGCCGTGCCTCCGTCCGGTCGGAACTCCTCCCGGTAAGAACGCGCGAGCCGTCGATCCGCAACGGGTCGTCGGCGTCACTCGCGCAGCGTCTCGCGCGGCGGCCGGCCGTACGCCTCGCGGTAGGCGGCGGCGAAGCGGCCGGGGCTGGTCCAGCCCCAGCGGCGGGCGACGCCGGCGACCGTCGCGCCACCGGCCGGGTCGGCGGTCAGCAGGTCGCGGTGGGCGCGGGCGAGACGGACCTGACGCAGGTAGGTGAGCGGGCTGTAGCCGAGGTGCCGCTGGAAGGCGGCCTGGAGTCCGCGTGGTCCCACGCCGCAGGCGGCGGCGACCTGGGCCACGGTGACCGGTGCGGCGGCGTGCTCGTCCAGGTACGCCTGCGCCCGCCGGACGACCGAGGGCGCGACCCGGCGGGGCTGCGGCACGTAACTGCTGGTCATGGTGGTGTTCGGGAAGGCGGTGAGCGCGGTGGCCGCGGTCAGGTCGGCCAGCGACGCCTGGATCAGCGGCTGGTCGAGGCCGTCGTCGCCGATGGCGGCCATCCGGCACAGGAACGCGGACAGGTGCGCCCAGGCCCGGGCCGCGGCCGGCGACACCGGCGCGAGGCCGAGGAAGCGGAACGTGTGCGGGGCCGTCTCCGCCCGGGTGGCCGCGACGCGCGCCACCAGGTCCATCGGCAGCCGGATCGTGGTGGTCAGCGGGTCGGTCCAGGACAGCACCGCCCGGCGCAGCGGATACCGGCCGACGCCGCCGGCCGGCAGCAGCAGCTCGTCGTCGTCGTCGACGAACCGGAACCGGCCCCGGACCACGTGTACGGCCAGGAAGTCGGGGTACGGTCCGATCTCCGCCGTGGCGTCCATGGAGTGCGCGGCCCGGGTGAGGCCGAGCGGCCCGGCCTGCACCCCCCGCCACGCGAAGTGGAACTCGCGTCGGGTGCCCCGGAAGCGCGGGTGGTGCTCGCCGCACGCCTCGGCGATGGCCCGGCGGGCGACGTCCGGGTCCCGGGTGGACAGCTCGAACCGCTGTGCCGGACGGTCGTCCGTCACCGCTCCCGCTCCGGCGGTGCCGGCACTCCCGCCGCGCGCAGCGTGTCGCCGGGGTGACAGCCGTACGTCTCGCGGTACGCGCTCGCGAACCGCCCGGGGTGGGCCCAGCCCCAGCGCCGGGCAATGCCGGCCACGGTCTGTCCCGGTCGGGCCTGCGTCAGGTCCCGGTGGGCCCGCCGGAGCCGGACCGCGCGCAGGAACGCCATCGGGCTCTGCCCGTGGTGCTTGCGGAACGCGGCCTGCAACGCGCGTGGGCCGACGTCGCAGGCTGCCGCGATCTGCGCCAGGGTCAGCGGACGCGCGGCGTGGGCCTCGATGAACTCGGCGGCCCGGCGCACCGACGCCGGGCGGACGGCCGGCGGGGCGGGCAGGTAGGGCGCCGTCATGGTGGTGTTCGGGAACACCGCCAGCGCGGTGGCGGCGGCCAGGTCCACCAGGCCGGCCCGGGTCAGCGGGCTGGCCAGCATGGCGTCGTCGGTGAGCTGGTGCCGGAGGTAGGCCGCGGTCGACCGCCACAGGGCCGCCATGGCGGGGGAGAGCGGCGCGAGCGCGGTGAAGCGGAACGCGGCGACGGGCAGCCCGGTGCGGGTGGCGGCGACCGTGGCGATCCGGGGCATCGGCAGCCGGACGACGGAGGCTGCCACGTCGTCCGAGAGCAGGGTGGCCGGATCGTTCGGATAGCGGCCGGTGGTGCCGGGGCTGAGGCGCAGCTCCTCGTCGGGCGTGTGGAAGCCGTACCGGCCGTGCGTCACGGTCACCGCGGCGAAGCCGGGATAGGGGGGCGTGGCGGTGCGGGTCCCCAACGTGTACCGCAGCTCGTCGATCTCCAGCTCGTCCGCGGTCACGGTGGAACGGCGGTAGCGGAAGCGGTCCCGTGACCCGGAGATCCGGACCCGGTGGTCGCCGTACCGTCGGGCGATGAGGTGGTGCGCGTGCTCGGGGTCGTCCGTCTCCACCACGTCGTGGTCGGCCGACTCCGATCGGCCGGTCCGCCGCACGGACACGTGTCACCTCCCACTGCGCCGATTCCGGGGCTCGTACCCGTGGATGAAACGGGTCACTTGCCGACCGGCAACGGTTTTGTCGCGGACGTTCGAGCCGGGGGCGACACGCCGACCAAAACAGCCCATCCACTTTCCGCAATTGACTGGTCGATTCGCGAACACCGCGCGACGCGGGACGCCATGCCGGTTCATCGACTGGCAACAAAACGGCGGTCACGGTGTCGGCTTTTCGGCACCGAATCGGTTCGGTCCAAGAAGTACGTCCGGGTGGTTACGCGACGCGGCGAGCGAAACTGTCGGGTAGTTGACTGTCCAAACCTCCCCGGTCGGTGCCGTCTCCCGGCTCTACCGTCTGCCCTGTCCGAGCCGTTGCACCCGGCCGGGCGCAGACGGCCGGCCGACCGGAGTCAGGCGACGATGCCGACCCCGGTCGGCCGGTCCCCGCACCCGCGACGGGTCGCGGACCGAGGTCGGGTGGCCATGCCGGGAGGAGGTGCGGATGAGAGGCGTCGAGGCGGCTGTCGCCGTACCCGGAAATCCGGCTGCCGGCGATGTGCCGTCCCGGTGTCGGGTGGCCGGGCGTAGCGGGGTGCTCCCCCGTGACTGACCTCATTCCGCGTCCCACCGCCCGCGACGTGGCGTACGGCGTCGTGCTGGGCCTGGACCCGCCCGCGCCGACCGCCCGGCCGGGTTCGGCGCTGCCGCCGCTGGCGGCCCTGGAACGGGCCGTGCTGCCGGCGTTGCGCCGGCCGCCCTGCCTGGTCAGCTTCTCCGGCGGGCTGGACTCCTCGCCGGTGCTGGCCATCGCCACCCGAGTGGCCCGATGGGAGGGGCTGCCCGACCCGGTGCCGGTCACCTGGCGGTTCACCGACGCCCCCCGCGCGCGGGAGACGCCCTGGCAAGCCAAGATCATTGCGGAGCTGGACCTGACCCGACAGTGGCAGATCCTCCACGCCGGTGACGACCTGGACCTGGTCGGACCGGTCGCCCGCCGACTGCTGACCCGGTACGGGCAGATGCACCCGCCGAGCCGGCACCTGCACCTGCCGATCGTGGAGCTGGCTCGCGGCGGCGCGTTGCTCACCGGCGTCGGCGGGAACCAGATCCTCGCCGGCTGGCGGCAGCGTCCCGGCTCGCTGCGGGCCCGGCTCGGCCGGCTCCGGACCGGGCTGCGACGCCGGCCACCGGATCTGCTGCCCTGGCTGCGCCCGGACGTGGCCCGGCAGGCGCGCCGCGCGTTCACCGCCGAGCAGCGTGCCGAACCGCACCGGCTGGCCGCCCGGATCGCCTGGCACCTGCGCCGCCGGGACCTCACCATGACCCGGGTCGGCCTCGCCGCGATCGCCGCCGACCACGACGTGCTGGCCGTGACCCCGCTGCTGGACGAGCGGTTCGCCGCCGCGCTGTTCGCCCGGCACGGCCGGATGCGGTCCCCGTCGCGTCGGGAGCTGCTCGCGGCGATCGCCGACGCCGCGCTGCCCCCGGTGATCATCACGCCGCGCCCCAAGACCGCCTTCGACGAGGTGTTCCTCCGGACGCCCACCCGCGAGCTGGTGAGCGCCTGGGACGGCAGCGGTGTCGACGACTCGCTCGTCGACGTGGCGGCGCTGCGCCGGGAGTGGTCGCGCCGGCGGTTCGACTCACGCACCGCGGCGCTGGTGCAGCAGGTGTGGCTGGCCAGCCTGTCGGCCCCCGAGGGACGACCCGATCTGGAGGCACCGAGATGACAGGTGAACCGTCCGTGTCGTACCGGGTCCGCGGCGACCGGGTCGCGTGGCGGACCAGCGGGGACGAGACGGTGCTGCTGGACGTCGGGAAGTCCGCCTACGTCGCGCTGGACCGCGCGGGCCCGACATGCTGCGACTGACTGCACGGTGCCGGGCGCGCCTTCAGTGGGCGTCCGATCTTCTCGGGCCTCGACCTGGAGGTCGCCCCCGGCACCCGCCTGCTGCTCACCGGCGGCAACGGCGCCGGCAAGACCACACTGCTGCGCTGCCTGGCCGGCACCCTTGCGCTGAGCCGTCGCCCGCGCCCTGCTCGGCGACCCGCCGGTGATCCTGCTGGACGAGCCCGGCCGGTCCCTCGACGCGCAGGCGCGGGCGCTGTTCTGGGCCGCGCTGGACCGCCGTCCGGAGTCGACAGTCGTGGTCGCCTCGCATCTGCCCGAGGACCGCCCCCACTGCGACCGCTCCCTGGTCATACCGATCCACCACTGACCCGCCCGGCTTTGCACCGTGGGGCTGGCGCGGCGTGGCACGGAACTCTGCTCGTGAGGACGGGTGTCCGACGTGCCTACAAACTTGATGGCGTAGATGGTTCAGCCCGACCCGTGGCGCGGGTCATTCACGCCCTCAAGTTTGTAGGCACACTGCGGTATGGGCCCGCGGCAGCCTGCCGGTCGTCGACCGCTTATCGGGCCAGCCGGTCGGCCCTGGTCAGCCCGGCGCGTCGCCGTCAGTGGGGCGGGGCGGGCGGTGGTGCCGGGCCCACTCGTCCACCTCGTCCGCGTCCCAGACGTTCATGCCGATCAGTCGGGCGAGCGGCTCGGGGAACCCGGCCGGCGGGTGATCTGGAGGACCCGCTGACGCGAGACGCCGAACAGGGCAGCCAACTCGCCGGGCCCGTACAGACGTGGTCGTCTCACCGACCGAACGTATGCACGACCTGCACTGTGGATTTGTCACTTACAGATTGACAAACCATCGGTAGGGTCCACCATCTGCCTGTTGTTCCGGAGCTGGGGCCGGTTGAGGCAGGACGGCGGGAACTCCGGCGCGAACAGTCGTGCCGCCGCATCCGCTCGGCCAGGTGCGGCACCGTGTCGGCGTACCCGGTGACGCACTCGGCGACGGTGCGCCAGAAATCGTCCTGGTCCAGCACGCCGGTGTTGTGCAGGGGTGGCGCTCAGGTGCCGCAGGAAGCAGTCGAGCACGTCGGTGAAGATGGCCAGGAGCTTCTCATCGTCCGGCACCGCAGCCCGCATCCGGCGGACCCGCTCCGGCTGGTCGGCGCCCGGGTCCATGACCACGATCTCCCGCGAACGGTTCGAGACGGGGGCTCACGTTCCGGGTAGTGATCCTCGGTCGACCGTCGGCTAGCTAATATCCCCCCAAATCGGACAAGCGGGGGAATGATGATCAGGACGTTCAATGGTCCGTGGCGGCGAGCCGCCGCGGTCGTGGCCGTCGCGGCGCTCACCGCGCCGCTACCGGTCGCGGTTGCGTCGGCCGCGCCGGGTGACCAGCCGCCACCACCGGCGGCGCGGGCGATCGGGCCGGTCAACCCGGTCGCGGCAGCGCAGAGCTTCGGGGTGATGACCGAGGGCGACGCCAGGGTGGTCACCAACGAGAACGAGGGCACCATGGCCGTCGGCGGTGATCTCTCCTTCGGCAACTACCAGCTCGCCAACAACACCGCCGGCTCGTTCGTGGTCCCCGGCGACAGCCGGCCGACCGCGCTCGTGGTCGGTGGCCGGGTCGACTTCGCCGGCAGCGTGCCAGGCACCCGGCTCCAGGTGCTGTCCCAGGGGTACGCCAAGGTCGGGAACCTCACCGGCACGTTCGTCCGGGACACCGACAACAACGGCGCCGCGGTCAACACCCGGATCCTACCCAGCGACAACTACGACGCCTTTCCCCGGGTCGAGCTGACCGTCCGGCAGCCGGTCGGCAGCGTCGGCCCCACCTCGCCGATCAACTTCGCCGACGCCTTCGCGTCGTTCCGGTCCACCTCGACCGGCCTCGCCGGCTGCGAGAACACGGTGGTGCTCACCGACCCCAACGGGAACGTCCTGCCCCGGCCCATCCCGCCGGGCAGCAACGCGGTGATCACGCTGACCAGCGGTGTCACAAACGTGTTGAACATCGGCGCCACCGACCTGAACAACATCGACACGCTCACCTTCCGCAGCCAGCCCACCGCGACCACGCCGCTGCTGATCAACGTGGACACCACAGGCGTCGGCAACACGTTCGACTGGACCGCGCCGAACTTCGCCGGCATCGGCGGCCAGCAGGCCCAGTACCTCCTGATCAACTTTCCGACCGCGACCCGGCTCACGCTCACGGCCGGGGCCCGCACCGTCGAGGGCAGCATCTACGCCCCGAACGCCGACTTCACCGACCTGTCCGCCAGCAACACCGAGGGCAGCGTGATCACCCGCACGCTCGACCACGAGGGCGGCGAGATCCACTACTTCCCGTTCAGCACCACGCTGACCTGCAACGGCGGCACGCCGGCAAGCATCGCGGTGGTGAAGTCGTCGACCACCGCGCTGATCGGATCCGTCGGGCAGCAGGTGCCGTACTCGTTCCGGGTGGTCAACACCGGCGGTGTCGCGCTGACCGGCATCGCTGTCACCGACACGCAGACGCCGCCGTCGTCCAACGCCGACCTGGGCCCGATCACCTGCCCGGTGACCGCACTCGACCCGGGCGCGGCCACCACCTGCACGGCGACGTACACGGTCACCCAGGCCGACCTCGACCACGGCGGCGTCTCCGACACCGCGACGGCGCGGGGCACGCCGGCCGGCGGGGGCACGCCGGTGGTCTCCGAGCCCAGCGACCTCACCATCCCGGCCGAGGTGCTGACCCCGTCGATCTCGGTGCAGAAGTCCTCCACCACCACGACGATCACCGCCGCCGGGCAGCAGGTGCCGTACCGGTTCGTGGTGACGAACACCGGTGGGTTGACGTTGTCGAACGTGAACGTGACCGACGTGCAGGCGCCGCCGTCGTCGAACGCGGACCTGGGGCCGGTCAGCTGCCCGACGAGCACCCTGGCGCCCGGCGTGTCGACGATCTGCACGGCGACGTACACGGTCACCCAGGCCGACCTCGACCACGGCTCGGTGTCGGACACGGCGACCGCACACGGCACGCCGCCGGGCGCCACGACGCCTGTCGACTCGGAGCCGTCCACCCTGACGATCGAGGCGACGCCCGTGACGCTGGCGATCGAGGTGGTGAAGTCCTCCACCACCACGACGATCACCGCCGCCGGGCAACAGGTGCCGTACCGGTTCGTGGTGACGAACACCGGTGGGTTGACGTTGTCGGACGTGAACGTGACCGACGTGCAGACGCCGCCGTCGTCGAACGCGAACCTCGGACCGATCACCTGCGCGGCCACCACGTTGGCCCCGGGCGCGTCGACCACCTGCACGGCCACGTACACCGTGTCGCAGGCCGACCTCGACGTCGGCTCGGTGTCGGACACCGCGACCGCGCACGGCACGCCGGTGGGCAGCACCACGCCGATCGACTCGGACCCGTCGACGCTGACGATCGCGGCCACCCCGGCGGCTGCGGAGATCACGGTGGTCAAGTCGTCGACCACCACCGCGATCGTTTCGGCTGGGCAGCAGGTGCCGTACCGGTTCGTGGTGACGAACACCGGTGGCGTGACGCTGTCGAACGTGAACGTGACCGACGTGCAGGCGCCGCCGTCGTCGAACGCGGACCTGGGCCCGATCACCTGCCCGGTGACGACGTTGGCGCCGGGCGCGTCGACCACCTGCACGGCCACGTACACCGTCACCCAGGCCGACCTCGACCACGGCTCGCTCACCGACACCGCGACCGCGCACGGCACCCCGGCCGGCGGTGAGACCCCGGTCGACTCGGACCCGTCCACGCTGACCGTCCCGGGCGCCGAGGTGAACGCCTCGATCAGCGTGGAGAAGACGTCCACCTCCACCGAGTTCGTCGCGGTCGGGGAGCAGGTGCCGTACCTGTTCGTGGTGGTCAACACCGGCGGGCTCACGCTGTCGAACGTGAACGTGACCGACGTGCAGACGCCGCCGTCGTCGAACGCGGACCTGGGCCCGATCACCTGCCCGGTGACGACGTTGGCGCCGGGCGCGTCGACCACCTGCACGGCCACGTACACCGTCACCCAGGCCGACCTCGACCACGGCTCGCTCACCGACACCGCGACCGCGCACGGCACCCCGGCCGGCAGCCAGACACCGATCGACTCCGACCCGTCCACGCTGACCCTGCCGGACGCCAATCCCGTGGCCAGCATCGACGTCGTCAAGTCGTCCACCACGGTCGCCATCACCGAGGCCGGTCAGAAGGTCGACTACACCTACCGGGTGGTGAACACCGGTGGCTCGACGCTGACCAACGTCACGGTGAACGACACCCTGCTGCCGCCGGCCGATCGTGAGAACCAGACCGCGATCACGTGCGGCCCGGACAACGTGCCGAACGGTACCGTCACGCTGGCGCCGGGCGAGTCCGTCGAATGCCGGGCCACCTACACGGTCTCGGCGGAGGACTTCGCCCAGGCGTCGCTGCTCGACACCGCGACCGCCACCGGCACCCCGCCTCGCGGGCCGGCGCCGGTCTCCGGGCCGTCGACGTACGACATCCCGATCCTGCACCCGGGCATCGCGTTGGCGAAGAGCGTGACGCCGGAGACGGTGTCCCGTGCCGGTGACGTCGTCACCTACCGCTACGTCGTCACCGACACCGGCAACACCACCCTCTCCGGCGTCACCATCGACGAGACCGCGTTCTCCGGCAGCGGACGACCCTCGGCGATCACCTGCGCCGACACCACGCTCGCGCCGGGGCAGAGCACGACCTGCACCGCGACCTACACGATCACCGAGGCGGACGTCGAGGCGGGGAGGATCGCCAACACCGCGGTCGCGGTCGGTACGCCGCCCACCGTTCCCGGCCAGGAGCCGCCCGCCCCGGTACGGTCCGGTCCGGCCTCGGCCACGGTGACCGTCACCAGGGGCGCGGCCATCGTGGTGACGAAGTCCGCCGATCCGACCGAGGTGCACAAGGTCGGTCAGCGGGTGGAGTACCGCTTCCAGGTCACCAACACCGGCTCGGTGCCGCTGACCGGGGTGACCGTGACGGACACGCTGGCGCCGCCGGCCGACCCGGCGAACCTCGGGCCGATCACCTGCGGGCCGGAGAACACGCCCAACGGTGAGGTCACCCTGGCGCCGGGGGAGACGATCACCTGTGCCGCGACCTACACCGTGTCCAAGGCGGACGCCGAGGAGCGCTGCATCACCGACACCGCGACCGCGACCGGAACGCCGCCGTCCGGCCCGGCGCCCGTCTCACCGGAGGCCACGCTCTGCGTCCACGTGAAGATCAAGCCGGGCCCCGGTCCGCATCCCGGGCCCGGTCCCAAGCCCGGCCCGTGGCCGTGGCACCACGGCAAGCTGCCGATCACCGGTAGTTCGTTCCTGCTCCCGCTCTCCGTCGTCGGCGGGCTGGTGCTGCTGGTCGGCATCACGCTGACCGTGTGGGGCCGACGTCGCCGGGCCGCACCACGGCACGGCGCGGCCTGACCGACCGGTTCCCGGTGCGGTGGCGGTGTCGGGCGTACCCGATACCGCCACCGCACCGACCAGATCTCGGCCGGTCCGGTCAGACCTCGGTGAGCCGGACCGCGTCGGCGATGACCAGGCCGGCGGCGGAACTCCACCGGCTCACCGCCACCCGGTCGGCGTCGCCGGCGGCCAGCGTGAACGTGCCGAGGGTGCGCCACTGCCCGCCGGTCGCCCGCTGGTCGACGTAGACGGTCCGGTTGCCGGTGGTGGTGGCCACGACGTACGGCGTCGAGGCGTTGTAGCCCGCGTTCGCCGGCCACCACGCCTCGACCCGGTAGTTGCCGGTGCGCGGCACGTTGAACCTGTACCAGGCGGCGTCGCTGGCGGCGACCGGGTCGGCGTAGCGGTAGTCGGCGCCGTAGCGCTGCCCGGAGAAGGACGAGACGCCCCAGTTGCCGCTGGCGGAGAAGCGGCCGGCGGTCGCGTTGTCCACGATCGAGGTCCAGCCCCCGCCCCCGCCGGCCATCTTCGCGGCGACGTCGGCCCGCATCGTGTTCAGGTCGATGAAGGACGGGTCGATCTTGCCGGTGGTGCTGGTCTCCCGGTGCCCACGGGCATAGCTGGAGTCCTTGCCGAGCCGGGTGAGCACGGCGGCGGTGGCGGCGATGCTGGCGGTGTACTGCGCGGTGGTCATCCGCTGGTCCACGCCGTTGTAGTCGATCTCCCACCCGATCATCAGGGTGTTGCCGTCGCCCGCCGGGATCGGCCCGCTGCCGCCGCTGACGCCGGCGTGGTTGCACCGCCCGGCGGAGATCACGTGGAACACGCCGTGGTAGTCGACGAGCGCCTGGCAGAGCGGGCCGGCCAGGTCGGGGCGACCGTTGATGCAGATGTTGAGCGCCGGGTGCGGGTTGGTGGCGCTGGAGGTGGCGGCGGTGTGGTGCCACAGCACGCCGATCGGGTCGAACGAGCCGGGGCGGGCCCGGTTGAGCCAGTCGCCCTTCACGACGACCTGCACGCCGGCGGCCCGCAGCACATCCACCAGCCAGGGAATCGTGGCCATCACCGCTCCTGGAGCAGGTCGGCCAGGCACTCCGCCTTCGGCGCGGCGACGGCCGCGCCGGGACGGGCCACCACGGTCAGCGCGGCGGCCACCAGGGCCGGGATGCCGAGCAGACCTCGGCGCCGCAGACGGACGGATCGGGACGTGGGCATGGCGCTCCTTCGGCGACGGCGCTCGGCATCCGATCGATCGACGGATGTGAGTGTCGGCACGTTATCCCGGCGCGGGCCGTCCTGTCGATACCCTTCACCCCTACTCTTCCGAGCGAAAATATTTGCCGGCGATCGGGCCGCGCCGAACGGCGACGAGCCGGCCCCGCCGCTCGGCGGGACCGGCTCGGCCGGGGGATCGACTCAGTTCAGGTGTGCCAGCAGGGCGGTGGCCATGCCCTGCTCGCCCCGGGCGTTCGGGTGGAACGGCGCGGCCGAGTTCTGCGGCACCAGGCCCTCCACCCAGCGGGTGCCGCTGCTCTTGCACGCGTCCTTGCCGATCGACGGGGTGTAGACGTCGGCGTAGCTGGCGCCGTTGGCCGCCGCGGTGTCGGCCAGCATGCTGTTCAGCGCCTTCTCCACCCCGCGCAGGTACGGCACGTCCTGGTAGGCGATCGGCACCACCGGCCAGCAGCCGTACCCGCTGTCCGGCAGGATCGCCGGGTAGCCGAGCACCACGACCCGCGCGTTCGGCGCGGCCTGCCGGACCGAGCGCAGCACGGTGGTCACCTTCGGCACGGTGGCCGCGATCCGGGCCCGGAGCTGGTCGGTGCCACCGGCGGTGAACCGGTCCTTGCACGGCGAGCCGAGCGGGCTGCTGACGCTCGCCTCCGCGCAGTCGCTGATGATCCCGGAGAACCCGATGTCGTTGCCGCCGATCTGCACCGTCACCAGCGCCGTGCCCGAGGTGACGGCGTTGAGCTGCGGCGGCAGGTTGATGCCGAGCTGGCCGTCGCCGCCGTACAGGATGTCGTCGGTGGTGGCGCCGGAGCAGCTCACGTCCGCGAACGACGACGACCCGGCGGACGCGGCGACAAGCGTCGGGTAGTTGCGGTTGGACCGCAGGCAGTTCAGGTCGACCTGGGTGGGGATCAGCGGGCCGGCGGTGTACGAGTCGCCGAGCGCCACGTAGCGCCCGGCGGGCACGGCGGCGTTGGCGGGCGCGGTGACGGCGAGCAGCACGCCGGCGGTGGCCGCGGCGAGCGCGGCCAGTCGTGCGGCCGTACGCCTCAGCGGCAGGTGGGGACGGTTCATGGCGCCCTCCCGGGAGCGGGATCGGGGGTGGTGGTGGTCCGAGAGTCTGCCGCTGCCGGTGATATCCGTCAATATGGACGAACGTCGTTAAGGGGTTCGGGGTGGTGGGGCGGGGCCCGGCGGGGGGGGGGCCCCCCCCGGCGCCGGAGGGGCCGGCGCAGCTGGGGGTCGAGGCGGTTGCGGTGGCGGA
>NZ_JBITFD010000009.1:64807-137001 GCF_044455765.1 Micromonospora sp. NPDC051141
CCCGCGGGGGTGGGGGGGGGGGGTGGGTGGGGGGGGGTGTGTCTGCCGGTGCGGTTTTTACCGCAAAATTTCCACTACCGTGGTGGGGGTGGGGGGGGGGGGCCCGCCCCGGGGCGGGGGCCGCCCCACACCGGTCCCGTCAGGGACCGCTGACGATGCTCGTCACCTGGTGACCGCTGTCGACGGTGGCCCCGGTGTCGTTGATGACGTGGCTGATGGTGCCGACCCCGCCCAGCGAGACCGTCACCATGTTGCGGAAGCGCACCCCCGGGCGTGCCGGCACCTCGAACGCGCGGGCGCTCACCACGGCCGGGTTGACGTTGAAGAAGCAGTAGCTGCCCAACCCCCACGCCTGGTGGTTGGTGACCGAGTCGGCCACCTTGTACGCCGCCCAGCCCCGGGTCGACCCGTTCATCCAGGCGGCCTGGTTCGGCGGGTCGTAGGGCATCTCGTTCTGATAGAAGTAGGTCCGCCCGTTCTCGCCGTTCCAGATGGTCTGGTACTGCTGGTAGTGCTCCACGAAGAGGCCGTAGAACGTGACGTCGTCGCCGTCAACGACCAGCCCGTTGCGGCCGGTGTTGACGGTCCAGCCGACCGTGCCGCCGTTGCCGTGGTCGGCCCGCCAGATCCACGCGTGGTCACCGATCACGTCGTCGCTGTTGATCTGCATGCTCACCGTCGCCCGGCCGGCGATCGCGCCACCGACCCGGACGAAGACATCGGAGAGCACGGTCGGGTCGGCGGCGTGGTCGGCGCTCGACCCGGGGGGCCCGACCTGGAGCAGCACGTTCGAGTTCGTGGTGCCGGCGTCGAAGAGGACGCCGGCCAGCCGTACCCCGTCGACGTCCGCGATCGTCATCGCGGTGACCCCGTTGCGCGGCACGAACGTGGCCAGGCCCAGGCCGAGCACGACGGTGCCGGGCCGGGTCACGTTCAGCGTCTGGTCGAGCTGGTAGACGCCGGGGGTGACCAGCAGGTGCCGGCCGGCGGCCAACGCCGCGTTGATGCTCGCCGCGGTGTCGCCCGGCCGCACGATCTGGAACTGGCTCAGCGAGATCGACCGGCCGGCCGGGGCGCCGGCGGCCCAGGTGGTGCCGGCGGTGTCGGTGCGCTTCGCGGGCACGAACACCCGGTACGCGCCGGCCGCGTCCACGTACAGGTAGGGCTTCTCGGCCACCACCGGCGCGGTGCCGACCGTGGTGTACGGCGGGTTCGGGAAGCTGTTGCCCGGCGCGCCCGACACGCCCACGAAGACCTGGTTCCAGTTGGACCCGGTCCAGCCGCCGATCTCCGAGCTGCGGGTGATCCACTGCTGCTGCGACCCGGACTGGATCTGCCCGTCGACCTTGGTGTCGGAGATCCAACCCCCGGAGGACCAGCCGCCGTCGGAGAGCGCCAGGTTGCCGCGCACGTGCATCCGGCGGTACGGCGCGGCCTGCGACACCGACCACCGCTCCAGCCCGCCGGTCGGGTTGACGGTCAGTCCCTCCGCCGAGCGCCAGAAGTTCTGGGTGGCGTTCTGCGAGCCGTCCGGCCACCAGTCCGCCTCGACGTGCACCCGGCCGTTGACGGTGGTCTGGCCCGGGGTGAGGCCCAGACCGGCGACCTGGGTGAAGAAGCCGACGTTGGCGTCCACCGCGTAGCTGCCGGGCTTGAACAGCAACGCGTACCGGGCGTTGCCGAACTGGTTGGTCTCCTGCTGGGCGAAGACCGTGTTCAGCCGGCTCTGGATGGTCGAGGTCGGCATCGACGGGTCGAAGACGCTGACGTTCGGGCCGAGGTCCGGGTTGGTCACCGGCGTGTCCGAGGGGGGTGGCCCGGTGGGGGTGGCGGTCGGCGGCGGGGTGGTCGGGTTGCTCACGCCGGTGAGTGTCCACTTCTGGTTGGCCGAGCCGGCGCACGACCAGATCTGCAGGGGCGCGCCGTCGGCCTGGTTGTTGTCGCGGATGTCGAGGCACTTGCCGGACGCGGCGTTGACCAGGTCCCCGGCGGCGGTGAGCGTCCACTTCTGGGTGGTCACCGTGGCGTAACAGGTCCAGATGTGCACGGCGGCGCCGTTGGCGGTTCCGTTGTTCGCGACGTCCAGGCACTTGCCCTGGGAACGCACCGAGCCGTCGTCGGCGAGCGTCCACTTCTGACTGACGACGGTCGGATAGCAGGTCCACATGTGCACGGTCGCGCCGTCGGCGGTGGAGTTGTTCGCCACGTCGAGGCACTTGCCGTTCGCGGCGCTCACCAGCGAGCCGGTGCTGGCGGCGTACGCCCCGGTCGGGGCGAGGACGCCGACCGCGCCGACCGCGCCGAGCACGGCGGCGACCGCGCCGCACGCGGTGAGCCGGCCGGGCCATCGTCGGTACGCCGCTCCGAATCGCATCATGTCGGGCACCTTTCGTCGCCGGCACGCGTCGCGGGCGGCACGTGTGCCGTGGGGGTGGTGGGGGTGGGGTGCTACCGCCACGTAACCGCGTGAGAGTGACCGGAGTCAATGAATTCGGACGGTTCCGGAACTCGGTACACGCTCGGTCACCGTCGCGCGACGCTGTTCAGCGGGTCGGGTCGACGGTCGACAGCCTGAGGCAGCGGTCCGTGCTCTCGTGCGGTGGAGCGCGTTGAGCGGCTGGGGAGGCGGGGTGCGGAGGGCTGGCTACGCGGGCGTCCGTCCCCGGGTGCGCGCTGCCGTGGACGACGTCGCGGCCAGCTCGGGCCGCGCCGGCAGGAAGACGGTGGGCACGCCCAACGACTGGTTCATCGCGGCGAGCCGCTGTTCGGCCTGGAGGTCGGTGGTGTTCCGCACGCCACGGATGATCACTCCCGCACCGTGGCGACGGCAGTAGTCGGCGGTCAACCCGCGCCACGCCGCCACCGTGACGCTGGTCCACCCGGCCGGCAGGGCGGCCCGGACGGCGGCGGCCCGCTGTTCCTCGCCGCTGCCCGGCTGTTTGTCGCCGTTGACCGCGACGAGTACGACCACCTCGTCGAAGAGGCCGCGCGCCCGGTCCACCACGTCCAGGTGTCCGGGCGTCACGGGATCGAACGTGCCGGGATAGACGGCCCGGACCGGCGCGCGCCCCGCGATCGGCCACGCCGGATGTGAACCTGCCGCTGGTTCGGCTGTCCCGGCCGTGTCGGTCCGCATGGCCCGACTGTAGGTGACGTGCGCCCCGGCCCGTCGCGGCGACGGGGCAAGAGCTGTGGGTGCGTTTGTTGTCGCGGGAGCGACAACAGGTGCACCCAAAGGGGGCGCGTCGGAGAGTTGTCGACGCCCCGGCCGGACGGGTGACTGTCCTCAGTGGCAGGGTCATCACGGCGCTCAGGAGAAGGGCGCGACGGCATTTCTTCGTGATTCGAACTAAAGGCGGGTTGATCGTGGGTGCCGAGGTGGTGGCATCGGCGGAACCGGGCCCGTCCGGACGTGCCCATCACTGCCATTTGTCCAGTTCGCGCGCCGGGGTGCCGAGCCCGCGAGACCAGATCGTGACTTGACGCAATAGTTCGTTCGCCGTAGGAAGGAAGTGTGACAGACGTGGTGACCCCACCGACGAGCCCGGTGAGCCGGGAGCGGTCGAAGGAGATCAAGCGCAGCAGCGTGATCTCCGCCGCCCGTTCCGCCCGGGTGCTGTCCCGTGCCGAGCTGACCGAGCTGACCGGGCTGAGCCCCGCCACGCTCACCCCGCTGGTCCGGGACCTGATTGCCGAGGGCTACCTGATCGAGCGCGGCCCCGGCGCCTCCCGCGCCGGCCGCCCCCGGGCCATCCTCGAGTTCAACCCCCGTGCCGAGCTGGTCGCCGCAGTCGCGTTGGAACCGGCTCGGATCAGCTGCGAGATCGCCGACAGCGACGGCGCCGTCATCGCCCACCGCACCGTGCGGCGTACCGGCGACATCGTCGACCTGATCTGCACCGCCGTGCCGGAACTGGCCGGCGACGGGCTGCCCGCGCTGCGGGGCGTGGCCATCGCCGCGCCCGGCGTCTCCACCGGCGGCGCGGTCCGGCTCGCCCCCTCGGTGGGGCTGGTCGAGGCGCGCCCGGTGGGGGAGTCGGTGCAGCGGCGGCTCGGCGTGCCGGTGGTGGTCGACAACGACGTGAACCTGATGGCCGCCGGTGAGCACGCGGCCGGCGCCGGGACGGACGTCGCCGACCTGCTCCTGCTGCACGTCGCCGACGGTATCGGCGCCGGGCTGGTGCTGGACGGGCAGGTCCGACGCGGCTCCGGCGGCGCGGCCGGCGAGGTCGGCTTCCTGCCGCTCGACCCGGCCGACCGGGGGCACGACGGCATCGGCCCGTTCGAGGCCCGCTGGTCCGCCGGCGCCATCGCCGAGCGGGTGGTGGCCCTGGCCCCGGGCCGACGGCCGGCCGCGCCGGTACGGGCGCTCGTCGAGCTGGCCGCCACCGACGAGCGGGCCGGCGCGTACCTCGCCGAGGTGCTCGCCGCCTGGGCCCGGCTCATCGTCTCCTGCGCCTGCGTGATCGACCCGGGTCGGGTGCTGCTCAGCGGCGCCGCGGCCGACCTCGACGACGCCGCCGTGGACCGGCTCCAGGCGCTGGTGTCCGCCGGCGCGCCCAGCCCGACCGAGGTCCGCCGCGCGGTCCTCGGTGACCAGGCGGTGCTGCACGGCGCGGTCAGCTACGCGCTCTCGGCCGCCGCGTCCGGCCTGTCCACCCTGCTACCCGCTCCCTGACCGCTCCATCCCCCACAACACCCCTCGGAGGTACCCCATGAGACGTCGACTCCTGCTCGCCGGTGCGCTCGCCACCGTCCTTGCCGCCGGCACCGCCTGCGGCGGCGGCTCCGGTGACTCCGGCTCCGGCTCCGGCGAGGCCGAGAAGCTGACGATCTACACGGCCCGCGACAAGAAGGTCACCACCTTCGTCGTCGACAAGTTCACCGCCAAGTACCCCGAGTACAAGGGCAAGGTCGAGGTGCTCAACCTGGGCGCCCAGGAGATCCTGGAGCGGGTCCGGGCGGAGAAGGCCAACCCGCAGGCCGACGTCTGGTGGGGCGGCACCCAGCAGGGTCTCGCGTCGGGCGCGTCCGAGGACCTGCTCACGAGCTGGAAGCCGTCGTTCGCCGACAAGATGGACGAGAAGTACAAGGACCCGCAGGGCCGGTGGTTCGGCGAGATCCTGCTGCCCGAGGTCATCATGTACAACAACAAGGCGCTCACCCCGGAGCAGGCCCCGAAGGACTGGGACGACCTGCTGAAGCCGGAGTTCAAGGACAAGATCATCATCCGGGACGTGGCCGCGTCCGGCACCATGCGGTCGATCTACGCCTCGATGATCGTGCGGCAGTCGCCGGACGGCAGCAACCCGCAGCCCGGCTACGACTGGCTGAAGAAGCTCGACGCCAACACCGGCGCGTACGCCGCCAACCCCACCGACCTCTACCTGAAGCTGTCCCGCCAGCAGGGCACGCTGAGCGCCTGGAACCTCCAGGACATCCTGCTCCAGGCCAACCAGGCCAACATGCCGTTCGGCTACGTGATGCCGGCCTCCGGCGCCCCGGTGCTGGTCGACGGCCTGGCCCAGGTCAAGGGCGGCAACAGCGAGGGCGCGCAGAAGTTCCTGGAGTTCCTCTTCGACGACTCGCTCCGCGCCGAGCTGGCCAAGGACTACTACCAGATCCCGGCCGTGGACATCGCGGAGAAGCCGGAGTGGCTGGCCCAGCTCAACCTCAAGCCGCTGGACGTCGACTGGGACGTGATCGGCAAGAACGAGACCGAGTGGATCAACCACTGGAACAGCCAGATCAAGAACAAGGGCTGACCGGCCGGGACGCCGGGTGCCGCGCGCACCCGGCGTCCCGCCGTCGCCGTTCCGCACCACCCACCCCGTCACCGGTCCGAGCCGGTTACCGGACGCAAGGAGAGACATCATGATCGATGTCACGCTGGAGTCGGTGAGCAAGCGCTTCCCGCGTGCCGGCGACACGGCGGCGGTCGACGACGTCGACCTCCGCATCGGCGCGGGGGAGTTCTTCACCCTGCTCGGCCCGAGCGGGTGCGGCAAGACCACCACCCTGCGCATGGTCGCCGGCTTCTACTTTCCCAGCTCGGGCCGGATCCGGTTCGGCAGCGAGGACGTCACCAACCGGCCGCCGAACAAGCGCGACACCGGCATGGTGTTCCAGAACTACGCGCTCTTCCCGCACCTGAGCGTCGCCCAGAACGTCGCGTACGGCCTGAAGATCCGTAAGGTCGGCCGGGCCGAGGCGAAGCGCCGCATCGACGAGGCGCTCGGGCAGGTCCACCTCGCCGGGTACGGCGACCGCCGCATCGACCAGCTCTCCGGCGGCCAGCAGCAGCGCGTCGCGCTGGCCCGGGCGCTGGTGATCCGGCCGCGTACGCTGCTGCTCGACGAGCCGCTGTCCAACCTCGACGCCAAGTTGCGCGAGGAGACCCGGGTCGAGATCCGTCGGATCCAGAAGGAGTCCGGCACCACCGCGCTCTACGTCACCCACGACCAGGCCGAGGCGATGGCCATGTCCGACCGGATCGCCGTGATGGAGTCCGGCCGGGTCCGGCAGGTCGGCACGCCGCAGGAGATCTACCACCGGCCGGCCACCTCGTTCGTGGCCCGGTTCATCGGCCGCAGCAACGTGCTCAGCCTGCCGGTGGTGACCGCCGGCCCGGAACGGGTGACGGTGGCGCTGCCCGGCGGCTGGGAGGTCCCGGTCGCCGCGCCGGTCGACCACGGACTCCGCGAGGGCGGCACCGCGCTGGTCAGCGTGCGGCCCGAGCACATCACGCTCGGGGCGGCCACCGACGAGGGCGCGCTGCCCGGCCGGGTCACCGAGCTGGAGTTCACCGGCATGGCCACCAACCTGCTGGTCGACGTGGCCGGCGAGCCGGTGCAGGTGGCCGCGATCGACGTCCCGGCCGGGCTGGCCGTGGGCGACCAGGTCGGACTGCGTCTGCCGCCGGAGCGGATGTGGGTGGTGGGGGCGTGAGCGCGAGACGTGAGCCGGTTCTGCGAGCCCCGCGGTCGCGAACGGAGGTGACGCGGTGAGCACCATCCCCGCGACCCCGAGCGCGGCCACCGTCCCGCCGATCACCGAGGACCCCACCCCGCCGGGTCGGCGGTCCCGCCGCCCGCAGCTCAACGCCAACTCGCGCTGGTTCCCGTACCTGCTGGTGTTCCCGCTGGCGCTGGTCCTCTTCGGTTACGTGGTGCAGCCGATGCTCGCCACGTTCGGCGAGAGCGTCGGCGTGGACGGCCCGGAGAACTGGGCCAGCTTCCTCACCGGCGACGGCGTGGCCCGCTCCGCGCTGCTCACCTCACTGATGATCTCCGCCGCGAGCGTGTTCCTCTGCGGCGTCGTCGGCGTGGCCATGGCGTTCCTGCTGAAGCGGTTCTCGTTCCCCGGCCGCCGGCTCATCGAGGCGATCATCCTGGTGCCGGCGGCGCTGCCGCCGCTGATCGGGGCGATCTCGTTCCAGCTCCTCTACAGCGAGACCGGCATCCTGCCCCGGGCGCTGCAACAGCTCCTCGGCACCGAGAACCCGGTGCTGCCGTTCAGCGGCATCGCCGGCGTGCTGGTGGTGCACACGTTCACCATGTACCCGTTCTTCTACCTGGCCACGTCCGCCGCGTTGATGGGCATGGACCCGTCGGTGGAGGAGGCCGCCTACAACCTGGGCGCCGGCCGGGTGCGGGTGTGGCGGACCGTGCTGCTGCCGATGCTCACCCCGGCGCTGGTCTCCGCCTCGCTGCTGGTCTTCATGACGTCGCTGGCGTCGTACACCGCTCCGCTGCTGTTCGGGGTGGACCGCACGATGACCATGCAGATCTACATCAACCGCACCAACGGCGACCTGCCGATGGCCTCGACCTACGCGTCGGTGCTGGCGGTGGTGTCGGTGCTGTTCCTGCTCGGCATGCGCTGGTACGAGGGGCGGCGTAGCTACCGCTCGCAGTCCAAGGGCGTGGCCAGCCACCGCCGCGAGCTGACCAACCCGTTCGCCCGCTGGCTGGCGCTGGCCGCCTCGCTGCTCGCCGTGGTGGTGCTGCTCGCCCCGGTGGCGACCATCGCGCTGGTGGCGTTCTCCGAGGACGGGACGTGGACCACCGAGGTGATCCCGTCCGGCTACACCACGCAGAACTTCGTCACCATCTTCTCCGACCCGGACGCGTACCGGCCGATCGTCAACTCGCTCCAGATGAGCCTGCTGGCCACCGTCGGCTGCGTCGTGGTCGGCGTGCTCATCGCGTACGCGGTGCGCCGGCTCGACTTCCGCGGGCGTGGCCTGCTCGACGTCGCGGTCATGCTGGCCTGGGCGCTGCCCGGCACGGTGGTGGCGATCAACCTGATCTCGGCGTTCAGCACCGGCAACGCGTTCAGTTTCGGTCAGGTGCTGATCGGCACGTTCTGGATCATGCCGCTGGCGTACTTCGTGCGGTTCCTGCCGCTGGTGTTCCGGTCCAGCTCGGCCACGCTGGCCCAGCTCGACCCGTCGCTGGAGGAGGCCGCCCGCAACCTCGGCGCGTCCTGGGCGCGGGCGTTCGGCACGGTCACGCTGCGGCTGATGCTGCCGGGCGTGCTGGCCGGCGCGCTGCTCGCGTTCGTCAACGGCGTCGGCGAGTTCGTCGCCTCGGTGCTCATCTACACCTCGGAGACCGCGCCGATCTCCGTGGAGATCAACAACCGGATGTACTCGTTCGAGGTCGGCACCGCCGCCGCGTACGGCATGCTCCAGGTTGTGTTGATCTTCGTGGTGATGGTGGTCTCCGGCCGCCTGCAGAACGGCGGCCGGGCCGCGAAGGAGGCGGCGAAGTGGACGGCGTGACGAACCGCTGGCCGGCCGGCGGTGGGCTGCTGCCCGCCGCCGAGATCCCCGGCGGCGAACTGGCCGACGTCGTCGCGGCGGCGGACTTCGCGGTGCTGCCGGTCGGCGCCGTCGAGTGGCACGGGCCGCACCTGCCGCTCGGCGCCGACCTCATCCTCGCCGAGGGCTTCGCCGCCGAGAGCGCCGCGCCCGGGCCCGGCCCGCGCGGCGTGCTGTTCCCGCCGGTCGCGTACGCGGCCTGCCCCGGCCAGACCCGCCCCTGGCCCGGCACGGTGGCGATCCGGCCGGAGATCGCGGTCGGCTACCTCGCCGACGTGATCGAGGGCATCGTGGCGGCCGGTTTCCCCCGGCTGCTGGTGGTCAACGGCCACGACGCCAACATGTCCACCGTGCGGGCCGCCATGGAGTGGGTCTCCGGGCGGCGCACCGCCAGCCTGCTGCTGGTCAACTGGTTCCAACTGGTCACCCCGGCGGAGACCGGCGCGCTCTACGGCGACGTGGTCGCCCGCGGGCACGGCGGCGCGTACGAGACGTCCGGCGTGCTCGGCTTCGCGCCGCACACGGTACGCCTGGACGCCGCCACCGACCTGCCGCCGCGCCCGAAGCTGCCGGTGACCCACCCGTACGTGCTCGTCGAGTCGCGACCCGACCCGTGGCAGGGCTGGTCCGGGCACGTGTCGCGGGCCACCGAGCAGGCCGGCCGGACGGTGCGCGCCACGGCCGGCGCGCGGCTGCGCGAGATCGTGGCCGCCTGGGTGGCCGCCCCGCTGCCGGCCCCGCCCACCGCCGACCCGCTGCCCGAGGGGGACGCATGACCGTCGACCGGGGACTGGACGTCGTCGACTTCCACCTGCACTTCCGCATCGGCGCCGACGAGACGGTCCACGCCTGCGAGGACGCGGCCGGAATGCACCCGGGCGGCCCGCACGAACGCGAGGTGCGGGCCGCCGGGTCCGCCCCGTACGCCCGGCAGTGGCGTCGGGCCTGGAGCTTCCCCGACCCGGAGCCGCCCGCCGAACGCTGGCAGGACGAGGCGGACCGGTGGGCCGAGGAACTGCGCGCGGTGCGGGTGCGCCGGGCCGTCTTCGTCACCGGCGGCGGCAACGACGCGCTCGCCGACGTGGTCGACCGCCACCCCGACCTGCTGCTCGGCCTCGCCCACCACGACCCCTACGGCGCAGCCGCGGCGGCCGAGCTGGAGCGTGCGGTCACCGAGCGGGGGCTGCGCGGGCTGAAGCTGTTCGCGCCGCTGCTGCGCGGCCCGCTCGACCACGCCGACCTCGATCCGCTCTGGGCCACCGCCCAGCGTCTCGGCGTGCCGGTGCTGATGCACATCGGTCACTACGGCAGCGCCGGCGGCCTGCCCGTCGGCCGGTACGGCGGCCCGGACGAGCTGGTCCGGATGGCCCGCCGGTTCCCCGAGCTGAACGTGGTGGTGCCGCACTTCGGCGTCCAGCACGTGCAGGAGCTGTTCTTCGCGGCCTGGGGCTGCCCCAACATCTCCATCGACACGTCCGGCTCGAACCAGTGGGTGCGATGGATGCCGTACCGGCTCACGCTGGAGGACCTGTTCCGCCGCGCCTACGAGACGATCGGCCCGCACCGCATCGTCTACGGCAGCGACTCGTCCTGGTTCCCACGCGGCTACGTCACCCGCTACCTCGACGACCAGCTCCGCGTCTGCCACGAGCTGGGCCTGCCCGAGGACCACCTGCGCGCGATCTTCGCCGGGAACGCCGAGCGGCTGCTCGGCCTGACCGCGAACCGGAAGGAAACCCGATGAGCACGCTGACCACCTACCAGCGCCACCACCTGGCCCCGACCTACGACCACCACGTCGGTCACCTCTACCCGGCCATGGTGCGCGCCAGCCAGGCGCACGTGGTGATGCTGACCGAGCAGCGGCTGATCCCCGCCGACCGCGGGGCCCGGCTGCTGCGCGGCCTGGCCGAGCTGCGCGCCGACCCCACCGCCCTGCCGGCGTACGACGGCAGCTTCGAGGACACCTACTACCTGTTGGAGAAGCGCCTCGCCGCGGCGTGCGGCATTCCCACCTCCGAACTGGACGTGCAGCTCGCCCGCAGCCGCAACGACCTGGACGCCGGCGTGTTCCGGATGCTGCTGCGCGACCAGCTCGTCGAGGTGCTCCAGCGGGTGCTGGACACCGGCCGCACCGCGCTGGCCCAGGCCGACCGGTACGCCGACGTGGTCATCACCGGCTACACCCACCGCCGGCCGGCCCAGCCCACCACCATCGGGCACGCGCTGGCCGGCTACGCCGAGGCGCTGGTCAACCAGGCCGCCGCGTACGCCGACGTGATCGACCAGCTCAACGTCTCGCCGCTGGGCTCCTGCGCGTTCGCCGGCACCGACCTGGACATCGACCCGGCCCGGGTGGCCGAGCTGCTCGGCTTCGCCGGCCTGGTCACCAACTCGTACGAGGCGGTGGCCGGCGCCGACCACCTGGTCCGCGTCGGCACGCTCAACGCGCGGGCGCTGGCCACCGGCGCCCGGCTGGCCCGGACGCTGATGGACTGGCTGAGCTGGCAGTGGGTCACCACGCCGGGGGACTTCACCCAGGGCAGCAGCATCATGCCGCAGAAGCGCAACCCGGTGGTGCTGGAGCACCTCGTCTCGTACGCCGGGCAGGCCGCGGCGGACGCCGCGTCGGTGCTCAACAACGTGGGCGCCGCCTGGTGGGAGGACTCCAACAACGCGACCACCGACGTGCAGGTGCGGCTCTGGGAGAGCAACGACCGGGCCGAGCGGTTCTTCACGCTGGTCGGCGGTTTCCTCGCCGAGATCGCGCCGCTGAGCCCGCCCAGCCGGGAGGAGATCGTCGCCTCCGGCGCGACCACCACCGCGGCGGCGGACGCGTTGACCCGCCACGGCGTGCCGTTCCGGGCCGCGCACTCGCTCGTCGGCCGGCTGGTGCGCGACGGCGGGCCGGACACCTGGACCCCGGACGGTGTCCGCGCCGCCGCCGACGGGATCACCGGCGCGCTCGACGACGCGGCGGTCGCCGACCTCATCGCCGCCGCGGTCCGGCCGGAGCTGGTGCTCCAGCGGGCGCAGGCCGACGGGCCGGGCGCCCGCGCGGTCCGTACCCAGGTGGGGGTGCTCTCCGCCGCGCTCGACCCGGTCGCCGACCGGCTGAGCGCGGTACGGGGGTTGCTGCGCCAGGCGGACGACCTGCTGGACGCCGTGGCCGCCGAGCTGGGGGCGCGGTGACCGTGCGGCTGTCCGACCCGTCCGCCACCGGCACGGGCGGCCCGGGGCTGCTGCTCGGCATCGACTTCGGCGGCACGAAGATGGCGGTCGGGGTGTCCGACGCCGACGGCCGGCTGCTGGCCCACCGGCGGGTGCCCACACACGCCGAGCAGGGCGCGCCGCAGGCGCTGTCCCGGGCGCTGAAGCTCGCCGGTGACCTGGTCGGCGAGGTCGGCGGCCCGCTCGCCGCCGCGGGCGTGGCGTCGCCCGGCGTGGTACGTCCGGACGGCATCGACCTGGCGCCCAACGTGCCCGGCTGGGAACGGCTGCGGCTGGCCGACGCGGTCCGCGACGCGCTGGACGTGCCCCGGGTCGCGGTGGACAACGACCTGAACGCCGCCGCGCTGGCCGAGCTGCGGCTGGGCGCGCTGCGTGGCGTCGACCCCGGGCTGGTGGTGGGCATCGGCACCGGGGTCGCGGCGGCCGTGACGGTCGGCGGCGCGGTGCTGCCGGGCCATCGCGGCGCGGCCGGCGAGATCGGGTACGCGGTGGCCGGCGCGCCCTGGCCGGGGACGATGCTGGAGCTGGACTTCTCAGGCCGGGCGCTGGACCGGCTCGCCGCCGACCTCGGCGTGCCGGACGGAGCGGCCGGCCTCACCGCCGCCGCCGAGGCGCCGGGCGCGGCGCGCGACGCGCTGGCCGCCCGCGTCGACGAGGCGGCCCGGACGCTGGTGACCTGCTGCCTGCTGCTCGACCCGCAGCGGATCGTGTTGGTCGGCGGCGTGACGCGCAGCGCGGTGATCCGGCGGATGCTCGTCGACCGGCTGACCGAGGCGCTGCCGCACCCGCCCGACGTGGTGCGTTCCCGCTTCGCCGACGACTCGGCGTTGTACGGCGCGCTGGCGCTGGCCCGGGACACGGTGCCCGTCCCACACTGAGCGCTTTACCGATGTAGCGTGTGTCACATTTTCGTATACCTCCGGTGACCGGTCCCGATGCCGACATCCGTTGTGCCGCAACGGATCCAGCCTGCTGGGGTGCGATCGCCGGGCGGGCCGCGCGCCGCGCCGGGCACGCACCGGAATCGACCCGGCACCGGTGGTGAAGACCAATCGAACTTCGGTGATCGCGGATTTGCACCCGTCATTACGCTGCGGGGTGGTTGATCGCCGGAACCACGGACGACAGGTGGAAGAACCTCAGATGAGTGACAATCACCCTCCCTACGGAGGTTATCCGGACCCGAACGCCGGAGCGTGGGGCAACCAGCCCGACCCCAACGCGCCCTACGGGCAACAGCCGGCCTCCGGCGCGCCCTACGGCCAGCAGCCGGCGTCGGGTGCCCCGTACGGCACGCCGCCCGCGTCCGGCGCGCCCTACGGCACGCAGCCGGCCTCCGGTGCGCCGTTCGGCGCCCAGCCGGGTGCGCCGTACCAGGGGCAGCCCGGCTATCCCCCGCCGGCGCCGTTCGCGCCGGTCCCGCCGCCGGCCAAGTCGAAGAAGGGGCTGATCGTCGGCCTCGCCGCCGGCGCGGTGACGCTCACGCTGCTGTGCTGCGGCGGTGGGCTCGCCTACGTCGCGTTCGGTGGGGACGACAAGGACGACCCGACGCCGATCGCGTCCGGCAGCGCGACTCCCGGGCCCGGCGCCTCGACGCCCGTCCCGAGCCAGTCCGGGCCGGAGTCGACCGGGCCGGACGAGCCGTCCAACAACGACGCGCTGACCGCCCGCTACTCCAGCGAGATGTCCGCGGTCTGCGACGGCGGGGCGATCCTCAACGCCGCCCCGTACACCACCCCGGCGAACGCGAAGGCGTACGTCTTCTCGAACTCCCCGGACCGGCCGTCGTACTGGTCGCAGAAGTCCTTCAGCTCGGAGAAGCCGTACTACGCCAAGTCGGCGGACTTCGCCACCGTGTCGGTGATCGGCTGCCTCAAGATGGTCGACGGCAGCGAGGGCACGCCGAAGAAGTGCCAGTACAAGGCCAGCGACGGCAAGGCCGTCACGGTCGACTACATCTCCTCCCGGTACACGCTGACGTTCCACGCGGCGAAGACCGGCGAGAAGATCGGCGACGGCGGCACCGTGACCGCGCCGGCCGCCCGCTGCCCGAGCTTCATCTCCTACAACAAGGTGACGATGAGGTCGTACGCGGCGCCGGACAGCGGCACCATGGAGGCGGCGCTCGACCGCTTCCTCAAGTAGGCAGGTGTTGACCGGGGCCCCGCTGATGCAGAATGCGTCAAGCGGGGCCCCTCCTTTGCTGTTGGGAAGGTGACGGGTGTCGGGTTGGCGACGTGGGAATCCCAGGCTGGCTCCTAGGGTGCCGCTCGTGACGCTTCCCACCGCCGCGGCGGACCAGGCGTGGATACGCGAGATGGCGACCGGGATCGGGGCGCTGCGCGGCGCCGAGCTCGTCGACACCGTGCTGGCCGCCGTCGCCCGCCGGCTCGACAGCGAGCTGTCCACCTACGCCGAACTCGACCTGGCCACGCTGCGCCTACCCGACCTCGCCGCCGACCGGCCGGTGGACCGGGCGCTGGTTCACCGGATGCACCACCAGGTGACCGACCATCCGCTGTTCGCGCCGACAGTCCGCCGCTCGCACCGGTACCCGGGGGCGCCGGCGCAGGTGACCGACGTGCTGTCGGAGCGGCAGTGGCGGCAGCACGCGCTCTACCGCGAGGTGCTCGCCCCGCGTGGCATCGGCGCGCACACCGTCACCCTGGTGGTCGCGCCCACCCCGGTGCTGCGCTGGTACCAGTTCAACCGCGACCGCGCCTTCGACGCGCGCGAGATGGACCTGCTCACCCGCCTGCAACCGGCGCTGATCCCGGTGCACCGGCGGGCCTGCCTGCCGGCCGGCGTCGCCCTTCCCGGCGGTGCGACGCTCACCGGGCGGGAGGTGGAGGTGCTGCGCGGCATCGCCGACGGGCTGACCGTGCCGGCCACCGCGCGCCGGTTGGGCCTGGCCGCCGGCACGGTCCGCAAGCACCTGGAACACGTGCACCGCAAGCTGGGCACCTCCGGGCCGGTGGCCACCGTCATGAAGGCGGTCGAACTCGGCATCCTGGAGGTGCCCGGCCGGCGGTCCTAGATGGTGGCGCAGGGCAGCGGCGCGCCCTGGCAGGCCCGGATCAGCGACCCGATCTCGACCTGGCCGACCCGCCGGTCGGCCAGGATCACGTCCACCACGGCCGCGGTGTCGGCGACCGGCAGGTCCACCACCACGTCCGCCTCCTTGACCCGGGGTGTGTCGTGCGCGTTGCGCTTGCTGTCGTACACCCGGACCGCGAGCGGGTCGTCGAGCGCCAGCGTGTCCAGCACCGCCCCGGCGGCGTCGCGCACCACGAGCTGGAACGGCCCGCCGGAGTCGCGCAGCGACGAGGGGAAGCCCCGGTCGATCTCCAGCAGGGTCGGCGCGGCGGCCCGCGCCGACACGCGCAGCCCGAGCCGCAGGTGGGCGCCGGTGGTCGGGTTCGCCGGGTCGACGGTCGGCGCCGGCACCACCGGCGCCGCGCCGGCCGCCGTCGGCGCGGCCTGCGAGGCGACCGCCACGGCGCCCAGGAACGGCAGCGCCAGCGCGGCCACCACCAGGGTACGGAGACGTCGGTTCAGCATTGCCCTCTCCCGCATCGTGCGAAGGTCGCCTCGGCGGCCCGGATGTCGTCGGCCCGCTCGACCGAGTTGTCGATCATGACGTCTCCCATCGGGCCGTCGCTGCGCCACCAGCCGGTCGGGGACACGCCGTCGGTGATCTCGTTGCAGGTTCCCGCGTCCGACCCGTTCCGCCGGCAGTCCGTCAACGAGTGGTAGGTGTTCTTCCCCTCGCCGTACCAGTAGCCGCCGTCGCAGCAGTACTCGTCGCCCTCGTGGTAGGCGCTGTGGTGCAGCTCGTGCCAGCCCACGATCGGCGAGTCGGCGCTGAACACCGAGCCGGAGGCGTTGTCCCGGCAGTTGACGGTGTGCAGCACGCCGTTGGTCTCGGCGAAGCTGACCGGGCTGAACGCGCCGCGCCGGCACAACGCGTCGCCGTCCGGGCTGACCGTCACCTCGACCGGCACGTTCTGCACCCAGATCCCCACCTGGGACCAGTGCGTGCCGATCGAGCTGGGGAACACCCGCGACCGGATGCCCAGCAGTTGCCACGCGTTGTCGTCCACCGCGTTGCCGAACTGCCGCGCGCCGTCCAGCGTGGTGGTGTCGTAGCCGCTGCCCGGCGCGTACGCCACGTCGATGGTCTGGTTCAGCGGTCGGGTGTTCACCCGTCCGGTCCCGTCCACCACCGCCGGCACGCTGGCCCGCCACAGCGGGACCAGGGTCACCTCCGGCGTCTGCGACGGCGCAGGCGGGTTCAGGTCGGTGATCCGCCAGTCCGCCGTCGCGGTGCGCATCTCCGGCACCCCGTCCGCCTCGCTGGCGGTCACCCGGTAGGCGACCGCCGCGCCGGCCAGGATGTCCGCCGGGATCACCGCCTGGCACTCGTCGGTCTGCTCGCAGGTCTTCACCACGCGGGGCGCGAGCGTCACCGGGCGTCCGATCCAGCCGGCCGGGCTCATCTCCACGGTGATCCGGGCCGCCGGCCGGGCGGTGTGGTCGGTGGCGACCACCTTGGCGCGGATCGACGTGCCGGGCACCGCCTGCGGGTTGACCGCCGGGACGCCCGGCTCGGCCAGCGCGTACACCTCCAGGCCGGGCGGCGGGTCGCTGACCGGCACGGTACGCGAGGCGGCCGGGAACGCCCGCCCGTCGTCGGCGGTGCCCTCCAGCGTGAACACGTAGCTGCCGGGCGTGGCCCAGGAGCCGTCGGCGTGCCGGCCGGTCCAGGAGAACGAGATCGGGCCGGCGGCGCGGCGCTGGTCGGCGCTGCGGAACACCTCGACGCCGCCGCGCGTCACCCGCATCCGGAACGTGCCGGCGGCCGTCGCCACCGCGCTCACCACGATCGGGCCGCTGCGGTACTGCCAGTTCGTGGCCGGCTGGCTGGTCATGCCGGTGAACGCCAGCCCGACCCGCTGGATGACCCGGGCCTGGGTGGTCCGGGCCGAGCCGGCGTCGACCGGGTCGACCACCGTGATCGTGTACCCGCCCACGGCCGCGTACGACCCGTCGGACCAGCGGCCGTCCCAGTCGACGTTGAACGCGCCGCCGTAGAACGGCGCCTCGGCCAGCACGATCGACGCCCCGGTCGCCTGCGAGGTGACGGTGAACCGCAGCGCCGACGGCACCGACAGCGATCCGCTGATCATCAGCCGCTCGCCGAGCCGAGGGTCGAACTCGCGCGGCGTGCCGGTCGGCGGCGGCGACGAGATGGCGATGCTCGTCGGTCGGGCCGCGACCGTCACCGTGAAGATCGCCCGGGACGGCCCGCCGCTGGTGGTCCACCGGGACACCCCGGCCCGGCCGCCGAGCAGGTTCGTGGTGGCCCAGTCCTTCGCCGTGCCCGGGTTGAGGTCGGCCTGCTCACGGCTGCCGCCCTCGGCGGAGTCGTCCTCCCACAGCTCGAAGGTGACCCGGAAGTTGCCGGTGACCGACCGCCCGGAGCAGACCGTGCGGTCGCCGACGATGTCCGTGCCGGCGGCCGCCGGCAGGGCCATCTCACAGCGTTGCTGCTGGCCGTCGTCCTGCGTGATGATCGCGACGCCGAACAGCTCCGGCGGGTCGCAGACGACCAGCCAGACCCGGTCCAGGCACTCGGTGGTGTGCATCTCGTTCGCCGTGACGGTGACCGTGGAGCCGTAACTCGCTGCGGCCGGCGCGGCCGGCAGCGCGGCGGCGAACGCCACCCCGACCACCGTGGCCAGTGCCGCCGCCAGCAACGGCCGCAGCCGTCGACGTATCCGTTTCATGGTGCGGTTCCCCCCTCGTCCGCCGACGCCCGGGTGGGGATCGGCGCAGACAACTGTGCGGATCGGGGGCGCCGCGGGCGATACGCGCATGCGCGTATCCGGGCACGGTCCCGTCCCGGCCGCAGCGGGCGGCCGGGACGGGGACGCGGGGTCAGAAGTCGTCGTCGAACGTGACGCTGCCGGTCACCCCGACCTGGTACGCCGACACCCGCCGCTCGAAGAAGTTCGACAGCTCCTGCACGTCCTGCAACTCCATGAACGCGAACGGGTTGCCGCTGCCGTACATCGGCGCGAGGCCCAGCGCCGCCAGCCGCCGGTCCGCCACGTGTTGCAGGTACTGCCGCATGTCGGCCGGCGACATCCCGGAGACGCCCTGGTCGAGCAGGTCCTCGGCGAACTGCGCCTCGCACTCCACCGCCTCGGCGAGCATGTCCCGGACCTGCCGTTCCAGCTCGGCGTCGAACAGCTCCGGCTCCTCGGCGCGGACGGTCTCCACCACGTCGAACGCGAACGCCATGTGCATCGACTCGTCCCGGAACACCCAGTTGGTGCCGGAGGCCAACCCGTTGAGCAGCCCTCGGGACCGCAGGAAGTAGACGTAGGCGAACGCGCCGTAGAAGAACAGCCCCTCGATGCACGCGGCGAAGCAGACGAGGTTGAGCAGGAACGCCCGCCGGTCGGAGCGGGTGCGCAGCTCCCGCAGCTCGTGGATCGAGTCGATCCAGCGGAAGCAGAACTCCGCCTTGCGGGCGATCGACGGGATGTTCTCCACCGCCGCGAACGCGGCGAACCGCTCCCGTTCGTCCGGCACGTACGTGTCCAGCAGGTTCAGGTAGAACTGGACGTGCACCGCCTCCTCGAACAACTGGCGGGACAGGTAGAGCCGCCCCTCCGGTGAGTTGACGTGCTGGTAGAGGTTGAGCACCAGGTTGTTGGCGACGATGGTGTCGCCGGTGGCGAAGAACGCGACCAGCCGGGACACCAGGTGCCGCTCGGCCGGCGAGAGCCGCTCCAGGTCGGCCAGGTCGGCGTGCAGGTCCACCTCCTCGACGGTCCAGGTGTTGCGGATGGCGTCGCGGAACCGGTCGAAGAAGTGCGGGTAGCGCATCGGCCGCAGGGTCAGGTCCATGCCCGGGTCGAGCAGCATCGGGCGGGTCTCGGGCATCGTGGTCACTGGCAGGCCTCGCAGCTCTCGGGGTTCTCCAGGGAGCAGGCGAGCGCCTCGTCGTCGCGGGCGGGCACCGGGGCGAGCACCGGGGCCACGGTGGCCTGCTGGATCCGGGTCGCCGGACGCGACCGCAGGTAGTAGGTGGTCTTCAGGCCGGCCCGCCAGGCGTACCGGTACATCGAGGAGAGCTTGCCGATGGTCGGCGCGCTCAGGAACAGGTTCAGCGACTGCGACTGGTCGACGTAGGGCGCCCGCGCGGCGGCCAGGTCGATCAGCGCCCGCTGCGGCAGCTCCCACGCGGTCCGGAACAGCGCCCGCACCTCGGCGGGCAGCTCGGTGAGGCCCTGCACCGAGCCCTCGGCCCGCTTGATCCGGTCGCGGACCTGCGGCGTCCACAGCCCACGGGCCTTCAGCTCCCGCACCAGGTACGTGTTGACCTGGAGGAACTCACCGGACATGGTCTCCCGCTTGAACAGGTTCGACACCTGCGGCTCGACGCACTCGTAGCAGCCGGCGATCGAGGCGATGGTGGCCGTCGGCGCGATGGCCACCAGCAGCGAGTTGCGCAGCCCGGACGCGGCGATCCGCGCCCGCAGCGCCGCCCACCTGTCGACCTGGGTCGGCGTCGCGCCCCACAGGTCCGGGTGCAGGTCGCCCTTCGCGGCCCGGGTCTGCCGGTACGCGGGATGCGGTCCGAACCGCTCGGCCAGCCCGGCGGAGGTCTCCAACGCGGTCAGCAGGATCTCCTCCTGCGCCCGGGTGGACAGCTCCCGCGCCGCTGGTGAGTCGAACGGCAGGCGCAGCGTGAACAACGCGTCCTGGAGGCCCATCAGTCCCAGCCCGACCGGCCGCCAGCGCGGGTTCGACGCCGCCGCCTGCGCGGCCGGGTAGTAGTTGATGTCGATCACCCGGTCCAGGAACACCACCGCGGTGCGCACCGTGGCCCGCAGCTTCTCCCAGTCCACCCCGTCGGCGGTGACGTGTGCGCCGAGGTGCACCGAACCGAGGTTGCACACCGCGGTCTCGGCGTCGTCGTTGACCTCCAGGATCTCGGTGCACAGGTTGGACAGGTGGATCACGTTGCCCGGCTCGCCGGTCTGGTTGGACAGCCGGTTCGCGGCGTCCTTGAACGTCATCCACCCGTTGCCGGTCTGCGCGAGCGTGCGCATCATCCGCCCGTACAGGTCGCGGGCCCGGACCGTGCGGACCGCCTTCTTCTCGGCCGCCCGGTACGCGGCGTCGAACGCCTCGCCGTACAGGTCGGGCAGTTCCGGCGCGTCGGACGGGTCGATCAGCGACCAGTCCTCGTCCGCCTCGACCCGGCGCATGAACTCGTCCGGTATCCAGTTGGCGAGGTTGAGGTTGTGGGTCCGCCGGGACTCCTCGCCGGTGTTGTCCCGCAGCTCCAGGAACTCCTCCACGTCCGGGTGCCACGGCTCCAGGTAGACGCAGGCCGCGCCCTTGCGCCGGCCGCCCTGGTTCACCGCCGCCACCCCGGCGTCGAGCGTCTTGAGGAACGGCACGATGCCGTTCGACCGCCCGTTCGTGCCCCGGATCAGCGCGCCCCGGCCACGCACCCTCGACCAGGAGATGCCGATGCCGCCGGAGAACTTCGACAGCTTCGCCACCTGGTGGTAGCGCTCGTAGATGGAGTCCAGCTCGTCGCGGGGCGAGTCCACCAGGAAGCACGACGACATCTGGGTGTGCCGGGTGCCCGAGTTGAACAGCGTGGGGGAGCTGGGCAGGTAGGCCAGGCTGGACATCAGCCGGTACAGACCGACCGCCTCGGCCGGGGTGTGCGACAGCCCGCAGGCCACCCGCAGCAGCCAGTACTGCGGCGTCTCCACCACCAGCCGCGACTCCGGGTGCCGCAGCAGGTAACGGTCCGCCACGGTACGCAGTCCGAAGTACTCGAACCGCAGGTCACCGGCCGGGTCCACGGCGTCGTCCAGCTCACCGGCGTGGCGGGCCACGAACGCGGCGGTGTCGTCACCGATCAGCCCCAGCCCGTGGGCGTACCCGATCGACTCGCTGAAGCGCGTCACCTGCTGTCCGCGGACCTCCTCGTCCACGTACGCGGCCAGCAACCGGGCGGCCAACCGGGAATATTGCGGCTCCTCGCCGATCAGCTCCGCCGCGGTCTGGATCGACAACCGGTCCAGCTCCGCGGTGCTCGCCCCGTCGTAGAGCCCGCTGATGGTCCGGGTGGCGACCCGCAGCGGATCGACCTCGTCCAGGTCGGCGACCCAGCGCTCGACCGCCCGGACGATCCGGTTGACGTCGACCGGCTCGGTGTCGCCGTCCCGCTTGCGGACCCGCATCGCCAGTCGGCGCTGCTCCGGCCCGGTAACACCGGACCGCTGACTCTCCCGTACGACCGTCATGACCTCTCCCTCGCTGTCACCGATGGTCTCGGCCGGCGGGAGAACGCCAACGGGCACGGCACGCAGGACCGGCCCGGCTGCTGGCGTCGGTCGTCCCGCGCGACCGTCGACCGCCGCACGCGGCAGCGCACGGCGCGCTGGCAGGTCTTCGGACTCGCGGGCGTGACACGAGGTCGCCTACTGGCCGTCGCTTCCCAGGCCGGTGGCCCAGTGCTGATGACGGCGGTCGTTCCCACTCACCGCTGCGGGGCAGTCCCGGACTTCCACCGGGTTCCCTCTTGCCTCGGCCGCGCCGGTGAGGCGCGGCCGAACCAGCTGCGGGGACACCATATATGGCGGTGATGCCCGGCGGGCAACACCAGATGTCGGGTCAGGCGTGTCGGTTGCGTCTCACCGTCCACGATGCCGGACGAACGCCGCCCGCGGTTGGCGCTCCCCGGGGCCGGGGACGATAGTGGGCGGCATGGCGAATCTCGGACGCCGCTGGGCGTGGCTCCTGGTCCTGCTGGTCGGCGTCGGACTGTTCCTGTTGGTGCTGGAGACCCTGATCGGCACCCGGAACATCAACTTCGTACCCGCGCTGATCGTGCTCGGCGCCGCGATCGCGCCGGCCACGTTCCTCACGTTCGCCGAGGGCCGGTCCGGCCGCTGGCGGGTCCCGGGCGCGATCGTCGGCCTCGCCGCGTTCCTCGGCGGGGTGATCGGTGTCGTCGCGGCCGGCTGGTTGGAGTACGACACGCTGCACCGGCTCGGCGTGCTGCCGATGGTCCTCGTCGGCCTGATCGAGGAGTCCGCGAAGCTCGTCGTGCCGGTCGGCGTCCTGCTGCTGTGGCGGCGGCACCGGTCGCCGGGGGAGGGGCTGGTGATCGGCGTGGCCTCCGGCGCCGGTTTCGCCGCGCTGGAGACGATGGGCTACGCGTTCACCACGCTCGTCGGGTCGCAGGGCAACCTCGGCGCGGTCGAGCAGACACTGCTGATCCGCGGTCTCACCGCGCCGGCCGCGCACCTGTCCTGGACCGGGCTCACGGCCGGCGCGTTGTTCGCCCTCGCCGCCGCGCCCGGCGGACGCCGGCTCGCCGCGTTCCTGCTGACCTTCGCCGCGGCGGTCACGTTGCACACCTGCTGGGACACGTTCGGCACGCCGGCCGCGTACCTGTTCATCGGCGGCGTGTCGCTGGGCTGGCTGCTGCTGCGCCTGCACCTCGACCGCGAGCGGCCGGGCGCGGTGACCACGGTGTGGCCGGGTGCGCCCGAGCCGGTCGGCGGCGTCGCGGGCGGGCCGGCTACCAGGTGACCGGCAGCTCGACCGGGCCGAGGATGGCGTGGCCCGGCTTCCAGGGCACCTCGTCCGGCGGCACCGCGAGGCGCAGGCCGGGCAGCTCCCGCAGCAGCAGGGCGAGCGCGGTGCGGACCTCCAGCGCGCCCAGGTGGGCCCCGATGCAGTAGTGCGCGCCGTGCCCGAAGGACAGGTGCGGGGTGGGCGGGCGGTCGAAGTCCATCCGCTCCGGGTCCGGGAACACCGCCGGGTCGCGGTTGGCGGCGTCGTGTGAGGGGACCACGATGTCGCCCGCCGCCAGCCGGGCACCGCTGGGCAGCGTCACGTCCGCCATCACCCGCCGCGGCATCTCGTCGCCGTTCGCGGTGGAGTGCAGCCGCTCCAGCTCGGCGACCGCGCCGTCCAGCCGTTCGGGGTGCGCGACAAGGTACGCCCAGCCGGTGCCGGCCGGCCCGTACGGCTCGGTCTGGAGCACGTGGACGAACGTGGCGATCGAGCTGGCCGTGGTCTCCCAGCCACCCACCACGAGTGAGATCGGCAGCTTGATCTGGACGTCCACCGGCTGGTCGGCGGCGGCGGTCGCGATCCGGCCGAGCAGGTCGTCGCCGGGTCGGCCGCGTCGCTGTTCGAGCTGCTCCCACAGGTAGCCGCCCATCTCCTCGGCGGACCGGGCCGCCTCCACGCGGCTCAGGTCGCCGGCGCCGAGGAACATGTCGCCCCACCGGCGGAACCGCATCCGGTCGTCGGCGGCAGGCCGAGCAGGTCACAGATCACGTCCAGCGCGAACGGGACGGCGAAGTCGCGGACCAGGTCCGCCGGAGCGCCCCGGCCCACCATCGCGGTGAGCCGCTCCTGCGCCGCGGCCCGGACCGTGTCGCGCAGCCCGTCGACGGCCGGCCGGGTGAACGCGTCCTTCACGGTGCCGCGCACCCGGGCGTGCTCGGCCCCGTCCATGCCGAGCATGGTGCCGGACACGTCGACCTCGTCGGCGTACGCGGCGGCGGCCCGGGAGAAGACGTCCTGTCGGCGCAGCACCTCGCGCACGTCGGCGTACCGGCAGATCAGCAGCGCCGGAACCGGTTCGCCGCCGACCCGGCGCACGATCGGCACCACCGGAGAGCCGGCGGCGAACCGGGCGTAGTCGGGGTGCTTGCGCGGGCCGGGTGGCCGGTTGACGCCGTCGGCGTCCTGGTAGAAGGGGTGGGGCCGGCGGGCGTCGATGTCCGTCATCCGTCCACACTGCCAGTTCCGCCCCGACGGCGCGGGCCCGCCGTCGGGGCGGACGCCTAGCCGGCGGGCCGGTTCGACGCGCGGGCGCGGCCGTACTCGGCGAGGGCGTGGAAGGCGGCCTTGGGCGTCCACGAGCCGTCCGGCAGCACGCGCACGATGCCCCGGGCCGCCAGGTCGTAGTCGTGCTCCGGGTCCCCGGTGGTGGGCAGGTGCCGGTTCGCGAACGTGTAGACGAACGCCGCCTCCACCCCGCCCGCCTCGTAGTCGCGCAGCAGGTCGACGAGGTAGCGGGCCTGGCCCTCCTCGTCACGCTCCAGTGTCGCGGTGAGCTTCGCCGCCCGGCCGTGCTCGTCGTAGGTCACCGGCTCGGTCGCGCCCGCGACGTCGGCGGCACCCCGATACGTGCAGCAGCCGAACTCCGTGGCGGCGTACGGCTTGCCCTGGCCCACCGCCGCCGCGAGGCTCTGCGGAAACGCCGCCGCGTTCGTGGCGTCGCGGTAGCCGGCGTCGCTGGCGATGATGTCGAACGGCGTCCAGTCGACGCCTTCGAGGGGGATCGAGGCGTATCCGACCGGGCCACCGAACCGCTCGCGCACCGCGGGAAGCGCGTCGGCGAAGAAGTCGCGCACCGCGGCCCGCGCGGCCGGGACCGCCTCCCGCATCCGCATCGGATCGGTGAACAGCGCCAGGCGCTCGGTCAGGTCGCGGCCGGGCAGGAAGCCCTCGGTGAACATGGAGATCTCGGAGCCGGTGAGGTAGACGACCGTGGCGCCCTCGCGCCGCAGCCGTTCGGCCCGTTCGGCGCCGTCGAGCAGGAACGCCATGAGCCCGGCGCGGTCCAGGCCGTTGGTGAACGGGCAGTACCACACCTCCAGCCCCGTCTCGGCCGCCAGGCGCGCGGTCAGCTCCAGCCGGTCCTGGACGCCGCCGGTGATCCGCACCGCGTCGCAGTGCAGCTCGTCCCGGATGACCCGCAGGTCGCGCCGGACGGTGTCCGGGTCGAAGGGTTCGTGGGTGGTGGACCCGGCGCTCACGAAGCCGGTGTCGTAGTTCATGCCGAAGACGCGCATCTCGCGTTCCTCCCCGTTCATAAGGTACGCCGCGTACCCTACAGGGTACGTCGAGTACCCTGCAAGGCATGGGCACGAGGCGCCGGGGCGAGGAACTGGAGCGGGCGATCCTGCACGCCGCCGCGGCGGAGCTGCGCGAATCCGGATATTCGGGGATGACGATGGACCGGGTCGCCGCCCGCGCCGGCACCAACAAGAACGCCATCTACCGCCGGTGGCCGCACCGGGCGGCGTTGGGCATCGCGGCGTACCGCCACCTGTCCGACGCCGCCATGCCGAACCCGGACACCGGAACGTTGCGCGGCGACGCGCTGGAGATGCTCCGGCGGGCCAACGAGACGTGGTCCTCGCCGCACGGGACGATCCTGCGCGGCCTGCTCGCCGCCGCGGCCGACGACCCGGAGCTGCTCACCCTGATGCGGGAGCGGTCCGGCGCGGACACCATGGACCGCGCGTGGCTCGGGATGCTGGAACGGGCCGCGGCCCGGGGCGAGGCGCCGGCGGCGGCGGCCCGGCCCCGGGTGGCGACCGCGCCGATGATGCTGCTCCGCGCCGAGTACGCGATGCGCGGCATCCCCTCGGTGCCCGACGAGGTGCTTGTCGAGATCGTGGACGAGGTGTTCCTGCCCCTGGTGCGCGGCCACGGCTGACCCGGCGCGACCGCGCCGGGGCGTGGGCCGGCGGCGGGCCGGCGCACCGGCCCGCCGCGTGGCTCAGCAGTTGCGCAGCGTCGGGGACTGGTTCAGCAGTTGGCCCCGGCTGGAGGTGAACCGGCGGTACGCCTCGGAGCCGGCGGCGGACGGCCGGAACGCGGCCAGCCGGTGACAGTTCTGGAACGCCAGCCGCACCCCGAAGTGGCGTTCCAGGCCGGCGCGGATCGCGTCGCTGGCCAGCGCGCGCAGCAGTTGCCCGCGCTCGCTCTCGCCCGGCGGCGGGACGACGTTGTCGGTGAAGTCGGCGTCGGACGCCGCCAGGTCGGCGACCACCCGGCTGACGGTCTCCCAGGCGTACGGCAGGGAGTCGCGGACGCAGGCGACGAACGCCTCCTCGTCGACGGGGCCGGACTCGGCGGCGCGGAGCAGGGCGGGCGGCACGGTGAGCGACATGTCTCCTCCACTTCAGGAAACGACAACCGTTTCCATTAAGCTGACGTGGTGAGCACATCACGGCGGGTCACCACCGGTCAAGCACCGCCACACGCGAAGCGGCGGACGGGCCCCGTGGCCCGTCCGCCGCCGTCGACGCGTCCCGGGTCAGCCCAGGCGCGCCTCGATCGCCTCGATGATCCGGGGCCGCAGCTCGGCGGCGCGGATCACCGCGTCCACGGAACCGACCTCGACGGCACGCTGGATGCTGTGCACCCGGTCGAACTCGGTGGCCACCTCGCCCAGCTTCTCGGCCCGCACCGACGACCGCAGCTCGTCCAGCTCCCCGGTGAGCGTCGCGCGCTCGGTGCCGGTGGCGGCCCCGACCCGGCTCTCCAGCTCGCGTACCCGGGGATCGGCGGCGGTGCGCGCGGCGACCTCGCCGGCGAAGACCACGGCGGCGGCCGGCGCGCCACCGAGCACCGAGGCGAACGAGCCCTCGATCGCCAGCACCGTCATGGCCGGGTTGAGCGCCTTGGAGAACACCACGAACGCGCCGCCGTGATAGCGCGAGATCACGCAGAACACGATCGGGCCGCGGAAGTTCACGATCGCCCGGCCGATCTCCGCGCCGTACTCCAGTTGCAGCTTGCGCATCGACTCCGGCGAGCCGTCGAAGCCGGACAGGTTGGCCAGCACGACGAGGGGCCGGTTGCCGCTGGCCGCGTTGATCGCCCGCGCGGCCTTCTTCGACGACCGGGGGAACAGCGTGCCGGCGGTGTAGGTGTCCGGGCCGTCGGTGGGCGGGAAACCGTGCCGGGGCACCGACCGGGACTCGATGCCGAGCAGGCACACCGGGATGCCGCCGAGGTGCACGTCCTGCACCACCGCGGTCTCCGCGTCGGCCATGCCCGCCCACCGCTCCAGCACCGGGTGGTCCTGGTCGGCGAGGGCCCGCATCACGGTACGGATGTCGAACGGCTTCTTCCGGTCCGGGTTCGCGGTGGCGGAGAAGATCTCCCCGACCGTGGTGAAGTCGCTGCCGGCCACCGTGTGCGGGAACGTCGACACGTCCCGGTCCACCGGGTCGGTGGTGGTGGCCCGACGCGGCGCGTCCTCACCCGGCGCCACGTACGTGTGGTCGTAGTGCGCCATCAGCACCTCGTGCGCGGCCGGCAGGTTCGGCGCCCAGTACTGCGCCTGCCCGTTCGGACCCATCACCCGGTCGTAGCCGCCGATGCCGAAGTTGTCCTCCGCGGACACGCCGCCGGAGAAGTCCAGCGACTGCTTGCCGGTCAGCACCATCGCCGAGTCCGGCGTCATCACCAGCACACCCTTGGTGTGCATGAGCATCGTCGCCTCGGCGTTCCAGTACGGCTGGGCGCCGACGGTGATGCCCGCCACCACGATGTTGATCTCGCCGCCGTCCTGGGTGAACTCGACGATCCGCTTGAGCGCGGCGGCCACCCAGTCCATGTTCTCGGTGCCCGAGGTCATCGAGATCCGGGCGCCGGCGGAGAGCGCGTACCACTCCAGCGGCACGCCCATCCGCTGCGCCAGGTCCAGCGCGGCGATCACCCGCCGGCACTCCGGCTCGGAGAGCGCGCCGAGCGACTTCGTCGGGTCGCCCAGCAGCACCACCCGCGTCACCCCGTCCGGGTGCCGGGGCGTCGCCGTCCGGACCACGCCGGCCACGATCGCGGCGGTGTTGCGCCCCTTCGGCCGGTCCACCGGCACCAGCGTGTGCCCGGCGTCCAGGTCGTGCTCGGTGAACTCGCCGAGCAGCCCGGTCAGCTCGTACGGGTAGACCGTGTTGCGGCTGGCCGCCCGCAGCACCTTGAGCCGGTAGTCGTCGAGCGGCTCGACCGGCTCGGTCGGCGGCTCCCCGACGGAGAGCCGGGCCTGCCCGGTGACGTCGAACGCGATCCGCACGCCGACCTTGGTCAGCTCCCCGGTGCGGCGGTCCCGCTGCCGCCCGATGAACAGGATCTCCTCCAGATCCGCGCCGACCGTGGTCGGGCGCACCCGGGCCGCGATCCGCTCCATCTCCTCGCGGGTCAGCTCGCTCGGCGGCCAGACGTAGATGACGATCCGGTTGGTCGGGAACCGGACCTTCGACGGTCGCCGGGACTGCGCCCGACGGATCGAGTCGATGCAGGCGGTGACCGCGTCCTCGGTGGTCGGCAGCGCCACCAGCCGGCCGTCCTGCTCACGCAGCTCGGTCAGGTCCCGGACCTGGGCGAACGCGACGAGCCGCTGGTCCGTCGGGTTCTCCTGGGCGACCGCCTGGAAGAGGTAGACCTCCTCGTCCAGCGACGGCAGCCGGGTCAGGTCGAACCGGTGCAGCCGCTCCAACTGCATCCGCTGCGCGATGTACGGGTGCAGGCCCCGGATCAGCCGCTCCTCGACCATCGCGGCGCCGTCCGGACGGAACGTGAAGTGGTGGTGCATCACCGCGCCGCCGCGCCCGGCCACCGTGGTGGTGAGTCGGCGTACCCGGTCCGGCAGCGGATGCGCGTTGATCACGTCGAGCAGCGCGGCGGCGGTGGCGTCGAACTCCTCGGGCTGGTTCTCCCAGGCCAGGTAGACGTCCGCGTCGACGGCCGTGCGGTCCGCGGCGACCTCGGCCAGCCCGCGCAGCGCGTCGCCGAGCGCGTCGAACCGCACCGCGGCCGACACCACGCTCGACTCCGCGCGGTCGGCCACCACGAACACGCAACCCCCGGCGGTACGGGTGCGGACGCCGGTGAGCGCCCTGTTGCCGTAGTAGCGGCGGGTCAGCACCTCCAACATGGTCGCGTTGTCCAGGTTGTCCCGGACCAGCCGCTGCCCGAGCAGCCGGACCAGCGGCTCGGTGCTGCGGACCATCTCGGCGACCCGCTCGTCACGGTCCGGCGCGTCCGGCTGGCGGTCGAGGTGACGCAGGTGCGACCGGACCCGCGCGTACACCCGGGCCCGGTTGCGGCGCAGCAGCGGCTGGGCGAACCAGGCGAACACCACGCCCCGGGCCAGGTCCGCGACGACCGGGAAGCGGACCTGGGTGGCCGCGATCAGCCGCTCCAACGCGAGGCCGGCGGGCTCGCGCAGCGCCTCGTCCGGCGGCAGCTCCCGCAGCCAGGCGCGGAGCAGCGCGGCGATCACGGCGGCGTCGACGGTGGCCCGCTGCTGGGCCAGGAAGATCCGGAACACCGCGGCCTCGAGCGCGGGGGAGCGGTCCAGCTCGCTCACGCCGTAGTGGCCGAGCGCCTTGGCCAGCCGGGCCCGGAACGCCTCCGGGGAACCGGCCCGCTCCACGTCGAGGCTCTGGAGGTAGATGTGGAAGTGCTCGCGGGCGCTGTGCAGGTGCCCGCCGGGGCCGTCGTCCCCGCCCGGCCGGTTGCGGCTCAGCTCGGCCAGGTCGGCGAAGACGTCGACGAGTTCCAGCTCCTCGGCCAGCGGCCGGTGCCCGGCCTCGGTGGCCGCCCGCCGCGCGTCGAGGTAGTCGTCGAGGACCCGGCGCTCGTCGTGCGGGTCCACGTCGAAGCCGAGCAGCAGCCCGCGCAGGTCCTCCTGGCCACGCTCGACCCGGGTGCGCGCCGGGACGTCCGCGGGCGCGTCCGGCAGGTCCAGCTCCACGGCCGCCTCGTCCGGGGCGGCGGCCTCGTCGCCCTCCTCGGCGACCGGCTCCAGGCGCAGCAGCGGCGCGCCGGCCTCCACCTGGGTGCCGACCGCGACGGCGCACTCCTTCAGGCGGGCCCGGAACGGCGCCCGCAGCACCGTCTCCATCTTCATCGCCTCCAGCACCAGCACCGGCGCGCCGGCCTCGACCTCCGCGCCGACCTCCAGCGGCGTGGCGACGACGAGCGCCGGCATCGGGGAGCGCAGCACGCCGCCCTCGTCCCGGCTGATCCGGTGCGTGACGCCGTCCACCTCGACCAGGTGGACCGGCCCGTGGGTGCCGGTGAGCAGGCGGTAGCGGACGCCGTTGACGGCGATCTGCCCGGTGTGTCGGTCGAAGCGGTCCAGCTCGACGTCGGCGGTACGCGCGTCGCCGCCGGCCTCGATGCCGACCCGGAACCGGTGCGCGCCGACCCGGGCCACCCGCATCCGGTAGCTCGCGCCGCGCAGCTTCAGGTCCAGCGGCCGGCCGCTGCGGTGCTGCACCTGGGGCCGGCCGCCGGCCGCGGTGGAGAGCAGCCGCTGCCGCTCGGCGCTCTCGTCCTCCTCGTACGCCTCGATCGCGGCGGCGGCCAGCGCCACCGCGGAGTGCCGGTGCCCGACCAGCCGGCCCTCGCCGCGGACCCGGTCGATCCAGCCGGTGTCCGCGCTGGCGTCGATCACCTCGGGCTGGTCGAGCAGGTCGAGCACGAAGCTCTTGTTGGTCGCCCCGCCCTCGATGACCACTGTGGTGTCCGCCATGGCGCGGCGCAGCCGGCCGAGCGCCTCGTCCCGGTCCCGGCCGTACGCGATGATCTTGGCGATCATGGAGTCGAAGTCGGCGGGGATGGTGTCGCCCTCGCTGACCCCGGTGTCCACCCGGATGCCGGGGCCGGCCGGGAGGTCCAGGCGGGTGATCCGCCCGGGGGAGGGGGCGAAGTCCCGGTCCGGGTCCTCCGCGTTGAGCCGCGCCTCGATGGCGTGCCCGCGCTCGGCCGGCGGCGCACCGGTGAGCCGGCCCCCGCCGGCCACGTGCAGCTGCGCCTTGACCAGGTCGAATCCGGTGGTCGACTCGGTGATCGGGTGCTCGACCTGGAGCCGGGTGTTCACCTCCAGGAAGGCGAACAGCCGGTCGCCGGGGTGGTAGAGGAACTCCACCGTGGCCGCGCCGCGGTAGCCGACCGCGACCGCCAGCCGCTCCGCCGACGTCTTCAGCTCGGCGACCTGCGCCGGGTCGAGCAGCGGCGAGGCCGACTCCTCGATCACCTTCTGGTTGCGCCGCTGCACCGAGCAGTCCCGGACGCCGAGCGCCCACGCGGTGCCCTGCCCGTCCGCGATCACCTGCACCTCGACGTGGCGGGCGCCGGTGACCAGGCGCTCCAGGAACACCACGCCGCTGCCGAACGCCCGGGCCGCCTCCTGACTGGTGCGCTCGTACGCGTCGGCCAGCTCCGCGTCGCTGCGGACCACCCGGATGCCGCGCCCGCCGCCGCCGGCGGTCGCCTTCAGCATCAGCGGGTAGCCGATCTGCGCCGCCGCGGCCACCGCCGCCTCCAGGCTCTCCACCGCGCCGCGGCTCCACGGCGCGACCGGCACGCCGACCTCCTCGGCGATCAGCTTGGCGCCGATCTTGTCGCCGAGCTTGCGCATCGCGTCCGCGCTCGGGCCGACGAACGTGACACCGACCTTCTCGCACAGCTCGGCGAAGGCCGGGTCCTCGGCCACGAAGCCCCAACCCACCCACGCGGCGTCCGCGCGGGTCTCCACCAGCGCGCGTTCCAGCGCCTTGAGGTCGAGGTACGGGCGGGCGGACGCGGGCCCGAGGTCGTAGGCGACGTCCGCCTCGCGGACGAAGGTGGCGGTGCGGTCGACGTCGGTGTACAGCGCGACGGTCTCGATCCGGCTGCCGGTCTCCGCGGCCAGTTCCCGGACCGCGTGGATGAGCCGCATGGCGGCCTCACCACGGTTGACGATGGCGACACGGGTGAACACGTGACCGTCCCCTTCGGTAGACCCACGGTGTTGCGCCGGGTGGCGGCGGTGCCCCCGGCTTGCCTCACCCTGCCGTCTGCCAGCGGGCCGCGCCATGTCGTAATCGCCGAACCCTGAGCCGCGACCGTTGTAGGAACCACACAAAAGTTTTTATGCCAATACGCTGGACAGCGCCGTCCCCGAGCGGGTCCGGCGCTGTCCAGCGGTGACGTGGGCGGTTCAGCCCGGGATCTCGCGCGGGTCGCGGCTGCGCGGGTAGGTGTTCTTCTCTCCGATCGTGCCGTCCTGCTTCTTGATCACGTGTTCGGTGCCGCGCTCGGCCGCCATCTCCCGACCGGCGGCCTCCGCCTCGGCCTTCGTGTCGTGCCGGCTGCTGGCGCGCTCGTTGCCCTCCGGACGGTTCTTCCACTGCCCGTCCTGCTGGTAGGTGTCGATGTCACCCTTCGCCATGTCGTCAGCTCCCTCGAATCCGTGGTCGATGACAAATGTCTGCCCCCACCCCCGCCCCCCTAATCCTCCCGCCCCCACCCAACCCCCTCCGCCCCCCACCCCTCCCACTTCCACCCCCGCCGCGCGCCCCCACCCCCCACCCCCACCACCCCCGCCGCGCGCCCCCACCCCACCCCCGTCGCGCGCAGATTCACGGAAAGAGTGGCCATTCCGGCGGCAACAGCCACTCTTTCCGTGAAACAGGCCTCGGGTGGGGGGTGGTGGGCGCCCGGGGCGGCGCGATTCTGTGGGTTTCGATCTCGTCCCGGTATCTGGTCGGCGAGCCGGGTCGGGAGTCCGGCGGGGTGGTACGAAAACGTGTTACTGACCAGTAAGGACGCGCGTGAATGCCGCCAACCGCCCGAGTCGCAACCGTTCGGTCCTACCCGACCCAAGTGCTGAGATCGGGGCCAGTCGGCGCAAGCGGAACTCTTGCCATCAATGACAAACGTGTGACAACTTCGACGAAGCCCGATCGGCCGAGCCTCACCGGCCGAACGGCTGCCCGGGGCTGCCGAAAGGCCGCCCGTGCTCAGCTCCAGGAGGTATCCATATGCGACTCTCCGGGTCATCGCGGCGTACCGCCACTGCCCTCACCGTGGCCGGCGCGCTGATCGTCGGCTCACTGGCCGGCGCTCCCGCAAACGCCGCACCCGAGACGTCCGCCACCCCCGAGAAAGCCACCGCGCTCGCCGCCGCACTCGGCGACCGCTCCGCCGGGACGTACGCCGACGCCGCCGGCGCCATGGTCGTCACGGTGACCGACGACGCCGCCGCCCAGAAGGTCCGCGCGGCCGGCGCCACCCCCAAGCTCGTCACCCGGGGCGCGGACGACCTCGCCCGTGCCACCTCGGCGCTCGACAAGTCCGCCCGCATCCCGGGCACCGCCTGGTGGACCGACCCGGCGACCAACCAGGTGGTCGTCTCGGTCGACAGCACCGTCACCGGCGCGAAGCTGGACCGGGTCAAGGCCGTCGCGAAGCAGCTCGACGGCACGATCCGGATCGAGCGCGAGGCCGGCACGCTCGGCACCCGCACGGCCGGCGGCGAGGCCATCTACGCCCAGGGCGGTGGACGCTGCTCGCTCGGCTTCAACGTGCGCAGCGGCAGCACCTACTACTTCCTGACCGCCGGGCACTGCACCGCGATCGCCGCCAACTGGTACGCCGACTCCGGGCAGAGCAGCCAGCTCGGCGCCGGTGGCACCGGCAGCTTCCCCGGCAACGACTACGGCATCGTGCAGCACACGAACGCGGGCGCGGCCGAGAGCAGCGTCTCGCTCTACAACGGCAGCACGCAGGCCATCACCGGCGCGGCCGACGCGTTCGTCGGGCAGTCGGTGCAGCGCTCCGGCAGCACCACCGGCCTGCACGGCGGCACGGTCGAGGCGCTCGACGCCACGGTGAACTACGCCGAGGGCAGCGTCTCCGGCCTGATCCGCACGAACGTCTGCGCCGAGCCGGGCGACAGCGGCGGCTCGCTGTTCAGCGGCAGCAGCGCCATCGGCCTGACCTCCGGCGGCAACGGTGACTGCTCCTCCGGCGGAACCACCTATTTCCAGCCGGTGACCGAGGCGCTCAGCGTCTACGGCGTCAGCATCGCCTGACCGCGTCCGCGCACGGCAAGGGGTCGTCGGGAAACCGGCGGCCCCTTGCCGTGCGTTTTTGCCGGAACGGCAAGGATCCTTGCCGCCGGCCCGGTCCCCACGCACGATGGCGGAGCCGGGCCGCCGACGTGCCCGGCGGCGAAGGAGGCAGGCATGACCGGGCACCACCACCAGCACCACCAGGACCCGCCGGCGGACACCGACCCGGCCCGGTTCTGGGACGAGCGGTACGGGCAGGCGGAGCGGATCTGGAGCGGCCGGGTCAACCCGGTGCTCGCCGAGGTGGCCGCCGACCTGTCCCCGGGCACCGTGCTCGACCTGGGCAGCGGGGAGGGCGGCGACGCGGTCTGGCTGGCGACCCGGGGCTGGCACGTCACCGCCGTGGACATCTCGACCGTGGCGCTGGAGCGGCTCGCGGTCGAGGCCGCGCGCGCCGGCGTGGCGGACCGGATCACCACCGCCCGGCACGACGTGACCCGGGACTTCCCGGCCGGCCGCTTCGACCTGGTGTCGGCGCAGTTCTTCCAGTCCCCGCTGGTGCTGCCCCGGGAACAGGTGCTGCCCCGGGCGGCCGGGGCGGTGGCGCCCGGCGGCCGGCTGCTCGTCGTCGAGCACGGCGCGCCGCCGCCGTGGTCCGGGCTCGACGCCGACGACCCGCGGTTCGCCAGCCCGGAGCGGATCCTCGCCGCGATCGACCTCGACCCGGACGGCTGGCGGATCGAGCGGCTCGGCGCGGCACACCGCACCGCCACCGGCCCCGACGGTCACCCGGGAGAGCTGGTCGACCACGTGGTCCTGGCCCACCGCCGCTGACCGTCCGCCCCGGGCCGGGTCAACAGCAGCACCAGCGTGCCGGCCGCGCACAGCGTCGCCGCCATGGCGTACGCCCAGCGGAAGCCGACCTGTGCGGAGAGCCCCAGCAGCGGGCCGGCGAGCACCGCGCCGATCGGGAACGTGTTGGTGAACAGCGTGGTGGCCCGGCCGGGCTGACCGGGCAGCAGATCCTGCACGTACGAGATGCCGACCCCGGAGACCGCGGCGATGAACAGCGCGTTGACCGGCTGCGCGACGAGCAGCACCGGCACGCTCGTCGCCCCGGCGGCAACCGCGTAGTAGGCGATGCCGCAGCCGGCCCCGACCAGGATCAACGGCCGGAGCCGGACCCGCGCGGTGAGCGCGCCCAACCCCAACATGAGCGGGATCTCCAGCGCGGCGCAGAGGCCCAGCACGAGGCCGGCGTCCGCCGGGTCGCCGCGCAGCACCCGGCCGATGAACAGCGGCAGCACCTGCACGCCGAGCGTCAGCGGGCACTGCAACATGGTGAAGGCGGCCACCGTCAGCGCCAACCGCCACCGCGACGCGCCCGGCGGGCCGGCGGCCGGCTCGTCCGGGGCCGGCCGCGGCGGCACCGGCAGCTCCTCCAGCCGGAGCACGGCGATCAGCGCGGCCAGCGCGTACATGACCGCGGCCGCGCCGTAGACCAGCCGGAAGCCGCCGACGGAGAGCAGGATCGCGGCCAGCGGCGGCCCGGCCACCCAGGACAGCGAGAAGACGGTACGCATCACGCTGACGCCGAGCGCGGCCCGCCCGGGACTGTCCCGGTCGAGCAGTTGGCGGGTGTAGGCGAACGACTGCGGGAACAGCGAGTTGGCCAGCGCCATGACGGTCGCGGTCAGCACCATCAGGACCCAGTAGTCGCGGACGAACGCGATCAGGCCGGCGCCCACCATCCCGGCCAGCGACGCGCCGATCAGCAGCCGACGCCGGATCGGCCACCGGTCCGACAGCCGCCCCACCAGCACCGCCACCGCCACCCCGGACAGCGGCGTGACGACCAGGAACACGGTGACCCGCACCGGATCGGCCCGCACCTCGGTGTCGAGGAACAGCGACAGGAAGGGCATCACCACGGAGACGGAGGTGCCGACGGTCAGGAACAGCAGGGCCAGCGGAAGCAGCCGGAAGCGGCCGGCGCGCACCGCCGGCCTGGTGTCGACAGCCATGCGGCGCACGGTACGCCCTACCGGTGACAAACCCGGCCCGGACGTGATTCTTACCGTCCTCGAACACCACGCCGCTAACGTCGGCGGCATGAGGGAACGGGAAGCGGTGGCGCACCTGTTGCGCCGGGCGACGTTCGGGCCGACCGCCGACGAGGTGGACGACGCCGAGCGGGCCGGGCTCGCCGCCACCCTCGACCGGCTGCTCGACCCCGCCGGGCCGGACCGGGGCGCGGCGGCCACCCCGCCGCCCGCGCTCGGCCCCGACCCGGCGGCGGCGCTCGACCAGGACGCCACCCGTGAGCAGCGCCAACAGGTCAACCGGGAACGTCGGGAGCAGGTGGGCACGCTGACCGCCTGGTGGTTGGCGCGGATGATCGCCGCCGAGCACCAGGGCGACGAGAAGCTGCTGTTCTTCTGGCACGGGCACTGGGCCACCAGCGTGCGCAAGGTCCGGTCGGCGCCGCTGATGCTGCGTCAGTTGGAGACGCTCCGACGGTTCGGTCGAGGCCCGCTGGCGCCGCTTGTCGACGCCATGGTCCGGGACCCGGCGCTCATCCTCTGGCTCGACGGCCAGCAGAACACCCGGCGGGCGCCGAACGAGAACCTGGCCCGTGAGCTGCTGGAACTGTTCACGCTCGGCATCGGCGGCGGCTACCGCGAGGCCGACGTCAAGGAGGGCGCGCGGGCGCTCACCGGCTGGACCGTGGACCGGCGTACCGGCGTCGCCCGGTTCGTGGCCCGGCGGCACGATCCCGGGCCGAAGACGATCCTCGGCAGCCGCGCCGCGTTCGACGCCGGCTCGTACGCGGCGTTGCTCGCCGGCCGCCCGGAGACCGCCCGGTTCGTCGCCGGCCGGCTGTGGTTCCGCTACGCCGGCGCGCAGGTGCCGCCGCCGGCGGACCTCGCCGGCCCGGACACCGTCGGCACGCTGCGCCGGATCTTCACCGCGCCGGCGTTCGCGCAGACCCGCGACACGCTCGTCAAACAACCCGTCGAGTGGCTGGTCGGCGCGGCCCGGCAGCTCGGGGTGCGCCCGGCGGCGTTGTCGGAGGCGGGCCGGCGCCGGCTGCTGGCCGGGCTCAACGCCCTGGACCAGGTGCCGCTGCGGCCACCGAGCGTCGGCGGCTGGCCGGCCGGCACGGCCTGGCTGACCACCTCGTCGTTGCAGGCCCGGATGCGGGTCGCCGACCAGCTGGCCGGCGCAGCCGATCCGGCGGTGCTGGCCCGGCTCGCCGCCGCGCCGCCGGCGGGTCGGCCGGACGCATTGGCACGGCTGCTGGTCGTGGACCGGTGGAGCGATCGCACCCGGGCCGCCCTGGCCCCGCTGGCCGGACAACCCCGCCGGCTGCTGGTCGCCGGACTGGTCAGCCCCGAGTACGCGGTCAGTTGAGAGGAGCGATCCGTGGACGTCCTGACCCGACGGCGGTTCCTGGTGGCCAGCGGCGTGGTCGGGGCGAGCGCCCTGGCCGGCGGCGCCGCCGCGTACCGCCTGAACGACCTGCTCGCCACCGCCGGGGACCGCGACCCGCAGGCCCGCACGCTCGTCCTGGTCACCCTGTACGGCGGCAACGACGGCCTGAACACCGTCGTGCCCCACGCCGACCCCGCCTACCGGAACGCCCGGCCCGACCTGGCGTACTCGGCCGAGGAGGTGCTGCGACTCGACGACGGCACCGGTCTCAACCCGGCGCTCGGCGGGCTGCACCGCGCGTACGGCGCGGGACGGCTCGCGGTGGTGCGCGGCGTCGGCTACCCGAAGCCGGACCGGAGCCACTTCCGGTCCATGGACATCTGGCACACCGCCCAGCCGGACCGGCCGGGCACCACGGGTTGGCTGGGCCGCTGGCTCGACCGGGCCGGCGCGGATCCCCGGCTGGCGGTGTCGTTCGAACCGGCGCTGCCGCCACTGCTGGCCGGGGAACGGGGGGCCGGGGCGTCGGTGCCGGTGACCGAGCGGGAGGGGCCGCCCCGGCTCGCCGCCGAGACGCTTGCCGCGCTCGCGGCCGGGGCGCCGGACGACTCACCGGCCCGGGCCCGCGCGGCGGCCTGCTTCGCCGACCTGGGCGCGGTGGACGCGATGGTCCGGCAGGTTCGGGCCACGCCGGCGGCCGAGGACGCCGAGGACGACGGGGAGACCCCGGCGGCCACCGCGACCGGCGGCGCCCGGGCCTCCCTGGACGCGCAGCTCGACCTGGTCGCCCGCTGTGTCGAGGCGGGCGTCGTCACCCGGGTCTTCTCCGTCTCGCTCGGCGGCTTCGACACGCACGCCGACGAGAAGCAGCTCCAGGAGGTGCTGCTCGGGCAGCTCGACGGCGCGGTGAGCCGCTTCACCGACCGGATGTCCCGCACCGAGGCCGGCCGCAAGGTGGTGGTGGCGGTCTACTCGGAGTTCGGCCGCCGGGTCCGGGCCAACGCCTCCGACGGCACCGATCACGGCACCGCCTCGAACGTGCTGCTGCTGGGCGCGCCGGTCGACGGTGGCCTGTACGGCGAGCCGCCCAGCCTCACCGACCTCGACGACGGCGACCTGAAGTTCACCACCGACTTCCGGGACGTCTACGCCACGCTGTTGGAGCGGGTGCTGGACACCGACGCCGGGGCGGTCCTCGGGGGCTGGCGGGGGCGGCTCGCCGACGCGCTCTGAGCCGGCGACGCCGGCCTCAGCCGACCGCGGTGGCCGACGGCGGCGCGCTGCCGCCGCGCGGAGCCTCGGCCGTCATCAGCCGGATGATCTCCGCCCGGTCGGCTTCCGACGGCAGCCCCCACTCCGGCCGGTAGCCGTACACCTCGTCCAGCGGGGTGGCGGCGGTCCGGCCGTCGACGATCTCGACCGAGTCGGTGCCGATCAGGCCGGGATGCTCCACGCCGCACGCCTCGGCGACCTTGACCAGGTCCCGGCGCAGCGTCCGCACGTAGTTGGCGGCCCGCACCGACTTGCGGGCCGGGTCCAGGCCCCGGGCCAGCCAGGCGTTCTGGGTCGCGACGCCGGTCGGGCAGGTGTCGGTGTGGCACTTCTGCGCCTGGATGCAGCCGATCGCCAGCATCGCCTCCCGGCCGACGTTGACCATGTCGGCGCCGAGCGCGAACGCGACCACCGCGTTGTCCGGCAGACCGAGCTTGCCCGCGCCGACGAAGACCACCTGCTCGTGCAGGCCGCGCTCGGCGAACGTCCGGTAGACGCGGGAGAAGCCCTGCTGGAACGGCAGCGACACCGAGTCGCTGAAGATGAGCGGGGCGGCGCCGGTGCCGCCCTCGCCGCCGTCGACGGTGACGAAGTCGACGCCCCGGCCGGTGTCCCGCATCAGCGTGGCGAGGTCCGCCCAGAAGCCCAGGTCGCCGACCGCCGACTTGATGCCGACCGGCAGGCCGGTCTCGGCCGCGAGCAGTTCCACCCAGTCCAGCAGGCTGTCGCAGTCGGAGAACTCGGCGTGCCGCGACGGGCTGACGCAGTCCTGCCCGGCCGGGATGCCCCGGGTGGCGGCGATCTCGGCGGAGACCTTCGCCGCCGGCAGCAGACCGCCCAGGCTGGGCTTGGCGCCCTGGCTGAGTTTGATCTCCAACGCCCGCACCGGCGCGCCCGCCACCAGCTCCTTGAGCCGGTCCAGGCTGAACCGGCCGTGGGCGTCGCGGCAGCCGAAGTACGCGGTGCCGAGCTGGAAGACCAGGTCACCGCCCTTGCGGTGGTAAGGCGACAGGCCGCCCTCACCGGTGTTCTGGAGGCAGCCGGCCAGCGCGGCGCCCCGGTTCAACGCCTCGATCGCGTTGCCGGAGAGCGAGCCGAAGCTCATCCCGGAGATGTTGACCACCGACTCCGGCCGGAACGCCCGCGCCCGACCGCGCGCCGCGCCCAGCACCTTGGCACAGGGCAACGCCACGTCGTGCCCGGCGGCCGGCGCGGACGGCGGCACGGCCCGCCCGAACGTGCGGTGCTTGATGATCGGGTAGCCGCGGGTGTGCTCGATGTCGTTGTCGGTGCCGAACCCGAAGTAGTTGTTCTCCTGCTTCGCCGAGGCGTACACCCAGCGCCGCTGGTCGCGGGTGAACGGCCGCTCCTCGTCGTTGCCGGCCACCACGTACTGGCGCAGCTCGGGCCCGATCGACTCGATCAGGTAGCGGGCGCGGCCGAGGACGGGAAAGTTACGGCGCAGCGCGTGGTCACGTTGCAGCAGGTCCCGTGCGGCGAGCGCGGCGACGGCGGCGACGGCGGCGGGTACGGCTCTTCTGGCCCAGCTCATCACGCCACTCTTTCCGCCCGGGCCGCCGATCAAACTCGGGCGGGAACCCGAGCGGCGCGAGCGGTGTCAGGAAAGTGGACCGAGGTGGAGGTAGCCCTGGACGACGACGAGATCGTCACCCGCGTACGCGCCGGTGACCGGGGGGCGTACGACCTCCTGGTCGCCCGGCACACCGCGTCCGCGTACCGGACGGCGGTGCTGCTCGGCGCCGGGTCGGACGCGGAGGACGTCATTCAGGAGGCGTTCGTGAAGGCGTACCGGAAGTTGTCCCGGTACCGGGGCGAGGCGTCGTTCCGGTCCTGGCTGCTGGCCATCGTGGCGAACGAGAGCCGGAACCTGCACCGCTCCCGGGGCCGGCGGGACGGGCTGGCGCTGCGGGCCGCGGCGGCCGACCCGGCGACGGAGGCCACCGCCGGGGACGGGCTCGACGCGGTCCTGGCCGCCGAACGCCGCGCCGCGCTGGTCGGGGCGCTGCGCCGGTTGCCGGACCGGGACCGTGACGTGATCGCCTGCCGGTACCTGCTCGACCTCACCGAGGACGAGACCGGCACCGTGCTGGGGCTGCCCCGGGGCACCGTGAAGTCGCGGGCCCACCGCGCCCTGGCCAAGCTGCGTGGCCTGCTCGACCACGAGGCGGTGCGCCGTGGATGACCTGGAGCGGGAACTACGCGACCTGGGCGCCTGGCTGGAGCCGGGCGGGCCGCCGGACGTGACCGCCCGGGTCCGGGCCCGCCTCGCCGCGCCGCCGCGTCGACGGTGGCGCTACTGGCTGGCCGCCGCGCTCGCGGCCCTGCTGGTGGTGGCGCTGCCGCCGGGCCGGGCCGCGCTCGCCGACGCGGTGACCGGGCTGCTGCGGTTCTCCGGCGTCGTCATCGACACCGCGCCGGCGTCCGCGCCGCCCACCGGCACCCCGGCGCCGTGGCCGGCGCAGCGTCCGGTCGCGCTCACCGAGGCCCAGCGGCAGGTCCGCTTCCCGATCCGGGTGCCGACCCGGCTCGGCGCCCCCGAGCGGGTGCTGGTCGCCGACCCGGACGGCGCCGGCGCGCACCGGGTCGCCAGCCTGCTCTACCGGGGCGGGACGCTGCGGCTGGACGCGTTCGACGGCGCGCTCGACACCGTGTTCCGCAAGCGGACGGCCGGCGCGGACGTGACGTTCACGTCGGTGCACGGCAACTTCGCGATCTGGGTCGGCGGCCCGCACGCGTTGGCGTACATCGACCGGCGGGGGAGCGTGCGGATGGCCACCGCGCGTCTGAGCGCGGCGACGCTGATCTGGCAGGAGGGCGGCGTGAGCTACCGGCTGGAGGGCGACCTGACCCGGGACGAGGCGCTCGACGTGGCGGGCTCGCTGGACTGAGTCGGGAACCCGGCCGGCGCGGGCGGTGTCCTGCTGGTGGAGCGTACGTCGTCGATCGGGGGTGTCGGATGTCCCGTCCGGGCATGGTTCTGCTGGTGCCGGTGCTGCTGCTGGCCGGCTGCACGAGGGCGGGCCGCCCGGCCCCGCCGCCGGACGCCGGTCCGGCCGGTACGACCGCCGCCGCGCCCGCCGCGACGGGGTGCCGCGCGGCGGTGACGACCGGCCGGTTGCCGGACTGGGCGGACGCCGGGTTCCACGGCGACACCCGGATGCCGCACGTCCTCGGCGACCGGGGGGAGATCGTCGCGATCCTGTTCGGGCACCCGCTGACGTACGCCCGGAGCGAGGGACCGACCAACAAGATCCTCTGGGTGGGTCGCCCGACGTCCACCTCGCCGGACCCGACGGCGTCGACCACGCTGGTCATCACCGCGACGCCTGACGGCGTCGGCACCGCGGTCACCCGGGAGGTGGCCGGCGGTCCCGGACCCTCCACCGTCGACCTGCCGGCGGCCGGCTGCTGGCACCTGCGGCTGGCCTGGTCCGGCCGGTCCGACACGATGGACCTGGTCTACCGGGCCGCCGGCTGAGACCGGGGTCGGCGACGGGTTCGTGCCCCGGCGGCGGGGCATGGGCCGGTGCGGTCCGGGTAACGCCGGGTCATGGCGAAGTACACGAAGCCGGAACTGCGGGAGCGGCTGAAGGAGGAGATCAGGGCCTCCGACAAGGGCGGCCGGCCGGGGCAGTGGTCGGCCCGCAAGTCGCAGTTGCTGACCAACGAGTACAAGAAGCGCGGCGGGGGCTTCGAGGGGCCGAAGGACGCGCGGCAGCGTTCCCTGCAACGCTGGGGCGGCGAGCAGTGGCAGACCCGGTCCGGTGACACCCGTGCCCGACACAACGGTGAAACCGACCGTTACCTTCCGAAACAGGCATGGGAGGAGCTGTCGGAGCAGGACCGGCGGGAAACCGACCGCCGCAAGCGGCGCGCGTCGCGCACCGGCCGGCAGTACGTCCCGAACACCGGCCCGGCGAAGCGGGCCCGCCGGGACGCGACCGCGGCCGAGCAGGTGAACGAGCTGCCGGTGGCGGAGGCGGCGAAGCTGGTGCGCGACCTCGACAAGCGCCAGCTCGACGCGGCGTTGCGTCGGGAACGCGGCGGCAAGGCCCGCAGCACGCTGATCCGGCGGCTGGAATCGGAACTCCGCCGTCGGACCGCGTGAGCACCGACTACCGGCGCGGCTGCTGCGGGACGCGGGGCAGCACGAACGGCGGCCCGGCGAAGATGAGGTCGGCCTTCAACTCCTGGTACGACCGCTTCGGCTGGTAGTTCTCGTCGTACACGGTGGCCAGGCCCTCCGGCGGGTCCGAGAACGCACCCGGCACCCAGGAGTGCTTGTCGGTGAAGCCCCAGAGCGTGAACGACAGGCAGTGCCGCTCGGCCAGGCAGGCGCGCAGCAGCGTGCTGAAGTTGGCCGCGGACGCCTGCAACCGGGGGTTGATCTCGGCGGAGTCGCCGGCCTGCACCCCGGCGGTGAGCTGGCTGCGCACGTCCACCTCGGTGAACGCGGTGGCCAGGCCCAGGCCGGCGAACTTCCGCAGCGCGGCGGCGACCTGGAGCGTGTCGTAGTTGCCGTACTGGGTGCCCAGGTGGCCCTGGCTGCCGACGCCGTCGATCGGCACGCCCCGGGCCCGCAGGTCCCGCGCCATCTCGTAGACGAACTGCGTCTTGTCGTCGGCCGGGTTGCCGGAGCCGAACGCCTCGATGTTGTAGTCGTTGTAGAACAGCAGCGCGTTCGGGTCGGCGGCACGCGCCCAGCGGAACGCGTCGGCGATGTAGCCGGGGCCGAGGTGCTCGGCCCAGAAGCCCTTGTAGTGCAGCGTGGACGGGGTGTCCCAGGGGTCGCTGACCGCCTCGTTCACCACGTCCCACTGCCAGATCTGGCCCCTGAAGTGGCGGACCACGGCGGTGATGTGGTCCCGCAGGATGCGGCGCAGCTCGGCGGTGTCGATGGAGCCGTCCTCGACGCCGCTGGTCAGCCACGCCGGCAACTGGTTGTGCCAGACCAGCACGTGACCGCGGACCCGCTGGTGGTGCTGGCGGGCGAACGCGACCAGCTCGTCGGCCGGCCCCCAGTCGTAGGTGCCGCGGGTGGGCTCCAGGCTCTCCCACTTCATCACGTTCTCGGCGGTGACGGTGGAGAACTCGGACCCGACCAGCTCGCGGTAGCGGGGTTCGGCGGTGTTGTCCAGCGCGGCCATGTCGACCGCGGTGCCGACGTACAGGCCGTGCCGTTGGGCCAGGGCACGCAGGCTCTGCGCGGTCGGGTCGTAGGGGCGTCCGGCGGTGGCGGGTACGGCGTTGAGGGCGGCGGCGGTCGCGACGGCGACCAGGCCGGCGGCGATCCAACGGCTCGGCTTCACAGGTGTCCTTCCGGCAGCGGGCGAAACTTCCGGGAACTTTTCCGAAACTCGGCCGGAACATTACGGCCGTCGATGCGGCGTCGTCAATCGCCTGGTGCGCCGGTGTCTTGACACCCGCTTTTGTGAACGTGAACATAGATCGTTGTCTGTATAGGAGGTTCTCGCGTGAACGACGTGCGGCGTAGTCGGTTGCTGATCGCGCTGGTGGGCGCGCTGATCGCGCTGGTGGGTGGCGTGGCGCTCGCCCCGACGCCGGCCGCCGCCGCCACCGACGGGTTCCGGGGCATGAACTGGGCGGTGCTGGGGGACAACTTCAGCACCGGGCCGCTCGTCGTGCAGGGCCTGAGCATGTCCGACAGCAACGCGACCGTGCGGGCCAAGGCCAACGCCCTCTACGACGACATGGCGGCCACCATGGGCGTCAACACCGTCCGGCTGCCGATCAACACGCACACCGTGGGCACGGCGTGGTGGGAGGCGTACCGGGGCGCGATCGACGCCGCCACCGCGCGGGGCTTCAAGGTCATCCTGGCCTACTGGGAGGACGGCGCCGCCTCCGGCGGCCGGATCACGAACCTCGCCGCCTGGAACGCGATGTGGTCCACGGTGACCAACACGTACGGCGCGAACCCCAACGTCTACTTCGAGCCGATGAACGAGCCGCACGGCTACAGCTCGGCGGAGTGGCGCGACGTCGCGGCCAACTGGCTCAGCTACCACTACTCGGCGGTGCCCGGCCGGGTGCTCGTCGGCGGCACCGGCTTCAGCCAGGACCTGCGCGACGTCTGCAACGACCCCCGCTTCGCCGGGACGCTGTTCTCCTTCCACCACTACGCGTTCTTCTACGAGGCGATGAGCTACGACGCCTTCCGGAGCCACATCCAGACCCGCCTCGGCAACTGCGCCTCCCGTGCGGTGGCCACCGAGTTCGGCGCGCCGATGAACGACGGCCGCGACTACGCCGACGCCGCCAGCACCGACAACTTCGTCCGCCACATCCGCGCCATGGCCCAGGTCATGCGCGACAACCGGATGGGCGGCACCTACTGGCCGGCCCTCGGCGGCAAGCCCGGCACCATCGGGTACGACTGGTACTCGATGTTCTCGCTCAGCGGCAGCGGAACGAACCTCGACCTGACCGTCCGCAACCCCTCCGGCGCGGACCGGATCCGCTACGGGTGGGGCGACACGGTCGGCGGCGGGACCACCACGCCGCCGCCGTCGACCGGGACGTTCTACCGGGTCACGGTGCGCCACAGCGGCAAGGCGATGGACGTCCAGGCGCCGAACACCGACAACGGGGCGCGCGTCGGCCAGTACACGTACGGCGGCAACCCGTGGCAGCAGTGGCAGTTCGTCGACGCCGGCAGCGGCTGGTGGCGCCTCGTCAGCCGGCACAGCGGCAAGTGCCTCGACGTGACGGGCGCGTCGACCGCCGACGGCGCGGAACTCATCCAGTACACCTGCGGCAGCGGCACGAACCAGCAGTTCCAGATGGTGGCCAACGGCACCTGGTTCCAGCTCCGGGCCCGGCACAGCGGCAAGTGCGTGGACGTGCCGGCCCTGTCGACCGCCGACGGCGTGGTCCTCAAGCAGTATCCCTGCAACACCGGCGCCAACCAGCAGTGGTCGCGCACGCCCGTCTGACCGTGGTCTAGTCGAGCGGGCGGCAGGAGGCCCGCACCACCAGCTCGGTGGGCAGCCGGATGTGCGCGTCGCGTTCGACGCCGGCGATCAGGTCGATCAGCAGGCGCAGCGACTCCGCGCCCATCCGTTGCAGCGGCTGCCGGATCGTGGTCAGCGGCGGGTCGACGAGCGCCGACTCGGGGACGTTGTCGAAGCCGATCACCGACAGGTCGTCCGGCACCGGGATGCCCATGCTCCGGGCCACGTCCAGCGTGGAGATCGCCGAGAGATCGTTGCCGGCGAAGATCGCGGTCGGCCGGTCGGGGAGCGCGAGCAGTTCCGCCGCCGTGCCGGCCGCGCCCTCGATCCGGAAGCCGCCGACGCGCACCAGCCGCTCGTCCACCGCCACGCCGGCGTCGGCCATGGCCTGGCGGAACCCGGCCTCCCGCAGGCGCGCCGACTCCAGGTCGGGCCGACCGCTGATGTGCCCGATCCGGCGGTGGCCCAGCGACAGCAGGTAGTTGGTCGCGAGCACCGCGCCGGCGAAGTTGTCCGAGTCGACGGTGGGCAGCCCGGACGGGCCGGTGTGCGGGTCGACGGCCACGACGTGGAAGCCGTGCTTGGTCTCGACCACGGTCGGCGTCACGATCACCGCGCCGTCGATGAGCGTCCCGGACAGGCGGGCCAGCGACCGACGCTCCCACCCGATGGCGGCGCCCTCGCCGTCGCCGCTGGAGTAGGCCAGCAACTGGTAGCCGCTGCCGGCCACCTCGCGCGAGGCGCCCTTGAGCAGCTCGGTCGAGAACGGCTCGAACTCGGCGACCAGGATGCCCAGCACGTTCGTCCGGTGGCTGCGCAGGCTCTGCGCGCCCAGGTCGGCCTCGTACCCGAGGTCGTGGATGACCTGTCGCACGCGCTCGACGGTGGCCTGCGCGACGCCGTACCTCCCATTGACGACCTTTGATACGGTCGCCACCGAGACGCCGGCGGTACGGGCCACGTCCGACATCTTGACGCGCTGCGGGAAGGTCACGACGACGATGATAGAGGTCTCGTGGGGCTCCGGCGCGACGGTTCGAAAACGTTATCGATACCGATTGACATCGAGTTACGTGGCTGTAACACTCCCCGACAGGCAACCCGACTGAGTGGTCGAGGAGACATCTAATGGCGATGAAACGCCGCGCCGGTGCCGTACTGGCACTGTTGATGACAAGCGCCCTCGTCGCCGCCGGATGCAGCGGCGGTGGCGACGACGACAAGGCGGCTCCGGAGAGCGAGCTGTACAAGAACCCGGTGACGCTGACCTGGTGGCACAACGCCTCCCAGGACGGCCCCGGCAAGACGTACTGGGAGAAGGTCGCCAAGGACTTCTCCACCGCCCACCCGACCGTCAAGATCGAGATCGAGGCGATCGAGACCAACCAGCTCCAGCGCACCCGGCTCCCGGCCGCGCTGCTGAGCAACGACCCGCCGGACGTCTTCCAGGCCTGGGGCGGCGGCGAGATGCGGGAGCAGGTGGAGGCCGACTACCTCAAGGACATCACCGACCAGGTCAAGACCGAGGTCGCCGACATCGGCTCCGCGGCCGAGATCTGGCAGGTCAACGGCAAGCAGTACGGCCTGCCGTACCGGATGGGCATCGAGGGCGTCTGGTACAACAAGGACATGTTCGCCAAGGCGGGCATCTCGGGGCCGCCGACCACCTTCGAGGAACTCAACGCCGCGGTCACCAAGCTCAAGGCCACCAACGTCATCCCGATCGCCCTCGGCGCCGGTGACAAGTGGCCGGCCGCGCACTGGTGGTACAACTTCGCGCTGCGCGCCTGCTCGGTGGACACGCTGAAGAAGGCCTCCACCGACCGGAACTTCGACGACCCGTGCTTCGTGAAGGCCGGCCAGGACCTCAAGACCTTCATCGACACCAAGCCGTTCCAGAACAACTTCATCGCCACGCCCGGCCAGAACGACCCGACCAGCGCCAACGGCCTGCTCGCCAACGGCAAGGCCGCGATGGAGCTGATGGGCGACTGGAACCGGGGCACCCTGGACACGGTCGCCACCGACAAGGCGAAGCTCGGCAAGTTCCTCGGCTGGTTCCCGGTGCCGGCGATCTCCGGGTCCGCCGGTGACCCGAAGGCGGCCCTCGGCGGCGGCGACGGCTTCGCCTGCGCCAAGCAGGCTCCGGCGGAGTGCGTCGAGTTCCTCAAGTACCTCGTGAGCCCCGAGGTGCAGAAGGGCTACGCCGCCACCGGCACCGGCCTCCCGGTCGCCAAGGGCGCGGCGGACGGCGTGACCGACCCCGCGCTGAAGTCCATCCTGACGGCCACCTCCGAGGCCACCTACGTGCAGCTCTGGCTGGACACCGCCTACGGCAGCACCGTCGGCAGCGCGATGAACGACGCCATCGTCGCCATCTTCGCCGGCAACGGCACGCCGGAGAAGGTCGTCTCCGCCATGAAGGCGGCCGCGAGCAAGTGACCTCCACCGACCAGACCCGGTTCCCCGCCGGCGGCGTCACCGCGCCGCCGGCGGGCTCCCGGCCCACCGGACGCGCCTCCTCCCGCCGGGCCGAGACCCGCCGCAAGTGGTACGAGATCGTCGGGCTCACCACGCCGGCGCTCGTCGTCTACGTGACGTTCGTGCTGGTGCCGATGGGCTTCGCGTTCTACTACAGCCTGTTCCGGTGGCGCGGGGTGGGCCCACCCACCGAGTTCGTCGGCTTCAAGAACTACGTCCTCGCCTTCCAGGACCCGATCTTCCTCGACGCGCTGCGCAACAACGCGATCGTCGTGTTCGGGTCGCTGCTGGTCCAGGGCCCGCTGGCGCTCGGCGTCGCGCTGCTGCTCAACCGCCGCTTCCGCGGGCGCGGTGCGTTCCGCCTGCTGGCGTTCGTGCCGTACGTGCTCGCCGAGGTCACCGTCGGCATCATGTGGAAGCTGATCCTGACCGGCGACGGCACGGCCGACGAACTGCTGCGGGCACTGGGCCTGGGCGGCCTGGTCCAGGCGTGGCTCGCCGACCTCGACGTGGTCATCTGGACCCTGCTGTTCGTCCTCACCTGGAAGTACGTCGGCTTCGCCATCATCCTGCTGCTCGCCGGCCTGTCCAACGTGCCGGAGGAGCTGACCGAGGCCGCCGCGATCGACGGCGCGAGCTGGTGGCAGACCCAACGCCACATCACGCTGCCGCTGCTCGGCCCGACGATCCGGATCTGGATGTTCCTGTCGGTGATCGGCTCGCTCCAGGTCTTCGACGTGGTCTGGGTGACCTCGGTGCCCGCGGTGCGCTCCCTCGGCGCGTCGGCCACCATGGCCACCTACATGGTGGACAACGGCTTCTTCGCCCGGCTGTGGGGCTACGGCAACGCGGTGGCCGTGATCCTGTTCGTCATCTCCTTCGTGGCGGCGCTGCTGTTCCAGCGCTTCCTGCTCCGCCGCGACATCGAGGGCGCCATCACCAGAAGGGCGAACTGACCGTGACCGCGAACTCCGTCCTGCCCCCGTCCGCCGGACGCCGGCCGATCTCGTGGGGCACGCCGCTGACGTACGCGCTCGCGCTCGCGGTCGCGGCCGTGTCGATCGCCCCGATCGTCTACGTCATCGTCGGCGGCTTCCGCACCACGCCGCAGATCGTCGCCGACCCGGCCGGGTTGCCCGACCCGTGGGTGTGGGACAACTACGCGCGGGTGCTGACCCAGAGCGACTTCTGGCGGCAGGCGTTCAACAGCGCGGTGATCGCGTTCGGCACCACGCTCGGCGTGGTGGTGCTCGGCCTGTGCGCCGCGTTCGTGATCGCCCGTTACACGTTCCGCGGCCGGGAGGCGCTCAACACGTTCTTCACGCTCGGCCTGCTCTTTCCGGCCGGCGCGGCCATCCTGCCGCTCTACCTGATGTTGCGGGACCTGAACCTGATCAACTCGTACTACGCGGTGATCCTCCCGCAGGTCGCCTTCTCGCTGCCGATCACGATCGTCATCCTGCGGCCCTTCCTGGCGGCCATCCCCCGGGAGCTGGAGGACGCGGCGGCGATCGACGGCGCGGACCGGCTCGGCTTCCTCTGGCGCATCGTGCTGCCGTTGTCGCGGCCCGCGCTCGTCACCGTCGGGATCCTCGCGTTCGTCGCGAGTTGGAACGCGTTCCTGCTGCCGCTGCTCGTCCTCGGCGACGTCAGCCTGCACACCCTGCCGCTGGGGGTGCAGAACTTCTCCAGCCAGTACACCACCGACACCGCGGGCGTTCTCGCCTTCACCTCGCTGGCGATGCTGCCGGCACTGCTCTTCTTCACGCTCGCCGAGAAGCAGATCGTCGGTGGCCTGCAGGGTGCGGTCAAGGGCTGAGCGGCAGCGGTACGGGCACAACCGAGGGAAAGGCACACCATGACAGAGGTCCACGCGGTGGTGGACGGGCCGGCACCGGCCCAGCAGCGCCGGGACGGGCAGGCCGGCGAGACACGCGTACGCGAGCTGCTCGGCCGGATGACGCTCGACGAGAAGATCGCGCAGCTCGTCGGGTTCTGGGAGAAGGAGGACGGCGAGGCGGTCGCGCCCCTACAGGGCGAGTTCGCCGACTCCGGCCGGCTGGAGGACTTCTCCCGGCACGGGCTGGGTCACCTCACCCGCGCCTACGGCACCCGTCCGGTCGACGCGGCGGCCCGCGCGGCCTGGCTGTGGAAGTTCCAGCGGGACCTGGTGACCGGCACCCGGCTGGGCATCCCGGCGCTGGTGCACGAGGAGTGCCTCACCGGCCTGGCGGCGTGGAAGGCGGCGACCTTCCCGACGCCGCTGGCCTGGGGCGCCGCGTGGGATCCCGAGCTCGTGGCGGAGATGGCGGCGGCGATCGGGGCCTCGATGCGGGCGCTCGGCATCCACCAGGGCCTGTCCCCGGTGCTGGACGTGATCCGGGACCCGCGCTGGGGGCGGGTCGACGAGTGCATCGCCGAGGACCCGTACCTGGTCGGCACCATCGGCACGTCGTACGTGCGGGGGTTGCAGTCGCAGGGTGTGCACGCCACGTTGAAACACTTCGCCGGCTATTCCGCGTCGCGCGCCGGGCGGAACTTCGCGCCGGTGCACGCCGGTCCCCGAGAGCTGGCCGACGTGCTGCTGCCGCCGTTCGAGATGGCGATCCTCGACGGCGACGCGCGCAGCGTCATGCACTCCTACACGGAGATCGACGGCGTGCCGGTGGCCGCCGATCCGACGATGCTGACCGGCGTGCTGCGGGACCGCTGGGGCTTCGACGGCACCGTGGTCGCCGACTACTACGCGGTCGCCTTCCTGAACCTGCTGCACCACGTGGCGGCTGACAACGCCGACGCGGCGGCGCAGGCGCTCGCCGCGGGCCTCGACATCGAGCTGCCCACCGGCGACGCGTACCTGACGCTGCGGGAGTCGGTGCGGGCCGGCGCCGTCGACGAGGCGCTCGTCGACCGTGCGGTGCTGCGCGTGCTGCGCCAGAAGCGGGACCTCGGGCTGCTCGACGCGACGTTCGACGACGAGCCGCCCCGCGTGATCGACCTCGATCCGCCGGAGCACCGGTCGATCGCCCGCCGACTCGCCGAGGAGTCGGTCGTCCTGGTCGCCAACCAGGGCGTGCTTCCGTTGGCGCCGGGCCGGCGGGTGGCGGTCGTGGGCCCGAACGCGGACCGGGAGGGCGCGCTCTTCGGGTGTTACTCCTTCCTCAACCACGTGCTCGTCCAGCATGCCGGTGTGGAGACCGGCATCGAGGTGCCGACCGTCCTCGACGCGGTGCGCGGCGAGTTCGGCCCGGAACTCGTGACCTGGGCCGGCGGTTGCGACGTGGACAGCGACGACCGGTCCGGCTTCGACGAGGCGGTCGCCACCGCGTCCGCGGCCGACGTCGCCGTCCTGGTCGTCGGCGACCACGCCGGTCTCTTCGGGCGCGGCACGGTCGGGGAGGGCTGCGACCGGGACGACCTGGAGCTGCCCGGCGTCCAGCGGGAGCTGGTCGAGGCGGTGCTGGCGACCGGGACGCCGGTGGTCCTGGTGCTGCTCACCGGCCGGCCGTACGCGGTCGGCTGGGCGCTGTCCCGCTGCGCGGCCGTGGCGCAGGCGTTCTTCCCCGGCGAGGAGGGCGCCGGCGCGATCGCCGCCGTGCTCTCCGGGCGGGTCAACCCGTCGGGCCGGCTCCCGGTCAGCCTGCCCGGCTCGGCCGGCGCGCAGCCGTACTCCTATCTGCACCCGACGCTGGGCGAGGGCAGCAACGGCACCAACCTGCCGGCGACGCCGGTGGCGTCGTTCGGCCACGGCCTGTCGTACACCACGTTCGCGTACACCGATCTCGCGGTGCCGGCCACCGTGCCGACCGACGGCGCGCTGCGCGTCACGGTGCGGGTGACCAACACCGGCGCGGTCGCCGGCGACGACGTGGTCCAGCTCTACGGCCACGACGTGGTGGCCTCGGTGACCCGGCCGGTGGCGCAGTTGCTGGGCTACCGGCGGATCCGCCTGGAGCCGGGGGAGTCGGCCACCGTCGCGTTGACGGTGCCCACCACCCGCCTGGCGTTCTCCGACCGCACGCTCACCCGCGTGGTGGAGCCCGGCGAGGTCGAGGTGTGGGTCGGCACGAGCGTGCGGCGGGAGGTGGCGGCGTCCACCACGCTCACCGGGCCCACGGTCCCGGTGACCAACGCGTCCGCGCGCTGGACGACCACGGAACTGAGCTGACCTCCGGGCCGCCGGTCGTCCACGGGGACGACCGGCGGCCCGGCCCACCCGCATGTCCCCGCGGTGGGTAATTCGCCGGAAAACGGCCCGACGTCGGTTTTCCGCTCCGTAGGCTCCGGACGTCGTTCAGCCCGCGCGAGGTGGGCTCCTGGTGCCGGGCCGCAGGGGATGCGTGAGTCACGATGATGGACGCGGACACCATGGTCCTGCCCCGGCTCGGGCCGGCCGACGTCGGCGTCGAGGACCCGTGGGGAGAGGACCGGTCACCACGCCCGCGCCGGTCCGTCGCCCGCGGCGCGACCGGCGCCGCCCGGTGGCGGATCGCCGCCTGGCTGCTGCCGGCGCTGCTGACCGGCGGGCTCGGCGGGGCCGGGCTCGGGACGCCGGGGCTGCGGACCGAGGAACTGGCCACCTGGCGCGCCGCCACCGCCCCGTGGCGTGACGCGTGGGCCAGGGACCGGACGCTGGCGCCGTACCACCTGTTGATGCGCGGCTGGGCGGAGCTGTTCGGCGCGGGCGACGTCGCGCTGCGCGTACCGTCGCTGCTGGCGATGACCGCGGCCGCGGCGCTGGTCGGCGCGTTGGCCGCGCGGATGTTCGCGCCCGGCACGGGGGTGCTGGCCGGCGCGCTGTTCGCGGTGCTGCCGTCCGCGACCCGGTACGCGCAGGAGGCCCAACCGCACGCGTCGGCGCTGTTCGCCGCCGTGCTCGCCACCTGGCTGCTGCTGCCGGTCCTGGACCGGCCGACCGGGCGGCGGCTCGCGGCGTACGCCGGCGCGGTGGTCCTGCTCGGCCTGTGTCAGGCCGGGGCGGTGCTGCTGCTCGCCGGCCACGGTTGGGTGGTGCTGGCGTTCCGGCGCGCGACGGCCGGTCGCTGGCTGGCCGCCGCGCTGCCGGGCCTGCTCGTCGTCGCGGCGTTGCTCCGGTCCGGCGGGCGGGTCGACGGCGGGCTGCTGCCGCCCGGCGTCCGCGTCGATCCGGGCGTGCTGGCGGCCACGCCCCGGGAGTTGTTCGGCGTCGCCGCGCTGGGCGCGGTGCTGGCCGGGTTGGCGCTGTTCAGTCTTCCGCTCCGGTACGCCGCCGCGATCTGCACCGCGTGGGCGTTGGTCCCGGCGCTCGGGCTGCTGCTGGTGGCGCGGGTGGTCCCGGTCTGGTCGCCGGCCGGCCTGCTCTTCACGGTGCCGGCCTGGGCGGTGCTCGCCGCGGTGGCGCTGTCCCGGCTGCGGGCCCACGGGGCGGTCGCCGGGCTGGCGGCGGTGGCGTTGCTGGGCGCGCCGGCCCAGGTGGCCGTGCGGGGGCCGGACGGGCACGGCCAGGACCCCCGCCGGGTCGCGGCGATCGTCGACGGGTTGGGGCGGGGCGGGGACGGCGTGCTCTACGGCGACCCGGCGGCGCGGACGCTGGTGGCCCGGTACGTGCCGGCCGACCGCCGCCCGGTCGACGTGCTCGCCACCTGGTCGGTCGACGTGCCCACCACCCGGTCGGTCGACGTGTTCACCACCCGGCCGGGGGCCGACTGCGGCGGGTGCGACGTGGCCCCGCGCCGGCTGTGGCTGATCCAGCCCGGTCACCCGACCGGCCCGTGGGCGCCCGGGGACGGCGACGGCGCGGCGGCGCAGGCCCTGCGGCTCGGGTACCGGCCGGCGCAGGTCTGGCGGCCGGCCGGGTTCACCGTGGTCCTGCTGACCGACCAACGGCGGACATCGCCCTGATTCACGCCTTTCCCACCTGGTTGTCCGCTTAGCATCGGTCCGGGTTCCTGGCGAACCCGATGCAGACCATGGGGGAAATGTGGCTGTCGCCGCCGATACACGCCTGTCCCGCGCCCTCCCGCCGGCGTCGTCGGGTGACCGTGCTCGGCCGGGCGTCCCGCCCGGACGGCCCGTCCCGCCGGGAGCCGACCGCCGGCAACGCAACATCCGCGCCCGCCTGGCGTACGCGCGCTGCGGCGCCACCGCCGGACCGCTGCGCCCGCCCCGACGACCCGACGCGCCCGTCGAGCTCCGTCCCGCCGCCTCGGTCGCCGCGCGGGCGGTGCTCACCCTGCTGGTGCTCGTCAACAGCGCCGCCGGCCTGCTCCTCGTCGGCTGGCTGCTGCTGCCGCAGCACGTGCCCGGACCGGGCGTCGTCGGGCCGGGCGGCTGGTCGACGCTCGCCGCCCGGCTCGCGTTCTGCGTGGTCGTCGGCGTCGAGCTGATCCGGCTGGCGCAGAACGTGGTGGTGTGGGTGTTCGCCTTCCACGCCAAGGATCCGGTGCCGGTCGATCCGCCGGTCGGCCTGCGGGTGGCGCTGCTCACCACGATCGTGCCGAGCAAGGAGCCGCTCGACGTCGCGGAGCGGACGCTGCGTCGGCTCCGGGAGATCGTCTACTGCGGGCGGGTCGACGTGTGGATCCTCGACGAGGGCGACGACCCGGCGGTGCGGGCGATGGCGGCGCGGCTGGGCGTCCGGCACTTCACCCGCCGGGGGCGGCCGGAGTACAACCAGCCGCGCGGCGAGTTCCGGGCCCGGACCAAGTCCGGCAACCACAACGCCTGGCGGGCCGAACACGAGCACCGCTACGACGTGGTGGCCAACGTGGACCCGGACCACGTGCCGCTGCCGCACTTCCTGGAACGGACGCTCGGCTACTTCCGCGACCCCGACGTCGCGTTCGTGGTGACCCCCCAGGTGTACGGCAACATGCACCAGAACTTCGTCGCCCACGGCGCGTCGGTGCAGCAGTACCTCTACAACGGCCTGATCGCCCGGGGCGGCAACGGGCTGGACGCGCCGCTGCTCACCGGCACCGGGCACCTCTACCGGCCGGCGGCGTGGCGGACCATCGGCGGCTACCAGGACTCGATCATCGAGGACCACCTCACCAGCATCCGGATCCACGCCGCCGTCAACCCGGCCACCGGCCGCCGGTGGAAGGGCGTCTACACCCCGGACGTGGTGGCGCTGGGGGAGGGGCCGACCTCCTGGGCCGACTACTTCAACCAGCAGCGCCGCTGGGCGGCCGGCATCTGCGAGATCCTGCTCCGCCGCGAGCTGCGCGCGCCGCGCGAGCTGCCGTCGCGCCGTCGCTGGCAGTACCGCCTGCTCCAGTTCTACTACCCGAGCGTGGCGGTCAGCCTGCTGCTGGGCAACGCGGCCACCGCGCTGTACCTGCTCACCGGCGTCGACGCGGGCCGGCTCGACCCGCAGGTGTGGGGCTCGCTGTGGGGCTCGACGATCGGCACCTGGTTCCTGCTCTGGCTCTGGCTGCGCCGCTTCAACATCGCCCCGCACGAGCGGGAGGAGGTGGGCATGGCCGGCATGGCGCTCGCGTTGTTCGCCGGGCCGGTCTACCTGGCCGCGGCGGTCAGCACGGTGCTGCGCCGTCGACTCGGCTTCGTGGTGACCGCCAAGGGGACGCTGCGCACCGCCGAGTCGCCGCGTACCTTCCGGCTGCACCTCTGCTGGGCGGCGGGCGCCGCCGGCCTGCTCGGGGCCAGCTTCGTGCTGGACCACGACCACCCGCTGCTGCGGGTCTGGCCGGCGTTGACGCTGGTCACCGGGCTCGCGCCGCCGCTGATCGCCTGGGCGGAGAACGCGCGTGCCCGCCGGGACGAGCCGGCGCCCGCGCCCGAGCGGCCGAGGCCGGTCCGCGAGGGAGCGCCGTGCTGAGGATGACCGTGCCCCGGGTCGGCCTGGCGCTGGCCGGTGCGCTGCTGCTGGCGTACGCCTTCGTGGTGGCGCCCGGCGTGTGGCGCGCTCCGGATCCCGGCCACCCGGCGCGGCCGGCGGCGTCGGGGGCGCCGGCGACCGCGGACGCCCCGGCGGCCGTCGCCGGTGTCGCGTTTCCGCCGGTCGGCCGGGCGTTCGTCGGGGTGATGACCGACACCGGCCCCTACGAGCTGGGCGCCGTGGACCGGTTCGCCGCCGCCGCCGGTCGGGCGCCGCAGGTGATGCTCTTCGGCGCGTCCTGGGCGTCGGCCACCTTCGACCGCGCCCTGTTCGACCGGATCGCCGAGCGGGGCATGATGCCGATGCTGGGCTGGGAGCCCTGGGACCACGCCGTCGACGAGGCGGCCCGGGACACCGGCCTGCCGGCCCGCCAGGTCGACCGGCTGCGGTCCACCCAACCGGACTACCGGCTGGCCCGCGTCACCGCCGGCGACTTCGACGGCTATCTGCGCTCCTGGGCCGAGGGGGTGCGGACGCTGGGCTACCCGATCGCCATCCGGTTCGCGCACGAGATGAACGGCGACTGGTACCCGTGGAGCGAGCGGGCCAACGGCAACCACCCCGGCGACTACGTGCGCGCCTGGCGGCACGTGCACGACGTCTTCGCCGCGGCCGGCGCCACGAACGTCACCTGGGTGTGGAGCCCGAACGCCAGGTGGGACAAGACGACCGCCGGGCTGACCGGTCTCTACCCCGGCGACGACTACGTCGACTGGGTGGGTGTCACCGGCTACTACGGCATGGGCGCCTTCACGAAGACCTACTCGCCCTTCGACCAGATCTTCGGGCCGACCGTCGCGGAGATCCGCGCGATGACCCGCAAGCCGCTCGTCGTCACCGAGACCGCTGCCGCCGAGAGCAGCGGCCACAAGGCCCGGTGGATCCGGGAGACGTTCGCCTCGCTGCCGCGCTACCCGAACCTGATCGGGCTGATCTGGTTCGAGGTGGACAAGGAGCAGGACTGGCGGATCGCTGGTTCGCCGGCTGCGGCGGCGGCGTTCGCCGAGGCGGTCGCCACCGACCGGTACGACGTGACCTGGTCACCCTCGTCGCGGCCCCGCGCCGGGCCCTGAGCCCGGCCCGAGGCAGTGCAACAAGCCCGGAACGGGTGGCGTCCCGGCGGCGTCACCGCACGCAGACACCACCCGGTGCGCCGGTGACGACCGGGTGACGCCGGCTCCGGCAGGGTCGCGGCACGAGGCGGCACGGCGCGAGGGGGCGGCATGGTCAGGACGATGCTCTTCAGACGCGCGCGCCCCGGCTGCGAACCCGCCGTCGGGCCGGCCTGGGAGACCGTCGCCGGCCAGGTCAGCGCGCTGCCCGGCAGCCTCCGGCACGAGCTGCTGCGCGACGCCCTCGACCCGTACGGCTTCGTCGTGGTCACCGAGTGGGTCGACGAGGCGGCGCTGCGCGCGTACCGGGACGGGCCGGTGGCGGCGCGCCTGACCGAGCTGCTCCGGCCGCTGACCGAGCCGGCCGGCCCGCCCGCCTACCCGACGATGACCGAGGACGTCGACGGGGCCGGGCCGGTCTACGTCGACGTGGAGCTGATCGTGCCGAGCGCCCGCCTCGCCGAGTTCCACCGGGGCTACCCCGAGGTGGTGCGGCGGATGGCTGCCGTGCCGGGCTACCGGCGGGAACGGCTGCTCCGCGAACCCGGGTCGGACGTGCACCACATCTTCGCCGAATGGGACGGCGCGGCCGAGTTCCTCGACTGGATCGCCGACCCGGCGCACGCCTCGGCGCAGGCCGGGCCGATCGCCCCGTTCCTCCTCGACATCCGACGCCGCCTCTTCCACGTCGTGCCCGACGCGGACGACCGGCGACACCACACCACGGGCAGGGAGGCCGACGTGCAGAGGACGACTGACGTACTGGTGGTCGGGGCGGGCCCCACCGGGCTCACCGCCGCCGTCGAGCTGGCCCGGCGCGGCGTCGACTGCCGGGTGATCGACCGACTGGCGACCCCGCCCGACCAGGCCGACAAGGCGATCGGCGTGCACTGCCGCACCATGGAGATCTGGGAGGAGCAGGGCGTCGTCCGGGAGGCGATGGACGCCGGCATCTGGCTCACCGGCAACATGGTCTTCGTCAACGGCGTGCAGACGCACCGGATGAGCTGGGAGCTGCCCGGCCTGCCGTACGCCCACCTCGGCCTGCCGCAGTACGAGACCGAGCGGATCCTCACCGAGCGGCTGGCCACGCTCGGGGTGCGGCCCCGGCGCGGCGCCGAACTTGTCGACTTCACTCAGGACACGGACGGCGTCACCGCCACCGTCCGCACCGCCGACGGCGGCACCGAGACCGTCCGCGCGGCGTACCTGATCGGTTGCGACGGCGCGCACAGCCGCGTCCGGGAACGGCTCGGCCTCACCTTCACCGGCGGGCTCGGCCGCTTCCCGCAACTGTTCATGCTCGTCGACGTCGACGTGGACTGGGACATGCCGGACGGGCACCTGCTGCGGTTCCTGCACACCACCGACGGACAGATGGACGGGATGCTGGTCTGCGTCCCGCTGCGCGGCGAGCGCCGGTACCGCATCGCCACCCTCGCCCCGCCCCGGTTCTTCGCGCAGACCGGGGGGCGGGACGCCCCGCCCGGGTTCAGCGAGGAACTCGCCTCGCCGACGCTCGACGACGTGCAGGCCGCCCTCGACCGGCTCGCCCCGCCAGGCACCCGGGCGTCGAACCTGCGCTGGTCCTCGGTGTTCCGGATCAGTCACGGCATCGTCGACCGCTACCGGCACGGCCGGGTCTTCGTCGCCGGCGACGCCGCCCACCTGCACCCCCCGGCCGGCGGCCAGGGCATGAACACCGGCATCCAGGACGCCTGGAACCTGGCCTGGAAGCTGGCCCTGGCGGTACGCGGGCGCGCCGCCCCCGGGCTGCTGGACAGCTACGAGGCCGAGCGGCGGCCGGAGGGCGAGGAGATCGTCGGCCGCGCGGTGCGGTTGGCGGGCACCGAGGAGGTGGACCGCGCCGACCTGGAACGGCAGTTCCTCCAGGAGATGTCCCTGCTGCTCAGCTACGCCGGCAGCCCGCTGGTCGGGGAGACCGTCGCCGACCCGGCCGCACTCGGCGACGCGCCCCGCCCCGGCGACCGCGCGCCGGACGTCGAGGGACTGCGGCGGCGCGGCGTCGGGCACCCGCTGCGGTTGCGGGACCTGACCCGGGGCACCGGGCACACGCTGCTGCTCTACGCCGACACCACGGCCGACGCGGCGGAGCTGGCCGGGCTCGCCGACCTCTGCGCCGACGCGCGGCGGCAGGCCGGCGGGGAGCTGGACGCGTACCTGCTGCTCGACCCGGACGTCGCCGAGCCGCACCTGGCCGACCCGCCGGTGCTGCGCGACGCCGACCGGCGGTTCCGCGCCGGGTACGGCCTGGCCGGCACCGGGCTCTACCTGATCCGCCCGGACGGGCACGTCGGGTTCCGGGGCGCCCCGATCGACGCCGACGTGCTCCGCAAGCACCTGTGCCTGGTATTCGGCGGTGTCCGATGAGCCGGGTCCGGACGGTGCTGGCGATGCGCACCCGGGAGGGCTGCGAGGAGCGGTTCGAGGCGGAGTGGCGGACCGCCGCCGAGGAGATCCGCACGCTCGACGGCTGCCTGCACCAGGACCTGGTCCGCGACGCCGACGACCCGCGGATGTATCTGGTGATCAGCGACTGGGCCGACCGGGAGCGGCTGGACGCGTTCGGCCGAAGCGCGCACCGGGACCGGCTGCTGCGCGTGGTCCGGGAGCTGCGCGAGTCCGCGGAACGGCACACCTACCAGGTGCTGCACAGCGTGGCCGGCGAGCCGGGGGAGGCCCGATGACCGAGGACGTGGTGCCCGCCGGCGAGCTCTACACGGACGCGTTCGCGACCGACCCCTATCCCACCTTCGCCCGGCTGCGCGCGCAGCGGCCGGTCTGCCCGGTGGGGTCGCCGCGCTTCGACTCCTGGTTGATCACCCGGTTCGACGACGCGCGCGCGGCGTTGACCGACCCGCGGCTCTCGAAGGACCTCTACGGACCGGACCGGCACTTCCTGCGGATCTTCGGCCCGAACTCGGAGGGGCTGAACCGCAACATGCTCAACTCCGACCCGCCCGAGCACACCCGGCTGCGCCGCGTGGTGTCGCAGGCGTTCGCGCCCCGGCGGATCGAGGCGCTGCGACCCCGGGTGGCCACCGTCGTCGACTCCCTGCTCGACAAGATCGTGCCGCACGGCGAGGCGGACCTGATGCGGGACTTCGCCATCCCGCTGCCGATGACCGTCATCTGCGAGCTGCTCGGCGTGCCGCCGGCCGACCACGACCGGGTGCTCGACTGGACGCAGGTCATCCGCACCTCCGGCTCGACCCGCCGGCCGCCGGAGGAGGAACGCGCGGCGGTGCAGGAGGCCCAGGCGCGGCTGCACGACTACCTGACCGAGCTGGTCCGGGCCAAGCGGGGCGACCCGGCCGACGACATCATCGGCGCGCTGGTGCGGGCCGTCGACCGGGACCGCACGCTGTCCGAGGCGGAGCTGGTGACCACCACGTTCCTGCTGCTGTTCGCCGGCCACCAGACCACCGCCGACTTCCTCGGCAACGCGGTGCTGGCCCTGCTCACCCACCCGGAGCAGTTGGCGCTGCTGCGCAGCACGCCGCGCCTGCTGCCCACCGCGATCGAGGAGCTGCTGCGGTTCGACGGCCCGCTGCCGGTGGCCAGCCCGCGCATCACCACCGAGGACGTCGAGTACCAGGGGGTACGCATCCCGCGCGGCTCGATCGTCGGGGTGGCGATCAACGCGGCGAACCACGACCCGGCGCACTTCGTCGACCCGGACCGGCTCGACCTGCGCCGGGTCCGGGGGCCGCACCTCGGCTTCGGCCACGGCGTGCACTACTGCCTCGGCGTCTCGCTGGCCCGGATGGAGGCGCTGCTCGCGCTCTCCGCGCTGCTGCGGCGGCTGCCCGGGCTGCGCCTCGCCGTGCCGCCCGCCGAGGTACGCCGACTGCCGGCCGCCTCGCCCTTCCGTGGCCTGCTGGAACTGCCTGTCACCTTCTCCGCCTAGCCCGCCCACCCAGCCAAGGAGCACGTCATGGTCTTCCGGAACGTGATCGTCTGCCACATGGTCCCCGGCAGCGACGAGATCGTCGGCAACGTCTTCGGCCACTACGACCAGATCACCCGACCGCAGGACCTCGGCGTCATCGGCCGGTACCTGCTGTCGCACCACGACCTGTACCTGCACGTGATCGAGCGCGAGCAGGACCCGAGGATCTCCGGGCAGACCCGTGGGCTGCCCGCGTTCCAGAAGATCGCCGAGGAGATCGGCCCGTACGTGACGCCGTACCCGCGGTACTGGAAGAACCCGTCGGACTCGGTGGCCAAGGAGTTCTACCAGTGGGCGCCGGAGGGGGAGCCGCCGGACGACACCACGCTGACCGTGATCGTCGGACGGATCAAGCCGGGCGCCGAGCCGGACGTGGCCCGGGTGTTCGCCGAGTCCGACGCCGGGTCGCTCCCGGCCGAGCTGGGCGTCACCGGGCGCTGGCTCTACTCGATCGACGACGTCTACGTGCACCTGCTGGAGCAGGAGTCCTCGGCCGCCGAGGCCACCCGCGACCAGCACGCCGACACGCCGTCGTTCGACCGGGTGCGGCGGGAGCTGGGCCCGTACGTCGAGCCGTACCGGCCGGACCTCTGTCACGGCCCGCAGGACCAGGTGGCCACTGTCTTCTACCGCTGGCGCGCGCAGGACTGAGCCGGCCGGAAACCGCTCCCCGTCGCGCCCCCGTACGCCAGGCTGGAACCGAGGCGTACGGGGGTGTCGGGTGCCGACCAAGGAGATCATCCAGCACATCGGCGCGTTGCTGGACCTGACCGGGGTGCTGGTCATCGCGGTGGGCGTCACCGTCGCCACGGTGGTGTTCGCGGCGCGCTGCGGTCGTACCCGGCAGGTGGTGGCGCACTACCGGGCGTACCGGCAGGGGGTCGGCCGGGCCATCCTGCTCGGCCTGGAGTTCCTGGTCGGCGGCGACATCATCCGTACGGTCGCGGTGTCGCCCACCTTCACCAGCGTGGGCGTGCTGGCGTTGATCGTGGCGGTCCGGACGTTTCTCAGCTTCTCGCTCGAGGTGGAGCTGGACGGCCGCTGGCCCTGGCAGGGCAAGCTCCCGCGGGCCGGGCAGGCGGGTGCCGACTGATGGGCCACGCGCACCACGCCGGGCACGACCCGGAGCAGTTCCGCCGCCGGTTCTGGCTGAGCCTGGCGCTGACCGTGCCGATCGTCCTCACCAGCCACATGGTGATGGACTGGTTCGGCTACTCGCTGGCCGTTCCCGGCGTGCGCGGGGTGGGCCCGGTGCTCGGCACGGTCGTCTTCGGCTACGGCGGCTGGCCGTTCCTGGCCGGCGGTCTGCGCGAGCTGCGCGCCCGCGCGCCCGGCATGATGCTGCTGATCTCCATGGCGATCGTGGTGGCGTACCTCGCCTCGGTGGCCACCAGCCTCGGCCTGTTCGACCTGGACTTCTGGTGGGAGCTGGCCGCGCTTGTCACCATCATGCTGCTCGGCCACTGGCAGGAGATGCGGGCGGTCGGGCAGGCGCGCGGCGCGCTGGGCGCGCTGGCCGCCCTGCTGCCCGACGACGCCGAGCGCCTGGACGGGACCGGCCGGCCGCAGCCGGTGCCCGTCGCCGAGCTGCGGGTGGGTGACCTGGTGCTGGTCCGCCCCGGCGGTCGGGTGCCGGCCGACGGCCGGATCGTCGAGGGCGCGGCCGAGCTGGACGAGTCGATGATCACGGGGGAGTCCCGGCCGGTGTCCCGCGCCGCCGGGGACCGGGTGGTCGCCGGCACCGTGGCCACCGACGCCACCCTGCGGGTACGCGTCGACGCGGTCGGCGCGGACACCGCGCTGGCCGGCATCGGCCGGCTGGTCGCCGAGGCGCAGTCCTCCGGCGGGCGCGCGCAGGTGCTCGCCGACCGGTTCGCCGCGCTGCTGTTCTACCTGGCGACGACCGCCGGCCTGGTCACCTTCGTGGTCTGGCTCCTGCTCGGCGACACCGACCAGGCCGTGGTGCGGACCGTGACCGTGCTGGTGATCGCCTGCCCGCACGCCCTCGGGCTGGCCATTCCGCTGGTGGTGGCGCTCTCCACCGCGCTCTCCGCGCGCGCCGGCATCCTGGTGAAGGACCGGCTGGCGCTGGAACGGATGCGCACCGTCGACACCGTCCTGTTCGACAAGACCGGCACGCTCACCACCGGTCGGCACACCGTCACCGGGGTGGCCGCCACCGGCGGTCTGGACCGCGACGCCGCGCTGCGCCTCGCCGGCGCGGTGGAGGCCGACAGCGAGCACCCGCTCGCCCGGGCGCTCGTCGCCGCCGCCGACGCGCGGTCCACCCGCCCGGCCGCCACCGACGCGGGCGGGCCGAATCCGGCCGCCGGGGACGCGGGCCCGCCCGGTCCGGCCGCCGGGGACGGGGGCCCGCCCGGTCCGGCCGCCGGGGACGGGGGCCCGCCCGGTCCGGCCGCCGGGGACGCGGGCCCGCCCGGTCCGGCCGCCGCCGAGCCGGGCCCGACGCGCCCGGCCGCGCACGGCTTCCGCGCGCTCGCCGGTCGCGGCGTGCGGGCCACGGTGGACGGCGTCGACTGGGCGGTGGGCGGTCCGGCGCTGCTGCGCGAGCTGGACGCCGCGGTGCCCGACGACCTGGCCCGCGTCGCGGCGGGCTGGTCCCGGCGGGGCGCGGCGGTGCTGCACCTGGTCCGGCTGCCGGCCGGGCACGACCCCGAGGTGACCGCCGCGTTCGCGCTTGAGGACCGCGTCCGACCGGAGGCGCGGGCTGCCGTGGCCGAGCTGCGTGAGCTGGGCGTACGCAAGATCGTGATGATCACCGGCGATGCCCGCCCGGTGGCCGGGGCGGTCGCCGCCGATCTCGGCTTCCGGCCCGGCGTCGACGAGGTCTTCGCCGAGGTGCTGCCGGCCGACAAGGACAAGGCGGTCGCCGACCTCCAGGCGCGCGGGCTGACCGTGGCCATGGTCGGCGACGGCGTCAACGACGCCCCGGCCCTGGCCCGCGCCGACGTCGGGGTGGCCATCGGCGCCGGCACCGACGTGGCGATCGAGTCCGCCGGGGTGGTGCTCGCCGGCTCCGACCCGCGCGGCGTCGGCGGGGTGATCCGGCTGTCCCGGGAGTCGTACCGCAAGATGCGGCAGAACCTGGCCTGGGCGGCCGGCTACAACGTGGTCGCCATTCCGCTCGCCGCCGGCGTGCTGGCCGGGGCCGGGGTCGCGCTCAGCCCGGCGCTCGGCGCGGTGCTGATGTCCGCCTCCACCATCGTGGTGGCGCTCAACGCCCAACTGCTGCGCCGGGTCCGGCTCACCCCGACCGGGACGTGACATGTATTGCTGGCCGGCACCTGCGCACGGATGAGAGGTTTGACGTCGACTCACCGGGTCACTGACACCGGGAGTGACGAGGAAAGGGGAACACCGGTGCCCGACACGATCCGGACCAGGTCCAGTCAGGACGCCGTCCTGCCACGGGGCGTCACCGACCCGTTGCTGTGGCGCAGCGCGTACGACGTGGCCGCCGCGCACCGGCCGGACGCCGCCGGCCGGTGCGCCAGCCTGCTCTGCGCCGGCGCCCCGGCACCCTGCGAGCCGCTGACCGCCGCCCGCCGCGCGATGCGCCTGGCCGGGGACGCCGGCCGCCGCGCCGAGTCGGACACCCGGCCGGCCGGGGATCGGCGGCGGGCCGCCTGAGCGGCCGGTGGGCCGGGCGGTTCGAACCCGGGTCGTCCCGCTTCCGTGTCTATGATCGACAACCCGGCTGGAATGCGGAGAACGAGGAGGATTCGTGACCGTCGACGCCCACGCGTTCTGGCTCCGCGCGCCCGGCGAGGGCGAGATCCGGCCGGTCCGCCTCGACCCGCCCGGCGACGGCGAGGTGCTGGTCCGCACCCGGTTCACCGGCGTCAGCCGGGGCACCGAGACGCTGGTTTTCACCGGCCGGGTCCCCGCCGACCAGCACGCCGCCATGCGCGCGCCGTTCCAGGAGGGCGACTTCCCGGCGCCGGTCAAGTACGGCTACCTCAACGTCGGCACGGTCGAGGCCGGCACGGCGGAGCTGCGCGGGCGCACCGTGTTCTGCCTGTACCCGCACCAGAGCGCGTACGTGGTCCCGGCCGGATCGGTGGTGGTCGTGCCGGACGGCGTGCCGGCGGCCCGGGCGGTGCTGGCCGGCACCGTGGAGACCGCGGTGAACGCGCTCTGGGACGCCGCGCCGCTGGTCGGGGACCGGGTCACCGTGATCGGCGGTGGCATGGTCGGGTGCAGCGTGGCCGCGCTGCTGGCCCGCTTCCCGGGCGTCCGGGTGGAGCTGGTCGACGCCGACCCGGGCAGGGCCGGGGTCGCCGAGGCGCTCGGGGTCGACTTCGCCCTGCCCGCCGACGCGACCGGCGGGCGCGACCTGGTGGTGCACGCCAGCGCCAGCGCCGACGGGCTGCAACGCGGCCTGGAATTGCTCCGCCCGGAGGGCACCGTGCTGGAGCTGAGCTGGTACGGCGACCGCCCGGTCACCCTCGCCCTCGGCGGCGCCTTCCACTCCCGGCGGCTCGCCATCCGCAGCAGCCAGGTCGGCACCGTCTCGCCCCGGCGGGCCGACCGCAGCTACGCCGACCGGCTCGCCGTCGCCCTGGACCTGCTGACCGACCCGGCCTTCGACGCGCTGCTCACCGGCCGGTCCCGCTTCACCGACCTGCCCGACGTGCTGGACCGGCTCGCCTCGGGCCGGCTCCCGGCGCTCTGTCATCTCATCACCTACGGCGAGGAGTGAACGTGTTCAGCGTGACCGTCCGGGACCACATGATGGTCGCTCACAGCTTCCGCGGCGAGGTGTTCGGCCCGGCCCAGAAGCTGCACGGCGCCACCTTCGTCGTCGACGCCACGTTCCGCCGGGCGGAGCTGGACGCCGACGGCATCGTGGTCGACATCGGTCTGGCCACCGAGCAGCTCAAGGCCGTGCTCGGCGAGCTGACCTACCGCAACCTGGACGACGAGCCGGCCTTCGCCGGGGTGAACACCACCACCGAGGTGCTGGCCCGCGCCGTCGCCGACCGGCTCGCCGACGCGGTGCACGCCGGCCGGCTGGGGGAGGGGGCCCGGGGCCTGGCCGGGATCACCGTCACGCTGCACGAGTCACACGTCGCCTGGGCGAGCTACGAACGGCCGCTGTGACCGGATGACCGCCGTCCACGTGGTGCTGCCGGGCGACATCGACGACCCGGCGAACCCCAGCGGCGGCAACGCCTACGACCGGCACGTCTGCCGTGGGCTGGCGGCGCTCGGCTGGACCGTGCGCGAGCACCAGGTGCCGGGCCGCTGGCCGCACCCGGGCGACCGGGAACGATCCGCGCTGGCCGGGCTGCTCGCCGGGCTGCCCGACGGGGCGACCGTGCTGCTCGACGGCCTGGTCGCCTCGACCGTGCCGGACGTGCTCGCCCCGCACGCCGCGCGCCTGCGCCTGGTGGTGCTGGTGCACCTGCCGATCGAGGACGAGGCCGAACGGCGGGCCCTCGACGCGGCGAGCGGGGTGGTCGCCACCAGCGAGTGGACCCGCCTTCGGCTGCTCGACCGCTACCCGCTCGACCCCGCGCGGGTGACGGTCGCGCCGCCCGGCGTCGAGCCGGCCCCGGTCGCCCCCGGCACGCCCGACGGTGGGCGCCTGCTCTGCGTCGCGGCGGTCACCCCGGTCAAGGGGCACGACGTGCTGGCCGCCGCGCTCGCCGGGGTCGCCGACCTGGCCTGGACCTGCGACTGGATCGGCCCGCTCGACCGGGACCCGGCGTTCGTGGCCCGGCTGCGCCGGTGGCTCACCGGGGCCGGGCTGGCCGACCGGGTCCGGCTGACCGGCCCGCGCACCGCACCGGAGCTGGCCGCCGCGTACGCCGCCGCCGATCTGCTGGTCCAGCCCTCCCGGCGGGAGACGTACGGCATGGTGGTGACCGAGGCGCTGGCCCGGGGCGTACCGGTGCTGGCCAGCGACACCGGCGGCCTGCCGGCCACGCTCGGGCACGCCCCCGGCGGCGACCGGCCCGGCCTGCTGGTGCCACCGGACGACCCGGGTCCGACCGCCGACGCGCTGCGCCGCTGGCTCACCGACCCCGCCCTGCGGAACCGGCTGCGCCGCGCCGCCCGGCAGCGGCGGCACACCCTCACCGGCTGGCCGGTCACCGTGGACCGGCTGGCCACGGCGCTCAAGGAGGCGACCGCGGCATGACCACCTCACTCCCGCCCGACTTCGCGGACTGGCTGCGACTGCGCGAGCCCGCCGACGCCGCCGCCCGCTCGGTCGAGCTGGCCGACGCGGTCCGCGACCGGCTGCCCGCCGGACGCCCGCTGGTGGTGCACGACCTGGGCAGCGGCACCGGGTCGATGGCCCGCTGGCTCGCCCCCCGGCTGCCCGGCCCGCAGCGCTGGGTGCTGCACGAACGTGACAGGCACCTGTTGGCGCTGGCCACCGGCGGCGGCCTCACCGCCGCCGACGGCGCGCCGGTCACGGTGACCACCCGCGGCTCGGACATCACCCGGCTGACCCGCGCCGACCTGGCCGACTCCCACCTGGTCACCGCGTCGGCGCTGCTGGACATGCTCACCGCCGAGGAGGTCGACCGGATGGTGGCCGCCTGCGCCGGTCACCCGACGCTGTTCGCGCTCACCGTGTCCGGCCGGGCGGAGTTCACTCCGGCGGATCCGCTCGACGCCGAGCTGGCCGACGCGTTCAACGCCCACCAGCGGCGGACCGTCGACGGGCGGGCCCTGCTCGGGCCGGACGCGGTGGACGCCACGGTGGCCGCGTTCGGCCGGCACGGCGTCGAGGTGGCGGTGCGGTCCACCCCGTGGCGGCTCGGACCGGAGCAGGCCGCGCTGACCGCCGAGTGGCTGACCGGCTGGGTGGACGCGGCCGTCGAGGAACGACCGCATCTGAACGGCCCCGCGCGGACGTATACCGAGTGGCGGCTCGCCGAGGCCGCCGCCGGCCGGGTCGAGGTGGTGCTGCACCACGCCGACCTGCTCGCCGGCTGAACCGTACGGCCCGCCGACACGTGACATCCGGTGGGAACGAGGGAGGACCGTTTGTCACATGTCGCCGTCGCCGCGCCCGTGCCCGTACCGGTCCGGCCGCGTCCGGCCCGGGTGCGCTGGGCCTGGACCCGCCGGGCCTGGTTGCGGCCGGCCGCCGGGCTGGCCGTGCTCGCCGCGCTGGTCGCCTTCGTCGGCACCGGTCCGTTCCTGGCCGGGCTGCGGCTGATCGACGCGCCGGCGCTGGCCGCCGCGCTCGGCCTCGGCGTGGTCACCACCGTGAGCGGCGCCTGGCGCTGGTCGCTGGTGGCCGGCGGGCTGGGCGTACGGCTGCCGATGCGCGCCGCGGTGGCGCACTGCTACCGGGCGATCTTCCTCAACTCCACGCTGCCCGGCGGCGTGCTCGGCGACGTGCACCGGGCGGTCCGGCACGGCCGGGACGCCGGGGACGTGGCCCGGGGGGTCCGCGCGGTGGTCTGGGAGCGTGCCGCCGGCCAGGTGGTGCAGGTGGTCATCGCGGTGGCGGTGCTGGCCGCGTTCCCGTCCCCGGTCCGCCGGTACCTGCCGGCGCTGGCAGCCGTCGGGGCGGTGACCGTGGTGGCGCTGGTGCTGGTGGCCCGTGCGGTGCCGCGTTCCGGGGCGTCCCGTCTCGCCCGGCTGGCGCGTACCGCGCTGGCCGACGTCCGCGCCGGGCTGCTGGCGCGGCGGACCTGGGCCGGCGTGGTGATCGCCTCGACCGTGGTGTTCGCCGGCCACCTGGCCACGTTCGTGGTGGCCGCCCGCACCGCCGGGGCCGACGCGCCGCTGTCCCGCCTGCTGCCGCTGACCCTGCTCGCCCTGCTGGCCATGGCCCTGCCGCTCAACGTGGGCGGCTTCGGGCCGCGCGAGGGCGTCGCCGCGTGGGCGTTCGCGGCGGCCGGTCTGACCGCGGCCCAGGGCGTCGCCACCGGCACCGTCTACGGCGCGCTGGTCCTGGTGGCCAGCCTGCCCGGCGCCGTGGTGCTGCTGCTGCGCCCGACCGGCAACTGTCGGTGATCCCGCATACGGTGAGGGTGCGAGGTGTGAGTCGTCGGTCAGCCCGGCGACCGGACGGAGGAGAACCATGGACGAATCCCTGCCCAGCGCGACGGTCCGGACCCGGGTCACGGTCCCGCTTCGGTTCCCCGACGGATACTCCACCACCGCCCTGGTGCACACGTTCCACGGCCTGGTGGACGGCCGGGAGCACCTGGCGTTCGGGCTCGGCGGGTACGCCGACGCCGATCCGCCGCTGGTCCGCCCGCACAGCGAGTGCCTGACCGGTGACGTGTTCGGCAGTCAGCGCTGCGACTGCGGCCCGCAGTTGCGCGAGGCGGTGGAGCGGATCGCGGAGGCCGGCGGCTACCTGCTCTACCTGCGTCAGGAGGGGCGGGGCATCGGCCTGTACGCCAAGCTCGACGCGTACGCCCTCCAGGACGACGGCCTGGACACGTACGAGGCGAACCTGGCGCTCGGCCGGGGCGCCGACGAGCGGGACTACACGGTGGCCGCGCAGATGCTCACCGCGCTGGGCGTGGACCGGGTGGCCCTGCTGAGCAACAACCCGGACAAGGCGGCACAGCTCGAAGGGCTGGGCGTCGCGGTGGCCGACCGGGTGGTCACCGGCGTGCACCTGTCCCCGGCGAACGCCGACTACCTGGCGGCCAAGGTCACCCGCGCCGACCACGCCCTCGACCTGCCGTTCGTGCCGTGACCACCCGCCCGTACGTGCTGCTGAGCTGCGCGATGTCGATCGACGGTTACATCGACGACGCGACCACCGAGCGGCTGCTGCTCTCCAACGACGACGACCTGGACCGGGTCGACGCGACGCGGGCCGGGTGCGACGCGATCATGGTGGGCGCGGCCACGGTCCGCCGCGACGACCCCCGGTTGCTGGTGCGCAGCGATCGGCGGCGTGCCGAGCGGGTGGCCCGGGGGCTGCCCCCGTCCCCGGTGAAGGTGACGGTCACCGGCAGCGGCGACCTCGACCCGGGGGCCCGCTTCTTCACCGTCGGCGACGGCGTCAAGCTGGTCTACTGCCCGAGCGGGGTGGTGGACAAGGCCCGGGAGCAGGTCGGCGCGGTGGCCAGCGTGGTCGACGCCGGCGAGCCGGTCACCCCGGAGGCGGTCGTCGCCGACCTGGCCGGGCGCGGGGTCGGCCGGTTGATGGTGGAGGGCGGCGGCACCATGCACCGCCAGTTCCTCACCGCCGGCCTCGCCGACGAGCTGCACCTGGTGGTCGCGCCGTTCTTCGTGGGGGACGGTCGGGCCCCCCGGTTCGTCGGGGAGGGCCGCTTCCCGTGGCACCCGGGTCGCCGGGCCCGGGTGGTCGAGGTGCGCCAGATCGGCGACGTGGTGTTGACGCGCTACGCGCTCTCCGACCGCTGCCGGGCCTGACCGACGCCGCTCCGGTTCGCTCTTGTGCAAGCTCACGGTCGAGATTAGTTTGTTGCTCATCCATACGAATGCATCCCTCCCGAAGGGGTATCGATGAGCGTGCACCACCCCGATCCGGGCGCCACCCGTCGCCGTTTCCTCGGCCTGGTCGGCCTCGGCGTGGCCGCCACCGCCGGCGGCCCGCTGCTCGCCGGATGCTCCGAGAAGCCCGCCGGCTCCGGCGCCGCCCAGCAGCTCGACGCCGTCTCCGGCCTGCTGCCCACGCACAAGGACCTGCCCGGCGCCATCAAGCCCGACATCGTCGGCACCCGCCCGGTGCCCGACGGATACACCAGCTACCCGGCTACCCTGGTCGACGCCATCACCGACAAGCCCGGCACCAGCGGCAAGCAGATCACCGCGATGACGCCCGCCTGGGGCGCGGCCCCGCCCGGCATCGCGCAGAGCGCCTACCTCCAGGCCGTCAACGCCGAGCTGGGCACGCCTGTCACCTTCACCATCCAGGACGGCAACACGTACGCCGACAAGCTCAACGCCATGCTCAGCGCCCGCGACGTGCCGGAGCTGCTCTGCGTGCCGGGCTGGGAGGTGGAGAAGATCCCGCGCTTCGCCGAGGCGATCAAGGCGCTCTTCGAGGACCTCACCGACCACCTCCGGGGCGACGCCGCGAACGCGTACCCGATGCTGGCCAGCTTCCCGACCGGGGCTTGGCGCCAGGCGGTGTGGAACGAGCGGCTGATGTCCGTGCCCAATCCCACGGACGGGCCGTTCCCCTGGGCGCTGTTCGCCCGCAAGGACCTGCTCGACGCCCGCGGCCTGGGGGTGCCGACTAACCTCGACGAGCTGCTGACCGCGGCCCGGCAGGTCACCGACCCGGCTCGCAAGGTGTGGGCGTTCGACGACGTCTTCGCCATGATCCAGATGTTCCACCGGGTGCCCGGCGCCAACCAGGGGTGGCGGCTGCGCTCCGACGGGACGCCGGAGTTCAAGTACGAGACGCCGGAGTTCCGCCAGGCGCTCGAGGTGATGACCAAGATCTACAAGGACGGCCTGGTCCACCCGGACATCGTCGCCAGCCGGGGCGCGGACGCGAAGCAACTGTTCGCCAAGAACGGCGCGATCGTGTTCAAGCAGGACGGCATCGGTTTCTGGCAGGGCGCCCAGGCTGAGCACCAGAAGACCAACCCGTCGTTGAACATCCAGCCGGTGCCGATCTTCTCCGCCACCGGCGGCGACCCGCTGGTCTGGGGCGAGGACAAGCCGATCTCGTTCACCTTCGTCAGGAAGGGCCTCGGCAAGGACCGGGTCCAGGAACTGCTGCGGATCATCAACTGGTGCTCCGCGCCGCTGGGCAGCCAGGAGGCCCAACTCCGGGACTTCGGCGTCGAGGGCAGGCACCACACGAAGTCGCCGAACGGGCCGGTCAAGACCGACCTGGCGTTCAAGGAGATCGCCAACCAGTACTTCTTCATCAGCGGTCGTAACCCCACCATCGGGCCGTACCCGGACACCCCCCGCTACGTGCCGGACGTGCTGAACTACTCCAACCAGATGGTCAGGTTCCTGGAGAAGAACCCCTGGGCCGGGGTCAAGCTGGAGATGCCGGCCGCCTACAAGGCCAACCAGGTGCCGACCGAGGACAAGTTCACCGACGTCCTGCGCGGCCGGCGTCCCCTGAGCGACGCGGACGCCATCGTCGCCGAGTGGAAGGCCAACGGCGGGGAGGAAGCCCGCAAGCTGCTCGCCGACTCGCTGCCCAAGGCGGCCAAGTGAGCGAGCCGGCCGTCGCGGTGGGGCCCCCCCGCGGCCCCCCCCCCCCGCCCGCCGCCCCCGCCCCCCCCCCCCCCCCCCCCCCGCGCCCGGGGGCCCCCCCCCCCCCGCGGCGCCCCGCCAGGGCGGTG
>NZ_JBITFD010000009.1:137011-305265 GCF_044455765.1 Micromonospora sp. NPDC051141
TGCACGCACAGGGGGGGGGTTAACCCCCACAGCGGGCCCCCCCCCCGCCGCCCCCGGGCGCCGCCCCGCGGGGGCGGGCGGGGGGGGGGGGCCCCCCCCGCCCCCCCCCCGACGAGCCGGCCGCACCGGCCCGCCGCCGACCGCCCCACCGTCGCCGGGTGCCACTGCGCAGCCGGCTGCGCCGCGACTGGCAGTTGCTCGCCATGGTGGCGCCCGGCTTCCTGGTGCTGCTGGTCTTCAGTTACCTGCCGATCGCCGGCAACGTCATCGCGTTCCAGGACTACAACCCGTACCTGGGCGACAATCCGTGGCAGGCGTTCACGCACAGCAACTGGATCGGCTTCGGCCAGTTCCAGCTCCTCTTCGACGACCCGGCGTTCTGGGACGCGTTCCGCAACACGCTCGCCATCACCGCGTTCCAGCTCGTGTTTTTCTTCCCGCTGCCGATCCTGCTCGCGGTCATGCTGCACAACCTGCTCTCCAGCCGGCTGCGCGGCCTCGTCCAGACCGTCGTCTACCTGCCGCACTTCTTCAGCTGGGTGCTGGTGATCAGTTTCTTCGTCGCCATGCTCGGCGGCGCGGGGCTGCTGGCCCAGACCATGCGCGACGCCGGCATGCAGCCGTGGAACGTGATGACCAACCCGGACACGTTCATCGTCCTGGTCACCGCCGAGGCGGTCTGGAAGGACGTGGGCTGGGGCACCATCGTGTTCCTCGCCGCGCTGTCCACCATCGACCAGAGCCTCTACGAGGCCGCCGCGGCGGACGGCGCCGGCCGGTGGCGGCGGCTCTGGCACATCACGCTGCCCGGCCTGCGCCCGGTGATCGTGCTGCTGCTGATCCTGCGCCTCGGTGACGCGCTCTCGGTCGGCTTCGAACAGTTCCTGCTGCAACGCGACGCGGTCGGCCGGCAGGCCGCCGAGGTGCTCGACACCTTCGTCTACCACTTCTCCATCGCCACCGGGAACTACGGCTACGGCGCGGCGGCCGGCCTGTTCAAGGCCGTCGTCGGCCTGGTGCTGATCCTGGCCGCGAACCGGGTGGCGCACCTGCTCGGCGAACGAGGGATCTACTCGAAGTCATGACCGTGACCATCCGACGGCCGCCGCGTGCGCGGCCCCACCGCCCGGTGTGGGAGGAACCCCCCACCCGCGTCGGTCAGGCGCTCAAGGCCACCCTGCTCACCCTGCTGGTGCTCGGCGTCCTCTTCCCGCTCTGGGTGGTGCTGGTGACCAGCCTCTCGTCGCGCCGGACGATCGCCGACGCGGGCGGCCTGGTGGTGGTGCCGAGGGGCATCGACACCTCGGCCTACGCCACCATCTTCGCCGGCGGCGCGGTCACCCGGGCGCTGTGGATCAGCACGCTGGTCACCGTCTGCGGCACCGCGATCGCGCTGACCGTCACCGTGCTGGCCGCGTACGGTCTGTCCCGGCCGGGCACGGTGGGGCACCGCTGGCTGCTGGCGTACTTCCTGATCCCGTTCCTGGTCTACCCGCCGCTCGTGCCCCGCTACCTGGTGGTCACCGGGCTCGGGCTCAAGGACACCATCTGGGCGCTGGTGCTGCCGTCCGCGATCAGCGTGTTCAACCTGGTGGTGGTGCGCGGCTTCTTCCAGGGCATCCCGCAGGAACTGCTGGACAGCGCGCGTATCGACGGGGCCAGCGACTTCCGGACGCTGGGCCGCATCGTGCTGCCGTTGTCCCGTGCGGTGATCGCCGTGGTCGGTCTCTTCTACGCGGTCAGCTACTGGAACGTCTGGTTCGACGCGCTGCTGTTCATCGACCGCAACGACATGTACCCGATCCAGCGGGTGTTGCAGAGCTACCTGCTGGCCGGGCAGGCGCCGCACACCTCCGGCGCGGCCAGCGGGGTGACCATGCCGCCGACCGAGGCGATCAAGATGGCGGTGGTGGTGCTGACCGTCGCGCCGATCGTCGCGGTCTACCCGTTCATCCAGCGGCACTTCATCAAGGGGGTGCTGATCGGCGCGGTCAAGGGCTGATCAGAGCACCTGGGACAGGAACCGCCGCAACCGGGGGTGTTCGGGGGCCTCGAACACGGCGGCCGGCGGCCCGGCCTCCAGCACCCGGCCGGCGTCCATGAACGCGACCGTGTCGGCGACGGTGCGGGCGAAGCCCATCTCGTGCGTGACCACCACCATGGTCATGCCGGCGGCGGCGAGGTCGGCCATCACCGCGAGCACGCCCTTGACCAGCTCCGGGTCCAGCGCCGAGGTGGCCTCGTCGAAGAGCATCACCTGCGGGCGCAGCGCGAGCGCGCGGGCGATGGCGACGCGTTGCTGCTGGCCGCCGGAGAGCTGCGCCGGCCGGGCGTCGGCCTTCGCGGCGAGCCCGACCAGGTCGAGTTGGGCGCGGGCCACCGCCTCCGCCTCGTCCCGGTCGAGCACCTTCAGCTTCCGCAGCGCCAGCGTGACGTTGCGCAGCACGCTCAGGTGTGGGAAGAGGTTGAACTGCTGGAACACCATGCCGACGCGTTGCCGCAGCGCGTCCGGGTCGTCGCGCAGCACGCTGCGTCCGTCCAGCAGCACGTCGCCCCGGTCCGGCTCGATCAGCCGGTTGATCGTGCGCAGCAGCGTGGACTTTCCGGAGCCGGACGGTCCGATCACGCAGGCGGCGCCGCCCCGGGCCACGTCCAGGTCCGCGCCGCGCAGCACCCGGTGCGCGCCGAAGGCCAGGTGCACGTCGCGGACGGCGAGACTGACCGAGGTGACGGTGCCGGTGCTCATCGTGGGTCCCTTCCGGTCGGGGTGACGCCGGCCGGCGTCAGGTCGGTGTCGGGCTCGGGCGGCGGGGCGGCCGGGCGGCCCTGGCGCAGCCGCCGGTCCAGCCAGTTGACCGCGTGCGTCAGCGGCACGGTCAGCAGCAGGTAGCAGAGGCCGGCCAGCAGCAGCGCGGACTGGTTACCGGTGTTCGCCGCGTAGTCCTGCCCGATCCGGAACAGCTCCCGCTGGCTGGCCAGCAGGCCGAGGAAGTAGACCAGGCTGGAGTCCTTGATCAACGCGATGAGCTGGTTGACCCAGGCGGGCAGCACCCGGCGTACGCCCTGCGGGATGATCACCAGCCGCATCGACTCGGCCCAGGAGAAGCCGAGCGCCCGGGCGCCCTCCAACTGGGCGGTCTCCACGCTCAGAATGCCGGCCCGGAAGATCTCGCCGAGGTAGGCGGCGGCGATGAGCGACAGCGCCAGCACGCCCAGCGGGTAGGGGTTCGGGCCCCACACCTCCATGCCCAGCGGCGCGAGGCCGACGCCGATGAGCAGGATGGTGGCCGCGGCCGGCAGGCCGCGGAACACGTCGGTGTAGACCCGGGCCGGCCACCGCAACCATCGGGTACGCGAGATGCCGGCGACCGCCAGCAGCATGCCCAGCACCGAGCCGAGCAGGGCGGCGGAGGCGGCCAGGACCAGCGTGTTCGGCAGCCCGACGGTCAGCATCTCGGGCAGCGCCTCGCGCATCGACCCCCAGTCGAAGAACGTCTCCCAGAGGGTGCTCAGTGGATCCATGTCCGCTCCGTCCGTCCCGCTCGTGCCCGGTTACCGACTCAGGAGGCCGCCGACGGCGACGGCACGGCGACCGATCCGCTGCCGGGGGTGAAGTCGGCCGGGATCGGCCGCCCCGGGTAGTACCGCTCCTGGAGGCGGCTCCAGGTGCCGTCGGCGATCACCTGGTCGAGGCCCTTGTCCAGCGCCTCGCGCAGTCTGTCGTTGCCCTTCGCCACCGCGTACGCGGTCGGCGCGGGGCTGAGCTGCTTCGCCGCGACCTTGATCTTGCCGGCGCTGTCGGCCGCGGACTTGTCGCCGATCTCGGCGGGCGCGATCCAGGCGTCGGCGGTGCCGGCCTTGAGCTGGTTGACCGCGCCGTTGTAGTCGGGCACCCGCACCGGGTTCAGCTTCTCCCTGGTGGCGAAGTCGTCCTGCACGGTGCCCTGGACCACCACCACGCGCTTGCCGGCGAGCTGGTCGAAGCCGGTGATCGCGGAGCCGGCCGGCACGTCCAGGCCGAAGTAGCCGAAGTCGTAGCCGTTGCCGAAGTCGACGGTCTTCTTCCGCGCCTCGGTGACCGTGATCGAGGAGCTGCCCACGTCGAACTTGCGGTTGTTGACCTGGGCGAGCAGCGCGGAGAAGTCGGTGCCGACGAACTCCACCCGCAGGCCGACCTTCCCGGCGACGGCGCGCAGCAGGTCGTTGTCGAAGCCGGTGAACTCGCCGTCCTTGAGGAAGACGTTCGGCGGGGCGTCGGTGAGCGTGCCGGCCCGGATCACACCGGGTTGCCGCAGGCCGTACGGGTTGTCGGCCGCGTCGTCGGCCGACCCGCCGCAGGCGGTCAGCGCGGTGGCGGCGAGCACGGCGGCGGCGCCGAGCGCGGCGACGCGGGTCAGGGCGGTACGGATACGCACGATGTCTCTCCAGAGTGGACGAACACGCGGGACGCGTGCCGGTGCCGGCGCCGCCAGGCACGGCGGAGCCGGAAGGGTGGATCGGAAAGGGTGGAGCGGTCGCTCAGCGCGCGTCGCGACAGCGGTCGCTGCACACCCGCATCAGGTCGACGTGGCGACGCCTGACCAGCGCGGGGCCGGTCCGGATGGGGGGTGGTGCGAACATGGGTCTCCCTGGTCCGTCGGTGCTGACCTGGGTGCCAGGCCACGCTTGCGCCGACTGCGGCCGGCGCCTGGTCCTCACCCGGAGCACCCCACCGTGGCGGAGGGTTGCCGGCCAGCGAGCCGGGGCTTGACGCTGGCGCTCATGACCTGCCGAAAGGCTAGCAGCACCGGTGCGCCGGTCGTCCAGCCGTTATGACCACCCTCACGGCCGCGCCTTACCGGGCGGCTCCGGCCACCGGGACGCAGAATGGCCGGATGACCTCCCCGCGGGTGACCCTCGACGATCTCGGCGCCTGGCTGATCAAGGGCAACGCGGAGAAGACGGACCTGGCCGCCCGCTTCGCCGCCGACCCGACCGTGACCGGCTGGTGTGTGCGTCCCGGCTACCGGATCCGCCTGATGCGCGCCGGCCAGCCGGTGGTGTTCTGGGCCAGCGGCAGCCGGGGCCGACTCCCGTACGGCGTGTGGGGTCTGGGTCGGGTGGCCGGCGAGCCGCAGCCGGGGGAGCCGGGCGGGCCGTGGACGCTGCCGCTGGACCTGACCGTCCTCGACGAGCCGCTGCGGGTGCGTCGTGACGTGCTGCGCGCCGACCCCCGGCTGGCCGGCGCGGAGGTCTTCCGGCAGCCGCAGGCGGCGAACCCGTCCTACCTGACCGTGGCGCAGTTCGCGGCCGTGCGGGAGTGCCTGCCGGGCTAGGTGTTGCTATGCAACAAAGTGCATAGCATGATGGCCGGCATGTCGCTGGAGCACGCCATCCTCGTCTCGCTGTTGGAGCAACCCGCCTCCGGCTACGAGCTGGCCCGTCGCTTCGACCGCTCGATCGGGCGCTTCTGGACCGCCACGCACCAGCAGATCTACCGGGTCCTCAAGCAACTCGCCGAGGACGACCGGATCACCGGTGAGGAGATCGGTCAGGAGGGCTTGCCGGACAAGAAGCTCTGGTCGGTCACCCCGACCGGCCGGGCCGCGCTGGTCGGCTGGCTGCACGCTCCGGTGCGCCCGGAGGCGGTCCGGCACGAACTGGCCGTCAAGATCCGGGGCGCCGCGTTCGACGACGCGGCCGGGCGCGCGCTCCTGGTCGCCGAGGTCGAGCGCTACCGCGGCGACCACGAGACCGTCCTCGCCGGCTACCTGGCCGGCGAGCGCCGCGACTTCGGCTCCGCCGCACCCGACGCCCGGGCGGCGTTGCAGCACGTGGTGCTGCGCGGCGGCATCGCGTACGAGCGGATGGTGCTGACCTGGCTGGACGACGTCCTGGCCACCCTCCGCGACCTCGACCCGGAAAGGCCCCCCGCGTGAGCGACCCGCTGCTGTTCCATCCGCACCACTACGACCCCGCCGACCTCGACGAGACCTCGCGGCGGCTGCTGCGCGCCACCATCGACTGGTTCGAGACCCGGGGCAAGCGCGCCCTGGTCGACAGTTACCACGCCCGCGAGTGGTACGCCGACTTCCTCGACTTCGCCGCCCGGGAACGCCTCTTCGCCACGTTCCTCACCCCGTCCGCCGACGGCGGCGACGACGCCGACAAGCGCTGGGACACCGCCCGCAACGCCGCGCTCAGCGAGATCCTCGGCTTCTACGGGCTCGGCTACTGGTACACCTGGCAGGTCACCGTGCTCGGCCTCGGGCCGGTGTGGCAGAGCGGCAACGCCGCCGCCCGGGCCCGTGCCGCCGAGCTGCTCGACCAGGGGCACGTGATGGCGTTCGGCCTCTCCGAGCGTCCGCACGGCGCCGACATCTACGCCACCGACATGCTGCTCACCCCCGACGGCGCGGGTGGTTTCCGGGCCACCGGCGGCAAGTACTACATCGGCAACGGCAACGTCGCCGGGCTGGTCTCGGTCTTCGGCCGGCGCGCCGACGTCGAGGGCCCCGAGGGGTACGTGTTCTTCGCCGCCGACAGCCGGCACCCGGCGTACCGGCTGGTCCGCAACGTGGTCGCCGCCCAGATGTACGTCTCCGAGTTCCGGCTGGCGGACTACCCGGTGCGCGCCGAGGACGTGCTGCACACCGGGCCGGCCGCGTTCGACGCCGCGCTGAACACGGTCAACGTCGGCAAGTTCAACCTCTGCACCGCGTCCGTCGGCATCTGCGAGCACGCCATGTACGAGGCGGTCAGCCACGCCCACGGCCGGGTGCTGTACGGCCGGCGGGTCACCGACTTCCCGCACGTGCGCCGCGAGTTGACCGACGCGTACGCCCGGCTGGTGGCGATGAAGCTGTTCAGCGACCGGGCGGTCGACTACTTCCGCTCGGCCGGCCCGGACGACCGCCGGTACCTGCTGTTCAACCCGATGACCAAGATGAAGGTCACCACCGAGGGCGAGAAGGTGATCGACCTGCTCTGGGACGTCATCGCCGCCAAGGGCTTCGAGGCCGACACCTACTTCGACAAGGCCGCCAAGGACATCCGCGGCCTGCCGAAGCTGGAGGGCACCGTCCACGTCAACCTGGCGCTGATCCTCAAGTTCATGCCCAACTACCTGTTCCGACCCACCGAACACCCGGCGGTGCCGACCCGGCGGGACGCGGCCGACGACACGTTCCTGTTCCGGCAGGGCCCGGCACGTGGCCTCGGCGCGATCCGGTTCCACGACTGGCGCGCCGCCTACGACGCGCACGCCCACCTGCCCAACGTGGCCCGGTTCCGGGAACAGGCCGACGGGCTGGTCACGCTGCTCGCCACGCACGCGCCGGACGAGACGCAGCAGCGCGACCTGGACTTCCTGCTCACCATCGGCCAGCTCTTCGCGCTCGTGGTCTACGGTCAGCTCGTCCTGGAGCAGGCGGAGCTGACCGGTCTCGACCCGGACCTGCTCGACGAGATCTTCGACCTGCTGGTCCGGGACTTCTCCGGCTACGCCACCGAGCTGCACGGCAAACCGGCCACCACCGACGAGCAGGCCGCCTGGGCGCTCGCCCACATCCGCCGCCCGGTGGTCGACGCCGATCGCAGCGCCCGGACGTGGCAGCGGGTGGCCGACCTGGCCGGCGCGTACGAGATGCGACAGTGAGCGGCGAAATCGGCGGGCGGGACCGCGCGGTGGGCCGGTAGGTTGCACGGATGTTCGCGCTTGCCCTGACCGACGACGCCGAGCTGCGACCGTTGCAGCCCTGGCACGCCGACGAGTTCCTCGCCAACCTCGACCGCTGCCGGGAGCACATCGCGCCCTGGGTCGGCGCGTCCTTCGTGGCCACCGACGCCGAGTCGGCCCGCCGGGTCCTCCAGGCGTACGCGGACCGGTGGGCCCGCGACGACGGCGGGATCTGGGGCATCTGGCAGCGCGGCACGCTCGTCGGTGGCGTGCTGCTGGTGTCGCTGAGCACCGCTCGCGGCGTCTGTGAGGCCGGCTGCTGGCTGGAGGCGGACGCGGAGGGCCAGGGCCTGGTCACCCGGGCCGCCCGGGTGGTCATCGACTGGGCGGTCCGGGAGCGCGGCATCCACCGTGTCGAGTGGGTGACCCGGGCCGGCAACGAGCGCAGCATCGCGGTCGCCCGCCGGCTCGGCATGCGCCGCGACGGGGTGCTCCGGGACGCCGCGCCGGTGCCGGAGGGCCGGGCGGACATGGAGGTCTGGTCGGTGCTGGCGCCGGAATGGACGGCCTGAGAACGGTTCTTGTCGTACCCGGACGTCAACATGTGTCCATGGCTGTCCCCGCACTGGCCGACCGGTCCCCCCAGCCGCGCGCCCTGCCGCTGCGCGAGGTCCGCACCCGGCTCACCCAACTCGTCTCCCTCGCCGAGCTGACCGACACCGTCACCGTCGTCACGCGTGACGGCGACCCCCGCCCGATCGCCGCGATCGTGCCCGCCCCGGCCGCCCGCACCGGGGCCCAGGCCCGGGCCGACGCGGAGCGGATCGCCGCGATCAGCGCCGGCTGGGCCCGTCGCCTGGAGGAGCTGCACCGGCAGTCCAGCCGGCGGCACGCCGCCGAGCTGCGGGCCCTCACCGACGCGCTCGCCGAGGCGTGGGCCGAGCTGGACCGGCGCGCGCCGGCCGGCGACGCGACCCTCACCCGGCTCCGTGCCGCCCACGCCGACCTGCTGCGTCCCTGACCGCCCACGCCGACCTGCTGCGCCTCTGGCTGGCCGGGCCGACCTGCTGCGCCTCTGACCGGCCGGGCCGACCGACGCCCGGCGACAGGCGCCGCCCGTGTCCTCGGCCGAGGGCACGGGGCGCCACCGGCCCCGTCGCGCGGGTCGTCCGCACCGCGCGCCCGACCCGGGAGCCGCCCGGCCCGACCCGCCGGCGCCGCCGTGCCGCGCGCACCCCCGTGGCGCGCGGCACGACGGCCGTTCGAGCGGCGGTCCGAGCGACCGCCGCGGCTTCGGGGCGCGTCCCGGCCGCCGCCGTTCACGGCTTGACCGGGCCGTTGCCGCTTCATGGCTCGACCGGGCCGTTGCCGCTTCATGGCTCGACCGGGCCGCTGCCGCTCAGGGCTCGACCGGGCCGCTGCCGCTCAGCGCTCGACCGGGCCGCTGCCGCTCAGGGCTCGACCGGGCCGCTGCCGCTCAGGGCCCGACCGGGCCGGCGGCGGCGTCGGCGCGCAAACCGTGCGCGGCGAGGTCGTCGGCCACCTCCAGGCCGAGGCGCACCCCGCCGACGTTCTGCCCGAGGTCGACCCGGCCGTCGTCGTCGAGCGCGAACGCGTCGAACGACCAGTGCACGCCCAGATAGACGCGGCTCAGGCCGTTCTCCTCGATCATCTGCCACAGCCCGTCCGGGAAGCGGCGGGCCCAGCGCGGCCGGACCGTGCCGGTGTTGTCCACGCTGACGCCGTTCAGCTCGTCGGAGACGAACTCCAGCCCGTCGGCGAGGTCGTCCGGGCCGCGCCCGCCGCGCCCGTGGAACTGGCGCACCGTCTGCAACGCCGCCGCGCCGAACGTGGCGTGGCCGGAGGGGTAGGCCGGGAAGTTCGGCGTCCGGTTTTTCTGCCCGACGCTGTTGGTGTTCGGCGCGCCGAGCGGCAGCCAGCCGATGTCGCCGGCCGGGTCGAGCGCGTCGTCACCGGTGCCGGTCGGCCCCAGTGAGCTGTCGTGCTCCCGGATGCCGAGCACCGGTCGCCACAGGTCGTGGCGGTACTTCTCCGCCCAGCAGAGGATGCCGGCGTCGGCCATCGCGGCGTTGACGAGCGCGAAGAGTCGCGCGTTGCGGGCCGTGTCGTGGCCCTGGGCCCGGGCCACGGCCCGGACGATCTGGTTGTAGAACCGGGGCGGGGTGCCGATGCCACGCGCGCCGTCGTAGGCCCAGAACAGCCCGACGGCGGTCTCGGCGGCGGTCCGGCGCGGCAGCCGGTCCGGCAGCGCGCCGGCCAGGTGCGGCGCGACGCCCTTGCCCCGCACCTGGCGCAGCGCCCGCTCGTACGCCCGGTCGCCCGGGCGCGGCGGTGCGTCGAGCTGGTGCCGGGTGGTCACCGCGAAGCAGCGTGACCGCGCGCCGTAGAAGGGCGCGTGGTAGCCCTGCCCCGGGTTGTCCGGGTCGACGCGGTGGTGCGGGCGCGCCGGGGACGGCACGTAGCCGTCGTCACCGAGACCGGGGTCGCCGGCCCGCCGGCGCAGCACCTCCTCGGCGACCCGTCTACCGTAGGCGTGCCCGGCCGCGTCGTGCTTGCCGGCGACCAGGCCGGCGGCGAGGTGCCGGGCCTCGAAGAACGCCCGCTGTGCCGGGTGCAGGACGGCCAGCGTGGTCCGGGCCGCAGCCGCCACGGCGCTGTCCGGGTCCGCGTCGGCGGGTGGCTCCGGCAGCCGGTCGCCCAGCCACGGCTCGTACGCCCCGGTGACACCGACGTACGCGTCGTGCATGGCCAGGTGGACGATGGCCAGCGCGCGGGCGCTGCCCACCGGCCCCTGCGACTGCGCCTCGGTGACGTCGCCGGTGGTGTGGGTGACCCGGTTCGCCTCCAGGGCCACCTCGTTCCAGTACAGGATCTGATCCACGATTTCCCCCGTCGTGATCCGCTGTCGAATGGCGGCGGCAATGCCGTTTCCGCAACGGATCACGGGTGCGGGGAAATGGGTGCGCGCCAGCACGTCCGGAATGCTGTCCGGATCGGTGACGTGCGAAAAAGACTTTCCCCGTCGAGCCCCCGTTGCGAACCGGCGCCCCACTGCTCAGGTGGCCCGCCGCGCCGTCGTCGAAAGATGAATCGACGTCGGCTCATCCATGGTTGCGGCGGCCGAGGCGCGGGGTCAAGGTGAGACGCGGGTAAATGTGGCGACTGTCGGGGAGTAAGCAGTCGAGCAATTCGGGCAACCGAATGGCGGGCACGCGTCGTCGCAGGTCACGACGACGCCCGGGCGGTCGGGCCACCCGGGCGTCGGCGGAGGTCAGCTCCGGCCGCGCTCGGCGCGGTAACGGCCGATCAGCTCCGCGGTCGAGGTGTCCACCTCGGTCAGATCCGGGGCGGCTCCGGTGAGCTTCGGGGCGAGCTGGTTGGCCATCACCTTGCCCAGTTCCACCCCCCACTGGTCGAAGGCGTTGATGTCCCAGACCGCGGCCTCGGTGAAGACGATGTGCTCGTAGAGCGCGATGAGCTGGCCCAGCGTCGCCGGGGTGAGCTTCGGGGCCAGGATGGAGGTGGTCGGGTGGTTGCCCGCCATCACCCGGTGCGGCACCACGTCGGCCGCGGTGCCCTCGGCCTCCACCTGCTCCCGGGTGCGCCCGAACGCCAGCGCGGCGGTCTGGGCGAAGAAGTTCGACATGAACAGGTCGTGCATGTCGCCCAGGTCGTGGTTGGGCCGGCTGAACGCGATGAAGTCCGCCGGGATCAGCCGGGTGCCCTGGTGGATGAGCTGGTAGAAGGCGTGCTGACCGTTGGTGCCGGGCTCGCCCCAGAAGATCTCCCCGGTCGGGTACGTCACCGGGGAGCCGTCGACGCGTACCGACTTGCCGTTGCTCTCCATGGTGAGCTGCTGGAGGTAGGCCGGGAACCGGTGCAGGTACTGCGCGTAGGGGAGCACGGCGTGGGTCTCCGCGCCGAGGAAGTCCGAATACCACACGTTGAGCAGGCCGAGCAGCGCCGGCACGTTGCGCTCCACCGGAGTCGAGCGGAAGTGCTCGTCGACGGCGTGGTAGCCGGCCAGCATCTCGCGGAACCGGTCCGGGCCGATCGCCAGCATCACCGACAGCCCGACCGCCGAGGGCAGCGAGTACCGCCCGCCCACCCAGTCCCAGAAGCCGAACATGTTCTCCGGGTCGATGCCGAAGTCGCGGACCCGCTGCTCGTTGGTGCTGACCGCGACGAAGTGCCGGGCGACCGCGTCGTCGTCCGCGTCCAGCCCGGCGAGCAGCCAACGCCGTGCCTGGTCGGCGTTGGCCAGCGTCTCCTGGGTGGAGAACGTCTTCGAGACCACCACGAACAGCGTGCGCGCCGGGTCCAGGTCGGCGGTCTTGTCGTGGATGTCGGTCGGGTCGATGTTGGACACGAACCGGCAGGAGATCCCCGCGTCCCGGTACGCCTTCAACGCCTCGTACGCCATCACCGGCCCCAGGTCGGAGCCGCCGATGCCGATGTTGACCACGGTGGTGATCCGCTCACCGGTGTGGCCGCGCCACCCGCCGGAGCGTACCCGGTCGGCGAACGCCGACATCCGGTCCAGCACGGCGTGCACGTCGGCGACGACGTCCTGGCCGTCCACGTGCAGCGTGGCGTCCCGGGGCAGGCGCAGCGCGGTGTGCAGCACGGCCCGGTCCTCGGTGACGTTGATGTGCCGGCCGGCGAACATGGCCGCGATCCTCTCGGCGAGGCCGACCCGTTCGGCGAGCGCGGTGAGCAGCGCGACCGTCTCGTCGGTGACCAGGTTCTTGCTGTAGTCCACGTGCAGGTCGGCGACCTCGCCGGTGAGCCGCTCGCCCCGCTGCCCGTCGGCGGCGAAGAGGTCGCGCAGGTGGGTGGCGCGCATCGCCTCGGCGTGCTTGCGCAGCGCCTGCCATTCGTCGGTGGTGGTGACGTCCACAGCCATCGGGTCGATCTTCTCCTTCACGACGGGGCGGTCGGCGGGTTTTCGCCGGCGACCCCACCAGCCTGCCATCCGGGGCCGGTCACCGCGACGCGACCCGGCATCGCCCCACCTGCTGGGCGTGTCCCACCCGGCGTCGAGCCCGACCCGAGCCTGGCACGTCCGTTCGACACGCCGGTCACCGGCTGACACCCGTCGATCGCCGAACGTAATATCCTGCTGCCCGGTCCCCGTGTGGGAGGTGCCATGCCCCGAGTGGTCCACCCTCGTCCCCCGTCCGACCCGGACGAGCCGGCCGGTGAGTCGGCGCTGCCGGAGCTGGTCGATCCGCACTGGATGCACCGGGCCACCGAGCTGGCCCACACCGGCTTCTGGTCGGTGGCCCGCCGGCTGCCCGCGCTGGTCCGCGAGGCGGTCGGCCTGGCCTGGACGACCAGCCGCCGGGACACCACGGCGTCGCTCGGCCTCAACGTGGCCGCCGGGGTGCTCACCACGCTCGGCCTGCTCGCCACCACGGGTGTGCTCCAGCAGCTTTTCGCGGCCGGCCCGACGCCGGCCCGGATCCGGGCGGCGCTGCCCGCCCTGGTGCTGGCCGCGGCGGCCGTCACCACCCGGGGCGCGCTGACCGTCGCGGCCGGATGGGCGCAGGCCCGGCTCATCCCACAGATCAACTACGCGGTGGAGCGGCGGCTGTTCGAGACCACCTCCGCGGTCGAGCTGGCCGCTTTCGACGACGCCGGTTTCGCCGAGGAGATGGACCGTGCCCGCGACCGTGGGCTGGCCGAGGCCGGGTCCCTGGTCGACGACACGGTCAACCTGGTCACCGGCGTGGTGGGGGTGGTGGCCACCGCCGTCGCGGTGGCCGTCATCCACCCGTCGCTGCTGCCCTGTCTGCTCGTCGCCGCCGCCCCGGAGGCGGTGACGGCGGTGCGGATGGCCCGCCGGCAGCACGTCGACTGGCTCGCCCGGATCACCCGGCGCCGCCGCAAGTGGATGCTCGCCGACCTGATGGCCAACCGGCACACGGCGGCCGAGATCCGCGCCTACCAGATGCGCGACTTCCTGCTCTCGGAGTACCGCCTGATGACGCGTCTGGAGACCCGGGCCGAGCTGCGCCTGGCCCGGGCTCAGACGATCACCCGGGGTGTCGGCCTGTCCGTCACCGGAATCGCCACGTTCGGGCTCTACCTGGTGCTGGGCGCGTTGCTCATGGGAGGCGTGGTGGCGCTCGCGGCGGCGGCCACCGCGCTGCTCGCCCTCCAGTCCGCGCGTGGCAGCCTGCGCACCGCGATCTTCGCCACCAACTCGCTCTACGAGGACGCCCTCTACTACCAGGACTACCGGGACTTCCTCGACCGGGCCGACCGGCGGGTCCCGGCCGGTGGCGAGCGGCCGGTCGACGGGTTCGACCGGTTGGAGCTCGACCGGGTCAGCCTGCGGTACCCGGACACCGAGGGCGTCGCCGTCGACGAGGTCAGCCTCACGGTCCGGCGCGGCGAGGTGGTCGCGCTGGTGGGGGAGAACGGCTCCGGCAAGACCACGCTGGCCAAGCTGATCGCCGGCCTCTACCGGCCCACCGACGGCACCATCCGCTGGGACGGGGTGGACATCGCCGAGCTGGACCCGCGCCAGGTCGCCGCCCAGGTCGCGGTGATGAGCCAGGACTGGTGGAAGTTCCCGTTCACCGCCCGGCAGAACATCCGGGTCGGTCGCCACGACCGGGGCGGACGGCCCGGTCCCACCGTGGAGGCCGCCGCCCGGGACGCCGCCGCGCACGACATGATCAGCGAGCTGCCGTTCGGGTACGACACGCTGCTGGACCGGCAGTTCAAGGACGGTCAGGACCTGTCGGGCGGGCAGTGGCAGCGGCTGGTGGCCGCCCGCAGCCTCTACCGCGACGCCCGGCTGCTGATCTGCGACGAGCCCTCCGCCGCGCTGGACGCACGCGCCGAGCACGCCCTCTTCGCGCACCTGCGGCGGCACCCGGAACGGGCCGTCGTGCTGATCACCCACCGGCTGGCCAACGTGCGGCACGCCGACCGGATCTTCGTGCTGGACCACGGCCGCCTCGTCCAGCAGGGCGACCACGGCACGCTGATGGCCGCCGACGGCCCCTACCGGCAGCTGTTCGAACTACAGGCGGCCGGTTACCTGGCCGGCGCCGGCGAGCCGGCCGCCGAGCGTTGACCGCCAGCTCACGGGTCGGGCAGGATCGCCGGGATGTCCCGCCCCCGCCACGCCGCCGTCGTCGTGTTGGCCCTCCTGACCGCCGGCTGCGCCGCGTCCGGGCCCGATCCCGCCGTGTCCACCGCCGCGCCCGGGTCCGCCGGCGTGACGCCGGGCCGGCCGTCCGCCTCGACGGCGCCGTCGCCCGTGCCGGCCGCGCGGGCCGGGATCGGCGCCCGGCCGAGCGCCCCGACCCGGCCGTGCACCGTGTTCCCGGCCGACAACGTCTGGCACGCCGACGTCTCCCGGCTGCCCGTGCACGCCCGGTCCAGCGCGATGATCGGCGCGATCGGGGCCGGCGCGACCGTGCACGCCGACTTCGGCTCCGGGCGGTGGGCGGGCGCGCCGATCGGCATCCCGGTCACCGTCGTCGCGGCCGGGCAGCGGAAGGTCCCGATCACCTTCGGGTACGCCGACGAGAGCGACCCGGGGCCGTACCCGATCCCGCCCGACGCGCAGGTCGAGGGCGGCCCGGCCGGCACCGGCGACCGGCACGTGATCGTCTGGGACCGGGCCGCCTGCCGCGCGTACGAACTGTTCGACGCGCACCGCTCCGGCGCCGGCTGGCGGGCCGGCTCGGGCGCGGTCTTCGACCTGCGGGCGAATCGGATGCGGCCGGCCGGCTGGACCTCCGCCGATGCCGCCGGGCTGTCCGTGCTCGCCGGGCTGGTCCGCTACGAGGAGGTGGCCGCCGGCCGGATCGACCACGCGATCCGGGTGACCGTGCCGCGTACCCGGACCGGTTGGACGTGGCCGGCCGGTCACTCCGCCTCGTCCGTCACCGACCCCACGTTGCCGCAGCTCGGTCAACGGCTGCGGCTCAGGCGCTCGGTCGACCTGTCCGGGCTGCCCCGGCAGGCCCGGATCGTGGCCGAGGCGATGCGCCGCCACGGGCTGATCGTGGCCGACCACGGCTCGGCCTGGTTCGTCTCCGGCGCACCGGATCCGCGCTGGGACAACGACGCGTTGCACGCGCTGGACCGCCTGCGCGGCAGCGACTTCGAGGTGGTGGACGCCGCCGGCCTGATGGCCGACCCGAAGTCGGCCGCCGTCCGCTGAGCCCTCGCCGCCGTCCGCGGAACCCGGCCGCCGTCCGCGGAACCCGGCCGCCATCCGTCGAACCCGGTCGACGCGGCGCGGCCGAGCGCCCACACTGTCCGGATGGAACACCGTGACCTGGTTCGGATGAGCAGACGGATGTCGCTGGCGTTGCGGCACCGTCCCGACCGGTTCGGCCTGACGCTCGACCGGGCCGGCTGGGTGCCGGTCACCGACCTGCTCGCCGCGATGCGGATCAGCCGCGTCGAGTTGGACGCCGTGGTCGCCGGCAACGACAAGCGACGCTTCGCGGTGGAGCCCGGCCCGGACGGGGCCGACCGGATCCGCGCCAACCAGGGCCACTCGGTCCCGGTCGACCTCGGTCTGACGCCGGCGTCGCCGCCCGGCCGGCTCTACCACGGGACCGCCGACGAGGTGCTGGACGCGATCCGGGCCGAGGGGCTGCGGCGGGGACGCCGACACCACGTACACCTGTCGCCGGACGTGGCGACGGCCCGGCGGGTCGGCGCGCGGCGTTCCGGCACGGTGGTCGTGCTCGCGGTCGACGCCGCCACCATGGCCGACCACGGCTACCTGTTCTACCGGTCGGCGAACGGGGTGTGGCTGACCGACACCGTCCCGCCCGGCTACCTGACCGTCAGCACGCCGTGACCGGGTGCGCCACCACGGCGTCGAAGGCGTAGGCAAGCGTGTTCGGCTCGGCCCGGTCGGGCTGGCCGGCGCCGGTGCGGTCGGTGGCGCGGGCCCGCAGCGTGTGCCGGCCGGCGGCCGGTGGACGCCAGCGCGCGGTCCAGCGCTGCCAGGGGCCGCCCCGGTCGGCGGCCACCAGGTCGGCCGGGCGCCACCCGTCGCCGGTGTCCACCTCGACCCGTTCGATCGGGCCGGTGCCGGACCAGGACCGGCCGCGCAGCAGCAGCTCCTCGCCGGCCGGCACCCGGGCGTCCCAGGCCAGCTCGAACGCGCTCTTCACCGGCTGCGCGCCGAGCACCGCGCCGCCGTCCGGGTGGCCGGGGCCGAACAGCCGGTAGAACCGGGTGTTCCAGGGTGAGAACAGCGGCGTGGTGGAGACCTCCACCGGCCCCACCCACTTGATCGAGGAGATGCCGATCCAGCCGGGCACCACCACCCGCACCGGGAAGCCGTGGTCGGCCGGCAGCGGCGCGCCGTTCATCTCGTACGCCAGCAGCACGTCGTCGAGCGCCTTGGCGACCGGCAGCGGCCGGCGGACGCGGCCCAGGTCGATTCCGCCGGTGACGTAGTGCGGGTCCAAACCCTCGGGCATCACGTCGACCGCGTCGTCGCGCAGGCCGGCCCGGCGCAGCACGACGCCGAGCCGGACGCCGCGCCAGCGGCCCACGCCCACACCGCCCAGCCCCCAGGCCACGCCCGGGGCCGGCTCGCCCTGCTGCGTGGCGAAGAACCGCCGCCCGTTGCCGGCACACTCGACAAGCGCGGTGCTCTCCTCGGCCGGCAGCCGGCGCAGCTCGTCGAGGCTGAACTCCACCGGCGCGGTCCGGGTCGGCGCGCCGTGCAGCCCGTCGCCGAACAACGACAGCCGCCAGGTGGCCGGGTCGAGTCGCGGGGTGACGGTGTGGTTGCGGACGAAGAAGCGGTCGGTCGGGACCACGTATCCCTGACCGGCCATCGCCGACCAGTGCATCTCGGCGTTGGTGTCCAACCGGCGCAAAAGCTCCGGCGGCAGCGGCTTGGCGATCGGTGGGTCGACGCCGACCGGGACGGCGGTCACCGCGACCGGCTCGCGTTCCGCGGCGGCGGCGGTGACCGCGGCCATGGCGGCGCCGAGCTCCCGCAGCGCGTCACGGTCGACGCCGTCGCCGCGGGCCGCACCGGCGAGCCACTGCCGGCTCCGTTCGGTGTCGTGGGCGGCTTCGGTGGGGGACAGGCTCACGGGGACCTCCGGACTCGGCGACACTGCCTTTCCTATTGAATCAGTAGGAGTTGACTGTCGTCGACGTGGGCCTGCCGTACGCGACCCTCAGGCGGCGCCGAGCAGGGTGACCAGCCCGGCGGCCACCAGCACGCCGGCCCACAGCCGGTCGACGTTGAACCAGGCCCGGCGCAGCACGCCGACGCCGAGCACCTCGTACACCAGCAGCGCGACCGCCAGCGCGACACCGAGCATGGCCCCGGTGTGCACGGCCGCCGCGGCGAGCCCGGTCAGCGCGCCGGCCGGCGCGGCGGCCAGGTGCCCGGCGTGCGGGCCGGCGCCGACCGCCGGCTCGGCGAGCAGCACCGGCAGCAGCATCAACCCCGCGCCGTGCGCCGCCGACATCAGGAACGACCAGGCGGTGAGCTGGGCCGCCGACAGCCGCATCCCGGCCCAGCGGAAGTGCCTGTCGGACAGCAGCCGCCACAGCCCGAACCCGACCAGCAGCACCCCGCCGCCGACCGCGACCGCCGTGCCGGCCGTCACCGAGCGGGTGGCGCTGACCAGCGCGGCGACCACCGCCACCGACGCCACGTGCCCGGCCGCGATCGGCGGCAGGGCGGCCAGCAGCGCGGCCCGACGGCGTTCCTGGAGGCCCCGGGCCACCGCGAACAGCCAGCCCATCGCCGGGTTCAGGCCGTGGAACGCGCCGAGGCCGACAAGCGCCGCCCAGGTCGCGCCGGTCACGGGAAGCAGTACGAGTCGGACGAGGCGTCGCCGCCCTGCAACCGGGTCTGGTGCACCCGCCGGCCGCGGAACTCCTCGCCGCGCGGGAAGAACCGTGGGTCCGGCACGAGGCCACCGTGCTCCTCGTCGACGTCCAGCTTCGCCACCCAGGCGCCCACGCCGTCGGGATAGAACTGGTCGTCCCAGGCCCCGTAGAGCGAGTTGCTGACGTAGACGCGGCGGCCGTCGCGGCTGATCTCCACCATCTGCGGGCCGCCGGCCAGCGGTTCGTCCGGGAACGCCGGGTGCGGGGTGCGGTCGACGATGCCGCCCAGGCGCACCGAGCCGACCCGCACCGGGTGGAACGGGTCGCTGACGTCGTAGCGGATCAGCTCGCCGGTGCCCCAGCAGGAGACGTGCAGGAACCTGTCGTCCACCGACAGGTCGATGTCGGTGACCAGCGGCGGCACCGCCCCGAACGGTTTGAGCAGCTCGGGCAGGTCCGCCGCGTCGGCCGGCTCGGCCGGGATGTCGATCACCTTGGTCACCGCCCAGGCGTCGCCGTCGCGGTGCCACAGCCAGACCGAGGCGGACAGGTCCTCGACGCTGATCACCACGCCGACGAAGCCGTACGACTTCGTCGGGTCGTGCGCGGGGCGCAGCTCCAGCGCCATCTGGTACGCGTCGCCGAGGTCGACGCGTTGCACGTGCCGACGCTTCGCCAGGTCCCAGAAGTGCAGCGCGTGCCCGTAGCGGCGACCGAGCAGCAGCTCACCGACGATGCCGTCCTCGATCATCGACGGGGTGCCCCACTCGCTGGTGACCAGCACGTCCTGCGTGTAGTGCCACCAGAAGTCGTACGCCAGGAACTGCGGTCCCCGGTCGGCCTCCCACGCGCCGCGTACCTCGAACGTGGTGTGGTCGAGCACCGCGATGCCGCCCGGCCCCTCCTCGCCGTCGGCGCCGCCGAGCGCGGAGACGTAGATGCCGTCCGGCCCGCAGTGCACGGTGTGCGGGCGGGAGTACCCGGCGCGCTCGGCCAGCTCCTTCGCCTCGATCACCTTCACCAGCTCGGGCCGGCGCGGGTCCGGTTTGGTGTCCAGCACGTGGATGCGGGACGAGCGCAGGCCGGGCACGATCAGGTAGCGGCGTTCCACGTGCGGGTGCGGCGCGGTCGGGCAGAGCGCGCTGCTGCACGCGTTCCAGCCGAAGTGGTGCAGCTCGTCGCCGGTGTGCGGCAGCTCGGTCCAGCCCACCACCCGGCCGTACGTGTCGGACTCCGGGTCGGTGTCCAGCACCGCGATGGCGTCCGGTTGCCGGCCGGCGCGGTCGAACGCGGCCACGTACGCCAGCTTCTCGGCCGGCGCGGCGGCGGCCAGCGTGGGGGAGGGGTAGAACGTCGGGTCCGGGGTCCAGCGGGTCATCGGTGCTCCATCATGGTCACGAGGTGGGTACGCCGAGGCGGTCGAGCAGCCGGCGGCGCAGCGCGCCGAGGGCCGGGTCGTCGGGGCTCGGGGCGGGGCCGAGGCCCACCGGGACCTCCTCGGCGATCACGCCTCCGTCGAGCAGCAGGACGCGGTCGGCGAGCAGCAGCGCCTCCTCCACGTCGTGGGTGACCAGCAGCGCCGCGAAGCCGTGCTGGGCGCGCAGCCGGCGCAGCAGCCCCTGCATGCGCAGCCGGGTCAGCGCGTCGAGCGCGCCGAACGGCTCGTCGAGCAGCAGCAGGTCCGGCTCCCGGACCAGCGCGCGCGCCACCGCGACGCGCTGCGCCTGGCCGCCGGACAGCTCGGCCGGCCAGGCCCGGCCCCGGTCGGCGAGCCCGACCTCGGCCAGCGCGCGGCCGACCCGGTCGCCCACGCCCGGCCCGATGAGGCCGAGCGCCACGTTGTCGGCCACCCGCTTCCAGGGCAGCAGCCGGTGCTCCTGGAACACCACCGCGGCGGTGCCGTGCACCGCGTGCTCGCCGCCCGCGTCGTCGTCCAGCCCGGCCAGCACCCGCAGCAGCGTGCTCTTGCCGGAGCCGCTGCCGCCCAGCAGCGCCACCGTCTCCCCGGCGGCGACGGTGAGGTCGACCCCGGCCAGCACCACGGCGGGGCCGAAGGACCGGGTCACCGCGCGTGCGGTGAGCACCGGCCCGGTCAGGTCGCGCGCAGCCCGCGTCGCCACGTCAGCGTCCTCCGTTCCGCGAACCGGATGAGCAGGTCCGAGGCCAGGCCCAGCAGCGCGTAGACGAGCAGGCCGAGCACCACCACGTCGGTCTGGCTGAACTCGCGGGCCTCCATCATCAGGAAACCGACGCCGGTCTGGGCGTTGACCTGCTCGCCGACGACCAGGCTCAGCCAGGCCGCGCCGATGGCCAGCCGTAGCCCGAGGAAGAGCGCGGGCAGCGCGCCCGGCAGTACCACGTGCCGGAGCCGGGCCGCCGCGCCGAGTCCGCAGGTGCGGGCCGCCTCGACGAGACGCTCGTCGATGTCGCGAATGCCAGCGTACAGGTTGAAGTAGATCGGGAAGAACGCGCCGAGCGCGACAAGCGTGACCTTCAGCGACTCGCCGATGCCGACCCAGATGATGAGCAGCGGGACCAGGCCCAGGTGCGGCAGCATCCGGGCCATCTGCACCGGCGGGTCGACCAGGTCGTCGCCGAGGCGCAGCAGCCCGGCCGCGGCGCCGAGCGCCAGCGCCAGGCCGCCGCCGATGAGCAGGCCGAGCGCGGCGCGGGTGAGCGAGTCGAGCAGGTGCGTGCCGAGCGTGCCGTCGGCGGCCAGCCGCGCGCCGGTGGCCAGCACCGTGCTCGGCGCCGGCAGCTTCTCCGCGGAGAGCAGGCCGGTCCGCGCGGCGGCCTCCCAGGCGACCACCAGCGCGACCGGGCTGACCAGCCGCCACCACCGCCGGCCGGTGTGGGCCCGTGGTCGTCGGGGCGCCGGCGACGGTACGACCGGGGCGGGCGCCTCGGCCAGCGCCGGGCCGGTCACCGGAACGCCTCGGTGAACCGGTCGTCCACCCGGCCGGCGATGTCCACCGGTCCCGGCACCAGCTTCAGCGCCACGAAGCTGTCCGCGATGGCCTGCAACTCGCGGCCGATGTCCGGGGTGACCGGGGCGAGCGGCCGGGCGCTGCGGGCCAGTGCCCGGGTGGTCACGTCCAGCGGGATCTTCAGCTCCGGGGCGAGCACGGCGGCCCGCTCCGCCGGGTGGGCGATGCCCCAGTCGGTGGTCCCACGGTAGGTGTCCAGGAAGGCCCGGACGTCGTCCGTGCGGTTCTTCACCGCGCCGGGCGCGGCCAGCACGTACTCCCGGTTGCCGGCCAGGCCGGTGGCGTCGGCGAGTACCCGCACGCCGGGCCGCTCGGCCAGCGCGAAGTAGGGGTCCCAGATGATCCACGCGTCGACCTGCCCGTTGTCGAACGCGGGTCGTCCCTCGGCCGGCTTGAGGTACTTCACGTTGAGGTCGGCGAGCGTCATCCGGTTCGCCTCCAGCAGCTTGACCAGCAGCCAGTGCACGTTGGAGCCCTTGTTCAGCGCGACCGTCCGCCCGCGCAGGTCGGCGAAGCTCCGGTACGGGCTGTCCGCCCTGACCAGCACCGCCTCGCCCTGCGGGATGGGCTCGGACGTGCCGATCACGGAGAACGGGATCTTCCCGGCGGCGGCGAAGACCGGCGGGGCCTCGCCCACCTGTCCGATGTCGATGGAGCCGGCCTTGAGCGCCTCGGTGAGCGCGGGGCCGCTCTCGAACAGCGACCAGGTGACGTTCTTCGCGGTGCCGCGCGCCTTGACCAGGCTGAGCCCGCCGAAGCGTTGGTAGCCGATCCGCAGCGGTCCGCCGTCGCCGTCGCGGGCGTCGGCGGCCTCCCCGCCACAGCCGGTCAGCGTCGCGGCGGCGAGCAGGACGAGCGTGGTGAGCAGCGCGGTCACCCGGCGGCGGGGTCTCGACGGGGTACGCATGACGACTCCTCGGAAGGGGCGGGGCCCGGCACGTCGGCGGGCGTCAGCAACCTACCAACCCGATAGGTTTTATGGGTAGTCTGTTGGCGCGGTCGTCCCACCCCTCAGGAGGCGGCCCGCCCGACCCGCGCCGGAGGCCCCCATGTCGCTCACCTTCCACTGGTTCCTGCCGACCTACGGCGACAGCCGGGACATCGTGGGCGGCGGGCACGGTGTGCCGGTGGGCACCGCCGGGGGCGCCCGCCCGGCCGACGTGGCCTACCTCGGCCAGATCGCCCGCAGCGCCGAACAGCTCGGCTTCGTCGGCGCGCTGACCCCCACCGGCGCGTGGTGCGAGGACGCCTGGCTGACCACCGCCATGCTAACCCAGGTGACCGAGCGGCTGAAGTTCCTCGTGGCGTTCCGACCGGGCCTGCTCTCACCCACGCTCGCCGCGCAGATGGCGTCCACCTTCCAGCGGCTCTCCGGCGGCCGGCTGCTGCTCAACGTGGTCACCGGCGGCGAGTCCACCGAACAGCGGGCGTACGGCGACTTCCTCGACAAGGACGCCCGGTACGCGCGTACCGACGAGTTCCTGCACGTGGTGCGCGCGCTGTGGCGCGGCGAGACGGTCGACCACGACGGCGCCCACCTCCGCGTCTGCGGCGCCCGGCTGGGCCGGCTGCCCGACCCGGTGCCGCCGGTCTACTTCGGCGGGTCGTCCGCCGCCGCCGGGCCGGTGGCCGCCCGGCACAGCGACGTCTACCTGACCTGGGGCGAGCCGCCCGCGCAGGTGGCCGACAAGCTGGACCGGATCCGTGGGTTGGCCACCGCCGCCGGCCGCGAGCTGCGCTACGGCATCCGGCTGCACGTGATCAGCCGGGACACCGCCGACGAGGCGTGGGCGCAGGCCCGCCGGCTGCTCGACGGCATCGCCGAGGACGACATCCGGGCCGTGCAGGAGGGGCTGCGGCGCAGCGAGTCCGAGGGCCAGCGGCGGATGCTGGACCTGCACGGCGGCTCCCGCGACCGGCTGGAGATCGCGCCCAACCTCTGGGCCGGGGTGGGGCTGGTCCGGGGCGGCGCGGGCACCGCGCTGGTCGGCAGCCACACCGAGGTCGCCGACCGGATCGCCGACTACCACGCGCTCGGCATCGACGAGTTCATCCTCTCCGGCCACCCGCACCTGGAGGAGGCGTACTGGTTCGGCGAGGGCGTGCTGCCGATCCTGCGCCGACGTGGCCTGTGGCGGCACCCGGCCGGCGAGCCGGCCGTCGAGGCGTCGGTCGGCGTGCCGTTCGCACCCCGGCCGGTGCCGGCCCGGGGTTGAGACGCCGGCGTGGTCAGTGCTGGCGCCGGCCCGCCAGGAAGTCGGCGAGCACCCGGGTGTGCGTGGAGAACGCCAGCTCGACCGGCTCGGTGAGCACCAGCCACTCGGTGGCCTCCTCGGTCGGCGCGGACGGCGGCAGGTCGCCGACCGACCGCTCGGGCAGCACGCCGAAGACCATCATGGTGCCGCCGGCCGGCGTGCCGTGCACCGCGAACAGCCGCGCCTCGCCGGCCTCGGCGAGCAGCCCGGTCTCCTCGCGCAGCTCCCGCACCAGCGCCTCCTCCCACTCCTCGCCGAGCTCGATGTAGCCGCCGGGCAGCGCGAGCTGGCCGCGGGCCGGCTCGATGTCGCGGCGGACGACCACCACGCCGAGCCCGTCGGGCGTGCGGACCGGCAGCACCGCCACCGCCACCGGCAGCGGGTTGCGCCACACCGTCTCGCCGCAGGCCGGACAGACGCGGGGCCACCCGGCGTCCGCCGGGTAGGCCGCGCCGCAGAAGGAACAGTGCGAGTACGCGGTCACCACGCGCACGTTACCCGGCCCACCGGCCGCCGAGTGGCCCCGTCGGGTGCGCACCCGGTGCCGGAACCGGTGCCGGAACCGGGCCGGCGGTCGTCACGCCCGGCCCGCCAACTGCTCGCGCGCCTCCATCAGGGCGAAACCGAGCAGGTTCTCGCCCCGCCACGTCGCCGGGTCGGCGGCGCGCGGATCGTCGGCGGTCAGGCCGATGCCCCAGACGCGGTCCGTCGGACTCGCCTCGACCAGCACCCGCTCGCCGGTGCCGAGCAGGAACCGCCGCAACGGCTCGTGCTGGCCGAACTTGGCCACGCTGCCGGCCACGACGACCTCCCGGCGGCGGGCCACCCAGACGGCCTCGTCGAAGTCGCGCACCTGCCGGCCGAGCGCCTTGGCCCGGTGCGGGTGCGTGGCGGCGAGCACCCGCTCGGCCGTCGCGTGGTCGTCGAAGAGGGTGGCCTTGTGCCACATCATCCAGTGCTCGGCGGTGGCGAACTCCCGACCGTCCACGGTGAACGCCGCCGGCCACCACTGGCTCAGGCAGCCGGCGCCGACGCTGCCGTCCCGTTGCGGCCGGTGCCCCCAGAAGTGCAGGTATCTCACCGACCGGCCGGCGTCGAGGGCGGCGGTCAGGTCGGCGACGGATCGGATCGGCATGCCCCGCATCCTGCCTGCCCCCACCGACGTTCCGCACGTCGCTTTCCGGGCCGGCCCGTCGTCTCGCGCGGCGCTGCGGTGAGCTCTGGCTGATTCTCATCGAACTCTCATCGACCTGTGTTCTGCTGGTCCCGATGGGTACGACGGTCCTGGTGGTCGACGACGAGCCGAACATCGTCGACATGGTGGCGACGGTGCTGCGGTTCCACGGCTTCGAGGTGGTGACCGCCGGCACCGCGCGGGACGCCGAGCGGCTGTCCGGCGAACGGCCACCGCACCTGCTGGTGCTGGACGTGCTGCTGCCCGACGGCGACGGGTTCGCGCTCTGCCGCCGCCTGCGCGCCGCCGGGCACCGCTTCGGCATCGTCTTCCTCACCGCCCGCGACGCGCCACGCGACAAGATCGCGGGCTTGACCTGGGGTGGCGACGACTACGTGACCAAGCCGTTCTCGGTCGACGAACTGGTCGCCCGGGTCCGGGCGGTGCTGCGCCGGATCGGCCCCGACGCCGAGGCCGGCGCGGGCCTGCTCCGCTACGCCGACCTGGAGTTGGACGAGGAGACCTGCCAGGCCCGACGCGCCGGCCATCCGCTCGCGCTCTCGCCGACCGAGTTCAAACTGCTGCGCTACCTGATGCTCAACCCCGGGCGGGTCCTCAGCCGCACCCAGATCCTCGAGGCGGTGTGGAGCTACGACTTCGGCGGCGCCTCGAACGTGGTCGACACCTACATCGGTTACCTGCGTCGCAAGCTCGACCCGCTCGGGCCGCCGCTGATCGTCACCCAGCGCGGGTTCGGGTACGCGCTGCGGGCCGGCGGATGAGCCGGTTGCCGCTGCGGCGCAGCCTGCTCACCGGCATGGTGACGCTCACCGCCCTGGCCCTGCTGGTGGCCGGCGTGGTCAGCGTCGCGGGGCTGCGGGCGTACCTGCTGGAACGGACCGACGACCAGCTCCGCGCCGGCGCGGCGCTGGCGACCCAGCGGGTCGGGGTGCTGCTGCGCGAGCCCGGCGGGGTGGCCCGCGCGGTCGTCGCGCCCTCCGACTACCTGGTGGAGATCCGGCACCCGGACGGCACGCTGACCCGGCTCGGCGGGTCGCCGCCGGCCGAGCCGCTGCTGGCCCGGGCGCCCGCGCCGCCCGCCGACGGCGCTCCCGGCCCGGCGACCACGCTCGCCGACGGGGCCTGGCGGGCGGTCACCGTGCGGGCCGGCGAGGCGGTCGTGCTCATCGCGCTCCCGCTCGCCCCGGTACGCGAGACGGTGCGCCGCCTGGTCCTGGTCGAGGCGGCCGGTGGCCTGACCGTGCTGGTGCTGCTCGCCGGCTTCGCCCGGTTGCTGCTGGTACGCGGCCTGCGCCCCCTGGACCGGATCACCGACACGGCGACCGCGATCGCCGGCGGCGACCTGGACCGCCGGGTGCCGGTCGAGGGCAGCGACCGCACCGAGGTGGGCCGGTTGACCCGCGCGGTCGACGGGATGCTCACCCGGCTCCAGTCGGCGATCGCCGCCCGGTCCCGCTCCGAGGACCGGCTGCGCACGTTCGTGGCCGACGCCTCGCACGAGCTGCGGACGCCGCTGACCTCCATCCGCGGCTACCTGCACCTGTTGCGCCGGGACATGGTCGAGCCGGCACGCCGCCCGGAGGTGCTGCGCCGGGGCGACGAGGAGGCGACCCGGATGAGCCGGATCCTCGACGACCTGCTCTACCTGGCCCGGCTCGACGCCGAACCCCGGCTCGACCGCGACCCCGTCGACCTGGCCGAGGTGGCCCGGGAATCGGTCGCCGACGCGCTGGCGGTGCAGCCCGGCCGCCCGCTGCGGGTCGCCGCGCCGGAGGCGGCCCCGGTCCGCGGGGACGCCGACGCGTTGCGCCAGGTGCTCGCGAACCTGCTCGCCAACGTCCGCGCGCACACCCCGGCGGGCACGTCGGCGGTGGTCGAGGTGGGCCGCCGCGAGGGACGGGTCGAGGTACGCGTCCGCGACACCGGGCCGGGGATGACGCCCGAACTGGCCGCCCGCGCGTTCGACAGGTTCAGCCACGGTGGCGCCGGCGGCAGTGGACTGGGTCTGGCCATCGTCGCCGAGATCGTCGCCGCGCACGATGGCGAGCTGGGACTGGACACCGCACCGGGCGCGGGCACCACGGTCTGGTTCCGGCTGCCCGGCGTCGACTCTTGACGTTCTCTCATCCGACTCCGGTCGGACGCCCAGCCGGCCCTGGTGTGCTCGGCGCATGCGTAAACTCACCCGCCGCCGGCTGCTCGCCGGGACGGCGGTCCTGTTCCTCGTCGTGGCGGCGGTGGTCGCCGACCGGGTGACGGCCCGGCTGGTCGCCGGGCGGCTCGCCGACCGGGTCGCCTGCGCGGCCGGGGTGGCCCGGCCCTCGGTCGAGCTGGCCGGCTTCCCGGTGCTGCCCCAGGTGTTCGGCGGCCGGCTGGACCGGCTCCGGGTCGCCGTGGCCGGCGCCCGGGTCGGCGGCCTGCGGGTGGCCCGCGCCGACGCGGACCTGCGGAACGTCCGGACCGGCGACGGGCCGGCGCGGATCGGCGACGTGGCGGTGGCGGTGCTCGTCGGCTACGAGGCGCTGCCCACCGAGGCGGCCGGCCGGACGCTGCGCTACCGCTACGTCGACGGGCTGCTCGGCATCGAGACGCAGCTGTCCGCCGTCCCGGTCACCCTGCTGGCCCGCCCGACGCTGACCGGCGGACGCCTCACCCTCACGCCGACCGAGGTGGAGGTGTTCGGCATCCGGCGGCCGGCCGGCAAGCTGCTCGACCGGCTCGGCGGGGGTCCGGACCTCGGGCGGGACCTGCCCGCCCTGCCGGCCGGCCTGTCCTACCGGGCGGTGACGGCGACCGCCGACGGGCTCCTGGTCCGGGTCGGCGGGCACGATCTCACCCTGCCGGCGGCCGGTGGCCGGGCCGGCGCGCGCTGTGGAGGGGCCTGATGCGGGTCGACGACGGAAGTCCGGTGCACCGGATGCTGGGCGGCCTGGGCCGGTTCTGCGCCCGCCGTCCCCGTACGGTGCTGGCGGCCTGGCTGCTGCTGGCCGTCGCGCTGGTCGGCGCCGCGGCGGTGCTGGGCCGACCGGTCGACAACGACGTGGCACTGCCCGGCAGCGACGCCCAACAGGCCCGGGACCTGCTCGACCGGACCGGGTCGGGCGGCGGCACGGGCGGGCAACTGGTGCTGCGCGTCGACGACGGGCGGCTCGACGACCCGGCCCGCCGGGACGCGCTCGCCCGGGTCATCCACGAGGTCGCCGACGTCCGCCACGTGACAGGCGTCGACGGGCTGAGCGCCGCGGCCGGCACGCTCAGCCCGGACGGGCGGACCGGCTGGTTGACCGTGCGGCTCGACGTGTCACCGCGTCAGGTGGACCGGGCGCTCGCCCGCGCGATCACCGACGCGGCGGCGCCCGCCGGGGCCGCCGGCATCGAGGTCACCCCCGGCGGGGTGCTCGCCTCGGCCGCCGAACGCGGCGGTTCGCGGGACAGCGAGCTGGTCGGCCTGGCCGTCGCCGCGCTGGTCCTGCTGCTCGCCTTCGGTGGCCTGGTCGCCGCCGCGGTGCCACTGGTCACCGCGCTGTTCACACTGGCCTGCGCGGTCAGCGCGGTGGGCCTGGCCGGGCACCTGGTGGCGGTTCCGTCGGTGGCCGGCACGCTGGCCACCATGGTCGGCCTCGGCGTCGGCATCGACTACGCGCTGTTCCTGGTCACCCGGCACCGCCGGCTGCTGGCCGAGGGCGTGCCGCCGGCCGAGGCGGTCGCCCGCAGCGTCGCCGGTTCGGGCAGCGCGGTCGTGTTCGCCGGGGGGACGGTGGTGGTCGCGCTCGGTGGACTGGCGGTGGCCGGGGTGCCGATCCTCGGCACGCTCGGCTGGACCACCGGCCTGGTGGTGGTCGTCGCGGTGGCCGGCGCGGTGACGCTGCTGCCGGCGCTGCTGGCGCTGCTCGGGCACCGGATCGACCGGCTGCGCATCCGCCGCCGGCGCCCGGCCCCGCCGCCCCCCACGGGCGCCCGGACCGGTGGCGACCCCGGCGGCGGCCCCGTCGCCGGGACGGACAGCCGGACCGGTGGCGACCCTGGCGGCGGCCCCGTCGCCGGGGCGGGCCGGACGACCGGGTGGGCCCGGCAGGCTGACCGGGTCACCCGCCGGCCGTGGCGTTGGGCGCTGCTCGCGCTGCTCCTGCTCGGCGTGCTCGCCGCGCCCGCACTCGACCTGCGGCTGGGCCAGGTGGACGCGGGCGACGAGCCGGTCGGCACCGCCGGGCGGACCAGCTACGACCGCCTCGCGGCCGGCTTCGGGCCGGGCGTGAACGGACCGTTGACGGTGGTCGCCGAGTTGACGCCGCCGGCCGGTTCCGGGGCCGACCCCCGGGTCACCGGGCTGACCGCCCGGGTGGCCGGCACCGCAGGCGTCGCCCGGGTCAGCCCGGTCCGGCTCGCCGACGACGGGCGGACCGTGGCGCTGACCGCGTACCCGCGCACGGCGCCGAGCGATCCGGCCACCGCGGCGCTCGTGCGGACGCTGCGGACCGCGGACGTGCCGGGCGCGGCCGTGCACGTGGGCGGCGCGACCGCCACCCGGGTCGACCTCGCCGACCGGGTGGGGGCGCGGATGCCGTGGGTCATCGCGGTGGTGGTCGGACTGTCCACCGTGCTGCTGTACGCGGCCTTCCGGGCGCCTGTCGTCGCGGTCAAGGCGGCGGTGATGAACCTGGTCTCGATCGGGGCCGCGTACGGGGTGCTGACCGCGGTCTTCGCCTGGGGCTGGGGCGTCGGGTTGACCGGCCTGTCCGGCCCGGTGCCGGTGGAGAGCTACCTGCCGATGATGCTGTTCGCGCTGCTGTTCGGGCTCTCCATGGACTACGAGGTGTTCCTGCTGACCGCCGTGCAGGAGTCCTGGCGGGCCACCGGCGACAACCGGGTGGCGGTCCGCGCGGGGCTGGCCGGCACCGGCCGGGTGATCACCTCGGCCGCGCTGATCATGGTGACCGTCTTCGCCGGCTTCGTGCTCCAGGACGACCCGGTGATCAAGATGTTCGGTCTCGGCATGGCGGTGGCCGTCGCGGTCGACGCCACTGTGGTGCGGGGCCTGCTGGTGCCGGCCACCATGGCCCTGCTCGGCCGGGCGAACTGGTGGCGACCCGGCCGGCGGAGCCGAGTGGGCGAGCGCCTGGCGGGTCCGTCGAGTTGAGCGGGGCCCCTTCCTCTACCGAATGCGTCAAGAAGGGCCCCCGCCTTACCTCTCAGGCGCCGAGCCGGCCGGCGACGGTACGCCGCAGCTCGGGCAGCCGGTCGTGCAGCAGGCCGGGACACTGGGTCGAGTTGAAGTCCTTGTGCCCGTAGATCTCGGTGGGCGCGATGCCGTACTGCTGGCAGGTGAACGCGCAGAACCAGACCAGGCTGTCCCAGAGCGCCTGCGGCGGCTGCACGTCGAGGTAGATGCCGTCGTTCTCGATGCCGATGGCCTGGCTGTTCTGCCCGACGCAGTGGGCGCCCTGCACCATGCTCTGCCCGTGCAGCAGCCCGTACAGGCTGCCGTGCCGGCCCTCGGTCAGGTAGCCGCCCCGGCTGTTGGTGAAGTGCTGCCCGGAGTCGAGCCAGCCGTTGCTGTCCATGTGCAGGTTCTGGATGTCGCGCGAGTTCCGGTACGCCTGGGCGAGGCTGTAGTCGGTGGTGTTCGGGAACGCGGTGTGATGAATGATGATCTTGTTGGGTCGGCTCTGCACCACGCTCACCGGCGACGAGGGGGGCCGGGCGCCCCAGGTCGCGCAGTTGGCGATGGTCGGCTGGTCGACCCGGGTGGCGGCGGCCCGGGCGTCGCGGCCGGCGCCGACCTGGGTCAGCGCGCCGGCGCCGGCGGCGGCGCCGAGCAGGACCGCGCCGCGCAGCACGGCCCGCCGGGGGAGAGGAACGGACATGAGGGCCTCCTCGTCGGGTTCGGACACGGCGGCGGGGCGGGCCGCAGCGACCCGCCCCGCCGGTGGGGTCAGCAGGTGCCGTTGCAGGCCAGCACGCGGAGCCGGTCCAGCGTGCCGTTCCAGACGTTCTGGTCACCCGGGAACACGCCGGAGGAGGACCACTGCCAGAACGAGTACGTGCCCCAGCCGGCCGGCAGCGTGCCGACGCTGCTGGAGTACCGGGCGATCCACAGCGGGTTGTTGGCCGCGAACTGCGACGTGTTGCCGGTGCAGGTGCTCCACCAGTCGGTGGTGGTGTAGATGGTGGCCCACCGGCCGGTGCGCGCGTAGTACTGGTTGACGAACGAGGCGATCCAGCTCCGCATCGACGCCTGGCTCAGCCCGTAGCAGGTGGCGCCGTACGGGTTGTACTCGATGTCGAGCGCGCCGGGCAGCGTCCGGCCGTCCCGCGACCAGCCGCCGCCGTGGTCGACGAAGTAGTTCGCCTGGGTCGCGCCGGTGGTGGTGTCCGGCCGGGCGAAGTGGTAGGACCCGCGGATCATCCCGACGTTGTAGGAGCCGTTGTACTGCTGGGCGAAGTACGGGTTGGTGTAGTACGTGCCCTCGGTCGCCTTGACGTACGCGAACCGGGCGCCGTTGGCCCAGGCGCCGGACCAGTTCACGTTGCCCTGGTAGCTGGAGACGTCCATGCCGGGCAGGCCGGCCGGGGCGGCCTGGGCGGGCGCGGCGCCGGCCAGGGCCGCGGCGGCGGCGGTGACGGTGGCGAGCAGGGCGGCGCCGGCCGCGCGCAGCGCCGATCGCAGGTGACGGTGCATCTTTCCTCCCTGGGGGTTGCCGCCTCGCGGCGGCGGGAGTACGAAAGGAACTGTCAACATTAGGTCACAGTGCGGAGAAACTTTTCAAGAGACGCATCGAAGATTTTCTTTGGATCCGGGTCGGTCGAGGCTGCCGAGCGCCTCGGCGGCGGCCCGCTCGCCGGCGGTCACCGCGCCCTCCAGGTAGCCGCTCCACCGGGTCGCGGTCTCCGTCCCGGCCCAGTGCACCCGGCCCACCGGCGCGCGCAGCTCCGGGCCGTAGTCACACCAGGAGCCGGGCGACACCATGCCGCAGAAGCAGCCCCGGGTCCACGGGTCGGCCGACCAGTCGTACTCGACGAGGTCCACCGGCTCGGCGGCGGCCGGGCCGAACAGCGCGGCCAGCGCGTCCCGCAACGCGGCCCGGCGCGCCCCGTCCGACAGCCGGCGCAGCGCCCGCGCCTGCGCGCCGTAGCTGAACGCGGTGAGCACCCCGCCCGGCGAGCCGGGCAGCGAGTTGTCCACCGTCTCGGTGAGCGGCCCGGTGTCCGTGGTGGCCACCCCGGAGCGACCGTCGGCCCGCCAGAACGGCTCCGGATAGCGCGCGTGCACCTTGACCGCCGCGCCCATCGGCATCCGCTGGGACAGGCCGTCGCGCAGCGCCGGCAGCGGCGGGTCGTACCGGATCCGGCCGGCCAGCGCCGGGGCCACCGCCACCACAACCGCGTCGCCGTGGTGCGCCTGACCGCCGGCGAGGACCCGGACGCCGGTGGCGTCCTGGGCGATCGCGTCCACCGGCGCGGCGAGGCGCAGCCGACCCGGCGGCAGCGCGTCGGCCATCCGCTGCGCCAGCGCCGCCGGTCCGCCGACGATCCGGTCCTGCTGCGCGCCGCCGGCCATGCCGAGCAGCGATCCGACGCCGCCGCCGCTGCGCAGGTAGAAAAGCATCTGCAACAGCGACACCTCGGCCGGCGAGGCGGCCAGCAGCCCACCGGCCAGCAGCCGGCCGGCGTACCGGGCGGTGACCGGATCGGGCGCGGTGGCGGCGAGCCACCCGCCGAGCGTGGTCCGGTCCCACTCCGCCGCCCCGGCGGCCCGCCACGGCGCGACCGGGTCGACCCCGGCCGCCAGCGCGTCCAGCGTGTCGAGCAGCCCGGCCAGCCCGGCCGGCGGCCCGGCCACCGGCACGCCGTCGAGCACCAGCGTCGGCGCGCCGGTGGCCGGCGACGGGAACGTCTCCAGGCCGTACGCGGCGACCAGCGCGTACATCCGGTCCTGGGTGGGGCCGATCCACTGCGCGCCGAGGTCGAGCCAGCCACCGCCGGGCAGCGGTCGGCTCAGCGTCCGGCCGCCCACCCGGTCCCGGGCCTCCAGCACCAGCGACCGCCCGCCGGCCGCCTCGACCGCGAGCGCGCAGGTCAGCCCCGAGAACCCCGCCCCCACCACGATCACCCGGCCGTCGCCCACGGCCGGGCATACCCGGATCCCGGCGGGAATCCCGCCCGCCCGCGTGTCGAGACCGGTGTCCGCCGTTCGTGTGAAAGGGTGGAGGGCGGCAGGGGGTCGCCCGTGCCGATCGAGGTCCGGCCGTTTTAGGGCGAGGGATGACCGCGGTGGCGGCGCTACTCGTCGCGCAGCCGGCGCAGGATCCGGGTCAGCTCCGCCCGGTCGCCCGGGTCGAGCGCGCCGAAGAACCGTTCCGCCTCGGTGGCCCGGGCCGCCCGGATGGCGGCGCCGACCCGTTCGCCCTCGGCGGTGGGCGCGACGAGCGTGGCCCGCCGGTCGCCCGGATCGGGCCGCCGCTCGACCAGGCCGCGCTCCTGGAGGCCGTCGACCACCTCGGTGGCCGAGCGGGGCGCGATGTGCAGGTGTTCGGCGAGCGCGCCGGGGCGCAACGCGCCGTGCCGCAGCAGGATGCCGAGCGCCCGCGCCTGCCCCGGGCTGACCTCCCACGGCTCCAGCGCGCGCTTGGTCTGGTGGCGCAGCCGTCGGGCCACCGCCCAGAACGTCTCGGCCGGGCTCTCCTCGTCGCTGCCGCTCACCCGGAATACGGTAGCAGTCGATCCTGTTGTTCCCTCATGATGAGGTAACCTCAGCATTACCCCCGACGAAGGAGCACCCCCTTGGATCGCATCCCCGACGGCCGCGGAGCCGGCCGAACCGTGTCCCCCGCCGAGAAGGCACAGGCCCGCGACGTGTCGCTACGCCGCATCGGCGGCCTCTTCACCGCCCACCGCGGCCCGCTCGCCGCCGTGGTGGCGATCATCGTGGCGTCGTCGATCATCGCGATGGCCTCGCCGTTCCTGCTGCGTACCGTGATCGACCGGGCCCTGCCCGACCGCGACCTGACGCTGCTGGCCTGGCTGGTCGCGGCCATGATCGCGGTGGCCGCCGTCACCGCCGTGCTCGGCGTCGTCCAGACCTGGATCTCCACCCGCGTCGGCCAGGAGGTCATGCACCGACTGCGCACCGACGTCTTCGCCCACCTCCAGCGGCAGTCGATCGGCTTCTTCGTGCGTACCCGCACCGGCGAGGTGCAGTCGCGCATCACCAACGACATCGGCGGCATGCAGTCGGTGGTCACCTCCACCGCCACCTCCATCGCCGCCAACCTCACCACCGTGGTCGCCACCACCGTCGCCATGGTGGCGCTGAGCTGGCGACTCACGCTCGTCTCGGTGATCGTCCTGCCGCCCGCGCTCTGGCTCACCCGCCGCGTCGCCCGGCTGCGCCGGGAGATCACCGCCCGGCGCCAGCGCGAGCTGGCCGACCTCACCGTCACCATCGAGGAGGGGTTGTCGGTCAGCGGCGTCCGGCTGGCCAAGACGCTCGGCACCGGCGCCGCGCTCGTCGACCGGTTCACCGCCTCCTCGGCCCGCCTGGTCGACCTGGAGCTGCGCTCCGAGCTGGCCGGCCGCTGGCGGATGGCCGCCATGACCGTGGTCTTCGCCGCCATCCCCGCCGTGATCTACCTCGGCGCCGGCCTGCCCGGCACCGCCGGCACGCTCACCATCGGCACGCTCGTCGCGTTCACCGCGTTGCAGGGCAACCTGTTCCGCCCGCTGATGGGCCTGCTCAACGTCGGTGTCACGTTGACCGCCTCGCTCGCGTTGTTCGCCCGCATCTTCGAGTACCTCGACCTGCCGGTCGAGGTCGCCGAGCCGGCCCGCCCGACGCCGCTGGACCCGGCCACGGTCCGCGGCCACCTGCGCGTCGAGGACGTCACGTTCAGCTACCCGGGCAGCGACACCGCCGCGCTGGCCGGCGTCACCCTGGACGTGCCGGCCGGCACCAGCCTGGCCCTGGTCGGCGAGACCGGCTCCGGCAAGAGCACCCTCGCCGCCCTGATCAGCCGCCTGCACGACCCGGACGCCGGCCGGATCACCATCGACGGCGTCGACCTGCGCGACCTGCGCCTGGCCGACCTGGCCGCCGTCGTGGGCGTGGTCAGCCAGGAGACGTACCTGCTGCACGCCACCGTGCGGGACAACCTGCGGTACGCCCGGCCGGACGCCACCGACGCCGAGATCGAGGCCGCCGCCCGCGCCGCCCGGATCCACGACCTGATCGCCGCGCTGCCCGACGGGTACGACACCATGGTCGGCTCCCGTGGCCACCGCTTCTCCGGCGGCGAGCAGCAGCGCCTGGCCATCGCCCGGACACTGCTGCGCGACCCGCGGATCCTGGTGCTCGACGAGGCGACAAGCGCGCTGGACACCGAGACCGAACGCGCGGTGCAGCGGGCCCTGGACGAGTTGGCCCGGGGCCGGACCGTGGTGACCATCGCGCACCGCCTCTCCACGGTGCGCGACGCCGACCGGATCGCCGTGCTCGACCACGGCCGCATCGTCGAGTCCGGCACCCACACCACCCTGCTCGACCACCAGGGCCGCTACGCCACCCTGGTCGGCTGACCCCGCCCCGCCCGCCCCCGCCCTTGGCCCTCGTCGATCTTGCAGATACTGCCCCCCTGAACCACATCAAGTCCGACTTTCCCGGGGCCGTAAGTGCAAGATCGCGGGAGTGGGGTCACGGGTCACGGTCACGGGTCAGGGGTGGGTGGGGGTAGCAGGGGGTTCAGCGGCATGAACATCTCCGCCGGGGCGTCCGGCCGCGGGCCGCGTCGGGGCGGCGCCGGTCGGGCCGCGGCGCGCCCCGTGCCGCCGGGGGGTCGCTCCGGCTCCGTCGCGTCGGGTGGGGGCGGGTCGCGCCGGTGGCGTTCCGCGGCGTACTCGGCGCGTCGGCGGGCCAGGTCGCGTTCGCACTCCAGCGCGATGCGCTGCTCCCAGTACGGCTGGAGCAGCCGGCGGACCCGTTCGTCCAGGTGCACCGTCACGTCGGGCTCGCAGGTGAACGTCACGTCGCCCCGCGCGTACGCCCAGGGTGGTGGATCGTGCTCGGCGAGCGCCGCGGTCAGCGCGGCGAGCAGGTCGCGCGGACGGTGCGGCGGCACCTCCGCCGCGCAGCGGACCGCCAGCCGGTGCAGCCGTTGCGTCGCCTGCGGCTGAAAATAGTCGACGTACCAGCCGAACAGTTCCGGCCGGGCGGTCTCCGACGACCAGGTGTAGGTGGCCCGGACCCCGAACACGTAGACCTGGCCCTGGGCCGGCACCACCAACTGCTCCGGTTGCCGCCGGTCGACGGTGGTCACCGGCGTAGCCGGCTCCTCGGTCCACCACAGGCCGCGCAGCGCGGGCTGCGCGCCGGCCCAGAACCGCCGGACGCGCCGGCGCGCCGCGTCACCGAGCGCCCGGGCCCGCCCGGCCCAGCGCCGCCGGGCGCCGACAGGTGTGCCGGGGCCCGGTCGCCGGCCGGTCGGGCCGGGATCCGGTGGCATCGCCGTCATCGCACCCCTCTCCGCCGGACGGCAGCCGGCCGCCCGGCCGTCGTGCGGCGGCGGGTCGGTCGGGTGAGGGGTGTCCCGGAGTCAACCTAACAACCGGGTACGGCCGGAGTGGGCAGCCGCGCGGGCGGGCCGAGGCTCGCGTTCGTCCGATCGGACGACGTGTCGGATAGTCCGATCGACGGGACTTGCCGCCGGGTCTGTTAACGTGCTCAATGCGGTCGGTCCCGTCAACGGGACCGACCGTCCAGACCGGACCGTGATCTCAGGGTGATGTCTTGATTCCGCTAGGTCGCGCTTCGTAGCGTGAGGCTTCCGCAAACCCCTCGGGTGGTGGGGCGCCACCGACGGCTGCGGCCGGTCCGTGGGGTGCGAATGCTGATCGCCGGAGCCGTGCCGGTCACGACCGTCATGGCGTGGTCGCGTGCCGACGAGCCGACGTCCGCCGGGCCGGGCGCGGGAGGGACTGAACGCATGGGCGTGGAAGCGCGCCGGGCCGCCGGACGGACCATCGAATTCCTCAGGTCGCTCGCCGAGCGGCAGTACGACCGGGTGTGGACCCCGGACTTCCTCACCCTCACCCCCGACGTGCAGGGTTTCGTGGTGTACCACCAGGGTGGGCTGGTCCTGGTCTACGGCGCGGTGGTCCAGGGCGACCCGACGCGCTGGTTCTTCCAGATGGCGTGCGCGCCCGGCGCGGACGTCGCCGACATCTCCGGCGCGATGACCTGGGCGAACATCCGCAACCGGCTGGCCGACACCGGGCGCTACTACTGCGTGGTGAAGGCCGACCAGAGCGCCTGCCACGTGGTGTTCACGCTCGACGTGTGGAGTCCGCTGCTGGAGGACGTGACCGCGCCCGAGGCGCAGGCCGTCCGCGACCTGCTCGACGGCGCGCTCGCGGTGTGCGTGCACAACGCCACGGCCGACTTCCGGGACCTGTCCGCCTACCTCCCGGCGGCCCGGCCGCTCAACCCGACCGAGGTCGACGCCTGGACCCTGTTCGCCTGCACGCAGGACTGACCGGGAATCCCGGCCCTGGTCGCGGACGGTCCGGTGCGGGTCGTCGCCGACGGTCAGAGCCGCTCGGCGGCCAGGGCCGTACCCTCGATCCGGGCCCGTACCTTCGCGAATGCCGTCTCCCGGGACGTCGACACGTCATCGCCGAACGGCGCGAACCCGCAGTCGTCGCAGGTACCCAGCCGCTGGGGCCCGAGGTGCTCGGCGGCCAGAAGCACCCGGTCGCGCACCTGCGCGGGAGTCTCGACCCGCGGGTCGATCGGGTCCGTGACGCCGACGAAAACTCGTTGTCCGGGCCGGGCGTGCGCCGCGATCGTCGCGAGTACCCGCTTCGGGTCCGGCTCGCTCGCGAGCTGCACGTAGAACCGGCCCGCGTTGAGCGCGAACAGGCCCGGCAGGAGTTCGGCATAGTCAACGTCGAGGCTGTGCGTCGAGTCGCGGTCCCCACCCGGGCAGGTGTGCACCCCGATCCGCGCCCGCTGCGCGTCCGTGAACCGGTCGAGCACCCGGTTGTTGAGCGCCACGAACGACTCCAGCAACCCCTTGGACGGATCGAGCTTCACCGACAGCCGGCCCTCGGTGAAGTCGAGCTGAACCGAGTCCGCGCCGGCGTCGAGCGCCGTACGGATGTCCGCCTCGGCCTCGTTGACGAGGTCGTCGAGGAACGCCTCCCGGTCGTACCCGGCGATGCCGTCCGCCGGGTACAGCAGGCTCAGCGCGGACGGCGCGATGACGGCCTGCTTGACCGGCACCGTCGCGTACCGCTGCGCGCCTCGCAGGTACTCCACCGACCGCACCGCGTACCGGAACGGCCCCTCGGTCAGCCTCGGCAGCTGCCGGGTGTGGCCGTCCGCGAACGGGATCACGACGCCGTCGGGCGCCAGGTTGGTGAGCCCGGCGAGCGGGTACGTCGCGAAGCTGGGCTTGCGCTGCTCGCCGTCGGTCACCACCGGCGACCCGAGCGCCACCAGCCGCGTGATCGTGTCCCGAACCGCCTCGTCGTACCGCGTCCCGAGTTCGTCGGCGCCGATCCGGCCGGCCGCGTGGTCGGCGACGGCGGCCAGCAGTTCGGGCGAGCGGGGGATGCTGCCGATCGGTTCGGTCGGGATCATCATCCGGGCACGATAAGGCACGGTCGTTGCCGGTACGTTCTTCGGAATTGCGCTCCGCGTTTCCGTTAGACGCCTCGACCCGGAGGCGTGCGCCGCCGGCGCCCCGGGCGTCGTAGCCCAGGTGCGCCGCCGCCCGATCGGCTTCGCGGCCCGGTGATCGCAGCTCGGGGAACCAGCGATAGCGTGGTCGGCCGGACGGGATCGGCGGGCGGGGGATCGATGAGCGTGCTGGGAAGCCTCGGGACGCAACTGCCGGCTCTGCTCGGCGTCCTGATCGGTACGGCGGGCACGATGCTCGCCACCGGCCTGAACGAGCGGACCCGGTGGCGCCGGAGCCAGACCGTCCGGTGGGACGAGCGGCGTCTCGACGCGTACGTGGAGCTGACGAAGGCGGTCAAGGAGATCCACGCCGTGGCGACCCAGATGCTCGGCGAGCACCGTCCCGGGGCGCGGCGGCCGGCGCTCGACCACCACGAGGGAGTGGCCCGACTGGCCGAGGCGGACGTCCGGCACACGTTGGCGTGGGAGTCGGTGCTGCTGCTCGGTGACGAGGCGACGGTCCGGGCCGCGGCCGAGTGGCGGCACGCGGTCCGCGACATCGAGTCGGCGGCCCGGGACCTGCCCCGGCCGCCGACGGACGTGCCCGGCATGGTCCATCGGGCCGACCTGGGGCGTGACCGGTTCTACCGAGCCGCCCGGGAGAGCCTGGGTGTTCGCGGGGGTTCGGTGGAGCAGGTGCGGCACCTGCTCCCGAAGCCTGGTCGGCCGGAGCCGGCGGCCTTGGCGTCCCGCGGCCCGCGGGACCGAGACCCGGGCCAGCCGGCAGACTCCCACGATCAACCCCGTCCGTCTGCCTGACGGTCCTCGGCGCTCGGACCCGGTCGTCACTGCCGCCTGATCGGGCGGCCCGGGTCGCCGTCGAGGCCGGTCGGGTCGGCCGATCAGGCGCGGTGGCCCGCGAGCGCGCCGTTGATTGCGGCCCGGCAACCGATCCCGCCGACCGTCCATCGTGGTCGGATCAAGGTCCGCTCCGCCGTCGAGGAAGGGAAACACCCATGAGCCGGAACAGTCCCGCGCTCGGCTTCCTGCTGTGTCTGCTGATCGGGGGTGCTCCGCTCCTGCTCGGCGTCATGGCGGCCCGTCGCGGCAAGCGGAGACTGCGCGCCGCCCCCACGTCTGCGGGCGCCGCGCCGCTCGTGACGTTCGAGGGGTTCACCGCCGGCCTCGGCGCCCGCGCCGACGCCAGCCGGATCCACGCGGTGATGCGGGTCTTCGCCGACCACCTCGCCGTGACGCGCAGCCTGATGGCCGGCGGACGGCTGGTGACGGACCGGCTCGCCGCCGGCGACATCCTGTCGGCGCGCGAGGACGAGTTCCACATGACGGGGCTCGCGGGAGCCGTCGCCGACCGCAACGTCCGGCATCCGGTGAGCCGCCTCCTGGGGGCGTCCAACATGCTCCCGGGTGTCCTGCTGCGCACCCGCCGGGGTGACCTCGTGTTCGTGGTCGAGCGGAAGGACCAGATCCGCCGTCGGGAGGTGTACCTGGCGGTCTGCGCCCTGATCGGCCAGCAGCCGCGGTGACGGGCAGCGCGGATCGATGGTTCGCCCGGACTTGCGACCCGAGGCGGGACCGCCACACTGTAGCGGTGAACATGGGCAGGTATCTGGGTACGACGACGGCCCGCTTCGACGAGGTGACCCCGCTGCTGTGGGGCGCGGCCGACGAGGAGGATTCCCCGGACGCCGACGACCGCCGTAAGGTGGTGCTGGAGCAGTACAAGATCTATGTGGAGATGGCCGACCGGGTCAGTGCCCGGCGCGGCCTCACCAACACGTTCTTCCTGAGTTTGAACACGCTGATCGCCACCGCCGCCGGTGTCATCTGGCGCAGTCGCGACGGCGTCGAGCCGAGCTATCTGGCCGTCCCGGTGGCGGCGCTGCTGTTGCAGTGTGCGGCCTGGTTCTGGTTGCTGCGCTCCTATCGTCAGCTCAACTCCGCGAAGTACGTCGTGATCGGCGCGCTGGAGGAGCGGCTGCCGGCTTCGCCGTACTGGCGGGCGGAGTGGAAGGCGCTGGGCGAGGGTCGTGACCCGTCGCGGTACTGGCCGTTGACCCACCTCGAACAGTGGATACCGGTCTCGTTCGCCATCGTCTACGCGACCGGTTTTGTCCTGACGCTGCTGGCCTGAGCAGCCGATCAGCCGAACTGTCGGCAAGTCGACGATTGCCGCACCGTCACTGTCTCGTTCAGACTGACCCCCGGTCGTCGGCGAGAGTGTGCGGGGATGTCGTTTCTTTTCTTTCTCAGCTATTGCGGCGAGGACGGGCGCGGTGGGCTCGTCTCCGATTTCTTCACCGATCTGTCGGACGAGATCCGCCGGAGCACCAACCTGCCGGAGGACCGCATCGGCTTCGAGTACGGGAGGATGGACGACGGGACACAGTGGCGGCCCACCGTCGCGAAGGCGCTCGGCACCTGCAACGTGTTCGTGCCGCTCTACTCGCCGCGATACTTCGATGCGCGCTTCTGCGGTCAGGAGTGGGGGATCTTCGCCGACCGACTGCGGTCGTACGAGCAGGAGCACGGCGTCACGCCGGAGCTGATCGTGCCGGTGCTGTGGGAGGACGTCTTCGGTGCGGGCCAGGTCGGCATCCCACGGCTCGCCCAGGACATCTGGGCGCGAAGTGGCGTGTTGGGAACCCAGCAGCCCCCGATCGCCCTGCGAAAAATGGTGCAGCAAAAGGCCCGGCACCGCGACCGTTACGACGACTTCCTGGACCAGTTGGTCGACCGGATCCGTACCGTAGCCGCGCGGTACGAGCTTCCGGCGTACGATGCGGCGATCGACTTCGACACCGCGCCGGACGTCTTCCGGCCCGTGGCCGGTGAAGATGGCGACAGTCCCGTTCCCCGGCCGAGGGCGGGGGAGCCTTGCACGAGCGGCCCGCGACACGTGCACCTCGTGGTGGCGGCGCCGACAGCGACCGAGGCCGCCGAGAAGCGCGTCGACGTGGACCGTTACGGGACGCGTTCGGAGGACTGGATGCCCTACCTCCCGGAGGCGGTCAAGCCGGTGGTGCGCTACGCGATGACGGTCGCGGACGAGCAGGACCTCACCTCGCACCCGGTCGGCGCGTCCGAGAAGCTGCCCGAACTGCTCACCGACGCGGAGTCGGCGAATGAGTTGGTCGTCCTGCTGGTGGACGCCTGGGCCACACTCATCCCGGCGTACGCCGAGGCGCTGGAGCCCTACGACCACCATTTCTACGGCAACTGCGCCGTGCTGGTGCCGTGGAACCCGGCGGACGCGGAGTCGACGGCGAACGTGACGACGTTGGGGGCATCGGTGTCGAACCTGTTCGCGAAGAACATGCGGGTTCCGCATCCGAATTTCCACCACTCGCTTCGCAGCGTGGACGAGTTCCAGCAGACGTTGCGGGAGGTGCTCATCCGGACCCAGAAGTTCGTCTTCGAGCGACACCCGGTGCCGGAGTTCGCGGATGCCGCCCCGGTCGTCGACCGCCCGATCCTGGACGGACCGGGGGCGGCCTGATGGATGCCGACGAGACGACGGGACGCATCGTCACCTTCTACTCGTACAAGGGTGGCACCGGTCGTTCGATGGCCCTGGCCAACATGGCCTGGATCCTGGCCAGCAACGGCAATCGCGTGCTGACCGTGGACTGGGACCTGGAGGCGCCCGGTCTGCACCGCTACTTCCACCCGTTCCTCCTGGACAAGGAGTTGACCTCCACGCCGGGTCTGATGGACATGCTGTGGAGCTACGCGGCCGGCATGGTCGATCCGTCGCTCGACAACCGCGAGCAGTGGCGGAAGACGCACGCCGACGTGCTGGAGTACGCGGTGTCTCTGCGCCACGAGTTTCCCCACGGTGGGTTCGTCGACCTCCTGCCCGCCGGCCGGCAGGACCGGTCGTACGCGAGCCGCGCCATGTCGTTCGACTGGGACAACTTCTACGACCGGCTGCACGGCGGCTCCTTCATCGAGGAGATGAGGGGCAGCATGCGCCGGCACTACGACTACGTGCTGATCGACAGCCGGACCGGCCTCAACGACACGTCGGGCATCTGCACGGTGCAGCTTCCGGACGTCCTGGTCATCTGCTTCACGCTCAACAACCAGAGCGTCACCGGCGCGCTGGCCGTCGCGGACTCGGTACGCCGGCAGCGTGGCGACCGCGACCTGCGTATCCTCCCGGTGCCGTCGCGGGTGGAGGACGGCGAGAAGGCCCGGCTGGAGGCGGCCCGAAGCTACGTGCGGCACGGCTTCCGGCGCTTCGTCGACGTCGGGAGCCGGGAGGAGCGGGACCGCTACTGGGGTGACGTCGAGATCCCTTACAAGATCTTCTACGCCTACGAGGAGATCCTGGCATCGGTCGGTGACCGCCCGCACCAGGAAGGCTCGTTGCTGGCCGCCTACGAGCGGCTGACCGCCCGCGTGACGGGCGGTCGGGTTACCGAGGCCGAGCCGCTGCCGGTGTCGGAGCGGGAGGCGCTGGTCAGGCGCTTCTGGCGGCGGACCGTCGGGGTCAGCCTGTACGACTTCTTCATCAGTCATCACCCCGCCGACCAGCGGTGGGCCGAATGGATCGCCGCCGAGCTGGAACAGGCCGGCTACCGGGTCTGGGCCTCGTCGCGAAACCTCCGTCCCGGGGCCCGGTTGTCGGAGGAGATCGAGAGGGTCATGTTGTCCAGCGACGTGACGCTCGCGTTGCTGTCCCCCGCGGCGCTCCGGACGGTGGGGCTACGCCGCGAGTGGGGGCTCGCCCGCGACGTCGATCCGGGCGGCGAGTCGGCGCGCCTCATCCCGGTGCAGGTCGTCGAGTGCCCGACGCCGGCGGGGCTGCGGGACCTAAACGGCATCCAGTTGGCCGGAGAGGACGAGAAGACGGCGCGCCAGCGGTTGCTCACCGCGATCCGGTTGGTGCAGCCGTCCACCGGTGGTCTTCGTCCCCGGGACGCGGGCGTCGGGTCACGCGACTTCCCCGGCCGGTTGCCGAAGATCGCCCGGATGCCACCGGTACGGCTGCGGGACCTGGTCGGCCGCGAAGAGGAGATCTTCGACCTCTGGGCCGGCTTCCGGGGCCGTGGCGTCACGCAGGTGATCTGCGGTTTCGCCGGGGTCGGCAAGACGGCGTTGGCGGCCGAGTTCGTGCACCGGTTCGCCCCCACGTACGACGCCGTGTGGTGGGTCTCCGCCCGGTCCCGCGACGACGTCGTCCTCGGCGTGGCGGAGCTCGTCGTGGCGCTCGGCGGGACGGAGGATCCCAACCTCGACGAGCCGGGCCGCGAGCTGCCCTTCGTGCTCGGCAATCGGCGGTGTCTGCTGATCCTCGACGGGGTGGAGGACGTCCGCGACTGGCGCACGGTGGCTCCGCTGCCCGTGATGGACGTCCTCATCACCTCCCGGCTCCAGGGCTGGGGCGCGGACGTGGTCCGGCACGAGCTGTCCGTCCTGTCCGAGGCGGAGTCCGTCGAGCTGCTCCGCCGGATCGAGCCCGACCTGGGCGACGGCCCGGCACGGGAGATCGCCGGGCGGGCCGGTGGGTTGGCGCTGGCGCTGGCGCTGGCCGCCACCAGTCCCGCCGTGGCGGGCAACCTCCGGGGCGACACGCACACCCGGTCGTCCGGCTTCATCCTGGCTCCCTTCTGGGCCTGGGCGCGGGAGCGGCTGTGGAACGAGGCGCCGGCCGCCGTGGAGTTGCTGCGCATCGTGGCGTTCTTCGCCCCCGACCCGATCCCGGTCAGCCTCTTCGTCGACACCCCGGCCGCCGCGGACCACCCGGGCCTGCGCAACGCGATGACGCGGGACTCGAACTTCGACGAGCTGCTGGCCACGTTGCACGACCACAGCCTGGTGGAGCGGGACGAGGACTCGTTCCGCGTGCACCCGCTGGTGCAGGAGGCCGTGCGGGAGGAGCTCACCATCATCGCCCAGGAGTCGTACCGGCGTCAGGGCGAGCGGCTCCTGGTCTCCGCCCGGCTCGGTGATCCGGTCGACGCGCGCAGCTGGCCCCGGTACCGGCGGCTGCTTCCGCACGTGGTGGCCGCCGACTGGGCCCAGGGACAGTCGCTGCGCGCGCTCGTGCTCCTCCTGTGCGGTCAGCTCTCCGCGGTCGGTGAGATCGACCGGGCGGTGAGTCTGAGCCAGGACGCGGCGGCACGCTTCACCAACCTGCTCGGCCCCGACCATCGGGACACGATCGCGGCCCTGCACACCTTCGCCGCGCTGGCCTGGCAGACCGGGGAGGTTCAGACGGCGCTCGTGCTGGCCGAGCGCGTCTGGACGCGGCGGGCCGAACTGCTCGGTCCGGAGCACGGCGACACCCTCGCCGCGTTGAACAACCTCGCCGTGATGCTGTGGAGCCAGGATCGACGCGAGGAGGCGTTGAGCCGGAACGAGACGCTCCTGGCCCTGCGGCAGGCCGCGCTCGGGCCGGACCATCCCGACACGCTGGTGGCGCTGGGCAACCGGGCCACGATGCTCTTCGGGGCGGGCCGGTTGGCGGAGGCGCTCAACTGCGAGCAGGCCGTGCACCTCGGACGGCGCCGGCGGCTCGGCGCGCAGCATCCGGCCACGCTGGCGTCACTGGAGAACATCGCCGCGATCCGGCTCGAGATGGGGGAGAAGAACTCCGCCGCGGAGACCTACGAGTTGGTGGTCGCGCGCTACGGAGAGCTGCTGGGCACCGACCACCCGGACACCCTGCGCGCGATGATCCTGCTGGCCCGGGCGAGACAGCGGCTGGGCGACGAGACGGCCGCGCGGCGGCTGCTCGCCGAGGCGAGTGACCGACAGCATCGGGTCCTTCCCGAAGACCATCCACAGCATGCGGCGATCGGTGCGGTGCTGAGGGAGATGTGGGGGCCGAAGGACGACCAGGAGCGGGGAGACACCTGATGGATCCGATGGTGATGTCGCTGGCCCGGCAGGCCGGTCAGGCGGTCGTGGCCGCGATGGCCTCGGAGATGTGGCCGATCGTGCGGGACCGGCTGACGAGGCTCTACGCCCGGACGAGTGAGGGCCGGGCCTCGGAGGTCGCGGACGCGCTGGAGGACTCCCGCCGGTCCGTGCTGGGCGGCGACTCCTCGCCCGACTTCGTGGCCACCCGCTGGCAGGGCCGCTTCGAGGCGATGCTGGAGGTGCACCCGGACCAACTCGAACCGCTGCGGGAGGTCGTCGTCGGCACGACCGTCGAGGCGGAAACCGATCCGGGCCAGGTGTTCCGGGTCGGCAGCGGCACGGTGCTCGGCCACGGCCAGATCGTCGCCCACAACCTCGGTGGCGGCATGATCTGGCCCTGAGCCGACACACTGTCATTAATGGATGTTCGGCGGGTGTCGGCCGGTCGATCATCCTGGTCGGATGGCGGCACGGACATCGCCGTTCGACGATGACAGGAGGGACCGTGCGCACACCATCCCGTGCGTTGACGGGGACCACCGCGCTGCTCATGGCAGCCGGCATGGTCCTGACCGCCGCAGCCGGCGGTCAGGCCGCACCCCGGGACCAGGCCCGCGCCGGGGCCGTACCCGACCACCTGCCCGGGGACCGGCACGACAGCCGGGCCAAGGACAACCGCAAGGGCCGCGTCGCCGCCAGCGCGCGGCAGCGGGACCGGGTCGCCGCGCTGGGCGCGCGGGTCCGCTGGACCGACTTCGGTACGCCGGCCACGCTCACCTCGACCGGGAAGCCGCTCGCCACCGGGCTGCCCGCCGACCCGGCCGCCGCCGCACGCGCCTACGTGACGGCGAACGCCGACGTGCTCGGGCTGACCGCCGAGGGCGCCGCCGGGCTGGAGCAGTTGACCGTGGCGCCGATGGGGCCGGGCGCGACGGTGCTGTTCCGGCAGCGCTTCGGGGACCTGCCGGCCGCCGTCGACGGCATGCTGGCGATCGGCGTACGCGACGGGGCGGTCTGGCACGTCAGCTCGTCGCTGGCCCGGGACGCCGGCACGCCGGCGCCCGCCACGATCGACGCCGCGCAGGCCCGCAGAGCCGCCATCGCGGACGCCGGCCGCGCCGACGCGCAGGTCATGCGTACCTCGTTGGTCGCGGTGCCCACCGCGGACCGGGGGCCGCGTGCGGCCTGGGAGGTGGTGCTGGGCGCGGACACCACCGGCGCGGACCCGGCCGCCTACTCCACCTACGTGGACGCCCGCGACGGCGGTGTGCTGGTCCGTGCGGACCTGATCGACCACGCGGCGGACAGTCCGTCCTGGGACGTGTTCCCGAACTCGCCGCGCGTCGACAGGTCCTCGGTCGACACCCGGGTGCGCTGGTGCGCCGCGCCGGCGGCCGGCTGCCGCGAGGTGGTCGGCGTGCCGGGGCACCCGGCGTGGGACGTCGACCCGGCCACCGGGGCGTCCACCGCCACCACGAAGGGCAACAACGCGATCGCGGTGCAGAACTGGTTCAGCAACGACCCGTTCAGCGTCGGCACCGAGACCGCCACGCCGCGTCCGGACCGCGTCTACGCGTACCCGTGGACGAACCAGTGGCAGGAGCGGCGCTGCGACCCGGAGGTGTTCACCTCGCCGCAGGCAGGCGACATCGACGCGGCCCGGGCGAACCTGTTCGGGATGCACAACCGGATGCACGACTGGACCTACCACCTGGGCTTCACCGAGGAGACCTGGAACCTGCAACAGGACAACCTCGGCCGGGGCGGTCTCGGCGGCGATGCCGAGCAGGGCAACGCGCAGGCCGGCGGCGTCAGCGGCGGCCCGCCGACGTTCCCGGCCCGCAACAACGCCAACCAGATCACCCCGCCGGACGGCGTCGCGCCGACCACCAACATGTACCTGTGGCAGCCGGTCGCCGGCTCGTTCTACGCGCCCTGCGTGGACGGCGACTTCGACATGTCGGTGATCGCCCACGAGTACGGCCACGCGGTCACCAACCGCATGATCGCCGGCCCGAGCGCGGGCGTCAGCTCGCCGCAGGGCATGAGCGAGAGCTGGTCGGACCAGCTCGCCATGGAGTACCTGTTCGAGCACGGGTACGCTGCGCCCGGCCGACGTGGCTTCACCATCGGCGAGTACACCACCCAGGACCCGAACGCGGGCATCCGCAACTACAACATGAGTGACAGTCCGCTCAACTACTCGTCGGTCGACTACGACGTGACCGGCCTCCAGGTGCACGCGTCCGGCGAGGTGTGGAGCGCCACCAACACCGACATCCGGGCGGCCATGGTGCGCCGCTGGGGCGCCGGCACGCCGGCCGTGCAGAAGGCGTGCGCGACCGGGGCCCGCGACGTGACGGCCTGCCCGGGCAACCGGCGCTGGATCCAGCTCGTCGTCGACTCGTTCCTGCTGATGGCGGTCAGCCAGGTCAGCATGGTCGACGCCCGGGACGCGATGCTCGCCGCCGACCGGATCCGCTTCGGCGGGGCCAACCAGGACCTGCTCTGGAACGCGTTCGCCGCGCGGGGCCTCGGCGAGACCGCGGCCAGCGTCGGCAACGCCGACCCCGATCCGACGCCGGGCTTCACCTCCCCGTACGCGGAGGAGGGCTCGCTGCGGCTGCTGCCGCTCGGCGACCGCGGGCCGGTGGCCGGCGCGCAGCTGTTCGTCGGGCGCTACCAGGCGCGGGCGGTGCCGGTCGCGGACACCGACGCGGCCACCCCGCGCACCGACCGGGTGGACCTGGTGCCCGGCACGTACGAGTTCGTGGTCCGGGCGCCCGGGTACGGGCACACCCGGATCGGCCCGGTGACGGTGCGGGCCGGCCAGGACCGGACGCTGCCGGTGGTGCTGCGGGCCAACCTGGCGTCGACGACGGCGGGCGCGACGGTCGCCGGTGACGGCATCAACCTGGCGTCGGTCGCGGACGACGACGAGGCCACCAACTGGGCCTCGCTCGGCGTGCCGGTGGCCGGACGGCAGGTCACCGTCGACCTGGCCGGCGGCCTCCAGCAGGTACGCCGGGTGCAGGTCAGCGCGATGCTGCGCCCGCCGGTGACCGGGGACCCGGACGCCGGCACCCAGAGCCGGTACTCCGCGGTGCGGCAGTTCCGGGTCCTGGCGTGCACCGCCGGCGGCACGGTGAGCTGCGCCGACGCGGCCGACTTCCGGCCGGTGTTCACGAGCCGGCCGGACGCGTTCCCGGCGGTGGCGCCGCGGCCCCGGGCGCCGGAGCTGATCCTGCGCTCGTTCGACATCCCCCGCACCCGGGCCACCCACCTGCGAGTCGAGGTGCTGACCAACCAGTGCACCGGCGCGCCGGACTACGCCGGTGAGCAGGACGCCGACCCGCGGGCGGCGACCGACTGCGCGACGGCCAGCCCGCAGGCGCAGAACGTGCGGATCGCCGAGTTCCAGGCGTTCGCGCGCTGAGCACCCGGCGGGTGCGGGCGGCTCGGTCCGTCCGCACCCGCCACCGCCTGTTCACCCGGGATTCGGGGCCCGGTCGCCGGCTGAGGGCTGTACGCCGGGCAGGATCCTGGGCAGACTGAGCGCCGACCAGCCAACGATGTTGGTCGATGCCCTGTCGGCTCGCTCAAGGAGGATCCCTTGACCCCGTTCCTCGCCGTCGTCACCCGCGTCCGCCGCGCCCTGGCCGCGTCCGCCCTGGTCACCGCCGTGGCCGCCGCCGCGCTGGTGGCCCCCGCCACGGTCTCCACCCGACTCGCCGAGCCCGCCGAGGCCGCCGTCTACAGCTCCTGCACGCTGTCGCGCTGCGCGGACGCCAGGACGGCCCGCTCCGGCTGGTCGGCGAAGAGCTTCCCGACCAGCCGGGGCTGGTACTCGTGGAGCGGCGGCCAGTGCAACTTCGCCGGCGGCCAGTTCTACAACCGCGAGGGCCAACTGCCCACCAACGCCACCTACTACGAGTACGACGTCTACCCGCGCGCCTGCAACGCCGCCCGGGACGCGTACCGGATCGTGGTGAACAGGAGCACCGGGACGACCTGGTTCTCGCCCGACCACTACGCCAACTTCTACCGGCTCTGAGTTTCCGTCGGGGGCGGGCGCCCCCCCCCCCGGCCGCGCGGGGCACAGCGGAGAGACCAAGGGGCCCCCGCGCCCCCACCCCCGGCGCAGCGCCCCCGCCAGCCCCCCCCGGCCCGCCCCCCCGCGCCCCCGGCCCCCCCCCCCCCCCGCCCCCCCCCCCCGCCGCCCCCCCCCCCCCCCCCCCGCGCCGCCCCCCCCCCCCCCCCCCCCCCCCCCCCCCCCCCCCCCCCACGGTCGGAAAGGACAGATCCCATGGGCGCAGCGTCCCCGCAGCCGCCGGCCTGGCTCACGCTCGACGCCGACTCGGCGCCCGAGCCGGCCGGCGTGCCGGTCCCCGGCGCGGCCACCCGCACCCGGGCGGCCCTGCACGAGACGCTGGCCGAGGCGCTGCCGCTGCCCGACTGGTACGGCCGCAACTGGGACGCGCTCGCCGACGTCCTCAACGACCGGATCGAGGAGGGGCCGCTCACCCTCGTCGTACGCGACGCGGCGAACCTGCTCGCCGACGAGCCGCCGGCCCAGCTCGGCACGCTGCTCGACGTGCTCGGCGCGGCAGCCGCCGGCGGACACGCCACGCTGCGGGTGGTGCTGCGCGAGCACCCGGAGCAACTGCCCGCCCTGCGCGCCAGAGTCGCCGCCGCCCTGGGCGCCACCCCCCACCCCACCTGACCACCCCCACCCCACCTGACCACCCCCACCCCACCCCTCCGCGCCCACCCTGGTCGCTGTTTCCCGGAAAGCGTGGCTGATCCGCCCGGCACAGCCACGCTTTCCGAGAAAGAGGCCGCTTGGGGTGACGGGGGTGGGGGTCAGGGGCGGGGGTCGAGGATGGCGCTGAAGCGCTCCTCGGCGAGGTCGAGCTGGGCGAAGATGTGTTGCTTGACCGGTGCCGACAGGGGCGTGTCCGGGCGGGCGACCAGCTCGCGGAAGACCGGCACCAGCGGGCGGTACTTGGTGGCCGCGCGGGCCACCTTCGGGCCCACCGTGTGGATCACGCCGACGCCGTTGTCGGTGAAGTCGGACACCTTGATCACCCGCGCCCAGGGCTCCCGGTCCAGACTGCTCGCCACGTGCTCCCGGTACTGCGCGTCCCGGTCCCGGTCCGGGTCGTACTCCGGGTTGGTGACCGCCGCGACCAGTCGCGCCACCCGCGGGCCGAACCGCGCGGCGAGCGTGGCCAGCGCCGCCGTCGTCACGTCCCGGTCGACCGTCGGACCGGCCAGCTCGACCGGATGGTCCTCCACCGCGTCGTGCAGCAGCCCCGCGACGATCACGTCCACGTCGCGCACCTGGTAGTGGTGCATCAGCCGGATCGCCACCCGCAGCAGGTGGTTCAGGTACGGCTCCCGGACCCGCCGGTCGTCGCGGTGCAGCTCGGCGGCGAGGTCCAGCGCCTCGGTCAACCGGTCGCGGGCCGCGTCGTCGAACGCGGCGACCTCCAGCCGGAAACGGGCCAGCAGGCCGGGTTCACCATGGATCTCGGTGATCGCGTGCATCGGCATGGTGGCGAGGTACGCGGGGAACTCCATACGTCCCTTATAGCTGATCTTCGCTCGCCGGGGACGGACGACAGGCCCCGGGTCGGCGTCAGCCGGCCGGGGTGAGCCGCTTGACCAGGCGTACGCAGGTGCCCTCCGGCGTGCCGACGATCGTCGCCTCGTCCATCACCCGCGCCATGATCAGCCGCCCCCGGCCGCGGTCGCTCTCGTCGCCGCCGTCGGCCGGCCGCCAGGCGCCGTGGTCGCGTACCTCGATCTCCAGCCGGTCGTCGCGCAGTTCGACCCGGAGCGTGGTGATCCCGTCGGGGGCGAAGCGGTAGCCGTGCTCGATCGCGTTGGCGCAGGCCTCCCCGGTGGCGATCAGCACCGTCTCGACGTCCCACTCGCCGATGCCGTGCGCGTGCAGCCAACCGCGCAGCCGCTCCCGGGTGGGCGCGAGCCGGCCGGGGTCGGCCGGCAGATCGATGGTGAGGACCCGGCCGGATGTCCCACCCGTCACGTCCGGCCTCCGTCCCGTGCCCGTCTCCGGGCCTGGGCATCCACTCGCGCTGTCACCACCCGCTTCTCACCCTCTTGTCCCCGGTGACCGCCGATTCATGCCACCGACGGCGAGGTTCGGCAAAGGTGATCATCGCGCATCGGGGCCGGCCTGTCAGCCGACACCCCGACGGAAGCCGCCGGGCCGGCGTCCGTGGGTGCGGACGCCGGCCCGGTGCGCGGGTCGGTCAGCGGTCAGAGCGGAAGCCGGCCGGCGCCCGCCCAGGCGCCGACGACAAGCGGCACCAGCGGCGTCGGCAGCGGCGGCGCGGCGCGCAGCGTCGGCGTCCAACCGGCGTCGCCGCCGAGGTCCGGGTCGTGCGCGGCGTTGTACGCGGCCAGCAGGTCCACCGGCCGGGCCCGCCCGTCACCCTGCCGCACCCAGCTTCCGCGCTCGGTGAGCGCGGTGCCGCCCCAGTCGCGGATGAGGTCCGCCGGGTCGACGTCGTCGGCGAGCGTGAAGAAGTTGTGCTCCGCGACGATGGCGGACCGGACGCCGACGCCGAGCGCGTACTCGAAGCCGGGGCCGCCCAGCCGGTAGTGGTTCTCGTGCACGTCCACCTGGCCGAACCGCACCCGGGGCAGCCGTTGGAGGTCCCCGTCGAACAGGTTGTGGTGCACGCTGACCTTCAGCCGGTCGACGTCCGGGCCGACCGTGTTGGAGGAGCCGATCAGCATCAGCTTGTCCCGCCCGGCGAACCGGTTCCAGGACGCGGTGACCAGGCTGGCGGTGTGGGTGACGTCGAGCGAGCCGTCGTGCACCTGGTAGGGCCGGCCGAAGTAGCTCGGCTGCGCGCGGTCCGGGTTGTCGCCGTCGGTGAACGTGTTGTGGTCCACCCAGACGTGCTCGCTGCGCCGCACCGAGATCTGGTCGTACTGCGAGTTCCAGTTGCCGGCGTCGCCGTCGGTGGGGGACCAGGCCGGGAAGCAGTCCCGGGCGTCGGCCAGTTCCAGGTTGCGCACGATCACGTTGGCGACCCGGTCGATCATCAGGGTCAGCCCGGTGAGCCGGGCGCCACGCAGCCCGACGATCGTGGTGTTGGACCCGACGTTGATCTGCGTCTGCCGGGTCTGGGCGGCCACCGACCGGACCCGGGCCGCCTCCAGCGGGCCGCTCGGGTCCACCCGGCCCCAGACCGCCGGGTCGTACGCGGCCAGGTAGGCCGGCAGCGAGTACTCCGGGTCGGCCAGGTCGGCGCAGTCCAGCGGCGTGCCGTCGGGCCCCTCGAAGCCGTCGATCGGGCCGGCCACGTACACGATCTTGGGGGTGGCGTCGGCCGCGTTCGTGGCGTTGTCGCCGCCGAGCGCGGCGACCAGCTCGGCGCGGGTCCGCACCAGGCGTACCCGGTCCACGGTGGCGGCCCCGCCGCCGGTGGTGCCGACGCCCTCGGCGGCCCAGCCGTCGTTCGCCGGCAGCGCCTGGCGGCCGAGCAGCTTTGCCGCCGGTTCCTGGCGGCCGAGCAGGCCCGCCGCCGGCGACGGCGTCCCGCCGGCCGGCGCGGCCGACGCCGGCATCGCGGTGGTGGCCGCGAGCGCGGCGGCGAGGATCGCGGCGGTGACCGTTCGTCTACGCATGACGTGCTCCGTTCTGTCTGTCGGGGATGTCGACGCCGAGGTCCACCAGGTACGGCCGGACCGCCCACGGCACGCCCGCCTCGGACGGCAGCGCGCCGGTCTCCGCCGCGTCCCGCAGCACCGCGTTGACGCCCCGGAGCACCCGGACCCGCTCCGGTCCGTCGCCCACGGCGCGCACCAGGTCACCGTCGAGCAGCGTCGGCTCGGGCGCGTCCCGCAGCGCGTCCAGCACCTCGGTGAACGGCCCGGTACGCGCCAGCGGCGCGATCAGCGGCACGCCGGCGGCGCGGTGGTCCAGCAGGTTCGCCAGCAGCCCGACCCGGCCGGGCACGGCGCGCGGGCGAGCGTCACCGGGCAGGCGCAGCCGGTCGGTCGGGTACTCCAGCACCGCCCGCCCCCGCTCGCCGGTGACCAGCACGTCCCCGGCGACGTGCTCCTCGGCGGCCAGCGTGAGCGCGGCCAGCACCGGCGGCCCGACGGCCGGGGTCAGCCGCAGCACGGTGGTGTCGTCCACCTCGATCGGGCGGACCCGGTAGCGCTCCACCTCGATCCGGGCCGGTCGCACCGGCTCGCCGGCCACCGCCCCGGCCACCGCCAGGCACTGCATCAGCGCGTGCGCGAGCGGGTTGGCCAGCGCGCCGTCCAGCGCCGGCCGGCCGTCCACCGACCGCCGGCCGGCCCACGGGGAACGGGCGTAGTAGGCGTCGGGACGCTGCCAGGCCGCCACGGTGGCGATGCCGGTGACCGGGCCGAGCCGCCCCGCGGCCAGCGCGGCGGTCAGCTCGGCCAGCGCCGCCGAGCCGAGCGCCTGGAAGTTGACCTGCACCGCCCGCCCGGCGGCGCCGGCGGCGTCGACAAGCGCCCGTTGTTCGGCCAGGTCGAGCACGGGCGGCTTCTCCAGCAGCAGGTCCGCGCCGGCGGCGAGCACGTCGCGCGCGATCGGCAGGTGGGTGTGCGGCGGCGTGCACACCACCACCACGTCCGGCCGGGACGCGGTCAGCATCGCCCGGTGGTCGGTGAAGATCCCGGTTCCGGGCGGCGTCGGCGCGTCCGGTTCCTCCTCCGGGGGCCGCACGTCGACAAGCGCGACCAGCCGCAGCCGGCCGGCGCCGTGCAGCGCGGCGATCACCCGCCGGTGCCAGCGGCCGTGCCCGTTCGCGCCGACCAGCGCCACCCGCGGCGGCGCGTCGCCGCTCACCGACCCACCCCCGTCGCGTCGCTGTCGCCGGGTCGCGCGCCGTCGCCGTCGTCGGTTCGGGGGTCGTCGCTGTCGCCGGGTCGTGCCGGCGTGCCGCCGGTCACCGGGCGCCGGCCAGGGTGGCCCGGACGCCGTGCCGGTCCAGCGCGGTCAGCCAGCCGGTCACGGCCGTCCGGAACTCCTCGTCGGCGGCCAGCTCGGCGGGGAAGACCTCGCGGACCGCGAACACCGCGTCGACCACGCCGGCCGGGGTGTGCCGGCCGCCGGCGAGCGCCGCGCGCAGCCGGTCGGCGAGCGGGTCGTCGAGCGGCAGCGGCCGGCCGTCGTCGGCGTGTCCGTGCAGGAACCGCAGCCAGGCGGCCACCACCAGCGCGCTCCACCGCGCGGACCGGCCGGTCGCGCGCAGGTCGACGGCCGTGTGCAGCACCCGCTGCGGCAGCTTCTGCGAGCCGTCCGAGGCGACCTGCGCGGTGCGGTAGCGGATCGCCGGGTTGGCGAAGCGGGCGAGCACCTGCTCCCCGTAGTCCGGCACGGAGACGCCGGGCGGCGGGGTGAAGCTCGGCGCGATCTCCTCGGCGACCAGCCGGCGCAGCACCGCGTCCAGGTGCGGCAGCGCCAGCGCGTCGAGCACCGTCTCCGCGCCCGCGAGGGCCCCGAGGTACGCGGTGGCGGAGTGCACGCCGTTGAGCGCGCGCAGCTTCAGCCGTTCCCACGGTCCGGCGTCGTCGGTGAGGACCGCGCCGGCCCGCTCCCAGGCGGGTCGGCCGCCCGGGAAGTCGTCCTCGATCACCCACTGCGACCACGGTTCGGCCGCGACCGCTGCCAGGTCGGTCACGCCGAGCGCGCGCCGCGCGGTCTGCCGGGTCTCGTCGGTGCTGGCCGGCACGATCCGGTCGACCATGGTGCCGGGGCAGGTGACCTGCGCCGCCACCCGGTCCAGCGTCGCGTCGGGCACCCGGGCCAGCGCCAGGCCCTGGTCGACCAGGCTGCGCAGCCGGCGTCCGTTGGCCGGCAGGTTGTCGCAGCTCACCAGCGCCAGCGGCCCGGCGTCGGCGGCGGCCCGGGCGAGCAGCCCGCGGACCAGCAGCCCGGGCACGGTGCGCGGCGGCCGGTCGGTGGTCAGGTCGGCGGTCAGCTCCGCGTCGGCGGCCAGCGCGCCGGTCACCGGGTCGAGCTGGTACGCCTTCTCGGTGACGGTCAGCGTGACCACCCGGATCGCCGGGTCGGCGAGCAGGCGCACCACCGCGTCCGGGTCGCTGGCGGCGTGCCGCACCCCGGCCAGCGCGCCGACGACCCGGGTCGACGCGCCGTCGGCGGCGAGCGTGGTGACGCTGAACAGCGCGTCCTGCGCGGCCAGCGCCTCGACCACGTCGGTGCTGCGCGGCGCGACGCCGACGATGCCCCAGTCGCCGCCGGCCGCGCCGACCGCCGCCTCGGTGTGCACGGCCTGGTGGGCGCGGTGGAACGCGCCGAGCCCGAGGTGGACGATGCCGGCCGGCACGGTGCCGGGACGCACCAGCGGCCGGCTCTCCTCGGGCAGCCGGCGCAGCGTGGCCAGGCCGAGCCGGTCGGTGTCGACGGTCAGCGCCATGCCGGTCCCTCCGGGAAGCGGAACTCCGCGATCGACTCCGGCCGCATGGCGGCGCTGTAGCCGGGCGCGGTGGGCAGCAGGTAGCGTCCGCCGCGGGCGCGGACCGGGTCGACGAAGTGCTCGTGCAGGTGGTCCACGTACTCGACCATCCGGCCGTCCAGTCCGGTGCTCACCCGCAGGTGGTCGAAGACCGCGAGGTGCTGGACGTATTCACACAGCCCGACGCCGCCGGCGTGCGGGCAGACCGGCACCCCGAACTTCGCGGCCAGCAGCAGCTCGGCGAGCACCTCGTCGACGCCGCCGACCCGGCACGCGTCGACCTGCATCACGCCGATCGCCTCGGCCTGGAGCAACTGTTTGAAGATGACCCGGTTGGCCGCGACCTCGCCGGTGGCGACCCGGCACCGGCCGCCGGACAGCTCGGTCACCGCGCGGGCGATCCGGGCGTGCCCGAGCACGTCGTCGGCGTGGGTGGGCTCCTCGATCCAGTACGGGTCGACCTCGACCAGCACGCTCATCGCGGCGATCGCCTCGTCCACGTCCCAGACCTGGTTGGCGTCCATCATCAGCAACGCGTCCGGGCCGATCTCGGCCCGGATGATCCGGGCCCGCCGCAGGTCGTCGTCGAGCCGCCCGCCGACCTTCATCTTCATCGCCCGCCACCCCGCCGCGTACGCGTCGCGGGTCAGCGCGCGCACCTGCTCGTCCGGGTAGCCGAGCCAGCCCACCGACGTGGTGTACGACGGGAAGCCGTCGCGTTCCAGCCCGGCCAGCCGCTCGCCGAGCCCGTCGCGGCCCTTGTCCAGGATGGCCGCCGCCTCGTCCGGGGCAAGCGCGTCGGTGATGTGGTGGAAGTCGACGGTGGCCACCAGTTCGTCGGTGGGCAGCTCGGCGAGGAACCGCCACATCGGCTTGCCGGCCAGCTTGGCGCGCAGGTCCCAGACCGCGTTGACCAGCGCGCCGGTGGCCATGTGGATCACTCCCTTCTCCGGGCCGAGCCAGCGCAGCTGCACGTCGGCGGTGAGCGACCGCCAGAACGCCACCGGCTCGGCGGCGATCTCGGCGACCGTGCGCCCGCGTACGTGGTGGGCGAGCGCGCGGACCGCCGCGCAGGTGATCTCGTTGCCCCGGCCGTTGGTGAACGTGAACCCGGTGCCGGTCGGTCCGCCGTCGGTGGTCAGCTCCACGTAGGTGGCCGAGTAGTCGCCCCGGTTGATCGCGTCCGAGCCGTCGCCGCTGGCGGCGGTGGGGAAGCGCACGTCGTGCACCTCGACGTCGACGATCCTGGTCATGAGTGCCCTCCGGAGAACTTGAAGACCTGCTTGGGCAGCCGGTACGCCAGGTCGACGATGGTCTCGGCGGCCTCGTCGGCGTCGAGGCGGTGCTCGGCGACCAGGCGGGCCAGGAAGCCGGCGTCGACCCGGCGGGCCACGTCGTGGCGGACCGGGATGGAGCAGAACGCGCGGGTGTCGTCGACGAACCCGGCGGTGTTGTAGAAGCCGGCGGTCTCGGTGACCGCCTCCCGGAACCGGCGCAGCACCTCCGGCGAGTCGAGGAACCACCAGGGGGCGCCGAGCCGCAGCGCCGCGTAGCCGCCCGCGAGGGGCGCCAGTTCCCGGGTGAAGGTGTCCTCGTCGAGCGTGTAGAGCACCACGGTCAGCCGCGGGTCGTTGCCGTGCGCGTCCAGCAGCGGGGCCAGGCCGTGCACGTAGTCGGTGGCCTGCGGCACGTCGCCGCCGACGTCGCGGCCGTGCCGGGCGTGCAGCCAGCGGTTGTGGTTGCGCACCGCGCCCGGGTGCAGCTGCATCACCAGGCCGTCGTCGAGCGACATCCGGGCGAACTCCAGCAGCATGTGCGCCCGGAACGCCTCCGCGTCGGCGGCGTCGGCCACGCCGCGCCGGCCCTTGTCGTAGAGCGCGGCGGCCTCCGCCGGCCCGAGATCGAGGGTACGGGCGGTCGGGTGCCCGTGGTCGGTGGAGGTCGCGCCGGCCGCGACGAACGCGGCCCGGCGCTGCCGCAGCGCGGCCAGGTAACCGGCGTACGTGCCGGTGTCCTCGCCGGACACGTCGGCGAGCCGGTCCACGTTGGCCGCCCAGCCGTCGAACTCCATGTCCACCACGTCGTCCGGGCGGAACGTGGTGACCACCCGCCCGCCCGGCCCGCCCCAGCCGTCGGCGGCGAGCTTGGCGTGCCGGCCCAGGTCGTCCAGGGGCGACTCGGTGGTGGCGAGCACCTCGATGCCGAAGCGGGTGAACAGCTCCCGGGGCCGGAATGCCGGCTCGGCGAGGCGGGCGGCGAGCGCGTCGTAGACCGTGTCGGCGGTGGCCGGGGAGAGCGGCGTGTCCACGTCGAACACGTTCCGGAACGTCTGCTCCAGCCACAGCCGCGACGGCGTGCCCCGGAACAGGTGCCAGTGCGCGGCGAAGCGCCGCCAGATGGTCCGCCCGTCGGTCTCGACCGGGCTGCCGTCGACGCTCGGCACGCCCAGGTCGGCCGGCGGCACGCCCTGGCTCAGCAGCATCCGGGTCAGGTAGTGGTCGGGCACGATCAGCAGCCGGGCCGGGTCGGGGAACGGGCGGTCCTCGGCCAGCAGCGCCGGGTCGACGTGCCCGTGCGGGGAGATGATCGGCTGCGTGGCCGCCAGGGCGTACAGCTCGCGGGCCAGCGCGCGTTGGCCGGGCTCGGCGGGCAGCAGCAGATCACTGGGGGAGATGATCGGCACGGAAGCGGGCTCCTCGGTCAGGGCAGGGTGAGCAGGTCGGCGACCCGGACGGGCGCGCCGGTCTCCAGCGAGCGGTTGGCGGCCAGGCCGGTGAGCAGCGCGAGCGCGCCGTCGTACGCGGTGGCGGCGCGGCCGAGCGGGTCGGGTTCGCCGCCGAGCAGCACCCGGAGCATCCGGGCGTCCGCGCCGCCGTGCCCGCGCCGGGTCCAGCCCTCCACGTCGATCTCCACGGGAGGCGCCCAGAACGGGCGCAGCGTGAGCCGGGCCGCGCCGCGTTCCACCGCGGCCTCGTCGCCGTGCAGCGCGGCCCCCTTGAGCGCGGACGCGCCGCCGGGGCTGACGTGGTCGCTCTCGGTCACCTCCAGTTCGAGGCGGCCCCGGCTGCCGTTGACCATCACCCGGTAGCCCTCCCAGGGCGCGTACGCGGTGAGGTGGTAGGTCATGGTCGCGCCGGTGGAGTAGCGGGCCAGCACCGCGAGGTCGTCCTCGATGGTCACGCCGGGGGCGAACACGTTGCGGTCCCGGTGGTAGCCGTCCTCGGCCTCGGCGTCGAGGTACAGCTCGCGCAGCCGGGGGTGCTCGGCCAGTCGCAGCGCGAACGGGTCGTCGGCGGCGGCGGGGGCGCCGTGCGCCCGGTCGTAGTCGCGGGCGTAGCCGTGCCGGCGGCCGGTCTCGCCGTAGAAGAACAGCCGGCCGGCCGCGTACACCTCGACCGGTCGGGCGTCCAGCCACCAGTTGACCAGGTCGAAGTGGTGGCTGGCCTTGTGCACGAGCAGGCCGCCGGAGGTGGCCTTGTCCCGGTGCCAGCGGCGGAAGTAGTCGGCGCCGTGCCGCACGTCCAGCAGCCACTCGAAGTGCACCGAGCCGATCTCGCCCACCGCGCCGTCGGCGAGCAGCCGCCGGAACTGCTCGTGCAGCGGGTTGTAGCGGTAGTTGAACGCGACGGTGACCTGCCGGCCGGTCTCCGCGACCGCGTCCAGGACGCGCCGGCAGCGCGGCGCGTCGACAGTCATCGGCTTCTCGGTGACCACGTCGCAGCCGGCCCGCAGCGCGGCCGTCACGTACTCGTCGTGGGTGACGTCGACGCTTGTCACCAGCACCACGTCGACCCGCTCCCTCGCCAGCATGGTGGCGAAGTCGGCGGCGGCGTACGTGGGCACCGGCGGGTGGCCGAGGTCGGCGAGCCAGCGGTTGTGCGCGTCCATTCTCCGCTGGTTGACGTCGGCCAGGGCGACCAGCTCGGCGGTGTCGGCGTGGTCGAGCGCGAGCGCGCGGACGAACATCTCGGCGCGCGCCCCGGCGCCGACCAGGGCGTGGCGGACCCGTTTCCGGGCCGGTGGTGACATGACGTCGGCCTCCCGCGGTTATGCAAAGGTTTGCAGCCGAAGAAACCACGTCGAGCGAGACGTCGTCAACGGTCGATGGACATCCCGCCCGGTGAATCCGCATTGGTGCGTTTTTGTGCGCCCACCGGGAGCGGTACCGCAATCGAGGCGTAACAATGGACCGTTGACACCGGCGCAACCGTTTGCATTAATTGGCGGCACCCCGTGACCCCCACCACATCGGACGAGGGAGCCCGCCGTGCCAGCCACCATCCGGGACGTCGCCCGGGCCTCCGGCGTGCACATCTCCACCGTCTCCCGCACGTTCTCGGCCCCGCACCTGGTCAACCCGGAGACCCGGGTCCGGGTGCTGGCCTGCGCGGAGGACCTCGGTTACCGGCCCAACCGGGCCGCCCGGGCCCTGATCACCGGCCGGACGCACAACATCGGCCTGATCGTGGCCGACATCGCCAACCCGTTCTTCCCGCCGCTGATCAAGGCCGCGGAGGGGCAGGCCCGGCACCGCGACTACCACGTGTTCGTGGCCGACACCAACGAGGACGTGGCCGCCGAGGAGGACCTGGTCCACGCGCTCGCCAAGCAGGTCGACGGCGTGCTGTTGTGCAGCCCCCGGATGAGCAACAGTCTGATCGAGCAGGTCAGCCGGGAGGTCCCGGTGGTGGTGATAAACCGCCAGATCGCCGGTCTGCCCTGCGTGATGATGGACGTCGGGCAGGGCGCCCGCTCCGCGATCGAGCACCTGCTCGGCCTCGGTCACCGGCGGATCGCGCTGCTCGGCGGCCCGCGCGGCTCCTGGACCGCCCGGGAGATGCGCCGGGCCGCCTCGGCGGCGGCCCGGGGCGGCGGCGCCGAGCTGACCCTGCTCGGGCCCAACCAACCCACCGAGACCGGCGGCGGCGCGCTCGCCGACCAGGTACGCCGCAGCGGCGTCACCGCCGTGCTCGCCTACAACGACCTGATGGCGATCGGCCTGATCGAAGGGCTGGACGCGCTGGGGCTGCGGGTGCCGCAGGACGTCAGCGTGGTCGGCGTCGACGACATCGCGCTGAGCCGGCTCACCCGCCCCAAGTTGACGACGGTGGCCACGCCGACCGCGGCCGCCGGCCGGACGGCCGTCGACATGCTGCTGCAACTCGACTCCGACGCGCCACGTGGCGCGCGGGGCCGGGGCGCGTCGGCCGGCGACCGTCGCACCACCGCACAGGTAATGCTCCAGACCGTACTGGTCGTCCGCGACTCGACCGGGCCCGTTCCCGAGCCCGGTCGGGACGGCACCGGGGCCTGAGCAGGTGGCCCGGGCCCGCATAGCGGTGCGGACCCGGGCGACCCGTGGACGGCCGCCGGTGACGTCGTCGCCTCCCACAGCCGAGGAGTGAGCGCAGATGCACCCCGCAACGCCCCCCACCGCCGGCGCACCCGCCGGGCGGGATCACCGTACCCCCCTGTCCCGACGTCGATTCGTCCGCGGCCTGGCCGTCGTCGCGTTGGCCGCGCCGCTCGCCCTGGGCGCGGCCGGTTGCGGCGACGACGACGCCGCCGGCGACGGCGGCCCGGTCAAGCTCTCCGTCTTCTGGTGGGGCGGCGAGGCCCGGGCCAAGCTCACCGAGGACGCCCTGGCCCTCTACACGAAGAAGCACCCCGACGTGACGTTCGAGAAGACCTGGCAGGCCAACCAGGGCTACTTCGACAAGCTCGCCACGCTGACCGCCGGCGGCAACCCGCCCGACCTGTTCCAGATCGACGACAACTACCTGGCCGAGTACGCCGGCCGCAGCACCACGCTCGACCTGGGCAGCTACCGCGACTCCGGCAAGCTCGACGTGTCGAAGTTCCCGAAGAGCCTGCTGGAGTACGGCGTCGTCGACGGCAAGCTCGCCGGGGTGGCCGCCGGGGAGAACACCCAGGGCCTGGTCTACAACAGGACGCTGCTGACGAAGAACGGGCTGCCGGAGCCGACCACCGGGATGAGCTGGGAGGAGCACATCGCCTGGGCGGAGCAGGTGGCGAAGAAGACGAAGGTGCCCGGCACCCAGGACCCGAGCGCCGACTACAAGGCGCTCTGGGTCTGGCTGCGCCAGCAGGGCAAGGACCTCTACCGGGGCAAGGAACTCGGCTTCACGGTCGAGGACGTGACGAGGTGGTTCGAGCTGTGGAAGGGCGCGCGGGACTCCGGTGCCACCCCGACCGCGGACGTCATCCACCAGGGCAACGCCACCGACATCACCAAGCAGCTCGTCGTCACCGGCAAGGCCGCCACCTCCTGGGTCTGGGCCAACCAGATGCCGGACCTGAAGAAGAACACCAAGGACGAGCTGGGCGTGGTCGCCTACCCGGGTGACCCGAGCGCCCAGTGGGCCCGCGCCTCGATGTACTGGTCGGTGTTCAAGGGCAGCAAGCACCGCGACGTCGCGGTCGACGTGATCAACTTCCTGAACAACGACCCGGAGGCGGTCGCGCTGCTCGGCACCGACCGCGGCCTGCCCTCCAACATGGACCTGCGGGCCAAGGTCAGCGAGACCGCCACCGACCCGGCCATGAAGCAGTCCATCCAGGTCGAGTCCGAGCTGGCGCAGAAGTTCGGGCCGTCCCCCCAGGTTCCGATCAAGGGACACAGCAAGGTCAAGTCGGAGCTGACCAAGGCCGCCGAGAACGCCCAGTACGGCCGCGCCACCCCGGCCCAGGCGGCGGAGCAGTTCGTCACCGCCTGCAAAGCCGCGATCGCCTGACCCCTCGACGGAAAGGAACCGGACCCGTGGCCCTCACCACGGCGCCCGGCCGGAGCCCGCGAACCGGACCGGTCGGCCCCCGCCCCACGCGGCGCGGGGCCGGCCGGGCCCGGCTCGGCGAGGGCCTGGCAGGGTACGTCTTCCTCTCGCCCTGGCTCATCGGACTGATGGGCGTCACGGCGATCCCCATGCTGCTCTCACTCTGGCTGAGCTTCACCGACTACGACATCCTCACCCCGCTGTCCGAGGTGCGCTGGGTCGGGCTGGACAACTACGAGCGGATGTTCACCGCCGACCCGTCGTACTGGCACGCGGTGCGGGTCACGCTGACGTTCGCGCTCGTCGCCGTGCCGCTGAAGCTGGCCGCCGCGCTCGGCGTGGCGCTGCTGCTCAACCGCACCTGGCGTAGCGTCGGGCTGTTCCGCGGCCTGTTCTACCTGCCGTCGTTGCTCGGCGGCAGCGTCGCGCTCGCCATCGTCTGGGTCAACATGTTCAACCGCGACGGCGCGTTCAACTCGTTCCTCGCGCTCTTCGGCATCGAGGGGCTGCCCTGGGTCGCCGACCCGGACTGGGCGCTCCAGACACTGATGGTGCTGGCGATCTGGCAGTTCGGCGCGCCCATGGTGATCTTCCTGGCCGGGCTCAAGCAGGTCCCGGTCGAGCTGTACGAGGCGGCGGCCGTGGACGGCGCCGGCACCTGGCGACGGTTCCGCGCGGTCACCCTGCCCATGCTGTCCCCGGTGATCTTCTTCAACCTGGTGCTGGAGACCATCCACGGCTTCCAGGGCTTCACCGCCGCGTTCGTGCTCAGCAACGGCACCGGCGGCCCGGTCGACTCCACCCTGATGTACACGCTCAAGCTCTACATCTCCGGCTTCACCGACCTGGAGATGGGCTACGCCTCGGCGATGGCCTGGGTGTTCCTGCTGGCCATCGCGCTCATCACGGCCGTGTTCTTCAGCACCGGCCGGTTCTGGGTGCACTACTCGGACGGAGGGGACGACTCATGACCGCGGTGACCGCCGTCGCCGGCCGCCGCCGCCCGCGCAACCGGCAGGCGCTGCGCCTGGTGGTGCTCGTGGCGATCGTGGCGGTGGTGCTCTACCCGCTGATCTGGATGCTCGGCACCTCGGTCAAGTCGCCGGCCGAGATCGTCAACAACATCGGCCTGCTGCCAACGGAGTTCACCCCCGGCAACTACGCCGAGGGCTGGACGAACTTCGACGTCGGCTTCGGCCGGTTCTTCCTCAACAGCGCCATGGTCAGCCTGCTCACCGTGGTCGGCAACGCGCTGTCCTGCCTGCTGGCCGCGTACGCCCTGGGGCGGTTGCGGTTCCGGTTCCGCAAGGCGTGGTTCACCGTCATGATCGGCACCCTGCTGCTACCCGGGCACGTGCTGATCGTGCCGCAGTACATCCTGTTCCGCAGCCTCGGCCTGGTCGGCGGCGACTGGCCGTACCTACCCCTGCTCATCCCGCACTTCCTGGCCACCGAGGCGTTCTTCGTCTTCCTCATGGTGCAGTTCATGCGCGGCATCCCCCGCGAGCTGGACGAGGCCGCCAAGATCGACGGCGCGTCGCCGTACGGCGTCTTCCGGCACGTGATCCTGCCGCTGAGCCGCCCCGCGCTGGTCACCACCGCGATCTTCTCGTTCATCTGGACCTGGAACGACTTCTTCCGCCAACTGGTCTTCCTGTCCACGCTGGAGGACTACACCGTCCCGGTGGCGCTGACCCTGTTCATCGACTCGACCAGCCAGAGCGCGGTCGGCCCGATGTTCGCCATGTCGGTGCTGTCGCTGCTGCCGGTGTTCCTGTTCTTCCTCGCCTTCCAGCGGATGCTGGTCGAGGGCATCAACACCAGCGGGCTGAAGGGATGAGCGCCGAGGCCCCCCGCCGGGACTGGCGGGACACCGTGGCCGAGGCGGCCGACCTGGCGCTGCTCGGGCTCGCCGTGGCGGCGGTGTCGCTGCCGGTGCTCACGCTCGCCCCGGCCGTCGCCACCGCCTCCGCCGCGCTGCACGACCGGTCCGCCACCGGGAGTTGGCCGCCGGCCCGGACCAGCCTGACCCGGTTCGGCCGCGCGGTGCCCGCCGGCACGGCGGTCAGCGCCGTCGTGCTCGCGGTCGCCGCGCTCCTCACCGTCGACATGTGGGCGCTGGCCACCGGCCGGGCGCCCGGCGGCGGGCCCGCCCTGGCGGTCACCGCCGTCGTGGTCACGGCCCTGCTCGGGTACGCCGGCCTGGTCGCCGTCGCGGTCGGGCGCATCGGCGGCCGGGGGTGGCGCCGGGCCGCCCGCGAGGTGGCCCGCGTCTGCGCCCGACACCCCGGCGGCTGGGCCGCCGCGGCCGGGATCGGCGGGCTCGCCGCGCTGCTCGCCGCGCTCGTCACTCCGGTGGCGGTGCCGATCCTCGGCGGGTACGCCCTCGCCGCGCTGCACGCGGTCGACGCCCGACGCCGGGCGCGCGCCGCGGAACCGGCGGACGCCCACCCCGCCGCGCTCGGACCGGAGCCGTCGTGACCGCCGATCCCCGTACCGCCGCCGATTCCCGTGCCGCCGGCGATTCCCGTGCCGCCGCCGATTCCCGTGCCGCCGTCGCGCCGGGATTCGTCGCCGACGCCGACTCCGGCGAGGAGCGGCTGGTCGTGGCCGGGGTCGAGGTGGCCCGTTACCTGGTCCGCCCCGACCTCGACCCGCGCCACGGCCCGCGGCCCTACCTGCATCCGGTGCGTACCCGCGCCGGCACCCCGGTCACCGACGCGATCCCGGCCGACCACGTCTGGCACCTCGGCGCGTCCCTCACCGTGCCGGACGTGGCCGGCGCCAACTTCTGGGGCGGCCGGACGTACGTGCGCGGCACCGGCTACACCTGGCGGGACGACCACGGCGTCATCGCCCACACCGGCTGGCGGGAGCGGACCGCCGACCGGCTCGACCACGACCTCGACTGGCGGGACGCCGACGGCCGGACGCTGCTGCGCGAGCACCGTCGGCTCACCGCCGCGCCGGCCGGCGACGACGCCTGGCGGCTCGACCTGTCCGCCACGTTCACGTCGGCCACCGGCGCCGACGTCCACCTGGGCAGCCCGGCCACCAACGGCCGCCCCGGCGGCGCCGGCTACGGCGGTTTCTTCTGGCGGGCCGTTGCCGGCCCGGAACCCCGGGTGTGCACCGTGGACGCGGCCGGCGAGGAGGCGGTCAACGGCTCGGCCGCGCCCTGGCTGGCGCTGTCCGGCGCCGGGCCCGGCGGCGCCGCGTACACGCTGGTGTTCAGCGGACTCGGGCCGGGCGACAGGTGGTTCGTCCGCACCGCGATGTACCCGGGCGTCTGTGTCGCGTACGCGTTCGACCGCCCGGCGGTGGTCGCCGCCGACCGGCCGCGCCACAACCGGCACCGGGTGCTCGTCGTCGACGGCCACCTGGACCGGGCCGAGGTCGCGGAACGGATGGCGGCTCCCGTGAGCGCGAGGAGTGAGCCGGGGTTGCGAGCCCCGCAGTCGCGCACAAAGGTGGGCACCGTGAGCGCGAGGAGTGAGCCGGGGTTGCGAGCCCCGCAGTCGCGCACAAAGGTGGGCACCGTGAGCGCGAGGAGTGAGCCGGGGTCGCGAGCCCCGCAGTCGCGCACAAGGGGCACACCTTGACCGGCCCGGAGGTCGCCTGCGTGGGGGAGACCATGGTGGTGCTCGCGCCCGACGACGGCGGGCCGCTGGAGCACGCCGACCGGCTGGTGGTCGGCGTCGGGGGCGCGGAGTCCAACGTGGCCATGAGCCTGGCCCGGCTCGGTCACCGCGCCGCCTGGGTCAGCCGGGTCGGCGACGACCCGTTCGGCCGCCGGGTGGTCGCCGAGATCGCCGCCGCCGGGGTGGACGTCCGCACGGTCACGGTCGACCCGGCCGCGCCGACCGGCGTCTACCTCAAGGATCCCGGCCCGGCCGGCACCCGCGTGCACTACCACCGCGCCGGGTCCGCGGCGAGCCGGCTCGACGCGTCGGACCTGGCCGACCCGCGGCTGGCCGGGGTGCGGCTGCTGCACCTGTCCGGGATCACCGCCGCGCTCTCCGACTCCTGCCGGGAGTTGCTCGCGTCCGCGCTGACCGGGCGGGCGCTGCCCGGTGCCCGGACCACGTTCGACGTGAACCACCGTCCGGCGCTCTGGCCCGCCGACCGGGCCGCGCCGGCGCTGCGCGACCTGGCCGACCGCGCCGACGTGGTGCTCGTCGGGCTGGACGAGGCGGCGACACTGTGGGGCAGCGCCGACCCGGCCGCCGTCCGCGACCTGCTGTCCGGGCCGGAGTTGGTGGTGGTCAAGGACGGGCCGGTCGGCGCGACCGCGCTGCCGCGTACCGGGCCGGCGGTCTTCGTGCCGACGCCCCCGGTGGACGTGGTGGAGCCGGTCGGCGCCGGGGACGCGTTCGCCGCCGGCTTCCTCGCCGGGCTGCTGCACGACCTCGACCTGCGCGCCTGCCTGCGGATGGGTCATCTCACCGCCGCGCCGGTGCTGGCCACGCCGGGCGACACCGCGCCGCCGCCCGATCCGGCCGGGATCGCCCGGGCGCTGGCGCTGACGGACCGGGAATGGGCGGCGCCGCCGAGGCGCCGCGACGAAGGGAGCGGCACATGACCGAGCACGACTTCGCACCGCTGTTCGGCGACGGGCGGGTCATGGTGATCCTGCGCGACCTGCCGCCGGAGGAGACGGTCCGGCTCGCGGAACTGGCCTGGGATCTCGGCATCGGCGTGGTGGAGGTCCCGATCCGCACCCCCGCGGCGGTGCCCGCGCTGAGCGCTGCGGTCACCGCCGGACGGCGCCGGGACCGGCTCGTCGGCGCCGGCACGGTCCGCACCCCGGCGCAGGTCCGTCAGGCGATGAGCGCCGGCGCGGCGTTCACCGTCGCCCCCGGCCTGGACCTGGCCGTCTCGGACACGGCGCGCGGCTACGGCATTCCGCACCTGCCCGGCGTGGCCACCCCGACCGAGGCGCAGCGGGCGCTCGACCACGGCCTGGTCTGGCTCAAGGCGTTCCCGGCGGTCAGTCTCGGCCCGGCCTGGTTCCGGGCGGTCGCCGGGCCGCTGCCGGAGGCACGGTTCGTGGCCACCGGCGGCATCGACGCCGGCAACGCGGGCGACTTCCTGGCCGCCGGCGTACGCGTGGTGGCGGTCGGTTCGGCGCTCACCGACCCGGCGCAGCTCCCGCGCCTGGCGGCGCTCGCCACCGGCGACCCGGTCAGCTGACGGTGCGGCCGGACGTCGTCGCGGTGGTCCGCACCGCCTTGACGATCGCCGGGATCGAGCCGACCAACAGCACCAGCGCCCAGATGATCGCCACCACCGCGAAGACCACCGCGCCCAGGTCGTCGACGACGCTGACCAGGATCACCGGCACCAGGCCGTGCAGGAACTGCAACACCAGGGTGCACAGCAGCGTGGTCGACGCCAGCAGCACCAGCCCCTTGTTGCGCAGGAAGCGCGGCTGCGCGGCCAGCAGCAGCCCGGCCCAGACCAGCTTGAGCAGCAGCGCCAGCCCGAGCAGCACGGCCGCGTCGCCGACCGGGAAGAACCCCCACACCGCGAGGTACGCCAGCGTGCCGAACGGGACCGCCAGGAACAGCGAGACCATCACCGTCAGCTCGACGAACGCGACGACCAGCAGCACCAGCGACACCAGCAGCAGCACCACCGAGAAGACCAGCGTGGCCGCGCCCTGCACCCGGCCCTGGACCCGGTCGGGCAGCACCAGGCTCAGCGCGAACAGCCCGGTCGTCCAGAGCGCCACCACGTCGATCAGCGCCAGGTAGCCGGTGCCCCGACCGGACGGCTCGGCCACCGCGCCGACGTCGCCCAGCTCGACGCCGAGCCCACCGGCGCTGTCCCGCAGCGCGGCGCCCGCGTCCCCGCCGCCGGTCAACGCCGCCGCGCCCAGCTCCACGCCCACCACCAGCGCCACCGCCAGCAGCGCCAGCAGCAGGAACGGCTTCCGCAGCTCACCCATGGCGCGCCTCCGCGCAGTCGGGCCCGGTCAGGACCGGGCGAGCGTGACCGTGCACCCGCCACCTCCCGGGCACCGCAGGAGCACCTCGGTCTCCCGGTCCACCGCCACCTTCGCCAGCGTCGCCCCGTCCGGCCCCGGCGTGACCTCGTCGGTGACCGTGACGTCCGCGTCCCCGGGCGCGCGGGCGGTCACCTCGAACGGCGTCACGCCGCGCAGCACCAGCGTGCGCAGCGCGCCCGGGTCGGCGACGCGCAGCCGGCAGGTGGCGCCGAATGCGACCACCACCCCGTCGGCGGTGGCGGTCGGGGCGGTGGCCGGCGGCACGCACGCCACGCCCACCGTCGCCGGGTCCACCGCGCCGACGCCGCGTCCCAGCCGGGCCAGCGGTCCCGGCCCGGCGGCCGGGTCGCCGGGGCCGTCGTGCCGCCCGGCCACCGCCACCACGTAGAGCACCACCAGCAGCCCGGCCAGCGCGACCACCAGCAGCTTCTGCCGACCACTCATGGTTGGCCGACGGGGGTGAACCGGATCTGGTCGACGCCGGCGAAGTAGCGGTCGGTGCCCTGGGTCCGGCTCACCACCACCAGCGTCAGCCGGTGTGTGCCCCGGGTCAGCTCCAGCGTGCCCACCTCCACGTCGTCGGTGCGCACCACGGTCGGCGTGAAGCCGAGGAACGTGTCGCCGACCTGCCGGCCGTCGACCAGCCAGATGGTGTTCGCGTAGTCGTACGAGGTGGTACGCACGGTGGAGAACCGCCAGGCGCCGTCCGCCGGCAGGTCCACCGGCACGGTCACCCGGTCGCCGACCGCCCGGCCCAGGAAGAACAGTTGCGCGTCGCCGGACCACGTCACGTCGCAGCAGTTGTCCTGCGCCACCACCTCGGCCTTCGCGGCCGTGGTGGACCGGACCTCGGCGGCGGCCACCAGCGTCTCCGCCTCCACGGTCACCGCCGCCGGCCGGGGCGGGGGCGGCTGTTCCGGGCGGGTCACCAGCCAGACCGCCACGCCGGTCACCACCAGCAGCAGCACCGCCGCGGCGGCCAGCCACGGCCACGGCGTACGCTTCGGCGGCGCGACCGCCCGCACGTCGTACGTCACCCGGCCGCTGGACCGGGAACTCTCCTCCGGGGCGGTGTTCGCCGAGTACGCGAACCCGGTCATGTCGTACCGCCGGGGCGGGGTGCCGGCCGGCACGGCGAGGCGGACCAGCACCGACACCGAGCCCTGGCCGGCCACCACCCGCTGCGGCTCGGTGACCGTGAACCAGGCCCGCTGGCTGCCCTCGCCCGGTGCCACGTCGAACACCACCGTGTCCGGCGCCGGACCCGGGTTGGACACCGTGAAGGTCAACTCCCCGGTGTTGCGGGCGTCCAGGGTGAACTGTTCGGCGGCGGCGACGACGGTCCATTCGGTGGTCATGACGGCTCCTCCGGCGGCTCGTGGGGCGGGGGTGGGGGCACGGACGCCCGGCCGACCGCGCGTACCGGTCCGGGTGGGGACGGGTCGTCGGCCGGAGCGGTGGGTGGGTCGTGGGGCGCGTCGGCCGGGGCGGCGACCACCTCGACGGTGACCGCCGCCGGCTTCTCCGCCTCGACGATCCGGCCGATCAGCGCCAGCCGGTCCACGGCGGCCGGTGGCACGCGCACCACCAGGTGGAACGGCCGGTCGGCCGGTTCGTCCAGCACGAACCCGGTCACCCCGGTGGCCAGTTCCAGCGCGGTGCGCATCCCGTACGGGGTGCCGCGCCAGCGGGCCAGCAGCGCGCCGTGCGCGACCAGGTCCCGCAGCCGGCCCAGTGGCAGCGGCGGCGGCGCGTCGGCGCGCGGCGTGGCGACCACGTGGTCCATCGCCACCCAGCGGGTCAGGTACGCGACGAACCCGTCCGGCGTCCGGTACGGCCCGAACAGCGCGTCGACGTCGGCGAGCACCGCCTCGTCCGGGGCGTGCAGCGTCTCCATCACGTCCAGCAGCGCGCCCAGCACGCTGCCCGGCCCGGCGGCCCGCTGGTACGCGGCCGGCAGCAGCCGTTCAATCGCGGTCCGGCGCATCCTGCCGCACCACCTCGATGTCGTGCTCGCCGGAGCAGAGCAGCCAGGTGCCGGGGACGGTGACCACGTCGGCGGTGGCCTGGTTCGCGCTGGCCGCCCAGTCCTCGCCGTCACCGCTGCGGTACACGCCGCGCTCGCCGCCGGCCAGCACCAGCCGACCGGCGCCGGACGGGTCGGTCGGCGCGGTGGCGGCGATGGCGTCGACAGGCGAGAACCGGGTCCGGTCCCGCAGCGGCAGCCCGCAGTTGACCATCACCGGCCGCCACTGCGGCTGCCCGGCGAGGGTGTCCAGCCGGACCACGCCGCCGCTCTGCGTGGCCGCCAGCGCCAGCGGCCCGCTGAACGCCAGGTCCCGGCAGGTGCCGCCGATCCAGCCGGCGGCCATCGACTGCCACTGCACGTCGGACTCGAACAGCCGGGTGCGGTGCGCGCCCTGGCCGGGCTTCTTCGGGTCCGGCTCGCCCGCGCCGCACCACAGCAGCGTGGCCGGCCCGTCGTACTGCACCGCGAGGACCCGGTTGTCCACGTTGGCCAGGCCGACGTGACTGAACGTGCCGGGGCGGCCGGCCGCGACGGACAGGTAGACGCCGAAGCCGGCCTGCGCGGCGACCGCCACGCCGGGCGCGCCGCGCTCGGAGACGAACGACCGCACCGCGTAGAAGCCGCGGTCGGCGTCGGCCGGGTCGACCAGGATCTGCAACGGCACCGCGCCGGGCAGCAGCGGCACCTCGTACAGGCCCGCGTCGGTGGCCAGCAGCAGCGCGCCGGTGCCGTCCCGGTCGATCCAGGCCAGGTCCCGCACGCCGGAGTCGAGGTCGGTGAGCAGCGTCCACGTCTCGCCCAGGTCGGTGCTCAGCCGCACCCGGGAGCCGCCGGCATCGCGGGCGGTCACCACCGCCACCGAACCGGCCCGGGGCACCACGCCGGGGCGGGTCGGGGCGGGCGCGGGCGCCACCCGGACGACCGTCTCGTCGTCGAACCGGCCGGCCGGCTCCCAGCCCGCGCCCGCGTCGGTCGAGCGGAACAGCACCGGCCCGCGCCCGGCGTACCAGGTGTCCGGCTGGTACTGGTCCACCGCGACGGTCCGCACCTGCGCGTCCGGCGCCTCGTCGACCACGAACCGCACCGACTCGACGTACCGCACGCCCGGCTCGGCGTGCTCCAGCATCCGGTAGACGTTCGACGCGCGCAGCGGCTCGCCGAACGCCCAGCCGGTCGGGTTGAGCGTCGTGGGCAGCGGGCTGAGCGTCTGGTGCAGCCGGTCGTGGATGCGCCGACGGACCGCGTCCACGTCCTCCTCGCGGCGCACCACCACCCGGGCCCGGACCGAGACCGCCTTGTATCGGGCCCAGCCGGCCCGCACCGCCGTGCCCAGCGCGCGGCGGCGTTCCAGGTCGGCCTCGACCCGGCGGCGCGCCTCCTCGACCTCGTGCTCACGCAGCACCGCCATCGGCAGTCGGCCGCCGGGGCGGGCCGCCTCCGGCACGTACGGCACCAGCACCACCTCCACCTCGCCCGGCCGGGCGAAGCTGTAGACGGCGGCCCGGGTGAACGCCCGTGCCCGCGCCACCGCGCCGGAGCCGGTGGCGAGGACCTCGAAGTCGCGGGCGGTGACCGCCCGCTGCTGGGCGAAGAACTCGTACGGCCCGCGGGCCAGCACCGACTCCAGCGACTCCAGGTCCCGGCCGCCGGTGGCCGGCAGCGGGTTCACCGCCCGCAGCCCCGGCAGCGGGTCGCGCAGGCTGGTCAGCACGCCGGCGGCCACGTTCCCGGCCGGCCCGCCGCCGCACCGGTACCAGAGCCGCACCTGCCGCCCGGCCGGCGGCACCGCCGCCACCGTGGTCACCCCGGCCGCCGTCGGCGCCCCGGCCGTCCCCTCGTCGGTCGGGGCGCTCCCGGCGTCCGGCCCGCTCCCGTCGCCGGCGGCCGGGCGCAGGTCCAGCGCGGGCGCGAACGTGACCACCCCGGAGGAGCGGTCGACCAGGTAGACCCTGGCCTGCGGGCCGACGCCGGCGAAGCTGTCCACCGGCCGCCAGATCTCGTACGTGCGGCCCTCGTGCTCGCGGGCCGCGGCGCCCAGCTCCACCGAGCCGGCCGGCACCTCCACGCCGAGCAGCAGGTCCAGCGCCTCGGTGGTGCGGGTCAACGGCGCGCGGGCGGCCCGGAACGTCTGGCCGGGCTGGCCGGTGCCGGTGCCCAGCAGCTCCGCGTCGACCGGCTCGCAGTGGTGCACGCGTACCGTCGTCTCGGTCTCGCCGGCCGGCAGCAGGGCCGGTTCGGTGGTCACGAAGACCACCGGCCGGGGGTCGGCGCCGCGGGCCGCGGCGATCCGGGTGCCGGCCGGCACCCGCACCGGGCCGCGGTCGGGGCCGGTGCGGGTCAGGCGCACGTCCGCCCAGGCCGCCGCCGGCGGGTGCCGGGTCGCGCCGAGCAGGTTCAGGAACGCCACGTACGCCTTCTCCGGCAACTGGTTCAGCCGGTAGATCATCACCTCGGTCAGGTAGGCGAACGCCTCCAGCAACGCCATCCCCGGGTCGTGCGCGGACAGGTCCGTCCAGTCCGGGCAGGAGCGGCGGATCCGTTCCCGGGCCTCGGTGACCAGGTCGAGGAAGGCGCGGTCGTCCAGGTGCGGCACCGGCAGCGTCATGGCCTGGCCTCCTCACCGGGCCGGCCGGCGACCCCGCCGCCGGGTCGGTCGCCCGGGTCGTCGCCCGGGCCGCCGGGCTCGTCGTCGGGCGGCAGCAGGTCGACGGAGAAGACGAGCTGGCCGGGGGAGAGGCTGGCCCGCACCCGGTAGTCCAGCCGGATCACCAGGCGCCACGGGGCGTCCGGGTCCGGGCCGGCGTCCACGTCGAGCACCTCCACCCGCGGCTCCCAGCGCCGGATCGCCTGCCGCACGTAGTGGATGGCCAGCCCGGCGGTGGTGTCGTCGTTGGGCGCGAAGACCAACCGGTGCAGCCGCGACCCGTACCCGGGACGCATCAACCGCTCGCCCGGCGTGGTGGACAGCAGCAGGCACAGCGCCTGGCGTACCGTCTCGTCGCCCTCGGTCATGGCGAGCCCGCCGGCCGCGGTCAACGCCAGGCCGCCGGCGCGGCCGGCGTCGAAGCCGGCGCCGACGAACCGGAACGCCCTCATCGGTCCGCCCCCAGGAACATCTGCCGCGGGTCGCGGACCTGGTGGTGCACGGTGCCCGGCGGTGTGCCGTCGGTGAGGCCGTCCAGGTGCGACAGCACCACCGGCTGCCGGTCCACCCGGACCCAGGCGCTGTAGCCGACCGTCACGGTCATCGTGTGCAGGCAGGGTTTGACCGTCGGGCCGTAGTTCGGGCAGGCGGTGACGTCCCGTCCCACCGGGTCGGGCCGCACCAGCGCCGGCACGCCCCGCACGGTGACCCAGTGCTGCGACGGGCGGTTCGTCACCCGCCCGTCATGGCCACAAGTGATCAACGAGTCGCGGTGGATCCAGCGCATCAGCCACCTCCGGAGGAACGAGCGAGCGTACGGGCCTGGGCGGCGGCGGTCTGCGCGTCCTCGGCCGCCGGGGCGTGCAGGAAGTCGACGGTCTTCGCGCGCACCACCATGGCCCGGCCGGGCGCGGAGAGCACCAGGTCACCGGCGGCGTGCACGGTGGTCAGTTCGGGGCGCAGCTCGACGAAGCTGCCCGCGTCGGTGGCCAGCCGCAGCGTGCGCCCGTCGTCGTCGATCACGATGGACTGGCCGGTGCCGGTCCGTATCGACCAGCGGCGGGACCGGCCGGAGACGATCCCCGCGTCGTACGGCTCGACGGCGCCGAACAGCGAACCGAGCACCACGCCCGAGGTCGGCTCGCCGCCGGGCAACGCCACCAGCACGGTGTCCTCCGGGTCGGGCAGCGCGACGATCCCCTTGCCCCGGCCCGCGCCCGGACACAGCACGGCGAGCCAGCCGGCGTCCAGGTCCCCGTACGCCGGCAGCGTCACCCGGGCCCGGCCCAGCCCGTCCGGGTCGTCGACGGCGGTGACCGTGCCGAGCGTGACGGTCGCCGCCGGCGGCGCCGTGACCGGCGGCGGCTCGGGCGGGGCGGTGGAGAACCGGGTCAGGTGGCCGTCCGCGTCCACCGTGTGCACCACCTCGGTCAGCACGTACACGCCGGCCACCGGATCCGGGACGCCGGCCAGCGCGATCCGCCGGCCCGGCCGCAACGCCGGGTCGCCCCCGGCCGTGCCCTCGACCGTGACCAGCGCGGCGACCCGCGCGTCCAGCCCGGCCTGGGCCAGCGCGGCCAGCTCGTCGTCGCTGCGCCCCGGCTGGTCCACCGCGGTACGCACCCCGTCCGCGCCGACGTCGCCCGGCTCCGGGCGCAGCGGGATCCGCCGTCCGCTGCGCGCCTCGTCGGCCCGCTGCCCGAGCGGCTCGGCGCGCTGCGGGTGCCAGCCCAGCGCCGCGCACTCCGCGCCGGCCCGGTCCAGGTTCTCGGTGATCCGCAGCGTGTGCACGGTCCCGCCGAGCGTCAACGGCACCGGCTCGCCGTGCCCGTCGAGGGTGAGCAGCCGCAGCCGGTCCCCGTCCACGCCCAGGTGCAGCCCGGCCCGGCCGGCCACCTCGCACAGCAGCTCCAGGTCGGTGTGCCGGTGCTGGAGCAGCCGGTCCAGGCGCGGCCCGTCGACCTCGGCGACCACCGCCAGCCCCAGCCCGGCGCACAGCTCCGCGGCCAGCTCGGCGGCGGTGACCGACTCGAACACCCGCAGCTCCTGCCGCTTGCGCAGCCGGTGCAGCGGGTCGTACGCCCGGATCCGCAGCAGCGCGGCGCCGTCGCCGGCGTACTCCACCTCGACGGCGGTCACCTCGCCGGTGAACAACGCGTCCGGGTGGCCGTCGAGGCGGACGTCGAGCGCCGCGCCGGGGCGTACCGGTGGGTCGAGGGCAGCCGGGCCGGGCGCGGTGGCCAGCGCCAGCTCGCACTGCGTCGGCCGGTCCAGCCGGGCGGCGACCCGGATCCCGCGCAGCCGCGTCGGGTCGGCCAGCGGCCGGCCGTCCACGCGTACCGCCGCCGCCCGGTTCACCGCACGCCTCCGGTCGTCGCGTGGCCCGCCCCCGGCCGGCCGTGGCCGGGATCGTCGTGGCAATCGCGCGCCACCGGCGCGGGCGCGGTCACGGCGTACCTCCCGTCGTGGTGGTGGCGTCGAGCGGAGGCGTGGCGAGGACGGACGCCGGCACCGCCAGCGCGGTGCCGGCCGGCACCGTGAGCGGGTCGGTGATCCGGTTGTGCTCGGCGAGCAGCCGCCAGCGCAGCGGGGACCCCAACGCGTCGTGGGCGAGCAGGTCGAAGCGCACACCCGACCAGCCCGGCTCGGCCGCGCCGTCCGCGGCGGCCACCACCGCCGAGCCGGGCGTCACGGTCGGGGTGCTCGCCGCGGCCAGTTCCGCCTCGAAGCCGGCCTGGGCCGCCTCGGCGCTCTCCGCCACCCGGACCAGCCGTAGCCGCAGCCAGGAACGTCGGGGCGTGCCGGTGAGCGTGAACGCGTCGAAGCGTTCCGCGATCGCCGCGATCACACCCGGCACGTTCCAGGTCTTGCCCCAGACCAGCCGGACCAGCGGCGGACGGGGCCAGCCGTGCTCGACGGCCGAGTTCTCGGCGAGCATCCACAGCGGACGGGTCAGCGCGCGGACGTCGTCGGGGCGGGCCGGGGACTCCACGAAGTCGATGTCGAAGAGCAGGTCCAGCACCAGTTCGGTGCGCCCGCCGCCGGTGAAGACCAACGGGTCGTCGGCGAGGCCGGCGCCGGTGAGCGACCCGTCCGGTCCGCCGCGCGGGCGTATCCCGGCCAGCCGGGTGACCTGCACGGTCTCCGGATTGAGCAGGCAGTCGATCCGGGTGCCCGACTCGTCCACGAGGAAGGCGACGCGTTCCATCAGCCACCCGCCTGTTCCCGGTCCAGCAGGGCGTCCCGGAACCGGGCGACCCGCGCGGCCGACGCCCGGGGCGACGGCTCGTCAGGTAGCGCCGGCCACGGGTCCCGGTACGCCGTGCCGGCCTCCGCCGCCCCGCTCGGCTGTCCCACCTCGCCCGGTCGCCCGACGCCGCCGGCCCGGTCCGCGCCGGTCTCGTCGGGCAGGGCCGGCCATGGGCCGACCGGACGGCGCCGGCCCACGTCGTGCGACGCCGGAGGCGTCGACGGGTACGGTCGTCGCCACGACAACGGCACCGGGAACTCGCCGCCGCGCTCCGCGCCGGCCCCGTCGACCGATCTCTGCGGCCGGAGAGGGAGCGGACGCGCCGCCTCCGTGGGCCCGGCGGTGACGCCGGCCGGCTCCCGGCCGCCACGACGGGAGTCAGCCGCCGCGTGTCGGCCCGGCGCACGCGACCAGTCCGGCCCGGCCCCACCGGGTACGTCCACCCCGTCCGTGACCCGGTCGGACCATCCCGCACGCCGTGCTCGCCACCCTGATCGGTCGGCCCCGGCCAACCCGGCCGCGCGGGCCGCGCCGGCTACGGCGCTCGACCCGGGGATGCCGTCGTGGCCGGGCGTGCCGTCGTTACTCGATGGGGCGTGTCCCGGTCTGCTGCTCCGTTCCGGTGCGCCGACCGAGCCTGCGGTGCCACCCGGCCATCCGGTGGCGGCCGAGTACGCGCCGTCGTCGCGCCCCGGTGTGCCGGGACGTATCGGTGCGCCGCCGCCGGTTGCCGCTGAGGCTCCGGAAGCCGCCGCGTCAGGTGCGGCTGACCCGGCAGCCCGGTACCCGGCAGCCCAGGATCTGGCAGCCCAGGATCGGGCAGGGCGGGATCCGGCAGGGCGGGATCCGGCATCCGCCGCGAGGCCGGAGGACACCGCCTGAGACGCGCCCTGAGACGCGCCCTGAGACGCGCCCTGAGACGCGCCCTGAGACGCGCCCTGAGACGCGCCCTGAGACGCGCCCTGAGGCGCGGCCCATGTCGGATCGGCCCAGGCCGCCGGCAAGCCCCGCCACGCCGGTTCCGTACCGGTCAGATCCCGGCCCGTCGGCACCCGGCCCGTCGGCACCCGGCCCGTCGACACCCGGCCCGGTTCCGCGCCCGCGTCACTCGGAGCGGGGTACGACTCCCCGTCGGTCCACGCCGTCTCGCCGTTCGGGTCGGAGTCGAGGACCGCCGCCGGGAAAGGGAAGCCGTAGGGCCACCGCCCATCGCTCCCCGTGATGCCACGGCGCGGGACACTCGTCCCCACCATCGAGGGGCCCTGAAGATCTTGGTACGAAGCGGCCCTCAGAGAGGCCGTTTCATACCAAGATCTCGGCGAGCCGATCCGCCGGGAGCCGACACCTGTCGGGCGTGTCCGCCACGCCCGCCTCAACCGTTCCACCCAGCCCCACCCCACGCCGGCACTCGCGGGCCGCTCGGTGATCAAGGAGTTTGCGTCGGGAATGAGGTCGGAATCGACGCGAACTCCTTGATCAACTCCGGTGGGTGCGGGGTTGGGGAGGTCGCGGAGGAGGCCGGGGGCGTGGGCGGCCACCAGGCGGAGCCAGTGCTCGGGGGGCTCGCCGGGGCGGCGCGACGGCAGGGCCGCCGCCGGCACGCCGGGAGGCCGGCGGGTGGTGGGCGGCGGGTCCGTGAGGCGGTCGGCGGTGGCCCGCAACGCGCGGGCCAGCCGGTCACGCGGTCGCCGGGGCGCTCGCACTGCCGGACTCCAGCTCCAGCCCCTCGTACGCCAGGGTCAGCGCCTCGATGGCGATCTCCTGGGAGAGGGTGTTCAGGTGGGCGCCCCGCCACCGGGTCGGCCAGGCGTTGATCATGTTCCAGCGCAGCACCTCGGCGGTGCCGGCCGGGTCGAGCAGCACCACCGAGACGTTGCGCCGGTTGACCGTGCCCTTCGCCGCCGCGTTCACCCAGTCCCACAACTCCCGGGCGTTGGTCAGGCCGAAGTGGAGCGTCACCGGCGCGTACTCGACCTGCCCCGGCACGGCGCGGATGCGCTCGTTGCCGGCCTCCCGGTACGCCAGCGACGGGATCGCCACCTCGAAGCCGCTGACCTCGGTGAAGTGCCCGTTGGTGATGCCGTTGATGAGCAGCTTGAAGTGGTACGCCCGGTACGGGTCGACGGGCGCGCCCGGCTGCGGGGTGGCCGTGGTCGGCATGTCAGCCTCCGATCGTCTCGGTCTCGGTGCCGCCGGCCCACTGGCTCAGCTTGAACACCACGAACTCCGCGGGCTTGACCACCGCGATGCCGATGTGCGCCACCACCATCCCGGCGTCGCGCACGTCGGCCGGGTTGGTCTCCTCGTCGCACTTGACGAAGAACGCCTCCTCCGGCGTGCGGCCGAGCAGCGCGCCGTCGCGCCACACCCGGGTCAGGAACGCGCCGATGTCGCGCCGGATGGAGCGCCACAGCGTGAAGTCGTTCGGCTCGAACACCATCCAGCGGGTGCCGTTGGCGATGGCCTGCTCGATGGAGATGGCGAGGCGCCGTACGTTCAGGTAGCGCCACTCGCTGGCCTCGGCGGCGAGCGTCCGGGCGCCCCAGAGCCGGATGCCCTCGCCGGCGAAGAACCGGATCACGTTGACGCCCTTGGGGTTGAGCACGTCGTGCTCCGGCCGGGTGACCCGGTACGCCAGGTCGACCGCGCCGCGTACCGGCTCGTTGGCCGGCGCCTTGTGCACGCCGCGCAACGCGTCGGTGCGGGCCCAGATGCCGGCCACGTGCCCGCTCGGCGGGGTGAGCACCAGGTCGCCGCCGAGCGGGTCGCGGACCCGGATCCAGGGGAAGTAGAAGGTGGCGAAGTCGGACTGCCGGGGCCGGTCGCCGCCGGTGCCGGGCGCGTCGTCGTCGCTGTCCTTCGGCGTACCCTCGGCGGGTTTGCCGGTGGTGGGTTTGCCGGGCGTGGCGACCCGGGTGAGCCGGGAGACGTCGGTGACCTCGGGCGGCGGGTCGCAGATCGCCACCATGGTGCGCAGTCGCTCGGCGGTGCTGATCAACGCCTCGTGCGACACCGGGTCGTGGTAGCCGGGCGCGGCCAGGATGGCGATCTCGTCGATCGCCTCCAGCAGTTGCAGGCCGCCGCGCCGCCCACCGGTGCCGGTGAGTGGGCCGCCCTCGCCGACGTTGACCACCCAGCACCGGGTGCCGCCGTTGTCCAGGAAGCCGAAGACGGCCCGGGCCAGCGGGGTGCTCTCCAGGTGCTCGCCGTCGGCGTAGAGGCGCAGGAACTCGGTCCAGCTGTTGACCGCCATCGGCCGGTCGACGTGGGCGGTGCGGTCCGGCGCGACCCCGACGAAAGCGGCCGTGCTGGTGCCGACCGGGCCGATCGGGCGGGCCCCGGAGGGCACCTCCTCGACGTAGATGCCGGGGGAGAAGTAGGTGGGCATCGGTCCTCCTCGGGAAGTCAGTCGGGGGCGGGCACGACGATCAGGCCGTCGGCGGCCGGGTCGAACTCGGCGGTGTGCACACGCCCCCGACCGACCAGCCGGATCCGTACCGGACGCTCCGGGGCGTCGGGGTCGTGCGGCACGCCGACCAGCCGGAACCGGCCGGCGGCGTCGGTCTCGGTGGCCTGCGCGGCGCCGACCAGCTCCACCCGCATCGCGGCGAGCGGCTGGTCCTGCGGCCCGACCACCCGACCGTCGAGCGTGCGCATGCCGAGCTGCCGCAGCCGCAGCGGCTGGCGCACCGGCGGCGCGGTGGGCGCCGCCCGGTCGATCCGGGCCGGCACGTCGAGCAGCAGCGCCGGCCGGGGCGGCACGCCGAACGCCCGCCACAGCGCCGGGTCGCCGGCGGCCAGCACCAGCTCCGCCCGGCCGCCCCCGTCGGTGGCGGCGGCGAGCACCCGGTCCAGCGCCGGCACCGCCGCCGGTCCGCCGCCGCTGACCAGGAGCCGGACCACGAAGCGGTACGGCTCGCGCGCCGCGCCGCCGGCCGCGGTCTGCCGGGCCGGCCGCAGCTCCAGCGGCCAGACCGTGAGCCCGCCGGCCGGGTCGTCACGGGGCGGGCCGACCGGGACGGGCTCACCCGCCGTCCCGGTCAGCCAGGCCGCGACGTCCGCGACGGCCGCCTCGATGGCGCCGGTCATCGCGGCGGCGTCCCCTGGATCCGGTACGCGATGGCCTCGTTCCAGACGTGCGGGTAGACGCCGATCTCGAAGTAGCGGGTGAACCTGTTGATCGGCGCGTTGGTGTGGTCGTGCCAGAGCAGCCACACCGGGGCGACGGTGAACAGCACGTAGTTGAGCGCGACCAGCGGCAGGTAGAGCGGACCGAGCAGCCGGGCCTGGAACACGTGCACGTCCTCGTGCCGTTGGATGCCGGGGCTGGACCCGGCGCAGACCGTGCCGATGGTGGTGGCGTACCGGGGTGAGACGCCCTCGACCACGTTGACCCGGCCGCTGCCGGCCGAGGCGACCCGGTCGAGCTGGTGGCCGACGACCAGGTGCAGGGCCAGGTAGAGCGCGCCGGCGAACGTGTTGAGCAGGCTCCACGTGTGGTCGACCACGAAGCGGAAGATGCCCCTCGCGTCGGCGCCGTAGGTGCCGGCCGAGGCGGTCGCCCAGCCGAACGGCGCACCGACGAGCAGCCCGACGACGGCGCCGACCAGCAGGCCGACGGCGCCGGCGGCGGCCTGCCCGAGCACCGCGCCGAAGACGATCTGCGCGGCGGCGCTGAGAATGCCGAAGACCATGGCGGGCGCCTCCTCAGACCCAGGAGCGGACGAAGCGGGGCTCGTGCCCCTGGGCGAGCTGGGTCGGCGACGCCTGCGTCGCCTGCCGGTTGCCCGGGGGCAACTGGTTGACACCGAGCGCGGCGGAGAAGATGACCAGCCCATTGAAGAACGCGATGATCCACTTTTCCGGACCGGCGTCGTCGGCGAACGCCGCGGTCAGGTACGACAGCAGGAGCGCGACGCCCAGCGCGATCCACTTACGCGCCTTGTCGCCGCTCGGCCCGATCAGGCCGCCGATGACGTTGGTGGCGAGCAGGGTGGCGGCGCTGGCGCCGGTCAGGCTGCCCAGTGCGGCCCAGGTGAAGAGATCGTTCACGGCGATCCCCCTTTTCGACGGTGCGGTGGTGCGGTCGGGGTTCGGTGGTGCGGCGGCCCGAGGATGGCGTCCACGGGTGGCGCCCGGTGCGCGGTGGGGACCGGCGGGTCGCCGCCGGTACGGCGGGAAAGCTGTGGCTGTGGCTGTGGCTGTGGCTGTGGCTGTGGCTGTGGCCGGGCCGGGGCCGGTGGCCGGGTCGGGGCAGAGGCCGGGGCAGGGGCAGGGGCCGGGGCCGGGTCGGGTCGGGTCGGGGCAGAGGCCGGGGCGGGCAGAGGCCGGGGCGGGCAGAGGCCGGGGCGGGCAGAGGCCGGGGCGGGCAGAGGCCGGGGCGGGCAGAGGCCGGGGCGGGCAGAGGCCGGGTGGCCGGGGTCGGAGCGTCGGTGGCCGGGTGGTCCGGGGTCGGAAGGTCGGTGTCGGTGTCGGCTTCGGCGCGCAGAGCCTGGTCAAGGACCTGGCCGGTGCGGTCGGTGGGGCTCAGATCGGCCGGTCGGCCGGGGGCGTCGACGCGGTCCGGTCCGTCGACGCGGTGGGCGCGGTGGGCGCGGTGGGCGCGGGGGTCGTCGGGGACGCGGGCGGCACCCCGGCCGGGCCGCTCCGGGAGCGGCGCCGCAGCAGGACGACCACCACCACCGCGACGACCACCAACAGCCCGACCGCCCCGCCGACGACCGGCAGCCAGGGGACGGCGCCGCCCCCGGTCACGGCGGCGACCGCGCTCGCGGATGGCGTCGGCGGCGCCTCGGCGACGGCCCGCAACTCGGCCGGCTTCGGCTGGTTGGCGACGACCTGCCAGCTCACCGAGCGCCCGTTGACCGTCCCGTTGCTGTCGAGCACCCGGCCGGGGAACGTCACGGAGATCTCGAACGCCATCAGGGTCATGAACGCCTGCTGATTCCGGGGATCTTGTTCGGCCACCTTTCCGCCGTATTTCTTCGGGTCCAGCGGAAGGGAGAAGCGATAGAGATCGCCATCCCGGACAAGATTCACACTCTCGCTGGTGAATTGTGACAGCGGCGTTTTTCGGTAGGCGATCTGAATGCCGTAGGAGGTGCCGTCCTCGTACCGGCTCTCGGTGCCGGCGGGGAGCGTGGGAATGTTCTGCCGGAGTTCGGCGAAGGCCGCCGCGACGTCCGGGTTGCGCTGCTTGAGCACGGACTTCTGGGCGGTCAGCAGGAGCTGGCCGGAGACCGTGTCGTCGGTGTTCACGGTCAGCCCGAGGTTGAGCTGCATGCAGCCGCTCAGCGTCGCCACAAGGGCGAGACACACCGCGAGGCGGAATGCCCGGCTGCGGCGGAGTCTCGTATTCATGGTCTCAGTGTGCGCGGTCGCGCCGGGGCCGGCAGTCAGCGATCAGCCGCCGCTTTGTCGCCGATCTTACCGGCCGCCTCTCCCATTCGGACGACCCCGGGAACGTGCGCGATCGATATCCTGAAAGGTTGTCACCCGGCCTTTCCCGGCGCCGGCTCCGCCGACGTGATCCGGAAGACCGGAATGCCGGCGGCCACCCGCGCGAAGTCGGCGAGCGGGGCGTGCCGGTCCACCGGCACGTGCGGGCGCGCCCCGGGCGCGAGCGCGAGGTGGCGACGCAGGACCGGCGGCCGGTCCGCCACGGCCACCTCGACCAGCCGGACCGGCTCCCGGCCGCCGTGCCGCAGCACCGCCCGTCCGCCGGCGGCCCGGACGTTGGCCACCCAGTTGACCCCGTCGCCGAGCATCGACACCAGGTACCGCGCGCCCTCGTGGTCCGCGACCACCAGCGGCACGGCGACGATCCGGCCGGTGCGTCGGCCGGGCACCTCCAGCGTCACCCAGTTCCGGGGGCCGAGCCCGGCGGCGTGCTGCCGGGCGGCGAGCCGGTTCCACACCCGGGCGAGCCGGTTCGGCCGGCCGCCCCGGTACATCCACCGCACGTGTCGTCGCCACAGTCCCGTACGCATGAGCTGTTCCCCTTCCTCTCCGTCCACCTCCATTCAGAGCCGCCGCGGACGGCGACGACCAGGGGCGATCGGCACCCGACGCGTCGATCTTGCGGTTCCCGCCCCGACAAAGGGGGTGAACGACCCGAAGCGCGGGCCGGAACTGCAAGATCGCGGCGCGGGATGCGGGCCGGTCCCGCAGGATAGGGCCGGGCGGAACGGGGAGGCGGGGATGAGCGGGGTACGCGAGGAACGGCGACGGGTCGGCCCGGCCGTACGGGCGGCGGCCGGGCGGCTGCGGCGGGGCTGGCTGCCGGTGGTCGAGGCGACGCTCGCCGCCACCGTCGCCTGGATGCTCGCCACCCGGCTGGTCGGGCACCCCCAGCCGTTCTTCGCGCCCGCCGCCGCGCTGATCGTGCTCGGTCAGGCGCGGGGCCAGCGGATCCGCCGGGCGGTCGAGGTGGTGCTCGGCGTGGCGGCCGGCGTGCTCGTGGCCGACCTGGTGGTCCAGGCGCTGGGCCCGCGCACCACCTGGACCGTGTTCACCGTCATCCTGCTCACCGTCGCGCTGGCGGTGGCGGTCGGCGCCAGTTCGGTCACCGTGGTGCAGGCCGCGGTCTCCGCGCTCTACCTGGTGGTGGTCTCGCCCCCGACCGAGTCGCTGATCCCGTTCCGGTTCGTCGACGCGCTGATCGGCGGCGCGGTGGCGGTGGTCGCCAGCCAGCTCGTCGACGCCCGCCGGCCGCTCGCCCCGCTGGCGGCCGAGTTCCGGCACACGTTCGCGGAGCTGGCCGGCGTGCTCGACGAGATCGCCGACGCGCTCGACCACGCCGACGACGAGGCCGCCCTCGCCGCGCTGGAGCGGGCCCGGCACGCCGACGCCGGGGTGGAACGACTGCGCGACGCGGTCCAGGCCGCCGGCGAGGCGCTCCGGCTCAACGTCCGGCGTCGCCGGCACCTCGGCCGGCTGCGCTCCGTGACCGGTTCGATCCGGCAGATCGACTACGCGGTGCGCAACGTGCGCGTGCTGGCCCGGGCCGCGGTCACGGTCACCCGCGGCGACACGCCCGTCCCGACCGACCTGGGCGCCGCCGTACGCACGCTGGCCGACGCCGTCCGCGCGGCCGGCGACGCGCTCGCGGCCGACCTCAACGGACAGGAGGAGACCGCCGACGGGCACGCCGCCCGGGCGGACGCGGCGGCGCTGGCGGCGGTACGGTCGGTCGGCCGGCTCTTCGCCGCCGGTCCGACGCTGCCGCTCGCGCTGGTCATCGGGCCGGTCCGGGCCACCGCCATCGACCTGCTGCGCGGCGTGGGCGTGGACGACGACGCGACGGTGCTCAGCCGGGTCGACGCGGCGGTCACCGGGCCGGAGCGCTGAGGGTGCCGCCGGCGGCGGGTGGCCCGGAACGGCGGGACCGGCCGCCGACCGTCGCCGCTCAGGCGCTCTCCCGGGTCACCAGCGTGGACGCGAAAGCGGTGCTCGGCGCGACCGGCGCCCGGGTCAGCACGGCGGTGGCCGCGGCGGTGGCGATCCGGTCGACCGGGTGGGTCGCGGTGGTCAGCGCCGGACTGCTCATCGCCGCGTACGGCAGGTCGTCGAAACCGCCGACCGCCACGTCGTGCGGCACCCCCAACCCGTGCCCACGCAATGCGGCGATCACCCCGAACGCGGTGGCGTCGCTGGCCGCGAAGACCGCGTCCAGGTCCGGCCACCGGCGCAGCGCCGCCAGCGCCGCCGCGCCGCCCCGCGCCGCGGTGAAGTCGCCGGTCACCAGCCGCTCCGGCGACCCCGCCGCCCGCATCAGCTCCCGGTACTCGGTCACCGACCGCTCCGCGCAGGCCAACCAGCGCGGGCCGGTCACCATGGCGATGCGGCGGCGGCCGGTGGCGTACAGGTGGCGCAGCACCGCGCCGGCGCCGGCCGCGTTGTCCACGTCGAACGACGGCACGGTCGCCGAGCCCTGGCCGATCGAGACGACCCGGCCGCGCAGCCGGGGCGGTACCGCGTCCAGCGCCGCCCGTGTGGTGTTGACCAGGATCACCCCGCAGACGCCCCGGTCCGCGCCGAGCCGGCCCAGGCCGGACGGATCGTCGAGCGGCAGCCACTCCAGCGCCACCCCGATCCCGTGCGGCGCGCACACCCGTGACGTGGCGCTCACCACCCGGTGCACGTACGGGTCGTCGAAGACCGCGTCGGTCCGGCCCACCACGGCCACCACCAGCCGGACGCCGGCGCCGCGTACCAGCGCCCGGGCGGTGACGTCCGGCACATAGCCGAGATGGTCGGCGGCGGCGCCCACCCGGGCCCGGGCCTGCGCCGAGGCGAACCCGTAGCCACCGAGCACCCGCGAGGCGGTGGCCCGGGACACCCCGGCGGCCCGGGCCACGTCGTCGAGCGTGGCGGGTCGTGCGGTCGGCGTACCCATGTGCGCATCATGCCCGGTCCGGGCCGGGCACGGTAAGGGGTGGGAGCGCTTGTGGTGGTAGCGCTCTCAGGTGTGCGATGGTCGTCGGGAACCATTCGGGGAAGGGACTACCGCACCGTGAGTAACGCCACCGACGCGCCGGCCGTGTCACGGCCACCGGCCTCCCGGCCGGTGCTGGCCGCCCGCAACGGCGTCGCCGTCGTCTTCGCCCTCAACGGGCTCGCGATGGCCAGCTGGTTCTCCCGGGTGCCGGCGGTCCGGGAGGCGCTCGGCCTCAGCCCGAGCCGGCTCGGCCTGCTGCTGCTCTGCATGTCGGTGGGCGCGCTGCTGGCCATGCCCGCCGCCGGTCTGGTCACCCAGCGGATCGGCCCGGCCCGCACGGTGGTCGTGGCGACCGTGCTGGTCGCGCTCGGCATGACGGTGGCCGGTCTCGCCACCGGCCTGGCCGGCTTGGCGGTCGGCGTCGGGCTCGGGATCGCCGCGTTCGGCTTCGGCTCGGGCCTGTGCGACGTGGCGATGAACGTCGAGGGCGCGGCCGTGGAGAGGCGGATCGGCCGGACGATCATGCCCCGCTTCCACGCCGCCTGGAGTCTCGGCTCGGTGGCCGGGGCCGGGCTCGGCGCGGGGGCGGCCCGCCTCGGCGTGCCGATCGAGGTGCACCTGCCGGTCCTGGCGGTGCTGATCCTGACCGGCACGCTGCTCGGGGCGCGGGCGTTCCTGTCCGCGCCGGCCGAGACGACGGGCGCGGGCGAGCCGGCGGCCCGGCGGCGGGCGCTGCTGACCGCCTGGCGGGAGCCGCGCACCCTGCTGGTCGGCCTGCTGGTGCTGGTCATGGCGTTCACCGAGGGCAGCGCCAACGACTGGCTGGCGGTGGCGTTCGTCGACGGGTACGGCGTCGACGAGGCGGTCGGCGCCGCGGTGTTCGGCGTGTTCGTGGTCGGTATGACGCTGGGGCGGACCCTCGGCACGATCGCCATCGACCGCTGGGGACGGGTGCCGGTGCTGTTCGGCACCATCGGGCTGGCCGCCGTCGGCGCCGCTCTGGCCGTACTGGCGGGCTCCGGTCCGCTGGCCGTGGTCGGCGTGGCGTTGTGGGGGATCGGCGCGTCGCTCGGCTTCCCGGTCGGGATGAGCGCCGCCGCCGACGACGAGGAGAAGGCCCCGGCCCGGGTCAGCGTGGTCGCGGTGATCGGCTACACCGCGTTCCTGGCCGGGCCGCCGCTGCTCGGCTTCCTCGGCGACCACCTCGGCGTGCTGAACGCGCTCGGCCTGGTGCCGCTGCTCCTGCTGCCCACGCTGGCGCTGGTGCCGGTGCTGCGCGCGCCGGCCGGAGCGGACCGGCCGGCCCGCTGAGCGGCTCAGCCGACTCCCACTGCGCTCCCAGGCCCCTGCCAGGCACGCGTGCTGCACTGGACTCCGACGTCGAGGAGAGGAGGCGGGCATGGGCTGGTTCAGCCGACGGGCCGCCGAGCCGACAACGCCGACGAAGCTCGACCGCGAGGCGAACCGGGAGGACCTGGCGCAGCTGGAGGCGTTCGTGGCCAGCCGGCGCGGGGTCGAGTTCTACCTGGAACCGGAGACCACCGCCACCGACACCACGGTGGTCGCCATCGCCCACGACGGCGAGTGGATCCGCCGCCGCACCGGCTCGCCCCGGGTCGCCGGCAAGATCGCCCAACGGCACGCGGTGCCGCTCTACGAGGCGGCCCGCACCGGCTACCCGGAGCGGATGCGGGTCTGGAACCGGGCGCACCCGGAGCGCCACGCACGCTGACCTGCGGCCGGGCCCGGTCCGGCCCGGTGCGGCCCGGTCCGGCCCGGTGCGGCCCGGTCCGGCCCGGTGCGGCCCGGTGCGGCCCGGCCCGGTGCGGTCCGGTCCGCCCCGGACGGGTTCCAGGCCAGGGGCGGTGCGCTCCGGTCCGGTCCGCGCCGGGTCATCGCGGTCGTGGGGTGTGCCGGCGGCCCCTCACTCGCCGAGCGCGGCCCGGGCCTGATCGCGGCCCAGCGGCTCGTCGTGCGCGGAGACGTACCACTCGACGTGCTCGGAGAGCAGGCTCCGGGCCAGCGCCAGATCCGGCCCGTCGGTGGGGCCGCGCTCGTGCAGCGGCGGCGGGTACCAGCAGTCGCCGAGCAGCAGCACCCGGGAGTCCGGCACCAGCACCACCGTCGAGTCGGGAGCGTGCCGGCCACCGACGTGCCGCAGCACCACGCCGGTGGGCAGCATCAGCTCGTCGGTGAACGTGCGGGTCGGCGGCAGCACCGCGAAGCCGCCCCAGTCGTCCACGGCGAGCGCCCGCGCCCGGTAGCTGGGCCCGAGCCGTGGCTCGGCGCGGACCCGCTCCCGCAGGTGACGGTGACTCCACGGGCGGGCCGCCTCGGCACGCAACGGGGCCACCCCGGCCTCGTGCCCGACGATCTCCACGCCCGGCCAGGCGCAGGCGCCCCAGACATGGTCCCAGTGGTGATGGGTGTAGACCAGCCAGCGTGGCTCCGGCAGCCGGGCGGCGGCGATCCCCGCTCGGATCTCCCGGGCGTGCGCCGGACTGTGGCCGGCGTCGACGAGCACGCTGCCGCGATCGTCGGCGACCACCGCCACGGTGGGCCGCACCGCGCCGGGGTCGGGGTCGCCGGGGAACAGCCAGACCCGGTCGGCCAGGTGGCGCAGCTCCATGGCGGGATGCTATCGCCGCCAAGCCCTCACCGGCTGCCCCGTCAGCCGGTGAACGCGACGGCCACCGCGTACCCGAGGAAGGCCGCGCCGAGCCCGGCGGCCACACTGACCAGCACATTCGCGTACGCGTGGAGACGCGCGCCGGTGCGGGCCAGCCGCAGCGTCTCGTAGCTGAGCGTGGACCAGGTGGTCAGCGCGCCGCAGAAACCGGTGCCGACCAGCGCGGTCACGGCGGGATCGGCCGGCACCGCCAGCACCGCGCCGAGCAGCAGTGAGCCGGCCACGTTGACGGTCAGCGTGCCCCATGGGAACGCGGAGTCGTGCCGGGCCTGCACCGCCCGGTCGGTGAGGTAGCGCAGCGGAGCGCCGAGCGCCGCGCCGAGCGCGATCCAGAGGACGGTCACCGGGCCTCCCCGTGCCGGGTGGCCAGCAGCCGTCCGGTCACCACGTCCCCGGCGGCGACCGCCAGCAGCGCGGCGAGCACGGTCATGGCCAGGTAGACTAGCGCCGTGCCCGGCGCGCCGGCGGTCACCAGACGTTGCGCGTCGACCGCGTACGCGGAGAACGTGGTGAACCCGCCGAGCACGCCGACGCCGAGGAACGGCCGGACCAGCGGCCCGGCCGGCCGGGCGGTGAGGACCGCCATCAGCACGCCGATCAGCAGGCAGCCGGTGACGTTGACGCCGAACGTGGCCCAGGGGAGACCGGTGGGCGGGTGCGGCGCGGCGGCCTGCGCGCCGGCGCGGGCCAGTGCGCCGAGCACGCCGCCGCCGGCGATCACGCCGAGCACCGCCGCCGGGTGCGCGGTCAGCTCCGTCCGGTCGGCGGGTACGCGGAGATCGACGTCCGGATCGACGCGGGACTCGGGCGGTCGTCTCACGGTGCCTCCCACCAGGACGGGCATCACTGGCAGGGACCGTTGGCGTGGTCGCGGTTCTCCCGGCGCCTCCCGGGACGGCGGGCCCCACCGCCGGCCCGCCGAGCATAACCCGCCCTGCCGCGCCCTGCCCTGACCCCCGCGCCTCCTCGTCGATCTTGCGATGCCGGCCCCGACAACGGGCGCGAACCGCCCGTGCGAAGGGCGGTACCCGCAAGATCGGCGCGGAGATGGCGTTGACCTGGCAGGGTGGGCCGTACGGGCGTACGGTGAGCGGGTTCCCGCCCGGCGCGGCGGCGTCGGGCCCGTCGCGCAGGAGGCAACCGTGCAGGACCGCACCCCTCGTCCGGACGAGCTGGATCCCGCCGAGCGGATCGGCGTCGACGAGCTGCGGGCGCTCCAACTGGACCGGTTGCGCCACTCGCTGCGGCACGCGTACGCGCACGTGCCGCACTACCGGCGCGCGTTCGACGCCGCCGGCGCCCACCCCGACGACGTCCGTGACCTGGCCGACCTGGCGCGCTTCCCGTTCACCGCCAAGGCCGAGCTGCGGGAGAACTACCCGTTCGGCATGTTCGCCGTGCCCCGGGAGCGGATCGCCCGGCTGCACGCCTCCTCCGGCACCACCGGACGCCCCACCGTGGTCGGCTACACCCGCGCCGACCTGGACGCCTGGGCCACCCTGATGGCGCGCTCGATCCGGGCCGCCGGCGGCCGGCGCGGCGACCGGGTGCACGTCGCGTACGGGTACGGCCTGTTCACCGGCGGCCTGGGCGCGCACTACGGCGCCGAGGAGTTGGGTTGCACGGTCATCCCGGTCTCCGGCGGCATGACCGAGCGGCAGGTCATGCTGATCCGTGACCTCGAACCGGAGGTCGTCATGGTCACCCCCAGCTACATGCTGGCCATCGTCGACGAGATGGAACGCCAGGGCGTCGACCCGCGCGCCACCTCGCTGCGGGTGGGCATCTTCGGGGCCGAGCCGTGGACCGAGGACATGCGCCGGGAGTTGGAGCAGCGGCTGGACCTGCACGCGCTGGACATCTACGGCCTGTCCGAGGTGATGGGCCCCGGCGTGGCGGTCGAGTGCGTGGAGACCAAGGACGGCCTGCACCTGTGGGAGGACCACTTCTACCCCGAGATCATCGACCCGGTGACCGGCGCGGTGCTGCCCGACGGCGAACGCGGCGAGCTGGTGCTGACATCGCTGACCAAGGAGGCGATGCCGGTGGTCCGCTACCGCACCCGTGATCTCACCCGGCTGCTGCCCGGCACGGCCCGCCCCATGCGGCGGATCGAGAAGATCGCCGGCCGCACCGACGACATGATGATCGTGCGGGGGGTGAACGTCTTCCCGACCCAGATCGAGGAGCTGATCCTGCGGGCGCCGGCGCTGTCGCCGCACTTCCAGTGCGTACTCGACCGACAGGGACGGCTGGACACCCTCACCGTCCACGTCGAGCGCCGCGCCGACGCCGCCGTGGCCGACGCGGAGCGGGCCGGGGCGGCCCTGGTCGAGCAGGTCAAGAACACCATCGGCGTCTCCGTGGCGGTCCGGGTGATCGAGCCGGACGGGGTGGAACGCTCGATGGGCAAGATGCGCCGCATCGTCGACCAGCGGCGGGAGCGCTGAGATGACGGACGACGGCCCGCGTACCGCGGCCCACGACATGTTCGACGCCGACGTCGCCTCGACCGGGCTCGGCATCGAGCTCGTCTCGGCCGGCGACGGCGCGGCGGTGGCCCGAATGCGGGTCACCCCGGCGATGCTCAACGGGCATGCGATCGGCCACGGCGGTTTCGTGTTCCTGCTCGCCGACACCGCGTTCGCGCTGGCCTGCAACAGCCACGGCCCGGCCACCGTGGCCGCAGGGGGCGAGATCACCTTCCTGCGCCCGGTGCGCGCGGGCGACGTGCTGGACGCGTACGCCACCGAGCGGGTCCGGCACGGCCGCAGCGGCATCTACGACGTCACCGTGCGACGCGGCGACGAGGTGGTGGCCGAGTTCCGGGGACGCAGCCGGGTCATCGCCCGCGACTGACCCGGCCCGCCCCGCCCCCCTGTCCGCGTCCGCCCCGACCACTTCGCCGATCTTGGACTGGTGGTGCCAACGGATGTCGGTTTACGCCTGGTATCGGAGATGCCACCACTCCAAGATCGATGAAACGGCGCGCGTGGCGCCAACGGCCGCTTGCCGGGCGCGACTGTTTTCGGCCGCTACCCGGGCCGGAGTGGCCCCGTGCCCGCTCCGACCCGGACGCGACCGTCAGGCGGCCAGCCCGAGCGCCGCGTCGGGCGGCGTCGGTGTTCGCCGGCCCCGGTCCGCTCGTTCGGGCGGACCGGTCACCCGGCCGACCCGTGCCGAGCCACCAGGTGCGACCCGTGCCGAGCCGCCTGGTGCGACCTGTGCCGGGCCGCCCGGGGTGAACCACACGGGGTCGCCTGGTGCGACCCGTGCCGAGCCGACCGGGGTGAACCACACGGGGCCGCCAGGTGCGACCCGTGCCGGGCCGTCGGGTGCGAGCTGTGCCGGAGCGACCGGCCGGTGGGGGGCCGGGGAACCCGGTCGGGTCCGCCCGTCGCCACCGACCGGAGCGTCCGGTTGCCCGACGCTGACGACGCCGTTCCGTCGCCCGTCGCCGGTCGGAGCGTCCCGTTGCCGGAGGTCGGCCGGCAAGTTCCGCGGCCCGATCTCCCCCCGGGACGGGCCGGCCCGGGTGCCGGCCGCGTCGGCGTACCCCGATCGCTCCGTCACCGACCGGCGTGCGCCGGCCCCGTCCGGCCCGGCCGGCGGGACGGGCGCCGGTCGGGCCCCTCCACCCGACCGGCGCGACCGCCCCGCCCCGAGCGGGCAGGTCACCCGCTCCTCGGCGTCCCACCCGGGGACGCCGCTCTCCACCGGCGCCGGCAGGCGCGCGGGGGGAGCCTCACCCGGCCGATCGGCCACCTGGCGCACCACGCCGACACCGGGCCGGCCGCTGATCCCCCGGTCAGCGACGCCGGCCCCCGTGCCGATAACCGGACGGCCGCTGGTCCCTCGGTCAGCGATGCCGGCCCCCGTGCCGGCTCCCCGCCCGACGCCGGCTCCCGTCCGGGTCCGGGCTCCCCACCCGACATCGGTTCCCGCCCCGATTCCGGGCTCGGCGTCGACGCGCGCCCCGACGACCGCGCCGGAGCGCGCGTCGGTCGCCGGCCCGGGGGTGGCCCCGGACCGGACGTCGACGGGTACGCCGATGCGGTCGGCGTGGATCGCCGGCACCGGCCCACCGCTGGTCAGCCGGCGGACGAAGTCCGCCCGCACCGCACGCGGCAGCCGGTGCGCGGCCACCCGGGCCACCACCGGCTCGACGATCGTCCAGCCGCCCGAGCCGCCCGGGATACGCGAGCCGCCGGAGCCGCCCGAGCCGCCGGAGCCGCCCGAGCCGCCGGAGCCGCCCGAGCCGCCGGAGCCGCCCGAGATACGCGAGCCGCCGGAGCCGCCCGAGGCGGCGGCGCTGCGCGAGCCGACACCGGTGCGCCGGACGCCCACGCCCGCTCCGGTGTCCGAATCGGCCCACTCGCGCGCACCGTCCGGCGCGGTCCCGTCCGCGCCCGCGTTTCCGCCGGCTCCGGGGACGGCACCGGCGCCGGTGCGGCGGAGCAGGCCGGCCGCGGCCAGGGCGCGCAGCACCGGCCCGGCCTGGCCGGCCGGCCAGGCGAGCATCCGCTCGACGGTCGCCGTGGTGACCGGGCCGCCGACCACCGCGCCCGCCATCAGCACCGCGCGCTGCGCGCCGTCCAGTCGGTCCAGCCGGGCGTCCACCAGCCGGCGCACCGGTGCGGGCACCCCGGCCGGCTGATCCTCCGCCGCGCCGGTCGCCGCGTACACGCTCGCGACGGCCGGGTTGCCGCCGACCAGCGGCAGTAGCGCGGCGGCCAGCGCGGCGGGCCGGCCGGTCCGGTCCAGCAGGTGCCGCAGCAGGCGGCCGGTGTCCCGCGCGCCCAGCGGCGGCAGCCAGATCCGCAGCCGCCGGGCGACCGGCGCGGGCCGCGGGTCGGCGTGGCCGGCGCCGTGGGTGGTGACCACCGCGAGCGCCAGCCCGCGGTCGCCGGCCGCGGCGTACAGCTGGCCCAGGAACCGGTGCAGTGCCGGCGCGGCCCGGTCCAGGTCGTCCACCGCCACCACCACCGGGCTCCCGGCGGCCCGGTCGAGCAGCAGCTCGCGGGCGGCCACCGCGGCCCGCGCCGCCGCCGCGGCGTCGCGCGGCGCGGCGAGGAAGGCGGCCAGCGCCGGGCTGGTCGCGGCCCATCCGGTCGCGTCCGGGGCCGAGCCGGGCAACGGGCGTACGGTGGCCGGCCGGTCGGTCGCGTCCGGGGCGAGCAGCGCGCGGACCAGGTCGGCCAGCGGCGCCAGGTCCCCCTCCGGGTACGGCGGGCAGTGCGCCACGCACCAGCGCACCGCCGTGCCGTCCACGCGCGTCACGGCGCGGGTCAGCTCGTGCAGCAGTCGGCTGCGACCGCTGCCGGGCGGCCCGGTCACCGAGATCCACCGTGGCCGGCGTTCGCGCAGCGCCCGGGTCACCGCGTCGGCCGCGCCGGCCAGTTCACGACGGCGGCCCACCAGCGGGCCACGGTGCCGGGCCGGCCGGTACGGGGACACCCCGGTCACCCGCCAGACGTCCAGCGGCAGCGTCTTGCCGGCCATCGTCGCCGTCGCGAGTGGACGCTGCTCCACGAGGCCGGCGACCGCCCGCCGGGTGACCGGGCAGACGACCACGCCGCCCGGCGGCGCGTACTCCTGGAGCCGGGCAGCGGTGGTGATCACCGCGCCGCTGGCCGCGCCGTGGCCGCCGTCGCGGGCGCCGGTCAGGTCCACCAGCACCTCGCCCGTCGCCACACCGACCCGCACCCGCAGCCGGGCGTCGCCCGGCGACCGCCGGTCCAGCGCCGCCTGGATCTCCAGCCCGGCCCGCACCGCCCGGTACGCGTCGAAGCCGTCGCAGCCGGGCGCGCCGAACAGCGCCATCACGGCGTCGCCGACGTACTTCTCCACCACGCCCCGCCACCGGCGCAGCACGCCGGAGACGGTGCCGAAGTAGACCCGTTGCAGCGTCCGCACGTCCTCCGGGTCGAGCCGTTCCACCAGGCCGGTCGAGCCGACGATGTCGACGAAGAGCACCGTGACGGTGCGGCGTTCCTCCGGTACCGGCCAGAGCGCCGCACGGGCGGCTTCCCGACTCGCCACGGGCGTGGTGATCACCATCGCACCCACCCTTTCCCTGGTCCGGTGCCCGACGACCTCCGGACACTTTCACCACCGGGCCCTCGGGGGATCGGTAGGACGACGTATGTCGGCCACGCGCAACCGTTAGTCGTGTTGTCGACGCGGGAGGTACCACAGGGCCCCGAACGCCGTAGAACGGTGCGGGGACCTGTGACTAGGCTGCGTCCCATGGCCAGCGACGTGGACTCCGCACCGCTCGTCGGCCGCGCCGGGACCGTGGCGACGCTGCGCTCGGCGCTGCTCGACGACGTCGCCCCGGGGCACACCGCGGCGGTCTTCCTCACCGGCGAGAGCGGCGTGGGCAAGACCCGGCTGCTGAGCGAGGTCGGCGAACAGGTGCGGCAGGCCGGCGCGCTGGTGCTCACCGGCGCCTGCCTCGACATCGGCGACGCCTCGCCGCTGCACCCGGTGCGCCAGGCGCTGCGGCGGCTCGACGCCGATCTGGCCGAGGCGCGCACCACCTCGGCGGTCCGGGGCCTGTTGCAGGTGTTCGACGAGGAGACCCCCGGCCCGGACGGCGCGGGCGCACTGCTGGAACGGGTCGCTCAGGGGCTGCACCTGGTGGCCGGTGGCCGGCCGCTGGTGCTCGTGCTCGACGACCTCCAGTGGGTCGACCGGAGCACCCGTCAGCTCCTGTTGTACCTGCTCGCCGGCCTGGGCGACCTGCAACTGTCCGTGCTGGCCGCGATCCGCGCCGAGTCGCTGCGGGGCGCGCACCCGCTGCGCCGGGTGCTCGCCGAGCTGCGCCGGTTGCGTTCCGTCCAGGTGGTCGACCTGCTCCCGCTGGACCGGGCCGGCACGGACGAGCTGGCCGCCGCGATCGTCGGCGCGCCGCTGCCGCCGGAGGCCGCCGACCAGCTGTGGCAGCGCAGCGGCGGCAACCCGTTCGTGGTGGAGGAGCTGGCCCGCGACCGGCGGGACGGTCGCGACGGCCTCTCCGACACGCTGCGCGAGGTCTTCCTGGGCCGGGTCGACGCGCTGCCCCAGCCGGCGCACGCCGTGGTCCAGGCGGTCGCCGCCGGCGTCGAGCCGGTCGAGCACTGGCTGCTGGCGCAGGTGGTGCGGCTGCCCGAGGACGAGCTGCTCGACGCGGTGCGCGAGGCGGTGGCGCACCGCCTGCTGGTCGGCGCCGACGACGGCTACCGGCTCCGGCACCGGCTGGTCGCCGAGATCCTGGCCGGCGAGCTGCTGCCCGCCGAGCGGGCCGCGTTGCACCGCCGCTACGCCGAGGCGCTCACCGCCGCCCCGGCGGAGCTGCACCAGGCCCGGCTGGCCCACCACTGGCGGCAGGCCGGCGAGCCGGCCCGGGCGCTGCCGGCGGCGATGGCCGCGGCCCGCGAGGCGGAACGCTTGCACGGGTACGCCGAGGCGCACCGCCACTGGTCGACCGCGTTGACGCTGGCGGCCACGCCGGCCGCGGTGCCGCCCGACGGCGGGCGGCCGGCACCCGTCGAGGTGGACCGCGCCGAGCTGCTCAGCCATGCCGCGGAGGCCGCGCACCACAGCGGCGAGCACGCCCGGGCGCTGACCCTGCTGGCGGAGCTGTGCGCCGACCCGGCCGGCCCGCCGACCTGCGCGTTGCACATCCGACGGGCCCGTTACCTGGCCGCCGCCGGCCGGTCCGCGCCGGCCGAGGAGGAGTACCGGCGGGTGCTCGCCGCGGCCGACTGCTCGCCGCACGAGCGGTGCACCGCCGCCGCCCGCCGGGCCGAGCTGCTGCTGCACCTGGGGCGTTACGCCGAGGCCGGCGAGCAGGCCCGGGAGGCGCTCGACCTGGCCGCCGGGGTGCCCGGTTGCACCTCCGAGGTGGTGCTGGCCAGCTCCGCGCTCGGCTTCAGCGAGGCGTTCCTGGGCGACCCGGCGGACGGGCTGACGGTGATGCGCCGGGCGCTGGAGACCGCCGAGTCCTCCGGCCGGCCGGAGGACGTGGCCTGCGCGTACCTGCACCTGGCGGAGCTGCTCACCGGGCCGCTCAACATCCTCGAGGAGGGTGTCGTGGTGGCCCGCCGCGGCGCCGAGCGCGTCGCCGAGCTGGGCCTGGGCCGCACCTGGGAGACCCGGCTGCTGGCGGTGGCGACGAACGGGCTGTTCCGGGTCGGGCAGTGGGCGGAGGCGGAGAAGGTCGTCGCCGCCGCGCTGCGGCACCGGCCGTCCGGCGCGGACGCGGTCGAGCTGCTGCTGGCCCGGTGCCGGCTCTCCGTCGGGTACGGCGACGTCGAGGCCTCCGACCGCGACCTGGAGGCGGTCGCCACGGTGCTGGCCGGGGGCGGCGCGCGGCACGTGCTGCCGATGCTCATCCTGCGCGCCGGGCTGGCCATGTGGCAGGGCCGGCACGACCTGGCCCGGCAGGCCGTCCAGCGGGGCCTGACCGAGAGCCGCTCCGACGACGTCATCGTGCTGGCCACGCTGGCCTGGCACGGGCTGCGGGCCGAGGCCGAGGCGGCGGCCAGCCGGACGGTGGAGGTGGACCCGAACGCGGTACGCCGGCTGCGCGAGGTGGTCGACCGGGTGACCCGTAAGAGCGCCCAGGCGGGCGCGCCGGTGCGGTACGTCGCGGACGGTTTCCTGGCGCTCTGCGACGCCGAGCTGAGCCGGCTCGACGACGGCCGGGGCGACCCCGAGCTGTGGGGCCGCTCGGCCACCGAGTGGGACCGGCGGCACCACCCCTACCCGGCGGCGTACTCCCGGCTGCGGCAGGCCGAGGCGCTGCTGTCCCGCCGCAGCCGGATGGCGACCGCCGGCAAGCTGCTGCGCCAGGCGCACGCGACGGCGCAGGCGCTCGGCGCGGTGCCGCTCAGCGCGGAGATCCGTACCCTGGCGGGTCGGGCCCGGGTGACCCTGGACGACGCGCCGGCGCCGGCGCCCCGGCCGCGCGCGGCGCCCGCGGTGCCGGCGGTGGACGAGCTGGCGGTGCTGACCGCACGCGAGCGGGAGGTGCTCGCCGCGGTCGCCGAGGGGCTGACGAACAAGGAGATCGGCCAGCGGCTGTTCATCAGCGAGCGGACCATCGGCGTGCACGTGTCGCACATCTTCGACAAGCTCCAGGTCCGGACCCGGGTGCAGGCCAGCGCCATCTTCCTGCGCAACCGTCCGGAATAGACGTACGCCGAATACGTCGTTCTACTGATCCGACCCACGCCCGGCGGCTGGCAGGCTGTCCGGCGGAGTCGGATGGCGTCGTGGGGGGCGCCGACCATCGTGGAGGAGAGATGACCGAACCGGTCTGGGGTCCCGTGCACCAGGACATCGTCGGGTTGCTCGCCGACCATCCCGCCGACGTGCCGGCGGTGGTCGACCACCTCACCAAGTTGCAGGACCTGCTGGTCCGGCTCCCGCCGCTGGAGGCGAGCTGCCCGCTCGCCGACTTCAACCGGCTCTACCTGGTCATCACCAGCACCGTGCTCGACGGTCTCTACGAGGACCGGTTCGTCGATCCGGCGTTCCTGGCCCGGCTCGACGTGGAGTTCGCCGCCCGCTACTTCGAGGCGCTGCGGTTCTGGACCGACTCCAGCCCGAGCACGCCGCGCGCCTGGTCGTGCCTGTTCAAGCGGATGCGTGGCCCGGACGCCCGGCCACTGCCGTCGGCCGCCGCCGGGGTCAACGCGCACATCAACTACGACCTGCCGTTCGCGCTGGTGACGACGCTGGAGAGCCTGGAGTCCGAGCCGGTCGACGGCAGCGACCAGCACCGCGACTACCTGGAGATCAACAAGATCTTCGCGGAGCGGATCCCGGAGCTGCGCCGGGGCTACCTGGACCACTGGCAGCTCATGATCGACATGGTGAACGGCGACATCGACGACTGGTACCAGGGCGAGCTGGTGGAGTACACCCGCAACGTGGCGTGGCGCAACGCGCAGAAGATCTGGCACTGCCGCCACGACCCGGACGCCCGTGAGTGTGAGCGTACGCGGCTGGACGACAACGCCGCGCTGCTCGGCCGGCTGCTGCTGTCGCCCCTCGGGGCGTTCCTCCAGTAGTCGGGACGGGGGGTCCCCGCGTCCCGCCGTCCGGGCGCGGGACGCGGGGACGCCGTCCGGTTCCGTCAGTTCCCCCGATCCGGCATTCCGCCGGGACGCGACCCGGGTACCGCCTACCGTCGGGGCATGGCGCAGGCACGGGACGGGGAGCAGCAGCCCCGGCGTACGCGGGACCGCCGCCGCGAGGCGCACGCCGCCGCCGCGGCCCGGGCCGGCCGGCACACCGAGCCCGGCGACCGGGCCACCCGCGCCCCGGGCACGCTGCCGGAGCGGGTGGCCGCGCCGGCCCGTCCGACGGCCCCGGCCGACCGGCTGCACCGGTGGCTGTTCCAGCACCGGGTCGAGCCGGTCGGCCCGGAGGTCGGGGAGCACCAGGCACGGGCCCACCCGTGGTGGCAGGTGATGTGCCTGACCGGCGTCGACTACTTCTCCACCCTGTCCTACCTGCCCGGCATCGCCGCGGTCGCGGCCGGCGCGCTGAGCCCGCTGGCCACGCTGCTCATCGTGGCGCTCACGCTGCTGGGCATGCTGCCGATGTACCGGCGGGTGGCCCGGGAGAGCCCGCACGGGCAGGGCTCGGTGGCGATGCTGGAGCGGCTGCTGCCGTTCTGGCGCGGCAAGCTCTTCGTGCTGGTGCTGCTCGGCTTCGTGGCCACCTCCTGGATCATCACGATCACGCTCTCCGCCGCCGACGCCAGCGTGCACCTGCTGGAGAACCCGGTGCTGCCCGCGTCGTTCCCGCACGGCGCCACCGCCGCGGTGCTGGTGACGGTGGTGCTGCTGCTGGTGCTCGGCGGCGTCTTCCTGCTCGGGTTCAGCGAGGCGGTGCAGGTCGCCATTCCGCTGGTGGCGGTCTTCCTGGCGTTGAACGCGGTGGTGGTGGTCGCCGGGCTGGCCCAGGTCGCCGCCGATCCCGGGCTGCTCACCGACTGGACCGGCCGGCTGACCCGGGTCGGCGGCGCCGGCGACGTGCTGGCCACCAGCGTGCTCGCGTTCCCGCTGCTGGTGCTGGGACTGTCCGGCTTCGAGACCGGGGTGAGCATGATGCCGCTGGTCCGCGGCGACGGGGCCGACCCGGAGCGCCGGCTCGCCGCCCGGATCCGCAGCACCCGTCGACTGCTCACCACCGCCGCGCTGATCATGTCGGTCTACCTGGTCGCCACCACGTTCGTCACCACGGTGCTGATCCCGCCGGCGGCGTTCGCCCCCGGCGGGGCGGCGAACGGGCGGGCGCTGGCGTTCCTCGCCCACGAGCGCCTCGGCGAGGCGTTCGGCACCGTCTACGACATCAGCAGCGTGCTCATCCTCTGGTTCGCGGGCGCCTCGGCGATGGCCGGGCTGATCAACATCGTGCCCCGCTACCTGCCGTCGTACGGGATGGCGCCGGAGTGGGGCCGGGCGGTCCGCCCGGTGGTGCTGGTCTACACCGCGATCAGCATCGCCATCACGGTTGCCTTCTCCGCCGACGTCAACGCCCAGGCCGGCGCGTACGCCACCGGCATCCTGGCGATGATGGTCTCCGGCGCGATCGCGGTGACCATCTCGGCGGCGCGGGCCCGGCACCGGCTCGCCGCGGCCGGGTTCGCGCTGCTCACCGCCGTGCTGTTGTACGCGCTCGCGGAGAACGTGGTGGCGAAGCCCGACGGCATCACCATCTCCGGCTTCTTCATCGCCGGGATCATCGCGGTCTCGTTGATCTCCCGGGTCACCCGGACCACCGAGCTGCGCGCCGAGCGGATCGAGTTCGACGGCCCGGCCCGCCGGTTCGTCGACGAGTCGGTCGCCCGGGACGGGCGGCTGCACGTCATCGCCAACAAGCGGCAGAGCGGGTCGGTGAAGGAGTACCGGGTCAAGGAGCGGGCGCAGCGGTCGATGAACCCGGTTCCCGGCGCCGCCGACGTGCTCTTCCTGGAGATCGACGTCAGCGACCCGTCGCAGTTCAGTCAGGTGCTGCGGGTGCACGGGGTGGAGTCCGGCGGGTACCGGATCCTGCGGGCCCGCAGCCCGGCCGCGCCGAACGCCATCGCGGCTATCCTGCTCGCGCTGCGCGACGCCACCGGGGTCCGCCCGCACTGCCACTTCGAGTGGTCGGAGGGGAATCCGATCGCCCACCTGCTGCGCTACCTGATCCTGGGGCGCGGCGACACGCCGCCGGTGGTCCGCGAGATCATCCGCAAGTCCGAGCCCGACCCCACCCGCCGCCCCGGCATCCACGTCGGCGGTTGAGGGGTAAGGAGGGGGCCTGCTTAACGCCTGCGGTAGAGGTGGGTGCCCCGCTTACCACGCGCCGAGGGCGGCTGCATACTCCTCAATCCAGCCTCCTAGGATGCCGTGGCGATGGTGACGATGTCGGCAGGCGGTGATGACGGTGTCAGCGGGCGGTGGCGGCGGCGTCGGCAGGCGGTGATGACGGCGGCGGGGCGGGGCACGGAACGGCCCGCGCTCGCTGGGCGGGCGCGGGCCGGGGGAGTGCGGGGTACGGCGGGCGGCGGACCTACTTGGACGGCTCCGGAAGCTTGCAGTCGATCTTCGGGTTGGCGCCGATGTAGTTCAGCGGGCCGGCGACGATGGTGACCAGGATCGTGCCCGCCTCCGCGCAGTTGGTGTCGTCGTTGCCGTAGTAGCCGCGCTGCCCGGCGGCGATCGCGCCGATGATGAGCCAGATGACGACCAGGACGCCGACTATCGAGGTGCCGCGCATCAGTTGCCTCCACGGGTTGTGGTGAGTTCGAGGTGGAGGGCATGTACCCCGCGCGGGTGATCCGCCAAACGGCGTGTCGGCCCCGGTACGGCCGATTCCGATTACCGGCCGGGAACTCAGTGCGGCGGCGCCGGCTCCTCCGGCGGGCGGCCCCGGCTGCGCCGGTGGTCGGCCGCGGCCACCCCGGCCAGCACCAGCATGGCGCCGACGGCGGCGTACACCGGCGCGAGGAACAGCAGCGCCGGCGCGATGCAGAGCAGCGCCAGGACACCACCGGGGCGGGACAGCGACACCCGGCTGAACACCTCGTACTCGAAGGCGGCCCGACCGGTCAGGAACAGCGCCGGGCCGCCGAGGATGACCGCCAACCAGGCCGGCGGCGTGCGTCCGGTCGGCTCCAGGAGCACCAGGTCGAAGCCGGCCGCGGTGGTCACCACCCCGGCCACCATCAACAGATGGGTGTACGGGGCGGTGTTGAGGAACCGGCTCGGTTGGCTCGACCGGGCGATGGCATCCGGCAGCAGCTCACCGGAGCGGTGCACGTAGACACGCCAGAGCAGCAGCGTGGTGACGAACGCGGTGGTGAACGCCGCGATGTTCTCCACCTCGGAGTGGTGCAGGCTGAACACGGTGCCGGAGACCAGCACCGCGTCACCCAACGCGATGATGAAGAACTGCTGGTAGCGCTCGGAGAGGTGCTCGGCGGTCACGTTGCGCTGCTCGTTCGGCACGGCGCCCAGACCGGGCACCGGATAGGCCAGCCGGAACCCGAGGTAGTCGACCGCCAGCGCCGAGGCCCAGAACCACATCCGGGCGGTGCCGTGCGCCGCGATCGCGCCGATCAGCCAGGGCACCGCCGACACCGCGAACCAGACGAAGATCCGGATGGCCCGGCGGCGGGTCTGCGGGTGCCGGCGGACCGCCGGCATGAGGAACAGGCCGCGTCCGAGATGGATCGCCACGTACGTGCCGGCGAAGACCAGCCCCCGGGGGCCGAACGCCTCCGGAATGGCGGTGGTCATCAGCAGCGCGCCGAACATCACGGACACCACCAGCAGCTTGATCTCCGCGCGCTGCGGATCGTAGAGGTCGGTGACCAGGGTGGTGATCGCCCACGTCCACCAGATCGCCATCAACATGATCAGCGACTCGGCGGCCCGTTCCCAGCCGACGCCGCCGACCAGGTACCGCGAGATCAGCGCGAGCGCCACCACGTAGACCAGATCGAAGAAGAGTTCCAGCAGCGTCACCCGGCGGGGCGCCTCGGGGTCGCGGACCGGCGGTGGCCGACCGGCGGGCTCCGGCGTCCGGGTGGGCACGATCAGCTCCTGCGGTGGCGGGCTCGGCGTCGACCGTTCCGCCCCTGCACAGACCGTAGCGAGACGCCGTCGCCGTTCGTCGGATTTCCGGCATTCCGCCAGGGCCCGCCGCTCCGTCGAGCCCGCGCCCCGCTCCGACGGAATGCGTCGGCCCGGCAGGGAGGTGGCGGGTCGGGCCGCCGGTCCGGTGCGGTCGCCCTGGTCCGGCGGTGCCGGCCCGGGCCCGGCCGTGGGCGCCGCGGTGGGCACACGCGTCGGGCCGGTGGCGACGCTCGGTCACCACCGGCCCGCAACGGGTACGGACTACTCGGCGCTGGCCGGCAGCACCTTGTCGGCCTCGGCGCGGGCACCGGCCAGCACCTTGGCCTGCTGGGGCCAGGTCGCCAGGCCGGGGGCGGCGCGCAGACCGGCGGCCTTCACGGTCTCGCGCAGCGCGGCCTCGTCCAGCCCGGCCAGCTGACGGTAGGTGCGGATGCCGGCGTCCTGGAGGGCGGCAGCCAGCTTCGGCCCGATGCCCTGGATGCGGCGGAAGTCGTCCGGCGCCTCGGTGTCGGACTGCGGCGGCGCGTCGTTCTCCACCGAGGTCCGGGGCATCGGCACGACCGGCGCGACCGCCGGCTCGTCGGCCACCGGCGCCGGCTCGTTCGCGGGCTCGTTCGCGGGCTCGTTCGCGGGCTCCGGCTCGGCTGCGGCGGTGACGGGCGTGGCGGTGACGGGCGCGGCCCCGGTCTCGGGCGCGGCCTCGGTCTCGGGCGCGGTCACGGGCGCGCCCGTGGTGGCGACCGTCCCGGATCCGGTCGACCCGACGGGCGCCGGCGTGGCGGTGACGGGCTCGGGCGCGGGAGAAGCGGCTACGGGCTCTGCCTCCGGCCCGGTCGCAATGGGCGCGGCGGCCGGCTCGGAGTCGGCGACGGGCGCGGAAGGAGCGTCGGCCGGCTCGGGCTCGGTGGTGGGCGCGGGAGAAGCGACTACCGGCTCCAGCTCCGGCCCGGTCGCGTCGGTCTCGGGGCGCTCGGCTTCGGTGGTGGCGGGCGTCGGCTCGGCCGCGTTCGCCGGCTCCGTCGAGTCGGCCCGCAGCGAGTCGGAGGACACCGAGTCGGAGGTGACCGAGTCGGAGGTGACCGAGTCGGAGGTGACCGAGTCGGAGGTGACCGAGTCGGAGGTGACCGAGTCGGAGGTGACCGAGTCGGAAGTGACCGAGGTGGCGGGCGTCGAGGCGGTCACCGGCTCGGCGGCGGTGACCACGACCGGCTCGGGCTCGCCGGTCGCGCCGTCCGCGGAGGTGTCGGCATCGGCGGCGTGGGTGGCGGGGGCGTCCGTGTCGGCCGGGGCGGGCCGGTCGGTCACCGCGGCGGGGACCGGCGTCTCGTCGACCACGGCGGCCGGCTGCGGTTCGTCGACGGTGGCGGTCACCGTGGCCGGGCCGGCGGCACCGTCCACGGTGGGCGTGGCGGCGCCGGCGCCGGCCCGGCGGCCGCTCACCACCCAGCCGACGCCAAGTCCGATGAGCAGGGCCAGGATCACGAGCAGCCACTGCCCGAAGCTCGACGGCATGGCCAACCTCCTTGTATGTACGTGCACGACGGTCGCAAAAGCTCGGGGCAGCTTTGCACACGTGCGCGCGGCACGACAGGCAGGTCGGGGCCGGGGTGCGACGGTGGGACCGATCCTGTCGGCCGGTGGCCGGAGGATGACGGTGGGTGCGGGAGACACCCCGGGACCTGGTGCCGTGCGCGGTCCCGGGGTGCCTCGTCCGTGGCCCGGTCCGGTCAGCGGATCCGGTCGGGCATGGGGGCGTCGGCGGTGTCCCAGCTGTAGAAACAACCTGCCACGGCGTCGCGGGGCGAGTGCCAGGTCGGCAGGTACGGCGAGGTGTGCGCGGAGAGCCGTTCGTTGACGCGCTGGTAGAGCGGGTGTTCGCGCAGGTCGGCGGTCGGGTCCGGGGCGACGTCGACGGTCTCCATCAGATGGACGCACAGGTCGTGGAGGTAGTACAGCGACCGGTGCCGGATCCCGGTGAGCCGGGGCAGTTCGGTCGCGTCGGACTCGGCGAAGATCTGGGCCACCCGGCCCTGCGCTCCGGGCACGATCCGGCTGACCACCAACAGTCGACTCATCGCAGACCCCTTCCGCCGCGCTGCTGCCGCGTCGACCACCGGCCGGACGGCGGCGGTCGCGGGTCCCACGATGCCGGGGCGGGTGTCACCTCGCCGTCACGGCGTACCCCTGGGCATTGATGGGGGTGGCGACGTCGCGCCGCGCGGGTGCGGCGCCGGGCCGCGCGGCGCGGCGTTGGCGGGGCGGCCGGCAGGCCGCTGCGGCGGCTCCGGCCGGCTGGCCCGGCGGATCGGGGCGAGCGTGTCGTCGAGCAGCGCCGTCATGGCCGGGGAGGGTTCCAGGCGCAGCTCGCGCAGGAGCAGGTCCCGGTAGACGTAGAACGCGTGCACGGCCTCGAACGCGTTGCCCTCGGCCAGGTGGATGCGGACGACCAGGCGGTGTGGGGTCTCGCGCAGCGGCTCGGCGGCCATCGCCTCCAGCGCCGCCTCGAGCGCCTCGCCGTGCCGGCCGGCGGCGAGGTGGTTGCCGGCGAGTTCCTCCAGCATGTGCAGGCGTAGCTGGCGCAGCCGTTCGCGTTCCAGCAGCACCCAGTCGTCGTACCAGCCGGGGAGCAGGTCGTGCCGGCCGGTGCCGGCGGCGCCGCGGGGCGTCCTGCCGTCGCGGACCCGGGCGGCGGCCTCGACCAGCTCGTCCACGTCGAGGTGGACGGTGGCGTCGAGGCGGACCGTGTCACCGTCGGTGCGCAGCGGGCAGCACGGGTCCTGGCGGAGGCGCCACAGCGCGGTACGCAGCGACGAGAGCGCCCGCTCCTCGGGGGTCTCGGGCCAGAGCAGTCCGGCGAGGTGGCTTCGGGTCGCGGCCGGACGCAGCCCGATCAGGGCGATGACCCGTTGCAGGCCGCGGGGCACCACCACCGGCACGCCGTCGTGCAGCAGTTGGAAACCGCCGAGCAGGTGCAACGCCACGCGGGGGGCGGGGTCCCCCGCCGTCGGCATCCTCGATCCACCGGACACGGCACACCCCCCAGCACCGGAACCCTGAGTCCCGACCGTCCTGTCTGCCCGGATCTTCCCGCCCGCGACGCCGTTGTCGGAACGTCTCCGCCGCGGTCGCCGGACGTGTGCCGTGGCCGGGTCGACCGGTACGGAGAATATCAACGTCTGTTACTCTGAGTCAACGGCCGGTGACTTCGTTGACCCTCCGTAACGTATTCGTAAGTGGCCCGTGATCTGCGAATAAGTGTCGTCAATGGACGGCGCTCAGTTGATCTACGCATAGCTGACGCACAGGTTGCGTCAACGCAGCGTCACCATTTTTGCGGTCCGATCGAGCCCGGTTGACGCCCGGTTGACGGCCCTGGCGGCACCGTGGGCCATCCGTGCGGCGTGACCGGTCCGCCGCGCACCGGGACCCACCCAGGGAGGCCGCGAATGGACCGCTCGCTCATCGTCGCGAAGGTGGTGCCCACCGCCGAGGACCGGGTCGCCGAGATCTTCGCCGAGTCCGACGCGACCGAGCTGCCCGGCCTGGTCGGCGTGCGGCACCGGTCCCTCTACCGGCTGCACGACCTCTACGTGCACCTGCTGGAGACGGAGACACCGGCGCACAGCGCGGTGGAGGACGCCCGCGGACATCCCGAGTTCGTCCGGATCAGCGAGCGGCTGCGGCCGTACATCTCGCCGTACCTGCCGACCTGGCGTTCGCCCCGCGACGCCATGGCGCACTGCTTCTACCGGTACGACGCCGGGCGGCGGCCGTGACCACCACCGCGCCCCGCGACGAGCAGCTCTGGTCCCGCTGCGACGGTTGCGCCTCGCTGCTCTACCGCAAGCGGCTGCGCCGCAACCTGGACGTCTGCCCGGAGTGTGGCACGCACACGCGGCTGGACGCCCCGGACCGGGTGGCGCAGCTCGTCGACCCGGAGTCGTTCGTCCCGCTGCCGGACCGGGCGGTCCGGGTCGACCCGATCGACTTCGTCGACGCGCTGCCGTACCCGCACCGGCTCGGCGCGGCCCGCGCCGGCACCGGCCTGGACGAGGCCGTGCTCTGCGGCACCGCCCGGCTGGGCGGGCATCCGGTGGCGCTGGCCGTGATGGACTTCCGCTTCCTCGGCGGCAGCCTCGGCTGCGCGGTCGGTGAGCTGATCACCCGGTCCGCCGAGCGGGCGCTCGCCGACGGCGTCCCGCTGGTGCTGGTCACCGCGTCCGGCGGGGCGCGGATGCAGGAGGGCGCGCTGTCGCTGATGCAGATGGCCACCGTCAGCCAGGCCCTCGCCGGGCTGCGTGAGGCGGGTCTGCTGACGGTCAGCGTGGTCACCGATCCCACGTACGGCGGGGTGGCCGCGTCGTTCGCCACCAACACCGACGTGGTGCTCGCGGAGAGCGGCGCCCGGCTGGGCTTCGCCGGCCCCCGGGTGATCCGCCAGGTCACCGGCGCCGTGCTGCCCGAGGGTTTCCAGACCGCGGAGTACCTGCTCAAGCACGGACAGGTCGACATGGTGGTGCCCCGGCACGCGCTGCGGGGGCGGCTGGCCGCGTTGCTCGCCGCCGCCGGGGCCGCCCGCCGGCCCGCCCCGCCGGCACCGCGACCGGCCGCCGCCGGGGCGCCCGCCGTCGCCCGGCCGGCCCACGACCCCTGGGAGACGGTACGCACCGCCCGGCACCCCGGCCGGCCGACCACGCTGGACTACCTGGAGACGGCGTTCGACGGCTTCGTCGAGCTGCACGGCGACCGGCTGGGCGCGGACTGTCCGGCGGTCGTCGGCGGCGTCGCCCGGCTCGACGGCCGGCCGGTGATGGTGATCGGCCACCAGAAGGGACACACGACCGCCGAGCTGGTGGCCCGGAACTTCGGCATGGCCAGCCCGGCCGGGCACCGCAAGGCGCTGCGGCTGATGCGCCTCGCGGCCCGGCTGCGGCTGCCCGTGGTGACGCTCGTGGACACGCCCGGCGCGGACCCGGGGGTGGCCGCCGAGCAGCAGGGTCAGGCCGCGGCGATCGCGGAGAACATCCTCGCGCTGAGCGTGCTGCCCACCCCGGTCGTCGCGGTGGTCACCGGTGAGGGCGGCAGCGGCGGCGCGCTGGCCCTCGCCGTCGCCGACCGGGTGCTCATGCTGGAGCACGCCGTCTACTCGGTGATCAGTCCCGAGGGCTGCGCCGCGATCCTCTGGCCGGACAGCGCCGCCGCCCCGCAGGCCGCCCGGGCGCTGCGGCTCACCGGCGCCGACCTGTGCCGGCTCGGCGTGGTCGACGAACTGGTGCCGGAGCCGTACCCGGCCGCGCACGGCGACCCGGCGGGCGCGGCCGACCTGCTGCGCCGGGCGGTCGCGGCGAACCTGGCCCCGCTGCTCACGGTGCCGCCGGCCACGTTGGTGCGCCGCCGCCGGCAGCGGTTCCGCCGCTTCGGCGCGGCGCGATCCGTGTCCCCGTCGGCCCGTGCCACGGCGCTGCCGCGGCGCGCCGCCGTCGACGACCGGCCGGAGGTGGCGTGATGGCGGACGCCGGGGCCGAGCAGGTGCTGGACGGGCTGCGCCGGCAGGCCCGCAAACTCGTCGACGACCTGGCCGGGCCGGTCCGCCGGGTACGGCTGCGCAGCGGCGACGCCGCGCTGGAGGTGGAGTGGCACGACCCGGTGCCGCCGACGCCGCGTACCGGCGGGGACCCGGCCGGTGAGCCGGTGTCGCGGCCCGTCGCGCAGGTGACGCCCGACGCCGACCGGACGACCGTGCGGGCGCCCGTGGTGGGCACGTTCTACCGCGCCCCCGAGCCCGGCGCGGCGCCGTTCGTCGCGGTCGGTGACCTGGTCCGGCCGGGTCAGGTGATCGGCATCGTGGAGGCGATGAAGCTGATGAACGAGGTGACCGCCGGTCAGGCCGGCCGGGTGGTCGAGGTGCTCGTCCCCGACGGCAAGCCGGTCGAGTACGACCAGCCGCTGATCGTGCTCGACCCGGGTCCCGGTGGGGACGCCTGATGTTCGACAAGGTGCTGATCGCCAACCGCGGTGAGATCGCGCTACGGGTGCTGCGGGCCTGCCGGGAACTGGGCGTGCGCACGGTGGTGGCGCACTCCAGCGCGGACGCCGACTCGCTGCCGGTGCGGCTGGCCGACGAGGCGGTCCGGATCGGGCCGGCGGCCAGCCGTCGCAGCTACCTCAACGCCGCGGCGATCGTCGAGGCGGCCCGGCAGACCGGCGCGCAGGCCGTCCACCCCGGTTACGGTTTCCTCTCCGAGGACGCCGACTTCGCCGAGATCTGCGCGGAGAACGGGCTGGTCTTCGTCGGTCCGCCACCACAGGTGATGGCCGCGCTGGCGGACAAGTCCACCGCCCGCGCGCTGATGAGCCGGGCCGGCCTGCCGCTGCCGCCGGGCAGTGTGCGGACGCTGCCGACCGTCGCCGAGGCGCAGGCGGTGGCCGCCGAGGTCGGCTACCCGGTGATCGTGAAGGCCGCGGCCGGTGGCGGCGGACGCGGCATGACCGTGGTGCGCTCCGCCGCCGAGCTGCCCCGGGCGTACGCCCGCACCCGCGCCGCCGCGCAGGTCGCCTTCGGCGACGACCGGGTGTACGTCGAGCGCTACCTCGCCGACGCCCGCCACGTCGAGGTGCAGGTGCTCTGCGACAACCACGGCAACGGCGTGCACCTGGGCACCCGGGACTGCTCGGTGCAGCGCCGGCACCAGAAGCTCGTCGAGGAGGCGCCGGCGCCCGCGCTGCGGCCGGCCACCCTGGACACGCTCGCCGAGGTCGCGCTGCGCGGCGCGCTGTCGGTCGGCTTCACCGGCGCGGGCACCGTCGAGTTCCTGGTGGACGACGCGGAACGCGCGCACTTCCTGGAGATCAACTGCCGGATCCAGGTGGAGCACCCGGTCACCGAGATGGTCACCGGCGTCGACCTGGTGCAGGAGCAGTTGCACGTGGCCGCCGGCACGCCGCTGCGACTGCGGCAGTCCGACGTGCGCCTGCACGGGGTGGCCATCGAGTGCCGGGTCAACGTGGAGGACCCGGACCGCGACTTCGCGCCCGCCCCCGGCCGCCTGGAGCGGTTCCGCCCGCCGGGCGGCCCGTTCACCCGGGTCGACACGCACGGCCACGTCGGCTACCTGGTCAGCCCGCACTACGACTCGCTGCTGGCCAAGGTGGCGGTCTGGGCGCCGGACCGGGCCGCCGCGCTGGACCGGCTCGACCGCGCGCTGGCCGAGTTCGACGTGGCCGGGCCCGGCGTGCGGACCACCATCCCGTTCGCCCGGCGGGTGCTGCGCGACCCGGCGTTCCGGGCCGCCCGGCACACCACCGCGCTGGTCGAGCGCCTGCTCACCCCGGGCGACGCCGGCACGGCCACCAGCGACACCGACCGCGCCGCCGTGCCCGACCCGCGCGCCGGGGCCGACCCGACCGGCCGTACCCCCGTTCCCGCCGTTCCCGCCACCGGCCCGACCACCTGGAGGAACCCATGACCGTCGCCCCCGACCGACCGCTCGCCAGCGAGATCACCGACATCCTGGTGACCCACTGCGGCCTGGACCCCGACGTCGCCGCCACCACCCCGGCGGCGAGCCTGGAGGAGCTGGGCATGGACTCGCTGGCGCTGCTCGAACTCGCCGCGGTGGTGGCCGACCGGTGGCGGGTGAAGATCCCCGAGCAGGCCGGCGAACTCAGCATCGCCGGCGTCGCCGACCTGGTGGCCCGCCGCGCGGACCCGCCGGGGCACACCGAGAACGCGGTGGACATCCTCGCGCCGCTGCCGCTGGTCTGGGACATCACCAACGACGTGGCCCGGTGGACCGAGCTGTTCACCGAGTACGCGGTGGCCGAGATCCTGCACCGCGACGGCGACACGGTCCGCTTCCGGCTCACCATGCACCCGGACGAGAACGGCGTGGCGTGGAGCTGGGTCAGCGAACGCACCGCCGACCCGGCCACCCGCGAGGTGCACGCCCGGCGGGTGGAGACCGGTCCGTTCGAGTACATGCGCATCCACTGGCGCTACGAGGAGATCCCCGGCGGCACCCGGATGACCTGGACGCAGGACTTCGCCATGAAGCCCACCGCGCCGGTCGACAACGCCGGCATGACCGCGCGGATCAACACCAACAGCGCGATCCAGCTCGCCGTGATCAAGGACAGGATCGAGCGGGCGTACGCGGGAGGCGCGCGATGACCGACACCACCACCGCCCGGGTCTCCGTCCACGACGTCCCCGCCGACCGGCGGCGCGGCGGTGAGCTGCGGGTGCTGCTCGGCCCGAAGACCGTCGGCAGCACCTCCGGGTTCATGGGGGTGGCCGTGCTCGCCCCGGGGGAGCGGATCGCCGAGCACTACCACCCGTACAGCGAGGAGTTCCTCTACGTGGCGCGCGGCGCGATCACCGTCGACCTGGACGACCAGCCGGTCCCGGTGGCCGCCGGGGAGGCGCTGTACGTGCCGAAGGACGTCCGGCACCGGCTGCGCAACACCGGCGACGAGCCGGCCGAGGTGGTCTTCCACCTCGGTCCGCTCGCGCCCCGCCCGGAACTCGGGCACGTCGACACCGAGAGCGCCGCCCCACCGCCACGGGATCCGTCGTGACCGGCCGGCGCACCGTGGTCACCGGCGTCGGCGTGGTGGCCCCCGGCGGCGCCACCCGGGACCGGTTCTGGAAGGCCATCACCGAGGGGCGCACCGCCACCCGGCGGATCAGCTTCTTCGACCCGTCACCGTTCCGCTCGCAGATCGCCGCCGAGTGCGACTTCGACCCCGACGCGGCCGGCATCACGCTCGCCGAGCGGCAACGCGCCGACCGGTACGTGCAGTTCGCGCTCGCCTGCTCCGCCGAGGCGCTCGCGGACAGCGGACTGACGCTCACCGACGCCGAGCGGGAGCGGGCCGGCGTGGTGCTCGGCACCGCCGTCGGCGGGACCATGGCGCTGGAGCAGGAGTACGTCCGGGTCAGCGACTCCGGCCGGCACTGGCTGGTCGACCACGCGCTCGGCGGCCCGTACCTCTACCAGGCGCTGGTGCCCAGCAGCCTGGCCGCGGACGTGGCCTGCCGGCACGGCCTGCACGGCCCGGCCCAGGTGGTCTCCACCGGCTGCACCTCCGGCATCGACGCGATCGGGTACGCCCACCAGCTCGTCGCCGACGGCGAGGCCGACATCGTGCTGGCCGGCGCCGCCGACTCGCCGATCTCCCCGGTCACCGTGGCCTCGTTCGACGCGATCGGCGCGACCAGCCCGGACAACGACGACCCGGAGCACGCGTCCCGGCCGTTCGACGCCGACCGGCACGGCTTCGTGCTGGCCGAGGGCGCGGCCGTGCTGGTGCTGGAGGAGGCCGGACACGCCCGCCGCCGGGGCGCGCACGTCTACTGCGAGGTGGCCGGCTACGCCAGCCGCAGCAACGGTTTCCACATGACCGGCCTGCGCCCGGACGGCGCGGAGATGGCGGTCGCCATCACCGACGCGCTGCGCCAGGCCCGGCTCGCCCCGTCGGCCGTGTCGTACGTCAGCGCGCACGGCTCCGGCACCCGGCAGAACGACAGGCACGAGACCGCGGCGTTCAAGCGGGCGCTCGGCCCGGCCGCGTACCGGGTGCCGATCAGCTCGATCAAGTCGATGGTGGGGCACTCGCTCGGCGCGATCGGCTCGATCGAGATGGCCGCCTGCGCCATGGCCATCGAGTACGGCGTCGTCCCGCCCACCGCCAACTGGACCACCCGGGACCCGGAGTGCGACCTGGACTACGTGCCGAACGAGGCCCGCGAGGTGCCGGTGGACGTGGCGCTCTCGGTGGGCAGCGGCTTCGGCGGTTTCCAGTCCGCGATGGTGTTCCGCCGGCTCGCCGTGGCACCGGCATGACGGCCCGGGCGGTGGTGACCGGCATCGGCGTGGTCGCGCCCAGCGGGGTCGGCGCGGACGCGCACTGGGCCACCGTGCTCGCCGGCACCCGGCGCACCGGCCCGATCACGCTGTTCGACCCGGCCGGCTATCCGACCCGGCTGGCCGGCGAGGTGGCCGACTTCGACCCGGCCGGGTTCGTCGGGACCCGGGCGCGGGTGCAGACCGACAGGTGGACGCACCTCGGGTTCGCCGCCACCGGGCTGGCGCTGGCCGACGCCGGGCTGCCGGAGGTCTCGCCCGACCCGTACCGCTGGGCGGTGACGCTGGCCAGTTCGTCCGGCGGCAACCTGTTCGGGCAGCGGGAGCTGCAACGGCTCTGGGGCGGGTCGACCCGCACCGTCGGGGCGTACCAGTCGATCGCCTGGTTCTACGCCGCCAGCGTGGGGCAACTGTCCATCCGTCACCAGTTCAAGGGGCCGTCCGGCGTCACCGTCTCCGAGTCGGCCGGTGGGCTGGACAGCCTGGCGCACGCGGTACGCACCGTCCGGCGCGGCACGCCGGTGGTGATCGCCGGCGCGACCGAGTGCCCGCTGAGCCCGTACGCGCTGGCCTGCCAGCTCCGTTCCGGCCTGCTCAGCGACGTCGCCGACCCGGCGCGGGCGTACCGGCCGTTCGACGCCGCGGCGAGCGGGTACGTGCCGGCCGAGGGCGGCGCGGTGTTCGTGGTGGAGGAACTGGGGCACGCGCTGGACCGGGGCGCCCGGATCTACGGGGAGATCACCGGCTGGGCGGCCACCCACGACGCCACCCCGACCGACGTGGCGGCCGGCCCCGACCCGACCCACTACGCCCGCGCGCTGCGGCTGGCCCTGGAGCGGGCCGCGGTCCGGCCGCACGACGTGGACGTGATCTGGCCGGACGCGCTCGGGGTGCCGGCGTACGACCGGGCCGAGGCGAGCGCGCTGCGTGCCGTGTTCGGCGACCGGACCCCGCCGGTGACCACGCAGAAGCCGCTGACCGGCCGGGCCCACCAGGGCGGGTCGGCGTTGGACGCGGCCACCGCGCTGCTGGCGTTCTCCCGTGGCGTGCTGCCCGCCTCCGCCGGGCCGGACGAGCCCGCGCCCGGGTGCGAGCTGACGTACCTGCGGGAGCCGCGCCGGCCGCGCAGCCGGATCGCGCTGGTCGGGGCGCGCGGCTTCGACGGGTTCAACAGCGCGCTGGTGCTGCGCGGCGCCGCGCCGCCGCCCGCCGTCGACCGCTGACCCGCCCTGCCCGGGGCACCGGCGGTCGCGCACGGCGACGCGGCCGGCGGGCCACTGTGCCGGCGTGCGCCCGATCCTGCCTGTCCGATCGAGCCTGAGCAATCCACCCAGCCGCTGTTTTGGATCTAGCCATTTGCATCTGGTGATGCCGAGAAGGCCCTCGTAGTGTTCCGGGCAGCGAACGCGAAGGGCATTCTTCTCGGGCGGGTTCCCGCCCACTTTAAGGCTGGGCGGTGGCGGGTCGTGACCGGGGCGCAAGATGCCGTATCGACGGCGGGCTGGGTGGACGACATCCTGCTCGCCGGGCGCGACAGTGACGTCTGTCTCCGCCTGCCCGACCCGGTCGACCGGGGCACGTTGCGCCGACTGGTCGGCGAGGCGCAGGCCCGGCTGACCGGGGCCGGGCTGCGTGCCGGCGGCGCGGCGGCGCTGCGCCTGCCCCCGTCGCTGGCGTACGTGGCGCACCTGCTGGCCACCTGGCGCAGCGGCGCCCAGGCGGTGCTGCTCGACCACCGGCTCACCGACCACGAGGTCGACCGGGCGCTGCGCCGGCTCACCCCGCAGGTGGTGGTCGCGCCGGTACGCTCCGGCGGCGGCGCGCTGCGCGTCTTCGTCGACGTCGACGCCGGCGTCACCGCGTACGCCGACCGTCCGGCCGGCAGCCCGCACGCGGTCATCCAGCTCAGCTCCGGCTCCACCGGCCCGTCCAAGGTGATCGGCCGCACCGCCGCCGACCTGGTCGCCGAGGTGCGTCGCTACACCGAGATCGACGGGGTGGCGCGGCCCGGCGAGCGCATCGTCCTGCTGCCCAGCATGGTGCACGTGCTCGGCCTGGTCGGCGGCCTGCTCTACGGCCTGCACGCCGGCGTCGAGCTGTGCCCGCCGGAACGGCTCAGCGGCGACGCCGTGCTCGCCGCGATCGCCGCCCAGGACACCCCGGCCACCGTGCTCGGCGTGCCGTTCCACATCGGGCTGCTCGCCTCCACCGTGCCCTCCGGCCCGCTGCCCCAGTTCGCGCGCATGACCACCGGCGGTGAGCTGGTGCCCGCCGCGGTGGCCCGCGCCTTCACCGACCGTTACGGCGTCCCGCTGGGCAACATGTACGGGATGACCGAGGTCGGTGTCATCGGCACCGACCTGTACGGGCGCAACCGTCCCGCCATCGCGCCGGCCCCGGGCATCCGGGTCCGGGAGCAGGACGGCGAGCTGTGGGTGAGCTGCCCGGCGAACCCGTACGTCGGGCTCGCCGACCCGACCCGCTGGGCCGACGGCTGGCTGCACACCCGCGACGCCGGCGTGGTCGACCCGGAGACCGGGCTGGTGACGATCCGGGGCCGGCTCGACTCGCAGGTGTCGGTGGGTGGCCTGAAGGTCGACCTGACCGAGGTGGAGGCCACCGTCGCCGGCCTGCCCGGGGTGACCGCCGCGGTGGTGGTCTGGGACGACGGGATCAGCGCCTACGTGCAGACCGACGGCGCGACGACCGAGGAGACGCTGGACCACCTGATCGCCGAGCGGCTGGCCGGCTTCAAACGGCCCCGCACGCTGCACCTGCTCGACCAGTTGCCCCGCACCACCACCGGCAAGCTGGTCCGCTCCGCCCCGGCGCTGCGGGACGCGGCCACGTGACCGGCCCGCTGCGCGAGCACCACCGGGCGTCCTCCGGCCGCCCGGCCCACCCCGATCCCCGCCCCCGACCGGCCGGCGCGCCACCCGTGCGCCGGAGCAGTCGCCGCGTCAGCTCCCGCTGGACGCCGGTGGCCCGGCCGGCCCATCCGGACACGGTGTCCCGACCGGGCACCGGAAACTGGTTACCCCGAAATGAGGTCCCACCCATGCGCGACGAGGTCCGCACCTTCGTCATCGACCAGCTCGCCGACATGAACTACGACGTCGAAGACCTCGACGACGCCACCACCCTCGGCCCCTCCGGCGTCGACCTGGAGTCGCTGGCGCTGGCCGACCTCGCCGTCCGGGTCGAGGACCGGTACGGGTTGAAGTTCGCCGACGACGAGTCGGAGAAGCTGGCCCTGATGACGGTCGGCGAGTTCACCACCATGGTCGCCGACCGGGCGGCTGCGAACAGCGACAACTCCTGATGTCCGGTCAGCCCGACCTGGGGCGAGCTGACCTGGTGCAGATGCTCGCCGAACTGACCGCGAAGCCCACCGACCAGGTCCCGGACCGGCTCGGCTCGATGGAACTGGCCTGGCTGGTGCACCTCGTCGAGCAGCGGTTCGACCGCCGCCTGGACCTCACCGACGACCAGGTCGCCGGCGTCCGCACCGTCGACGACGCGTTGACCGTGTTCCGCGCCTCGCTGACCGCTCCCGCAGATGGCTGAGCGGGGCCCCGTACGGATCATCGGCATGCACGCGGTCAGCGCCCTCGGCAGGGGCGCCGACGCGCTGCTGTCCGGGGTGCTCACCGGCGCCCCGGCGTTCCGCCCGGTGCGCCGCTTCGACACCACCGGCCGACGCGTCACCGTGGCGGCCACGCTGCCCGACGTCGGCACGCTCGCCGACGAGCTGGCCGACGCGGTCGACCGCGCCGGCCGGGCCGCCGGGCTGGACCGGGCCGACCGGGCGGGCACGGCGCTGTTCCTGGCCACCCACGGCGGGCCGCACTCGCTGCCCGTACCCGAGCGACCGGCGGAACCGTCGGACGTGCCGGGCGCGGCGGTCGGCGGTCGGCTCGGGCCGCCGGTGCCGGCGCTCGTCGGTCACCTGGCCGAGCGCTGCGGCCTCGGCGGACCCACCCGGGTCTACACCAGCGCCTGCGTCTCGGCGAGCACCGCGGTCGCCGACGCCGCCGCGCTGATCCGGCGCGGCGATCTGCAACGGGTCGTGGTCGCGGCCGGCTACCTGGTCGAACCCGACCAGTACGCGCTCTTCGACGCCGGCCGGGCGCTCGCCGCCGACGGGGCGGTACGCCCGTTCAGCGCCGGCCGAAAAGGACTGCTGCTCGGTGACGGGGTGGTCGCCGTGGTGCTGGAGTCGGCCGACGCCGCCGCCCGACGGGGCGCGCCGACGCTGGCCACGGTGGCCGGCTGGGGCCGCGCCGGGGACGCCTACCACGCCTGCCAGCCGCACCCGGGCGGGCTCGGGCTGGCCCGGGCGGTCGAGTCGGCGCTGCGCCGGGCCGGGCTGCCCGCGGCCGAGGTCGGCTACGTCAACGCCAACGCCACCGGCACCCCGTTCAGCGACGCCTCGGAGGCGGCGGCGTTGGTCCGGGTCTTCGGCGACCTGGCCGGGCGGCTGCCGGTCAGCGCCACCAAGTCGGTGCACGGGCACGCGTTGGAGGCGTCCGGGCTGCTCGAACTGGTGGTCACCGTGCTGACGCTGGGGCGCGGCAAGCTGCCGCCCACCGCCGGCTGGCTGGGCCCGGACCCGGACTGCCCGCTCGACGTCATCCGCGACGCCCCCCGACCCGCCCCGACCCCCTACGCGCTGACCCTCAACGCCGCCTTCGGCGGCGCCAACACCGCACTCCTGGTGGGTGCCCCGTGACCGCGCCGACCCACCCCACCCCGCGATCTTGCACTTCCCGCCCCGACAAGACGGGCACAACGCCCGGCCAGGAGGCACCAACTGCAAGATCAACGAGGTGGAGGGTGCTGGCCGAGGCGCGCTGGCCGGAGGACGGGGACGGGGTGCCGCCGGGGGTGCCGGGGTTCGTGTTCTCGGCGTTCCACCCGCTGGTGGTGGCCGTCGCCGAGCGGTGCCTCACCCGGCGGTACGGCGCCGGGCCGTTGCCGGCCGGCAACCGGACGGCGGTGGTGCTGGTCAGCGCCGGCGGCGACGCGGCCGGGGCGGCGCACGTGCGGGAGACGGTGGCCGGCGGCGGGCGGATCGGGCCGCTGTTCTTCTTCCAGTCGGTGCCGAACAGCGTGGCCGGGCACGTGGCGGCGCGCTGGGGACTGGACGGGCCGGTGGTGTGCCTGAGCCCGACCGGGGACCCCCGGACCGAGGGCGAGGCCGAGGTGGACCTGCTGTGCCACGACGGCGACGCCGCGCAGGCGTTGCTGATCCTGATCGAACCGGCACCGGACGGAGCGCCGGGCGAGGCGACCGCGGTGCTGCTGGGGGAGGAGACACGTCAATGAGGACGAAAGGTCTACGCGGCGCGCTTGCCGCCGACACCGAACTGGGCGCGGGCAACGTGCTGGCCCGGGTGCTGGCCCACGGCGCCGACCCGGACGGGCCGGGGCTCACCTTCGACACCGCTGTCGACGGCCACCCGGCCGAGACCCCGCTGACCCTGGGCGAACTCGACCGGATGGTCACCGCCCGGGCGGCCTGGCTGCACGAACGCGGCGTGCAGCCACGCGATCCGGTCGCGGTCTGGGCCGGCACCGCCGCCGACATGGTGCTGTCGTTCCTGGCGCTGACCCGCCTCGGCGCCATCCCGGCGCTGATGAACGGCCGGCTGCGCCCGGAGATCGCCGCCGAGTACATCCGCCGGCTGCGCGCCGCCGGTGTGCTCGCCGACGCCGACCACGCCGCCGCGCTGGCCGGGCACGACCTGGGCGCCCCGCTGCTCGGTGAGCCGGCGCACGCCGGCGCCGGCGATCCGGCCGCCGCGCCCGCGCACTACCGGCACCACCCCGACGACCCGATCGTCATCACGCACACGTCCGGCACCACCGGCGTGCCGAAGGCGGTGCTGCACTCGCACGCCAGCCTCTTCGCCGCCACCCGGCACCTGCTGTCCATGCCGCAGGCGCAGGGCACCACCCGGATCCTCAACGCGCTGCCCGCCCCGCACACCGCCACCGTGCTCATGGTCAACCAGGCGTTGGGCAACCGGGCCCCGATGTACCTGCTCTCCGAGCAGGGCGGCGAACGGGTGCTCGACGCGATCCAGCGGTGGCGGCCGGACGGCGTCTTCGGCTTCTCGATGACCTGGGCCGAGCTGGCCCGCTTCGACCTGTCCGGCTACGACCTGGACTCGGTGCGGCTGTGGTTCAACACCGGTGACTGCTCGCACGAGCCGCACGTGCGCCGGCTGGTTGCGGTGGGCTCGCGGGACGTGGTGACCCGCGCCGGGGTGACCCGGGTGCCCGGCTCGGTGTTCATCGACGGGCTCGGCTCCAGCGAGATGGGACACTCGATGTTCCACATCACGCACACCGTGGACACCGACCGCTACGGTCGCTGCGTCGGCCGCCCGTACCGGTTCGCGCGGGTGGCCGTGCTCGACGCCGACGGCAACGAGCTGCCGGCCGGGCAGGTCGGCTGGCTGGGCATCGACTCGCCGTCGCTGTTCCGGGGCTACTGGAACGACTCGGTCACCACCTACCGGTTCCGGCTGCGCGGCTGGTACCTCACCGGCGACCTGGTGTACGCCGACGACGACGGCCGCTACTACCACCTGGACCGGGCGGTCGACTCGGTCGAGGTGGCGGGCGGGAAGCGGTTCTTCACCGCGCTGTCCGAGGAGCGGATCCTCGCCGCCTGCGCCGACGTCACCGACTGCACCGTGGTGATCGTCAAGGAGGCCGACGGCACGGTCACCACCGACGTGCTGCTGGAGCTGGCGGCCGGCGCCGACCCGGCCCAGGACCGCACCGCCGCGATCCGCGCGGCGCTCGACCCGGACGTGGCCGCCACGCTGCGCCGGGTGGTGCCGGTACGCGCCGAGGACATCCCGGTCACCGTGACCGGCAAGGTGCGCAAGGTGGCGCTGCGCGAGCGCTACCTGACCGAGGCGCCGTCATGACCGCCGTGATCACCGGCATGGGGCTGTTCACGCCGGCCGGTCGCGGCGTCGCGGAGACGTTCGACGCGCTGCTCACCGGCCGCTCCGGTCTGCGCCGGCCCCCCGAGGGGCACCCCGCGCGGGACAGCCTGGAGGTGGCCGGCGTGCTGCCCGACATCGACCCGCGCAGCGTCGCCTCCGGACCGGAGACGAAGGTGCTCGACCGGGTCGTGCTGCTCGCCCTGCTCACCGCCGCCGAGGCGCTCGCCGACGCCGGCATCGAGGTGGGGCGCGACGTCGACCCGGAGCGGATCGCGGTGATCGTCGGCGGCGTCGGCGGGATGGCCACGCTGGAACGTCAGGTCGTGGCCCGTGCCGAACGCGGCCGGGCGGCGGTCAGCCCGTACCTGCTGACCGGCATCCTGCCGAACATGCCGTCGGCCCGGATCGCCATCGCGCACGGCATCCGCGGCTACAGCTCGTCGGTGGGCACGGCCTGCGCCTCCGGCGCCCAGGCCGTCGCCGACGGGGTACGCCTGATCCGCGCCGGCGAGGCCGACGTGGTGGTCTGCGGGGCGAGCGAGGCGCCGCTGTTCGGCACGTTCGCCGACACGTTCGGCAACGCCCGGGCGCTGGCCCGCGGCTGGGACGAGCCCACCGAGGCGAGCCGGCCGTTCGACAAGCGGCGCAACGGTTTCGTGCTCGCCGAGGGCGCGGCGCTGCTGGTGCTGGAACGGGCCGGGCACGCCGCCGCCCGGGGCGTCACCGGCTACGCCGAGGTCGCCGGCTACGGCACCAACACCGACGCGTACCACCCGACCGCGCCGCGGCCGGACGGCGCCGGGGCAGCCGCGTGCATGCGCCGGGCGCTCGCGGCCGGTGGGATCGGGCCGGCGGACGTCGGCTACGTCAACGCGCACGGCACCGGCACCAAACTGGGCGACATCGCGGAGACGACCGCGCTTGCCGGCGTGTTCGGCGTCGGCGGCGTGCCGGTCAGCTCCACCAAGGCGCTCACCGGGCACCTGCTCGGCGCGTCCGGCGTGCTGGAGGCCGCGGCCACCGCGCTCGCGCTGCGGCGCGGCCTGCTCCCGCCCACCTACCACCTGGACGACCCGGACCCGGAGTGCGAGGCGGACCACGTCCGTAACGTGCCCCGGTCCACCGGCACCGACCACGCGCTGTCGAACTCGTTCGGGTTCGGCGGCCAGAACGTCAGCCTGCTGCTGCGCCGGGTCGCCACCCCGGCCGCGGCCTGACCCGACTCCATGCCCGGGCGACGAGCCCGGGTCGCCACCACGGGGGGAACAGGGGGAAGCCCATGCACATCAACGGCATAGACCATCTGGAGCTTTACGTGGGGGACGCCCGGCAGGCGGCCTTCTACTTCGACACCGCGGTCGGGTTCCGGCTGCACGGCCAGGGCGGACCGGAGACCGGGCTGGCCGGGCAGCGGTCCCTGCTGCTGGCCCAGGCCGGCATCCGGCTGCTGCTGACCACCGGCCTGTCCGCGGAACACCCGGCCGCCACCTACGTGCACCGGCACGGCGACGGCATCGCCGTGGTCGCGCTCGCGGTCGACGACGCCGCCGGGGCGTACGCGGAGCTGGTGGCCCGCGGCGCGACCGGGGTGACGCCGCCGCGCGCCTACACCGGCGCGGACGCCGAGGTGGTGATCGCCGAGGTCGGCGGCTTCGGCGACGTGCTGCACCGGCTCGTGGAGCGGCGCGGGGACCGGAGCGTGTTCCTGCCCGGCGCGATCGAGCCGGTCGCCGCGCCGGACGGCGACGCGCTGCTGGCCGAGGTCGACCACCTGGCGGTCTGCGTGCCGCCCGGGCAGCTCGACGAGACGGTGGCCCACTACGAGAAGGTGTTCGGCTTCGCGCACATCTTCACCGAGCACGTCGAGGTCGGCGGGCAGGCGATGAACTCCAAGGTGGTGCAGAGCCCGTCCGGGCAGGTCACCCTGGTGCTGCTGGAGCCGGACACGGGTGCCCGACCCGGGCAGATCGAGGACTTCCTGCGCTGGCACGCCGGGGCCGGCGTGCAGCACCTGGGGCTGCGCACCGACGACATCGTCGCCACCGTCGGCGCGCTCGCCGGGCGGGGCGTGCGTTTCGCCCGCACGCCCGGCGCCTACTACGACGACCTGGAACAACGGGTCGGCCGGCTGGACGCGCCGGTGGACCGGCTGCGTGAGCTGAGCATCCTGGTCGACTCCGACCACGACGGCCAGCTCCTGCAGATTTTCACCGAGTCGATGCACGTGCGTCGCACGCTCTTCCTGGAGGTCATCGAGCGGCGCGGGGCACGCACCTTCGGCAGCGGCAACATCAAGGCGCTCTACGAGGCGAAGGAACGTGAACTGGCCGCGGCGGGGGCGACCCCCGTCGTCGCGGCCGGAGGGGTGACAGCATGAGTGAACGCACCGAGCGAAGCGAGGGCCGTGAGGCCATGCCCGGCCGGCTCGGCATGACCACGATCGATCCCGGGCTGACCGCCGAGGAGGAGGCGCTGCTGCCCTCCGACGACGACGTCCGGCACTACGTCGAGCACGGCTGGTACCTGTCGAAGAAGCTGCTCACCGACGACGAGGTGGACGAACTCGTGGCGGCGACCGACGGCTACTACGCCGGGGAACGGGACCGGCGGCTGCCGGTACGCCCGCCGAAGCTGGCCTACTGGGAGCCGTCGCGCGGCGACGTGCAGCGACACAACGACTACGTCCACCACGAGCACGACGGGATCGCCCGCATCCTGCGCAAGCCGCTGATCGGGGCGGTCGCGGCCCGGCTGGCCCGGGCCACCGAGATCCGGATCTTCCAGTCCACGCTGATCTGGAAGCCGCCGATCGCCGGCGAGCCGTCCAACATCGTGCCCTGGCACTTCGACAAGCACTACTGGGCGTCCTCGTCGTCGGAGGAGATGCTCACCGCGTTCATCCCGTTCCACGACTGCGGCGTGGAGATGGGCACCATCACCATGGTCGACGGCTCGCACCGGTGGCGGGAGATCGGCGCGGACGACACGGTGGTGCGGCACTTCGCCGACCGGGACCGTGGCCAGCTCGAAACGATGCTGGCCGAGAACGCGGCGTACAACCACGCCGAGATCCGCAAGATCCCCATGGTGATCCCCAAGGGGCACATGAGCTTCCACCACTGCCGTACCTACCACGGCAGCGGTGCGAACGTCAGCGGGCGCCCCCGGCGGGCGATCTCGCTGCATCTGCAGGACGGCGAGAACGCCTGGCGGGAGTATCCGCTCTCCGACGGCTCACTCGCCGCGTACAACCACGACGTGCTGGTCCGCCGCACCCACGAGGGCCGGCCGGACTACGCGGACCCCGATTACTGCCCGGTCATCTGGCGCGACCGCGCCCAGCAGGGAGGCTGACACATGTCACGGTACGACTGGGGAAAGACGCACCCGGGCATCGAGCGGCTGGAGCGGGCGGTGACCGAACGCCGCGACGTGGTGGTCAACCACCCGCTCTACGCCAACCTGGACACCCACGAGGCGCTGGTGACGTTCATGGAGCACCACGTCTTCGCGGTCTGGGACTTCATGTCCCTGCTGAAGTCGTTGCAGCGCCAGCTCACCTGTGTCACGGTCCCGTGGATCCCGACCGGCCCGACCGGCAGCCGCCGCCTGATCAACGACATCGTCATGGTCGAGGAGAGCGACGAGCTGGGCGAGGGCTACATCAGCCACTTCGAGCTCTACGTGCGCGGCATGACCGAGGCCGGCGCGGACACCACCCCCGTCGACAAGCTGGTGGACCTGCTGCGCGCCGGTCGGCCGGTGACCGAGTCGTTCGGCGCGGCCGGGGTGCCGGCGCCGTCGGCGGCGTTCGCGGGCACCACCTGGCGGATCATCGAGACCACCCCGGTGCACTGCCAGGCGGCGGCGTTCGCGTTCGGCCGGGAGGACCTCATCCCGGAGATGTTCACCCAGGTCGTCGCCGTCAACGAGCGCAGCAACCGGCTGAACACGTTCGTCGACTACCTGGAGCGGCACATCGAGGTCGACGGCGAGCAGCACACCCCGATGGCCATGCAGATGCTCGCCGACCTGTGCGGCGACGACGACACCAAGTGGCAGGAGTGCGCGGACACGGTCAACGACGCGCTGGCCGCCCGGGCCCGCCTCTGGGACGACATCCTCGCCGCCATCAAGGAGGGCCGTCCGGCGTGACCGGCCCCGACCCGGCCGCGCTCTACCGGACGGTCCGGCTGATCCGGCGCTTCGAGGAGCGCGCGATCGAGCTGGTCGACGCCGGGGAGATCGTCGGCGGCATCCACCCGTACCTGGGTCAGGAGGGGATCGCCGCCGGGGTCTGCGCGGCGCTGACCACCGGTGACCTGGTGACCGGCACCCACCGCGGGCACGGACACGTGCTGGCCAAGGGCGCCGACCCGGCCCGGATGCTGGCCGAGCTGTGCGGCCGGGTCACCGGGCTCAACCGGGGCCGCGGCGGGTCGATGCACGCCGCCGACTTCGGCGTCGGCGTGCTCGGCGCCAACGCCATCGTCGGGGCCGCCGGCGCGATCCTCACCGGCGCGGTGTGGGAGCGCCGCCGGCGCGGCGCCGACCTGGTCGGCGCCACGTTCTTCGGCGACGGCGCGGTCAACGAGGGGATGCTGCTGGAGGCGTTCAACCTGGCCGCGCTCTGGCGGGTGCCGGTGCTGTTCGTCTGCGAGAACAACGGCTACGCCACCACCATGCCGGTCGCCGGCGCGGTGGCCGGCACGATCGCCGGGCGGGCCGAGGCGTTCGGCATGCCGGCGACCGCCGTCGACGGCCAGGACCCGGAGACGGTACGCGCGGCGGCAGCCGCCGCCGTCGCGCGGATGCGCGCCGGCGGCGGGCCCGAGCTGATCGAGGCGCACACCTACCGGTTCGACGCCCACCACACCTTCGAACACCGGGTACGCCTCGACTACCGGCCGCCGCAGGAGGTGGCCGACGGCCGCTCCCGCGACCCGGTCGAGATCGCCGGCGCGCGGCTGGACCCGGCGACGCGGGCCGGGATCGACGCCGCCGTCGAGGCGGTGCTGGCCGCCGCCGTCGACTTCGCGCTGGCCGGCCCGCACCCGGACCCGGCAACCGCCCTGGACCACCTGTACGCCAGTGGGCTGACCGCCCGGACCGGAGGTGGCTGATGCCCCGGCTCTCCTACCGTAGGGCGCTCACCCGGGCGCTCGCCGACGAGATGACCCGCGACGAGTCGGTGGTGGTTCTCGGCGAGGACATCCGGGTGGCCGCCGCCAACGTCACCACCGGGCTGGTGAAGAAGTTCGGCCCGGAGCGGGTGCGCGACACACCGCTGTCCGAGCAGGCGTTCACCAGCTTCGCCACCGGCGCGGCGCTGGCCGGGGCCCGGCCGGTGGTGGAGTTCCAGATCCCGTCGCTGCTGTTCCTGGTCTTCGAGCAGATCGTCAACCACGCGCACAAGTTCCCGCTGATGACCGGCGGCCAGTGCGCGGTGCCGGTCACCTACCTGGTGCCCGGCTCCGGCTCCCGTACCGGCTGGGCCGGGCAGCACTCCGACCACCCGTACGCGTTGTTCGCCCACGTCGGGGTGACCACCGTGGTGCCGGCCACCCCGGCCGACGCGTACGGGCTGCTGGTCTCCGCGATCCGCTGCGACGACCCGGTGGTGGTCTTCGCCCCGGCCGGCGCGCTGGATCTGCGGGAGGACGTGGCCGACCCGGCGCCGGTGCCGCTGGGTCGGGGCGTGGTCCGCCGGGCCGGCGACGACGTCACCGTGGTCGCGGTCGGGCACCTGGTGCACGAGGCGCTCGCGGTCGCCGAGGAGCTGGCCGGTCAGGCGTCGGTGGAGGTCTTCGACCCCCGCACGCTGTACCCGTTCGACTGGGACGGACTCGTCGACTCGGTGAGCCGCACCGGACGCCTCGTCGTGGTCGACGACGGCAACCGGTCCTGCGGCATCGCCGGGGAGATCATCGCGACCGTGGTGGAGCGGGTCCGGCTGGCCGTCCCGCCGCGGCGGGTCACCCGGCCCGACGGTGCGGTGCTGCCGTTCGCGCCGGCCCTGGACCGGGCCGTGCAACCCGGCCGGGACCAGCTCACCGCCGCCATCCAACTGACCCTCAAGGACGGATGAACGATGGACCCGAACTACCCGTGGCCGCCGCTCGGCGCGGCGTGGACCGACCTGCCCGAGTCCACCCGGTCGGCCATGGTGACGGCCGGCGCCGGCGCCTGGGAGAAGATCTTCCACGGCCGGGCCACCTACAACACGCGGTGGCGGCTGGCCCGCCCGCCGGTGCTCACCGCGGACGCGTTCCGTGAGCTGAACGAGGTCTGCGACCGGATCGCCCAGCTCATCCTGGAGGCGTGCCAGCGGCGCGCCCGCACCGCCGGTGAGCTGCGCCGGCTGCTCGACGTGCCGGACGGGGAGACCCGGCTGCTCGACCCGGACGAGGAGCTGCACGACGGGCTGCTGGCCGCGTACCGGCCGGACGTGCTGTTCTCCGGTGGCGTGCCGTGCATCGTGGAGTACAACATCGACAGCAGCCTCGGCGGCGGCTTCGACGCCGACACCGTGATCCAGCGGTACGCGGAGCTGTACCGCGACGCCGGCCTGCTGGACCGGGTGCGGCCCGCGCCGTCCCTGCTGGACCAGCGGTTCGTCGCCATCCGGGACACGCTCGGCCTGCCCGACGGCGCACGGGTGGCGCTGCTGATGGACTTCGAGGCGGAGTATCCGGGGCTGGACGACCCGGAGACGTTCATCCGGATCCTCTCGCCGCTCGTCGACCAGGCCCGGCCGTTCGGCATCGACCTGGTGATCGCGCCGGTCGCCACCGCCACGCTGGACGCCGAACGTCGGCTGGTGGTCGACGGCGCCCCGGTGGACGCGCTGTTCCGGCTGTTCGTGCCGAACCGGGTCACGCCCGGCGCCGGCCTGGACGCGGTGGCCGGCGCGCTGGCGGCCGGCACGCTGCCGATGTTCGTCAGCAGCGCCGCCTGGCTGCTCAGCAACAAGCTGAACTACGCCTGGCTCTGGGCCGACCTGGACCTGCTGCCGGAGCCCGACCGGGTGCTGGTCCGCCGGTACGTCCCGCACACCGTCGCGCTCACCGCCGACCAGCTCGACCGGGCGCTGGCCGAGCAGGCCGAGCTGGTCGCCAAGCCGGCCGGCGGGTCGGCCGGACACGGCGTGCTGATCGGGCCGGAGCTGAGCGCGGTGGCGTGGGAGGACGGGGTACGCGCCGCGATCGACGCGGGCGGCCACATCCTCCAGCGTTACCACGAGGCGGACCGGGTGGCGATGGACTTCGTGCGGATCGAGACCGGCGAGACGGTCACCGCCGACGTCCCGTACAGCCTCGCGCCGTACCTGTTCGACCGCACCGCCTCCGGCGCGTTGGCGCGGGTCGGCTACCCGGGCTGCGAGGGCGTCCTCAACCTGGCCCGCGGCGTGCTGATGTCCGGCATCCTGCTCACCGACTGATCCCGCCCTGGGCCGGGGTGGTGAAGAAGGCGGTCAGGGGGGTGATCAGGGCGGGCGGCGCCACGGCGATGCCGTTGTGCGGGCTGCCGGGCACGCGCAGCGTGCGGGCGTGCGGGAGGACGGTGGCCAGCAGCTCGTTGGTCTCGGTGAAGAACGGCGCGGCCCGGGCGCCGCTGATCAGGAGCGTGTCGGCGGTGATGCCGGCGTACTGCTCGGCGGGCCCGTCGTGCACCAGGATCTGCCGTGACTCGGCGAGCGTCATCCCGACCAGCGCGCCCATGGTGCGCCCGATCTCGGTGCGCAGGAAGAGCCGGGTGATCGCGGCCCGGACCGGCAGCGGCAGCCGCGACGCCGGGTTCTGCGGGTCGACGGCGGCGCCCACGATCGCCAGGGCCCGGGCGGTCTGCCCGGCCCGGACGGCCGCCTCGGCCGGTTCGAGGAACGCCATCGGCATGCCGCGTCCGGCCAGCCGCAGCGGGACGTCGTAGACCGCGATCCGCTCCAGCGGCAGCCGCAGCGCGGCCCGCAGCACCACGAACGCGCCGTAGCTGTGCCCGACCGCCCACCGGGCGCCGGTGTGCGCGAGCACCGCGCCGAGGTCGTCGATCTCCTGCTCCACCGTGTACGGCTCGCGGCGGGGTGGGGCGTCCGCCCGGCCCCGCCGGTTGTAGAGGTGCACGGTGAACCGCTCGGCGAGCCGTGCGGCCAGCCGGCGGTACTCCGCGATCGTCACCCCGCCGCCGTGCACCACCACGAGCCCCGGCCCGCTGCCCGTGGAGTGCAGGACGATGCCCGCGCCGTCCGTGGCCGTGATCCGTTGCATGACCGCTCCCTCCGACCCCATAAAACTGCGAACGTCGTTTGCAGTTTACAGTGGGATGGTGAGCGGCGCATCCACGAATCCGGCCGGCGGCGGAACTCCCGGCCCGTCGATCTGGAGCCGGCCGCCACGCGGCAGCCGCGGGCCGACCCCGACCCACGGCCGGGACGAGATCGCCGCCGCCGCGGTCACACTCGCCGACGCCGGCGGGCTGGACGCCGTGTCGATGCGGGCGGTGGCCGGCGCGCTGGACATGGCCGCCGGCTCGCTCTACCGGCACCTGTCGTCCCGCGACGACCTGCTCGACCTGATGGTCGACAGGTGTGTGGGGGAGCTGCGGCCCTATCCGGACGACGACGGCGATTGGGTCGAGCAGTTCCTGCGGCTGGCCCGCCGCCAGCTCGCGCTGCACCGGCGGCACCCGTGGCTGGCCGACGCGCTCGGCCGGCCCGCGTCGCCCGGGCCGAACACGCTCGCCTACTTCGACGCCTGCCTGCGCATCCTGCAACCGGTGCCGGCCGGCGTCGCCGCCAAGTTCGAGGCGGTCGCCATGGTCACCGGCGTGGTCACGCTCTTCGCCCGCAGCGCGGCGGCCACCGGCACGGTCACGTTCGACCACGTCGACCTGGCGGCGTACCCCCATCTGGCCGCCGCGTTCGCCGACGCCGCGCCCCCGCCCGACGGCGACCTCTTCGCCCGCACCCTCCGTGCCCTTCTCACCGGCCTCCTGACGCCCGACCGTCCCGGACCGCCCGTTCTTCCCCCCGATCCCTCCGATCCGCCGCCGAGCCCATGGCGATGAGGTGACCGAGGAGTTCGCGCCCCGGTGCATCGCCGGACCGACGCCAACTCCTTGATCAACTGGCGGTGTGCGGTGGTGGCGGCGGGGACGAGGTCGGTCGGGCTGCCTTCCGACCTGAGCGCAGAAACGACTCACCGACCCGGCTTCCGATCCCGACGTCGCGAGAGCACGTCCGTGCGGGTGGTGGCGTGGCCACCGGCCAGGCCGCCGCGGTGCCGGGGTCGCGAGGTGGTGAGTCGTTTACGCCATCAACGCGAAAGGCACTCGCACCCGTACCCTCGCCGACGGCGACGGCCCCCTTTCCCGGCACGGTCCGCGCGTCCGCCCGAATCGGCGCCCGTTCGGGGGCGGCCTGGTGAGCGTCGCTCTCCGCCCGGTCGCCCGAAGGCCGACGCCGGACCGGCCAGCACCGGTCAGGGGCGGCGGCCGTCACCGGGTGGTCGACCGGTCGGCCCGGCCGGTCAGACGCCGGTGACCGGCCGGGTCGCGGCGGGCCGGCGACGGGTGCGGTGGGCGGCGAGGACCCGGAGCGTTTCCGCGGTGGCGACGGCGTCGCTGCGGGCGCTGCCGTGGCGGCCGTCGCCGCTGTAGAGCGAGGGGTCGGCGACCAGCGGGTGGTCGGTGAGGTGCACGTGCAGCGTGCCGAGGCGCTCGGCCACCGCGCGGGTGTGCCGGGCCAGCCGACGTATCCGCGCGCCCAGCCCGGCCCGCAGCGTGTCCCGCACCGCCGGGCTGTGCGAGACGTCGAACATGCCCACCGTGATCACGTCCGCCCCGGCGTCACGCAGCGCGGTGATGATCGCGACCAGTTCCCCGTCGACCGCGTCGGGATCGTACCCGGGCCGGAACGCGTCGTTGCCACCGCACACCACAAGCGCCAGGTCCGGCCGGAACGCCAGCGCGTCGGCCAGTTGCGTGGCCCGCACCTCGTGCGCCCGCAGACCGCGCCGCCCCAGGTTGACGTACGCCAGCTCCGGCCGCGCCGCCCGCAGCTCGGCAGCGATCCGGTCGGCCCACTGCACGTCGGGGTAGCCGTCGAGCGGCTCGCACAGGCCCTCCGCGACGCTGTCGCCGAGCACCACGAACCGGTGCCACGGATGGTCGCGCAGCAGGTCGGCGGCCTCGCCGGGGCGCAGGCACCAGGGATCCGTGGCCTCGGTCAACGTCGATGACATGACCGGGAGGCTAGCCGAGCGGTCGGGACGGGGGAAGCGGTCCGCCGCCCCGACCGCTCGGACGGCCGGGCTCAGGCGGGCGGCGGCCGGGCTCAGGCGGTCGGCGGCCGGTTGAACCAGCCGTGCAGCGTGACGATGACATGCGTCGTGCCGCCGCTGACGTTCAGGAGCCGGATGTTCCTGGTCGCGTAGCGCGGGCCGGCGTCGTTCACCCTGACCATCACCATCGTGGTGCGTGCGATCTGGCCGGCGGCGAAGTTCGCCACGGACTGGCTGGTGACCACCGGCCCGTCGGGAGAGTGGCGGTGCGCGCCGCGGCGCAGCGGTCGCTCCGACACCGCGGTCAGGCCGGGGTGGGGGCGACCGGCTCCGGCGCCGGCCGGCCGGCGCCGGAGCGCAGGAACAGCAGCGGCGCCACGGTGAGCACCAGGCAGGCCACCGACATCGCCAGCAACGCCGGGCCCAGGTCGAACAGCGCCACCGACCAGCCGCCGAGCAGCGCGCCCACCGGCAGGCCGAGGAACGCCACCGAGCCGGAGATGCCCAGCACCCGGGTCTGCAACGCCGCAGGCACCCGTTGGTAGAGCGCGGCGCCGAGCAGCGGGTTCACCGCCGCGATCCCGATCCCGGACAGGAACGTCACCACCAGCACCACCACCAGGTCGTCGCTGAGCGCCAGCGCCAGCAGCCGGGGCGCGCCGCTGAGCGCCAACCCGAGCGCGAACACCGCCTGGCCGGGCAGCCGCGTGCCGACCAGCGTGAAGAGCAGGTTGCCCAGCAACGCGCCGGCCGAGAAGACGCCCAGCAGCAGCCCGAACCCGGCCGGGTCGCCGAGCACCTGGCTGACCCAGAGCGGGATCCAGACCGCGACGCTGGCGTTGGCGAACATGTTGGACGCCGAGACCACGATCAGCATGACCAGCAGCGTCCGGTCGGTACGCAGGTAGGCGAAGCCGCCGCGCAGCGCCCGCAGGTACGGCTCCCGGGGCGCCGGCTGCGTCGGCGCGGGCGGCCGGACCAGCACCCCGATCAGCAGCGCGCAGACCGCGAACGTGGCCGCGTCGATCCAGATCGCCGGCGTCAGCCCCACCCAGTCGATGAGCAGCCCACCCAGCACCGCGCCGAACAGCGTCATGCCCCGCGCCAGCCCGTCGTAGGCGGAGGTGAGCCGGATCAGCGGCACCCCGGCCCGCTCGGCGGCCGGCTTGAACAGCACGTGCTTCACCCGGTCGCCGATGCCGCGCAGCCCGCCGGCGATCGCCACCAGCACCAGCAGCGTGCCGAAGCCGAGCCAGGGCGCGAGCGCCACCACCGCCATCGCGACCGCGCTGGCCGCATCCACGAAGATCGAGGTACGGCGGACGCCGAACCGGTCCGCCCACGGCGTGGCCAACGCGCTGGAGAGCATGTACGGCAGCGTCTCCGCGGCGGCCACCAGGCCCATCCGGGTCGGGCTGCCGGTGGTCTGCAGCACCAGCCAGGGAATGGCCACCACCGAGATCCGGGTGCCGAGGTTGGACAGCAGGTCGGCGCCGACCAGGGTGTACAACTCCCGGCGCGGGTTCACGCCGGACTGCCGATCGGGTCCGCGCCGGCCGGGTGCTCCTGTGCGTACCGGACCCGCAGCGCCCGTTTGTCGACCTTCGCGGACCGGTTCAGCGGCAGCGCGTCGACGAACTCCACCGCGCCGGGCGCCCAGGTCTCGCTGAGTTCCCGGACGACCAGCGCGATCAGGTCGTCGCCGGTGACCGCCGCGCCCGGCGCCGGCACCACGTACGCGTGCGGCAGCTCCCCGGCCACCGGGTCCGGCACCCCGATCACCGCGGCGGCCCGCACCTCGGGGTGACCGGCGAGCACGTCCTCGATCGGGCGGGAGTAGATCGGCCAGCTCCGCTGCCGGGTGAGGATCCGGTCCTGCAACCGGTCGACCAGGTAGAGGAAACCGTCGTCGTCGAGGTGCCCGATGTCGCGGGTGCGCACCCAGCCGTCGACGAGCGTCTCGGCGGTCAGCTCCGGCTGGCCGTGGTAGCCGGCGAAGCTCAGCTTCGTCCGGGCCCACACCTCGCCGTCGACGCCGGCCGGCAGCACCCGCCCGTCGGCGTCGCGGATCTCGACCGTCACGTCCCCGTACGGCCGGCCGCAGGAGCGCAGCCGCTCCGGGTGCTCCGGATCGTCGGTGAGCCCGGGCAGCGCGCAGATCACCACCGCCTCGCTGAGCCCGTAGACGATGCGCAGGCACGGGCCGAACCGGGCGATCGCCTGGCGCAGCCGGGCCGGCGCGGCCGGCCCGGCGCCCACGTTGAACATGAACATGGCGGAGAAGTCGGCGCCCGGCAGGTCGGGATGGTCGAGCACCTCGTAGAGCATCGGCGGGGTGACGAACGTGGAGGTCAGCCGCTCGGCGTCCACGGTCGCGATGAACGCCGCCGGGTCCCACCGCTCGCGCAGGAACAGCACCCCGCCGGTGAACAGGTTGACGAGCGTGGTGATCTGGCCGCTGGCCAGCCACATCGGGGAGTGCGACAGGTGCCGCAGCAGCGGGATCCCGGCGTCCCGGATGCCGGCGGCGAGCACCAGCACCTGCCGGTAGAAGCTCTCCCGGTGGTGCACCAGCTTCGGCGTGCCGGTGGTGCCGCTGGTCTGGAGGAACGACTCCGGCGCCGGCCCGGAGGCCGGCAGGTCGGTCGGGTCGTCGGCGCCGCCCGCGGTGAGGTCCGGGCCGGCGCCACCGGGGCCGAGACACAGCACCGGTACGCCGACCAGGCCGGCCGCGACCTGCCCGGACTCCGGATCGCGGGGATCGTGCACGAACACCTCCGGCGCGGCCAGCGCGACGAACTCGTCGATCTCGCGGCGGGAGGTGACCGGGGCGACCCACATGGCGCGACAGCCGAGCAGGTGCAACGCGAGGTGCAGCAGGGGACCCTCGACCGTGTTGCCGAGCATCACCAGCACCGCCGCGCCGGGTCGTACGCCGTGCCGGCGCAGCGCGGTGGTCAGGCCGCGCACCTCGGCGGCGACCTGCCGGTAGGTGAGCCGGCGGTCACCGCCGACCAGCGCCTCCCGGTCGCCGAACCCGGCGAACAGCTCCAGCGCCTCGTGCACGTAGTTCGGCCGGTCTGTCATCGGGCAGCCCCCATCGTTGTCCGCGAGCGGCGCCCGGCCCAGGTCAGGGCCGGTACTCGGACGGCGGGTGCCGGGTCGGCGACCGCACCGCCGCCGGTTCCGAGCCTAGGCAGCCGCGGTCCACGGCGGACAGAGCCGAACGTCGGGGCCCGGCATCCCGCGGGCATTTGATCATGTCGATCAGGTTGATTGACGCTCGTCACCAGCGGCGGCTAGTTTCCGGTCCATCGCCCGGGCAGATGGCGCCGACCGCGCCGCGCCCGGGGTTGGGCGAACATGGAGGATCGATGCCGACCCCGAAGAGATGGCACGTCATAGCTTCCGCCGCAACGCTGCTGATCGCCGGCACCCCGGCGGTCACCGCGAGCGCCGGCCCCACCGACACCGACCGCGCCGGGCACGGGCGCGCCGAGTGGGCGGGGAGCTGGGCCGCCGCGGTGACCCGCGGGAACACCGTGGGGCTGACCAACACCGGCCTCAACGACCAGAGCATCCGGATGACGGTGCAGACCACGGTGGGTGGTCCGCGCCTGCGGGTCCGCCTCACCAACCTCTACGGCGAGCAGGCCGTCAAGGTCGGGCACGCCACGGTCGCCCGGCCGAACACCGCCACCGCCGACGACCTGTCCGACGTCGACCCGGCCAGCGTCCGGGAACTGACGTTCTCCGGCGGCACGTCGGCCACCATCAACAAGGGCGCCGAACTGCTCAGCGACCCGCTCGCCTACCCGGTGGCCGAGCAGGAGGACCTGGTGGTCACCCTGTACTTCCCGGTGCTCACCGGACCGGTCACGTTCCACGGCCAGTCCCGGGTCACCAACTTCATCGGCGCCACCGACCTGACCACCGCGGCCGGCGGCGCCGGCTTCACCATCAAGCCGAACTGCTGCTGGATGTTCCTCTCCGGCATCGACGTGGAGCGCAAGGTCGCGCCGGGCTCGGTGGTGGTGCTCGGCGACTCCATCGGCGACGGCAACGGCAGCACGGTCAACGCCGACAAGCGCTGGCCGGACCTGCTCGCCGCGCGGCTGATCGAGGCCCGTCCGGAGGTCCGTACGCCGGGCGTGCTCAACCTCAGCCTGGCCGGCAACCGGCTCAACCACGAGGGCCCGGAGCCCGGCGCGGGCGGCTTCCCCGGCTACTACGAGCTGGGCCCGAACGCGCTGGCCCGACTGAACGAGGACGTGTTCCCGCAGACCGGGGTCCGGACCGTCATCACCCACCTGGGCATCAACGACATCTGGATGAACGGCGACAGCGCCGAGGCGATCATCGCCTCGCTGCGCCAGCTCAACCAGCAGGTCAAGGCGCGCGGGCTGACCAGCCTGGTCGGCACCATCACGCCGTACGAGGGCAACGGCGGGCCGGGCGTGTGGACCGAGGAGAAGGACGCCACCCGCAACGCCGTCAACGCCTGGCTGCGCGGGGCCGGCCGGGCCGAGTTCGACGGCGTGCTCGACTTCGACGCCGTGCTGCGCGACCCGGCGCAGCCCAGCCGGCTGCTGCCGGCGTACGACGCCGGGGACCACATCCACCCGAACGACGCGGGCGCGCAGGCGATGGCGAACGCCGTCCCACTGCGGCTGCTCGGGCTGTGACACCGGGCGGGGGCGGCGTCGACACGGCGGCCGCCCCCGCCGCCTTTTCCTGGGGAGGAAGAACGCCGTGGACGTCAGTGAGATCCTGACCGGCCTGTACAGCGAGCAGGGCCGGCAGAACCCCTATCCCTACTACGCGGCCCTGCACGCGCACGGGCCGATCAACGCCATTCCCACCCGCGCCGAGCACAGCACCGTCACCGCCGTCGCCGGCGGCTACGACGTGGTGGACCGGATCCTGCGCGATCCGGAGTGGTACAAGGGCTTCCCGCCCGGCTGGGAGGAGCAGGAGATCCTGCGCACGTTCCTCACCTCGATGATGTTCGTCAACCCCCCGGACCACACCCGGATGCGCGCGGTGTTCGCCAAGACGTTCACCCCGCGCCGGCTGGGCGCGCTGGAGCCGGTGGTGGCGCGGATCGTCACCGAACGCCTGGACGCGATGGCCGAGGCCGGCGCGGACGGCACCGAGGTGGACTTCGTCGCCGACTTCGCGTACCCGGTCCCGGCGCTGGTGATGGCCGAGTTCATCGGCCTGCCCGCCGCCGACCTGGCCTGGTACCGGCAGCGGGTCGACTGGATCGACGAGTACATGGACGTCGCCGGCAAGACGCCGGAGCGGCTGACCCGGGCCAACCAGGCCGCCGAGGAGCTGCGGGCCTACTACCGGGACCTGATCGGCCACCGCCGCCGGGCCCCCGGCGAGGACCTGATCAGCGGGCTGGTCGAGGTGCTCGACGCGGGCGGTGTCGACCTCACCGAGGACGAGCTGATCAGCAACCTGATCGTGCTCTTCAACGCCAGCTTCGTCACCACCGTCTACATGTTCAGCAACGGCCTGCCGCTGCTGCTCGACCATCCGGAGGTGACCGCCGCGCTACCCGGCGACGACGCGCTCGCCCGGGGCTGTGTGGACGAGGTGCTGCGGATGGAGAGCCCGGTGCACTTCCTGGCCCGTTCCGCGCCGGCCGACGCCGACCTGGACGGCGTGCCGGTGGCCCGCGACGACAACGTGCTGTTGCTGATCGCCGCCGCGAACCGGGACCCGGCCCGCTTTCCCGACCCGGACCGCTTCGACCCGCACCGGGACGGCCCACCGTCGCTGGCCTTCGGCGTCGGACTGCACTTCTGCCTGGGCTCGGCGGTGTCGAAACTGGAGGGCCGGATCGCGCTGCCCCGGTTGTTCGCCCGCTTCCCCCGGCTCGCGGTCACCCAGCCGTACACCTACAGCGGCAGCCTCTTCCTGCGCGGCATCGACAAGCTCTTCGTCACCACCGGGGAGGCCGGATGACGCTCGATCCACAGGTGGTCGCGTGGCGGGCCGCCCGGGCGACGGCGGGCGCCGTACCGCTCTACACCCAGACCCTCGCCGAGGCCCGCGCCGCCGACCTCGCCGCGATCCGCGCCGGCGGCGGCGCGGTCGAGCCGGTCGCCGAGGTACGCGACAGCCAGGTGCCCGGCCCGGCCGGGCCGCTGCCGGTGCGGGTGCACCGGCCGGCCGGCGACGGTCCGCTGCCCACGCTGGTCTGGTTCTTCGGCGGTGGCTGGACGCTCGGCAGTGTGGACACCGCCGACGGGATCTGCCGCCGGCTGGTCAACCTCGCCGGCTGTCAGACCGTGACGGTCGGCTACCGGCTCGCCCCCGAGCACCCGTTCCCGGCCGCGGTCCAAGACTGCCACGCCGCGCTGCGCCACCTGGCCACGCACCCCGACGAGTTCCGGATCGACGCGGGCCGGCTGGCGGTCGGCGGGGACAGCGCCGGCGGCAACCTGGCCGCCGCGGTGACGCTGCTGGCCCGTGCCGACGGCGGGCCCCGGCTCGCCGCCCAGGTGCTGGTCTACCCGAACACCGACCAGCGCCCCGGCCGTCGCCCGGCCGACGACGAGGACCCGCTGCTGTTCAACCGGCACTCGGTGGACTGGTACCGCGGCCACTACCTCGCCGACCCGGCGGACGCGTCCCATCCGCTGGCCTCGCCGCTGCTCGCCGAGGACCTGTCCGGCCTGCCGCCGGCGCTCGTCGTCACCGCCGGCCACGATCCGTTGCGCGCCGAGGGCGAGCGGTACGCCGAGCGGCTGGGCGGGGCCGGCGTGCCGACCGAGACGGCCGACTACCCCGGCATGATCCACGGCTTCTTCGCCATGCCCGGCGTGTTCGACGCCGGCCGCGACGCCCAGGACCGGGTGGCCGCGTTCCTGCGCCGACGCCTCGGCCTCGACCCGGCCGGTCCCGCGTCGGCGGCGGGGGAGTCGACCGGTCGGGCCTCGGCGGTCGGCGACCCGGCCGGTCCGGCGTCGGCGGCGGGGGAGTCGACCGGTCGGGCCCCGGCGGTCGGCGGGCCGGCCGGTCCGGGGTCGGCGGCCGGCGGGCCGGCGGGTTCGACACCGGCCGGCGCTGATCCGGCCGTGGGCGCGACGGGCGCCGGCGGCCATGGCTGAGCGGGACGCCGACCCGCCGGCCCCGGCGGCCGGGCCGGGCTTCGTGCCTCCGGCCAGCCTGGCCGACTTCGCCGGGCTGGCCCGGGCGGTGCTCCCGGCCGACGTGTGGGACTTCGTCGACGGCGGCAGCGGCACGGAGACCGCGCTGGCCGCCAACCGGGCCGCGCTGGACCGGGTGGCCGTGCTGCCCCGGATGCTGGCCGGCGTGGACGTCCCGAGCACCGAGGCGACGCTGCCCGGGGGCCGGGCCGCGCTGCCGGTGGCGGTCGCGCCGATGGCGTACCAGCGGCTGCTGCACGCCGACGGTGAGCCGGCGCTCGCGGCGGCGGCCGGCGCGGCGGGCGTGCCCTACGTGGCCAGCACGCTGTCCAGCACGCCGATCGAGGAGATCGCCGCGGCCGGCGCAACGGTGTGGTTCCAGCTCTACTGGCTGCGCGACCGGGGCCTGGTGGCGGAGCTGCTGGACCGGGCGCTGGGCGCGGGCTGCGCGGCGGTGATGCTCACCGTGGACGTGCCGGTGCTCGGCCGGCGCCTGCGCGACGTGCGCAACGGCTTCACGCTGCCGGCGCACGTCACCGCCGCCAACCTGCCCGGCGGCCGGGACGACCTGGTCCACCAGGGCACACCCGGCGTCTCGGCGGTGGCGGTGCACACCGGCGCGGTCTTCGCCCCGGCGGTGAGCTGGGCGGACCTGGCCTGGCTGCGTGCGCGTACCCCGGTGCCGTTGCTGGTCAAGGGCATCCTGGACGCGCGTGACGCGGTCCGCGCGGCGGACGCCGGCGTGGACGCGGTGGTGGTCTCCAACCACGGCGGCCGGCAGCTCGACGCCGCCCCGGCCAGCGTGAGCGTGCTGCCGGAGGTGGTCGACGCGGTGGCGGAGCGGTGCGCGGTGCTGCTGGACAGCGGCATCCGCGGTGGCGTCGACGTGCTGCGCGCGCTCGCGCTCGGCGCGGCCGGCGTGCTTGTCGGCCGGCCGCTGCTCTGGGCGCTCGCGGCCGGCGGCCGGGCCGGCGCCGATGCCGCGCTGGCGCTGCTCGCCGCCGAGCTGCGGGACGCGCTCATCCTCAGCGGCTGCCCCGACCCGGCCTCGGCCCGGCGGCTGCGCACCCGGATCGGAGCCTGACGTGGAACCGGTGGACCTGACCGTCGAGGCGCTGCACGGCAGCGTCGGTGACCCGGCGTTGAACTCGATGAACTTCCTCAACGAGGTGGCACAGCACTATCCCGACGCGGTGTCGCTGGCCGCCGGTCGGCCGTACGAGGAGTTCTTCGACTCGGCGCTGCTGCCCGGCCACCTGGACCGGTTCCGCGCGCACCTCGCCGACGACCTGGGGCTGAGCCCGGCCCAGGTGGACCGGACGCTGTTGCAGTACGGCCGGACCAAGGGCATCGTGCACCACCTCATCGCCCGCCACCTCGCCGTCGACGAGGGGCTCACCGTCGACCCGGAGACGATCGTGGTGACGGTCGGCTGCCAGGAGGCGATGTTCCTGGTGCTGCGCGCGCTGCGGGCCGACCCGGCCGACGTGCTGTTCGCGGTGGCGCCCACGTACGTCGGGCTGACCGGCGCGGCCCGCCTGGTCGACCTGCCGGTGCGTCCGGTGGCCGGCGGCCCGGACGGCGTCGACCTGGCCGACCTGCGGGCCGGGGTGCGCCGGGCCCGCGCCGAGGGGTTGCGCCCACGCGCCTGCTACGTGATGCCGGACTTCGCGAACCCGTCCGGGGTCAGCATGGACACCGCCCAGCGCCGCCGGCTGCTCGACCTGGCCGCCGAGGAGGAGCTGCTGCTGATCGAGGACAACCCGTACGGCCTGTTCCCGGCCGCCGGCGTGGACCGCCGTCCCACGCTCAAGGCGCTGGACACCGCGCGCCGGGTGGTCTACCTCGGCTCCTTCGCCAAGACCGTGCTGCCCGGCGCGCGGGTCGGCTACGTGGTCGCCGACCAGCGGGTGGGCGGCCCGGACGGCACGGTCGGCCCGCTCGCCGACCAGCTCGCCAAGATCAAGAGCATGGTCACGGTGAACACGTCGCCGATCAGCCAGGCGGTGATCGGCGGCGCGCTGCTGGCGCACGACTGTTCACTTGTCGCCGCGAACGTCCGGGAGCGGGCCGCGTACGCCCGCAACCTGCGCCACCTGGTCGACGGCCTGGCCCGCCGCTTCCCGGCCGGCGGGCCGGTGGGCTGGACCGTGCCGGCCGGCGGTTTCTTCGTGGTGGTCACCGTGCCGTTCCCGGTCGACGACGCGTTGCTGCACCGCTCGGCCCGGGAGTACGGCGTGCTCTGGACCCCGATGGCGCACTTCTACGACGCCGGCACGCCGGTGAACGCGTTGCGACTGTCGGTGAGCGCGGTCACCCCGGCGCAGATCGACGTGGGGCTGGACCGGCTCGCGGCGCTGGTCGCGGACACCACGGCCGCGGTGGGCGCGCCGGCCTGACGCCGCAGGGTCGTGGTTCCGGCACCACCCGTGTTCCCCGGCGACCCGGTGTCCGTTGATAATGGACGGATGGTTGCCTGGGAGTACGCGTTGCTGGTCCGCCGCTATCAGGGGCAGGGCCGGAATTTCCACGTCTCGTTCGTCTGGTACGGCCCGGACGGGTCCCGCACCGACGTGACCGCGTACGGGGACACCGCGGTCGCGCACCTCAACCGCGTCGGCCGGGAGGGCTGGGAGCTGGTCACCGCCGCCGAGGACGTGAACAACGTGCAGGGCAGCACCGAGGTCCACCGCTACCACCTCAAGCGCCCCCTCCGCTAACCCCACCCATCCACCCATCCACCCACCCATCCCTTCGTTGATCAAGGAGTTTGCGTCGGCTCCGGCGTACCGGCCGACGCAAACTCCTTGATCAACTTTGCGGGCGGGCGGGCGGGTGGGGGTGGGCGGGTGGCTCAGGTCAGGGTCACCTCGGGGTAGAGGGGGAACGGGGTGAGCAGGTCGGCGGCCTGCTTGCCGACCTGCTCGGCGACCGCCGGGTCCAGGACGTACTTCGCCTTGGACGGGGCGCCGTCGGGGCCGGTGCCGGGGCTGGTGCGGTCGAGCACGGTGTGCATCAGCTCGGCGGTCGCGTCCATCTCAGCGGCGCCCAGCCCCCGGGTGGTCAGCGCCGGCGTGCCGATCCGGATGCCGGAGGTGTACCACGCGCCGTTCGGGTCCTGCGGCACCGCGTTGCGGTTCGTCACGATGCCGGAGTCCAGCAGCGCCTGCTCGGCCTGCCGGCCGGTCAGGCCGTAGCCGGACACGTCGATGAGCACCAGGTGGTTGTCGGTGCCGCCGGTGACAAGCGTCGCGCCCCGGCGCAGCAGCCCGTCGGCGAGCGCCTGCGCGTTGTCCACGATCCGCTGCGCGTAGTCGGCGAAGTCGGGGCGCCGCGCCTCGGCCAGCGCCACCGCCTTGGCGGCCATGACGTGCGGCAGCGGACCGCCGAGCACCATCGGGCAGCCCCGGTCGACCTGGTCGGCCAGCTCCGGCCCGCAGAGCACCATGCCGCCACGCGGGCCGCGCAGCGACTTGTGCGTGGTGGTGGTGACGATGTGCGCGTGCGGCACCGGGTCGAAGTCGCCGGTGAAGACCTTGCCGGCGACCAGGCCGGCGAAGTGCGCCATGTCGACCATGAACGTCGCGCCGACGGAGTCGGCGATCTCCCGCATGATCCGGAAGTTGACCTTCCGGGGGTACGCGGAGTAGCCGGCGACCAGGATCAGTGGCTTGAACTCCCGGGCCGCCTCGGCCACCCGGTCGTAGTCGATCAGACCGGTCGCCGGATCGGTGCCGTAGCTGCGCTGGTCGAACATCTTGCCGGAGATGTTCGGCCGGAAACCGTGGGTGAGGTGGCCCCCGGCATCGAGCGACATGCCCAGCATCCGCTGGTCGCCCAGCTCCCGGCGCAGCGCGAACCACTCCGCCTCGGTCAGGTCGTTGACCTGGCGCTTCTGTGCCTTCTTCAGCGCGGGGGACTCGACCCGGTCGGCCAGGATCGCCCAGAACGCGACCAGGTTGGCGTCGATGCCGGAGTGCGGCTGCACGTACGCGTGGGCGGCCCCGAACAACTCCCGGGCGTGCTCGGCGGCGAGCGCCTCGACGGTGTCCACGTTCTGGCAGCCGGCGTAGAAGCGACGACCGACGGTGCCCTCGGCGTACTTGTCGCTGAACCAGTTGCCCATGGCCAGCAGCGTCGCGGGGGAGGCGTAGTTCTCACTGGCGATCAACTTCAGCGACTCGCGCTGGTCGGTCAACTCCGCCCCGATGGCGTCCGCCACCCGCGGCTCGACGGCGCGGATCACCTCCAGCGCGTTGCGGAAGGCGGTGGACTCGGCGTTGTGCGACATGCGACCTCCTGGTGACGTGCGGAAGGCCCAGGCGCTCGGCATGCGTCCTCATGACGAGGCCGCTCCCCGATGGTGCTCCATCTCCACGCGCCAGTCACGGCCCGTGGAAGATCCTAGCGCTCGGCGCCGGACCGGACCTGCGGGGTTGGCCGGCCTCCCGTGGGGCACACGGTGGGGAGGGCCGGTCCGCCGGCCACACCGAGAGGGAGGCACCACCATGACCACACCGACCACCGGACGGCCGCTCGCTGTGGTGACCGGCGCGTCCAGCGGCATCGGGTACGAGTTGGCCGTCCAGTTCGTCGAGCACGGGTACGACGTGGTGGTCGCCGCCGAGGACGCGGCGATCGAGTCCTCGGCGCGTGACCTGCGCCGCGACGGCGGCCCGGAGGTGCACCCGGTGCGGGTGGACCTGGCCACGCCGGAGGGCGTGGAGAAGCTGGCCGGGACGGTGACCGCGTTGGGCCGTCCGGTCGACGCGCTGGCGCTCAACGCCGGCCGGGGCGCGGGCGGGGACTTCGTCGGCGGCACCGATCTGGCCGACGAGCTGACCGTCGTCGACCTGAACGTCCGGTCGACCGTGCACCTGGCGAAGCTGCTGCTGCCGGGGATGGTCCGGCGGGGCGAGGGACGGGTGTTGTTCACCTCGTCGATCGCCGCCACCATGCCGGGGGCCTTCCAGGCGGTCTACAACGCCTCGAAGTCGTTCGTGCAGTCCTTCGCCGAGGGGATCCGCAACGAGTTGAAGGACAGCGGCGTCACGGTGACCGCGCTGATGCCCGGCCCGACCGACACCGAGTTCTTCGAGCGGGCCGACATGCAGGACACCCGGGTCGGCCAGGGGAAGAAGGACGACCCCCGCACGGTGGCCGAGGACGCGTTCGAGGCGCTGATGAAGGGCGAGCACAAGGTCGCGGCCGGCTCGCTGATCAACAAGATCCAGACCGCCGCCGGCAAGATCGTCCCGGACCGTCTGAAGGCCGAGCAGCACCGCAAGATGGCCGAGCCCGGCTCCGGCACCTGAGGTGTAAGGAGGGGCCCCTTGTCAACGCATTCTGCATAGGCGGGGCCCCCTCCTAACATCCGCGTTGAGAGGGGGCCCCGCCTGACACACACCAGGGCTCAGGCGTCCACGGCGTCGCGTGCCTTCTTCAGCGCCTTCGGGGCGGTCGGCGTCTTCGGCGCCGTCGGCCGCAGGTCCAGCATGCGCTGGCCGATCTCCTGGAGTTGGTTACGGCCGAGCGCCTCGCGCACCTTCGGGAACCATTCCTGCTCCTCCTCCTCGACGTGGTGCAGCACGTTCTCGATCAGCACCGTCGTCTTGGCCACGAACCGCTCGTCGTCGGCGTCCATGGCGTGCAGTTCGAGGCAGAGCACGTCCGCCACGTGGTGTTCCTCGTACGACTCGAGGATGTCGTCCTCGACGTCCGGGACCAGCTTGCGGACCTCCGGGTACATCACCTCGTTCTCCAGGTAGGTGTGCACCGTCAGCGCCTCGAGGATCTGCGTGACGAGCTTCCCGCGCCGGCTCGCCGGCCCGTCCTCGGCGTCCTGGAACGCCTTGAACAGACGGCGGATCTCCTTGTGGTCCTCCTTGAGCAGGACGATCGCGTCGGTGGACACGGGGTTACCTCCTAGGTCGACTGATCTGCCCCCTACCCGGCGTCCGACCAGGACAAACAGACCGGGCCCGGCAATCGTGCCGGGCCCGGTCCGCGAGGTGTGCCGGGTTACTTCACCGCGGTGTACGCGTCCACGACGCCGGCGCCGTAGAACCCGTTACGCGCCCCACCGGAGCAGGTCGCGTCGTACGCGTTCGGGCCCGTCGGGATCAGCGGGACCGGGTTGTAGACGCCCACCAGGCAGGGCTGGGCGGTGGCCGTGCGCTCCAGGAACGACGACAGCTGGCCCGGGGTCATGCCCGGGTGCGCCGACAGGGCCAGCGCCGCGACGCCGGTCGCGTGCGGGCCGGACATCGACGTGCCCTGCTTGTAGCCCCACCCGTTGGTGCGGGTGACGGTGTTGAAGGTGGTCGACAGGATGCCGTCGGTCGACGTGGAACGCGCGCCCTGGGTCCGGAACCGGGTGTCGCCACCCGGCGCCGTCACGTCGATCACGCCCTGCCCGTACGAGGAGTAGTAGCTCTTCGCGCCGGTCGGGCCCACCGCGGCCACGGTCACCACGCCGGGCGCCTCGGCCGGCAGGTCGAGGCAGGCGTTGGTCAGGTTCTCGCGGTCCTCCGGCGTCCCGTTGTTCGGGCTGCCGGTGTCGGTGATCTTGTGGGCGAGGTCGTAGTTCGAGTTGCCGGCGGACGCCACGTTGAGCACGCCCTTGGACTGCGAGTAGCGGATCGCCCGCTGCACGGCCTGCCACACCGGGCGCTGCCGCGCGTCGTTACGGCAGTTCAGCTCCCACGGGTCGATGTAGTAGCTGTTGTTGGTCAGCCGCATCCCGTGGTCGGCCGCCCAGAGGAACCCGCACACCGCGGCCTCCGGGAAGATGTAGCCGTCGTCGTTGACCACCTTGACGGCGGCGACCTTGACCCCCGGCGCGACGCCGGTGACACCGACCCCGTTGATCGCCGCGGCGATGGTGCCGGCCACGTGGGTGCCGTGGTCGCTGTTGGTCGGGTTCCAGGCCGCCTCGGTGGTGTCGGTGACGCCGCCGACGCAGGAGGTGCTCTTGTCCTTGGCGATCTGGGTCGCCAGGTCCGGGTGGGTGCTGGAGATGCCGCTGTCCAGGACGCCGACGACGACGTCCGGGCGGCCGGTGGTCACCGCGTGGGCCTGCGGGACGTGGATCATGTCCATGTCCCACTGCTGGCCGTAGAGGGGCTCCTTGGTGGGGTCGCCGGTGGCGTCGGCGGCCTGCGCCGCCGAGACCTCTACGGTCTCGCCCTCGTCGAGGGCGGTGCCCAGGCCGGCGGTGGAGGCGACCGACTCGACGCCCGCGCCGGCCACCCGGGCGGCGAAGTCCGGGTTGGTCGAGCGGGCGACGAGCACGCCGATCTGGTCGTAGGCGGCCACCACGGTGCCGTCGGCGGCGGCCACCCGGGCGGCGGCCTTGCCGGTGGTGGCGCCCTGCGGGGCGAGGACCAGGTACGAGGTCTCCGGTCCGGCGGCTGCCGCCGGGGCCAGGCCGCCGGTGACGGCGAGGCCGGCGCCGAGCGTCACGGCGGACGCGGCGGCCAGTGTCTTGCGACGAAGGTTGTTCACACGTACTCCCAGGGGGCCGATCCGGTGGAGGACGCGCAGACTGCACGCCCTTCACCGGATCGGCGCGCGGGAGTCGTGTGGTGTTACACACACCCTCGTCGCCGCGTGTCGGCCGTCAGACCGTCGCGATCGTGTACGGGATCTCGTCGAGCAGCTCACGGGCCAGGAAGCCGATCCGGCCGTAGCGGGGCACCAGCCGCTGCCCGCTGACCGCGTGCGCGAACGCCGCCCAGCACGCCGCCTGCGCCGGATCGGCGCCGCGGGAGAGCAGCCCGGCGAGGAGCCCGGCCCGCACGTCGCCGCTGCCGGAGGTGCCCAGCCCGGCGTCGCCGCTCTCCTCCCGCCACGCCCGGCCGTCCGGGGTGGCGATGTGGCCGTACAGCGAGACCACCGCGTCGTACCGGCCGGCCAGCTCCACCGCCTCGGCGTCGAGGTCGTCGCCGGGGTCCCGGCCGAGCAGGTGGCGGGCCTCGGTGAGGTTCGGCGTGAGCACCACCCGGCGGCCGGAGCCGGCCAGCAGGTCCGGCTCGTGGCTGAGCGCGCCGAGCGCGTACGCGTCGAGCACCAGGGCGGTCTCCCGGTCGGCCGTGTCCAGCACCAGGCGCAGCAGTTCCCGGGTGGCGTCGATGTCGGTCAGTCCGGGGCCGACCGCCACCACGTCCGCGTCGGCGACCAGGCCGCCCAGCAGGTCGCCGGGGTCGCCCCGGACCGCGCCCTCGCCGGTCTCCGGCAGGCCGACCACCAGCGCCTCCGGGACCTGGATGCTCAGCGCCGTGGCAGTGGACTCGGGGGCGGCGAGCTGGAGCACGCCGGCGCCGGCGCGCAGCGCGGCGACACCGGCCAGCAGCACCGCCCCGGGCGTGAACCGGGAACCGCCGACCACCAGCACCGTGCCGCGCGCCTCCTTCCCGCCGGAGGGCACCGGCAGCGCCCAGTCCCGCAGCAGCGCGGGGGTGATCACGTCAGACCGGCTCGGCATGGACCTCGTCCTCCCGGGTGGGCCGTGCCCCCTGCCGGTGCAGGTGGGTCACGTCGTTGAACATCTCCGGCGCGAGCCGGCCGGCGTCGTCGGCCCGCCAGCCGGTCACCGAGCAGTTCGCGATCACGTGTTCGCGGGTGAGCGCCATCAGTTCCGCCTCGGTGAGCTCCTCCACCAGGTAGCGGAGCAGGAAGACCAGCGCGTCGTGGCCGAACAGCAGCACCCGGCCGCCCTCGTGGTCGCGGCGCAGGTCACCGAGGAGGGCCCGCAACCGCAACGCCACGTCGGTCCAGGACTCGCCGCCGGGCGGACGGTAGTAGAACTTGCCGAGCCGGTCCCGCCGCCGTGCCTCCTCCGGGTGGCGTCGACGCACGCCGTGGCCGGTGAGCCCGTCGAGGATGCCCAGCTCCCGGTCGCGCAAGCGCTCGTCGCGGCTCATCGGCACCCCGGTGCCGGCCAGCGCCAGCTCGGCGGTGCGCACCGCGCGCAGGTACGGCGACACCACCGCCACCTCGGGCCGGCGCTCCGCGGGCAGGCCGGCCAGCCACCGGCCGGTGGCCCGGGCCTGCTCCTCGCCGGTGGGCGACAGCGGCACGTCCGCGTCCCGGTGGGTGAGGTCGATCAGTTCGACGCCGGACGTCTCGGCCGCGGTGGCCGCGACATTCGCGGTGCTCTCACCGTGCCGGACGATCCAGAGCGTTGCCAACTCCGCCATGCGGCTCCCCGTACCCGACGCCCGGCGCGGGTAACCGCGCCAGCTCTGCCGAGCAGAAGTGCGGGACGACGCCCGGTGCCTGGTCGGCCGCCCAGTCGGCGGTGGCCTGTGCCGCCATCCGCCGGCCGCCGGCCGCCATCCGCCATCCGCCCTCCGCCATCCGCCGGCCGCCGGCCGGACGGGGCAGCGCGGTGCGCGTCGATCCGGCAAGATGTCGCCGGGTCGGGCGGCCCGGCCGGGGGAGGTGCGCATGTCGACGGTGGTTCAGGGGCTGCGGGAGGCCCTTGTGCTCTTCGTGGTCGCGGTGGTGGCGATCACGGTGGCGGTCGGCGTCTGGGTGGCGCTCAGCGGCGGCGACTTCGTGCACCGGGTCGGTGTGGCGTTCATGCTGGTCGGGGCCGTGATCGGGATGACCGGTGACCTGACGCTGAGCCGGATCGGCATGCTGCCGGCCCGGTCCACGTTCGGGCTGGCGCCGGAGCGGGAGGACGGCGGCGGCGGCCGGGTGCTCACCGGCGTCGGCATCTTCCTGTTCGTCTCGGTGCCGCTGATCGTGGTCGGAATCCTGCTGATCACCTGACGGATGCCCGCGCGCCGGCGGTCGGTGCCCTACGGTGGGTGGGATGGCGACCACGGCGGCCGAGGAGATCCGGGTGGGGGAGCGGCTGGTCCGCGTCTCCAGCCCGGACAAGCCCTACTTTCCCGAGCGCGGGCTGACCAAGCTGGACGTGGTGCGCTATTTCCTCTCCGTCGGCGACGGCGTCCTGCGTGCGCTGCGGGACCGGCCCACCATGCTGGAACGCTGGCCGCGCGGCGTGTTCGAGGGCGCGACGATCGCCACCCGGCAGACCAACCGGGGCGACGCGTTCTACCAGAAGCGGCTGCCGGCCGGGGCGCCCGACTGGGTGCGTACCGCGCACATCACGTTCCCCAGCGGACGGACCGCCGACGAGGTGGCGCCCAGCGAACTGGCGGTGGTGATCTGGGCGGCGAACCTGGGCACGCTGCGGTTCCACCCGTGGCCGGTGTCGGCGGCCGACGTGGAGCACCCCGACCAACTGCGCATCGACCTGGATCCGATGCCGGGCGTGGAGTTCGCCCAGGTGGTGCCGGTGGCCCACGAGGTGCGCGCGTTCCTCGCCGAGCTGGGCCTGGAGGGGTACCCGAAGACCACCGGCGGCCGGGGCCTGCACGTCTACCTGTCGATCGAGCCGCGGTGGAGCTTCGGCGAGTGCCGGCGGGCGGTGCTGGCGCTCGGCCGGGAGATGCAACGCCGGCGACCGGACCTGGTCACCACCACCTGGTGGCGGGACCAACGTGACCGGCCGGTCTTCGTCGACTACAACCAGATGGCCCGCGACCACACCATGACGTCGGCGTACTCCATCCGGCCCACGCCCCGGGCGCTGGTGTCGGCGCCGCTGGACTGGGCCGAGCTGGACGACGCCCGGCCGGAGGACTTCGACGTGCTCAGCATGCCGGCCCGCTTCGCCGACCGCGGGGACCCGCACGCCGGCCTGGACGGTCGGCGGCACTCGTTGGCGCCGCTGCTGGAGCTGGCCGACCGCGAGGGCCTGGAGTCGCCGCCGGAGCGGTGAGCCGTCAGGCCCAGGGGCTCAGTGTCCCGTCGAACTCCTCGAAGACCAGCCAGGTGCGGGTGGAGAGCACCCCGGCGATGCTCTGCACCCGGTCCAGCACCACGTCGCGCAGCGTGGCGTTGTCCGGCGCGCGGACCAGCGCCAGCACGTCGTGCTCGCCGCTGAGCAGCGCCGCGTGCTCGATGTAGCGCACCTGGGCCAGCTCGGCGGAGACCTCCCGCCAGGTGTTCTGCTCGATGGTGAGCGCGATGTACGCCGAGGTGCCCAGCCCGGCCGGCTCGGGCGCGACCCGCGCGGTGAAGCCGGCCAGCACGCCGTCGCGCAGCAGCCGCTCCACCCGGGCGTACGCGTTGGTGCGCGAGACGTGCACGCGGTCGGCGAGCGTCCGGATGGAGAGCCGGGCGTCCGCGACCAGTTCGCGCAGGATCCGCCGGTCGACCTCGTCGAGCGGGCCGGCCGAACGTCCTGTTCCGCCCGTCGCGCCCGCTGTGGGGCCGGTCTCCTGGCTCACTTCGCTCATCCTCCCGTGCCATTCGTCCCGCGTTCAGCGCGGATGTTGAGTCAATCATCCATGGGCAGGAGCATAGGTCCACCACACGTCCAGGAGGTCCCCGCCGTGACGACCACACCCCAGGCGGTCCGCAGGGCATCCCCGCGCACCCGCCGGCCGGCCACCCCGGCCGCCCCCGACCCGTCGGCCGGCCTGCTGCCGCAGCCCGAGCCGGTTCGGCTGCTGAACCCGGACGGCACCGCGCTGCCGGCCCGCGACGACTATCCGGAGCCGCCGGTCGAGACGCTGCGCGAGATGTACCGGCGGATGGTCGTCGGCCGCCGCTTCGACACCCAGGCCACCGCGCTGACCAAGCAGGGACGGCTCGCCGTCTACCCGTCCGCCCGTGGCCAGGAGGCCTGCCAGGTCGGCGGCGTGCTCGCGCTGCGCGACTCCGACTGGGTCTTCCCCACCTACCGGGAGTCGATGGCGCTGACCGCGCGCGGCCTCGACCCGGTCGAGGTGCTCACCCTGCTGCGCGGCGACTGGCACTGCGGCTACGACCCGGCGGTCACCCGCACCGCCCCGCAGTGCACGCCGCTGGCCACCCAGTGCGTGCACGCCGCCGGTCTCGCCTACGGCGAGTCGTACCAGGGCCGGGACACCGTGGCGCTGACGTTCATCGGCGACGGCGCCACCAGCGAGGGCGACTTCCACGAGGGGATCAACTTCGCCGCCGTGTTCAAGGCCCCGGTCGTGTTCCTGGTACAGAACAACAAGTACGCGATCAGCGTGCCGTTGTCCCGGCAGACCGCCGCGCCGAGCCTGGCGTACAAGGGCGTCGGCTACGGCGTGCCCAGCGAGCAGGTCGACGGCAACGACCCGGTGGCCGTGCTGGCGGTGCTGAACCGCGCCGTCGCGCACGCCCGCGCCGGCAAGGGCCCGTACCTGATCGAGGCGCACACCTACCGGATGGAGCCGCACACCAACGCCGACGACCAGACCCGCTACCGGGACGCCGACGAGATCGAGGCGTGGCGCGACCGCGACCCGATCGCCCGGCTGGAGGCGTACCTGCGGGCCCGGGGCGTGCTCGACGACGCCGCGGTCGCGGCGGTCGCCGAGGAGGCCGAGGCGTACGCCGCCACGCTGCGCCGCCGGATGGACGAGCAGCCGACGGTGGACCCGCTCAGCCTCTTCGAGCACGTCTACGCCGAGCCCACGCCGCAGCTCGTCGAGCAGCGGGAACTGGTCCGGGCCGAGCTGGCCGCGGCCCGCGACGAGGAGGGGGACGCCTGATGGCCACCGTGACCATGGCGAAGGCGCTCAACGCCGCGCTCGCCGACGCGCTGCTCGACGACGAGCGGGTGCTCGTCTTCGGCGAGGACGTCGGCCAGCTCGGCGGCGTCTTCCGGATCACCGACGGGTTGCAGGCCCGCTTCGGCGACAAGCGCTGCTTCGACACCCCGCTCGCCGAGGCCGGCATCGTCGGCTTCGCGGTCGGGCTGGCCATGTCCGGGCTACGGCCGGTGGTCGAGATGCAGTTCGACGCGTTCGCGTACCCGGCGTTCGAGCAGATCGCCTCGCACGTGGCGAAGCTGCGCAACCGCACCCGGGGCGCGCTCAGCGTGCCGATCGTCATCCGGGTCCCGTACGCCGGCGGCATCGGCGGCGTGGAACACCACTGCGACTCGTCCGAGGCGTACTACGCGCACACCCCCGGGCTGAAGGTGGTCACCCCGGCCACCGTCGACGACGCGTACTCGCTGTTGCGCGCCGCGATCGACGACCCGGACCCGGTGGTGTTCCTGGAGCCGAAGAAGCTCTACTTCTCCAGCGGCGAGGCGGAGCTGCCGGCGCGTACCGCGCCGATCGGCACCGCCCTGGTGCGCCGGCCGGGCACCGACGCGACGCTCGTCGCGTACGGGCCGGCGGTGCCGGTGGCGCTGGCCGCCGCCGAGGCGGCCCGCGAGGAGGGCTGGGACCTGGAGGTGGTCGACGTGCGCAGCATCGTGCCGTTCGACGACGCCACGGTGACCGCGTCGGTGCGCCGCACCGGCCGCTGCGTGGTCATCCAGGAGGCGCAGGGCTTCGCCGGGGTCGGCGCCGAGATCGCCGCCCGGGTGCAGGAGCGCTGCTTCCACGCGTTGCACGCGCCGGTGCTGCGGGTGTCCGGCCTGGACATCCCCTACCCGGCGCCGATGCTGGAGCACACCCACCTGCCCTCGGTGGACCGGGTGCTGGACACCGTGGCCCGCCTTCAGTGGGACGACCAGCCCGACACCCGGTGGGCAGCCGCGTGAGCCACATGAGCGAACGCGCCGCCGTGCGGACCCGGGACTTCCTCCTGCCCGACCTGGGGGAGGGGCTCAGCGAGGCGGAGATCGTCGAGTGGCGGGTCGCGGTCGGCGACGTGGTCACCGTGGACCAGAGCGTGGTCGAGGTGGAGACCGCAAAGGCCGTCGTCGACGTGCCCTGCCCGTACGCCGGCCGGGTCGTCGCGCTGCACGGCGCGGCGGGTGAGGTCCGCCCGGTCGGCCAGCCGCTGATCACCATCGCGCCGCTCGACGGCGGCGACGCCCCCGACCCGCACGCCACCTACCGCGAGGAGGAGCGGGCCGGTTCCGGCAACGTCCTGATCGGGTACGGCACCGGGCACGGCGGCGCGGGTCGGCGGCGTCGTCGACCCCGCCTGGCGCTCGCCCCCGAACCCGGCGCACCCGCCCCGGCGGAGCCCGGCCCCGCGCTCGCGGCCGGCTCGCCGGCCCGGACCGACCCGGGGACGGTGGCCGGCTCGTCGGTCCCGGCCGGCTCGTCCGGGGCGGCGGACCGGACGCCCGATCCGGCGCGGGCCGGTGACCCGGCCCCGGCGCCGCTGGTCATCTCGCCGATCGTGCGGCGACTGGCCAGGGAACAGGGGATCGATCTGGCGTCGGTGCGCGGCACCGGGCCGGGCGGCGTGATCCGTCGGGCGGACGTGGAGGCGGCGCTGGCCGCGCCGACCGCCCGGCTGGCGGCCGTGCCGGACGCGCCGGACGCGCACGTCGGGCTCGTCCCGGCCGGCGACGGCGACGTGGTCGTCCCGCTCACCGGCATCCGTAAGGTGATCGCCGACAAGCTCTCCCGCAGCCGCCGGGAGATCCCCGAGGTGACCATCTGGGTCGACGTGGACGCCACCGGGCTGCTGGAGACCCGGGCCGCGATCAACGCCGCCACCCCGGACGCGCCGGTGAGCATCCTGGCTCTGCTGGCCCGCGTCTGCCTGAGCGGCCTGCGGAGGTATCCGCAGCTCAACGCGCGTGTCGACACCGAGGGGCAGCGGATCGTGCAGTCCGCCGGCGTGCACCTGGGCATCGCCGCGCAGACCGACCGGGGCCTGGTCGTGCCGGTGCTGCGCGACGCCCAGCGGCTGACCACCGGCGAGCTGGCCGCCGCGCTGGCCGAGACCACGGCGGCGGCGCGCGCCGGCACGCTGCCCCCGGCCCGGCTCACCGGCGGGACGTTCACGCTGAACAACTACGGCGTGTTCGGGGTCGACGGCTCGACGCCGATCATCAACCACCCGGAGGCGGCGCTGCTCGGCGTCGGCCGGATCGTGGACAAGCCCTGGGTGGTCGACGGGCAGCTCGCGGTCCGGAAGGTGACCCAGCTCAGCCTCACCTTCGACCACCGGGTCTGCGACGGCGGCGTGGCCGGCGGGTTCCTGCGCCACGTGGCCGACTGTGTCGAACGCCCCGCCCTGCTGATCGCCAACGTCTGACCCCGACGGCCGCAGCCCCGGTCCGGGGCTGCGGCCCGCCCACCGGGGGAGCGCCACACCCGGGACGGGCGATATCGGGCACCGGGGCCCGCCGACTCCCGATCCGGCCGCCACCGACCCATTTCACGCAGCCGGTTCCGAGCAATTCCGCCGAAGGCGCCACACCGTGACGACGGGCCTACAGAATGTGGGCGAGGGGGTGCCGAAATGGGGGACGGAATATGTTTGTGAGGCGGCGACTGACGCTTTTCGCGATGACCGTCGCGGTCGCGCCACTCGCGGTCGGCGCGTGCACCGCCGGTCCGAAGTCGGTGGCGAAGCGGGCCGAGGCGGCCCCGCCGTCGGTCACGGTGACACCGGCCGACCGGGCCCGCGACGTGCCGATCAGCGCGGAGGTGGGCACGAGGGTCAGCAATGGCAAGGTGACCGGCGTCAAGCTGACCGACGACAAGGGCCGCCCGGTGCCGGCCCAGGCCCGGGAGGACGGATCCGGTTGGGTGCCGGACCGCCCGCTGGCGAATTCCCGGACGTACACGGCCGAGGTGACCGTGAGCGGCGATTCCGGGAAGACCACGACGCGGAAGACGACGTTCACGACGATGGCCAAATCCACCAAACCGGCCGTCACCAGCGAATTGTATCTCCAGGACAAGCAGACGTACGGCACGGCGATGCCGGTGGTGCTCGGTTTTGATCCGCCCATTCCGGAACAGGCACGGGCGGACGTGCAGCGCCGGCTGTTCGTCAAGACGGACCCGCCGCAGCCGGGCACCTGGTCGTGGATGGCGGACGGCAAGCAGGCCGAGTACCGGGCGCCGGACCGCTGGCAGCCCGGCACCCGGATCAGCGTGCGCAGCGCGCTGGAGGGGTTGCCGATCGGGACGGACGCGGTGGGTGACACCGACCGGGTGGCCACCGCCAGGGTGGGCCGGCAGGTGTCGCTCGACATCGACAACACCACCAAGCAGATGACCGTCTACCAGGACGGCAAGGTGCTCAGGAAGTTGCCGGTCAGCCTCGGCAAGCCGAGCACGCCGAGTTCCAGCGGCACCATGGTGATCATGGAGAAGCACGAGCACACCACGTTCGACACCCGCGGCGAGCCGGACGGCGGCTACGTGGTCGACGTGGACGACGCCCAGCGGCTGACCTGGGGCGGCGAGTTCATCCACTCGGCGCCGTGGTCGGAGGGGGAGCAGGGCTCCAACAACACCTCACACGGCTGCACCAACGTGTCCGCCGCCGGAGCGGACTGGCTGATGGGCGTCACGCAGGTCGGCGACCTGGTGACCGTCAAGGGCACCGAGGTGCAGCTCCAGCAGGGCAACGGCTTCACCGCCTGGAACGTGAGCTGGGACGAGTTCGCCAAGGGCAGCGCGCTGCCCGTACCGGCGGGGCTGAAGCCCACGCGGAGCCCGACGCCGCACCCGGGCGCGGTGGCCGGCGGGTCGTCGCCCGCGCCCACCCCGTCGGCGAGCAACAGCGGCGGCTGAACCGGGGAGGAACGGCCACGGGCCGGCCCGCGTCCGCGCGGGCCGGCCCACGCCGGCCTCAGTCCAGGTCGACGCGGGCCACGCCGGTCGCGGTCAGGCTCCCCAGCCAGAGCTGCCGGCCGTGCTGCCGGACGCCGGTCACCATCGGGTACGCGCCGCCGGGGCCGTGCAGCGTCCGCAGCACCCGCCCGGCGCCGTCGACCAGCGCGACCAGGCCGTAGCGGCGCGGCTGCGGCTGCACCGCCCCGGGCAGCAGCGCGACGAACTGCCGGACCCGGGGGTGGGGCAGCAACCGTTCCATGATCGGCAGTCGGGGGCTGGGCAGCGCGATCCAGTACGTCCCGTCGCCGACGGCGGAGACGTTGTCCGGATACGCCGGCAGGTCGGTCAGCACGGTGGCCCGCCCGGTCGGCAGGTCCACCCGCAGCAACCGGTGGGTGGCGGTCTCGACCAGCATCAGCGCCGACTCGTCCGGGGTGAGCGCCAGCCCGTTCGGGAAGTAGAGCCCGGCGGCCACCACGTCGGTGCGCCCGGTGCGCCTGTCGTACGCCAGCACCCGCCCGTTGGGCCGGTGCTCCAGCAGGTCCCGCCTCCAGTGCGAGAGCGGGAAGCGGTCGGACGAGTCGGTGAAGAAGACGGTGCCGTCCCGGGCGACCGCGGCGTTGTCGGCCAGGTGCACCGGCGGCGCGGTGCCGGTCAGCTCGTGCACCGCCCCGGCCGGGTCGACCCGCAGCAGCCCCCGGTACGCGTCGCAGACCAGCAGCCCGCCGTCGACCGGGTCGAGTTCGATGCCGAGCGGCCGGCCACCGGTCTCGGCGAGCAGCGTCGGGCGGGTGCCGGCCGGCGCGTCCGCCGGCCACCACCAGAGCCGGCCGTCCTCGTCGCCGCTGACCGCCCGCCCCTCGGCGTCGATCACCACGTCCTCCGGGCCGTGCCCGCCCTCGGGCAGCGGCAGCAGGTCGGCCCGGTCCAGCCGGGTGTCGGTGGCGGCCCAGGCCCCGGCCAGCGGGGGCGGCACGGTGGCCGGCTCACGGACCGGGCGGATCAGCAGGGGGACGCGCGGGCGGGGAACGGCCATCGGCTCATTGTGACCCGGCCGGCGCGGCGTGGGGGAGTCCGCCGCGGCGTGTCCTCGCCGGTCCGCCCCCGGGTGGTCGGGGACGCTGCCCGCGGGCGGCCAGACCCGGGCCGGCGGGCGGCTGCGGGATGACCCTGAGACGGCTCGGGGTCGGCACCCGGGCGCGACCCGGAACCCCGGGGCCGAGCAGCGGAAACTGTCGGTGGGCGGGGGTAGGTTTGGGGCATGGCAGACGACCGTTTCGAGGTGGCGACGGAGGTGCTCGACCACGTGGTCGAGCTGCGTCCGGTCGGCGAGATCGACATCGCCACCGTGGCGGCGTTCCGGGCCGCGTTGTGGGCCGCGCCGGCGCGCCCGGTGGTGCGGGTCGACCTGTCCGGCGTGCGGCTGCTCTCCGCCGCCGGGGTGCGCACGCTGGCCGCCGCGCACCTACGGGTCCGGGCGCGCGGTGGCGAGCTGGTGCTCGTCGATCCCGCGCCGGTGGTCGCCCGGGTGCTGCGGGTGACCGGCCTGCACCGGGTCGTGCCGGTGCGCGAGTCGGGCCCCGCACGGGAGCTGCTGACCTGCGCCGCGGCCTGACCACGGGACCGGGCCGCCGGCATCGCGCCGACGGCCCGGCAGCCGGTGGAGGGGCTCAGCGCACGCCGAGCAGGTCCACCACGAAGACCAGCGTCTCGTTCGGCTTGATGACGCCGCCGGCGCCCCGGGCGCCGTAGCCCAGGTGCGGCGGGATGGTGAGCCGCCGCCGGCCGCCCACCTTCATGCCGATCACGCCCTGGTCCCAGCCGGCGATGACCTGGCCACCGCCGAGCGGGAACTCGAACGTCTCGCCCCGGTTCCACGACGCGTCGAACTCGCGGCCGGTGGAGTGGGCCACGCCCACGTAGTGCACGCTGGCGAGCTGGCCGGCGTGCGCCTCCGGGCCGTCGCCGACCGTGATGTCCTCGACGACGAGATCGGCGGGCGGCGCGCCCTCGATCGGGCCAACCTCGGGCTTCTCCATGAGCGGGTCTCCTCGGTGCTGACGGTGTGGTCACCGTCGATCCTGCCGGATCGCGACCGGCCGATACGCGCCGGTCCCCCACCCGGGCCGCGTCGGCGGGGCGGAGCCGGGCGCACGACGGGGCGGGCGCCGCCTGCCGGCGACGCCCGCCCCGGGGGCGACCTGCGCTCACTTCAGCCAGGGAAGGCGCTGGACCAGGGGGAGCTTCGCCCAGGCCCGGCCGAGGCCGAGGGTGTTGCCGGCGCCGACCAGGGCCAGGCCGGCGAGCAGGCCCGCGTAGATGAGGTGGTCGTCCATGACGGGGTTGTTCTCCGGGGGCAGCACCGCCGTCCACATCAGCACCAGGAGCAGCCCACCGGCGACGGCGGCGATCCGGATGCCGATGCCGAGCAGCAGGGCCACGCCGATGCCGAGCAGGCCGAGCATGAACAGCCAGTCCGCCCAGGCCGCGCCGGCGATGTCGTGGTAGACGCCCTCGAACGGGCCGGCCACGCCGAAGCCGAGGAAGCCCTTGGTCGGGCTGCCACCGTTGATCCAGGCGTTCTTCGCCGGGGTCTCGTGGCCCAGGCCGAACATCTTGTCCAGGAACGCCCAGAGGAAGATCCAGCCCAGGGCGATCCGCAGCCCGGCCCAGACGTACCGGGTGGCCTTCTGGCGGGGGGTCTCGACCGCCGGAGCGATGGTGTCAGCGGGGGTCCGCTCGATTGTCGCGGTCATGGTGTCCACGTCCCTTCTGTGCCTCGCACCGCGCTTCGGAGGTGGCAGTTCCATTCCACCGGCGCGCGGTGCCCGGGAGCAGGGCCGTCGGGGCCCTCGGGACCGGGCCGTTGGTCCCGTCCCGGCCCGGTCCGGTCGACCCGTCCGTGACCGGTCCGCCGCCCCTGCCGCGCCGCCCGTGGGCCGCCTAGCGTCGCCGGTGAGGACGCGTGCGAGGAGGTCGTGATGAGGACATGGCAGGTGGCCGACGTGATGACCAGGGACGTCGCGACGGTGGACGCGGAGACGCCGTACCGGGACGTGGTGGACGTGCTGGTGCGGGAGCGGGTCAGCGGGGTGCCGGTGGTGGACTCGTTCCACCGGGTGCTCGGCGTGATCTCCGAGGCGGATCTGCTGCACAAGGTGGAGTGGTCCGGCCGCGTCGAGGAACGCCGGGTGTTCGAGGGGCGGCGCCGGCGGGCCGCGCGGGAGAAGGCGGGCGCGCTGGTGGCCCGGGACCTGATGACCGCGCCGGCGGTCACCACCCACGAGCGGGCGTCCCTGCCGGCCACGGCCCGGCTGATGGACCGGGAGGCGGTCAAGCGGCTGCCGGTCCTCGACGACCTCGGCCGGCTGGCCGGCATCGTGACCCGCGGCGACCTGCTCCGGGTGCACCTGCGCTCCGACGCGGAGATCCGCGAGGACGTGGTCCAGGAGGTGCTGCGTCGGGTGCTCGCCGTCCGGGACGGCCTGGTCACGGTCCAGGTCCGCGGCGGTGAGGTCGCCCTCGACGGACGGCTGGACCGGCGCAGCGCCGTCGAACTCGCCGGCCGGCTGGCCGGTCAGGTCGCCGGTGTGGTCGCGGTGCACAACGCCGTCGGGTACGACGTGGACGACACCACGCTGAGGGAACTGGACCCGGTGCACGCCACCCCGATCGCCTGACCGGGCCGCCGTCTCAGACCGGCGTGGCGAGCTGCGCGGCGAGCAGTGCCGGCGCCTCGGCCAGCGACGGGCCGTACCAGGTGAGGTGCCGGCCGGACACCAGCGCCGCCGGCGCCCCGGGGAACGCCTCCGGCCCGTCGTCGGCGGTGAACCGGTACGGCTCGTCCGGCAGCACCACCAGCTCCGGCGACCGGGCACGCAGCGCGTCGAGCGCCGGGCGGGGATAGCGTTCGGGGTCGTCGGCCCAGGCGTTGGCGACGCCGAGCCGGCGCAGCACGTCCCCGGCGAACGTGTCCCGGCCCAGCACCACCCACGGGCGGCGCCACACCGGCACCACCGCGGTCCGGACGTGCTCGGGGACGGGCGGCGCGGCCCAGGCCCGGCGGGCCGCCCGCAGCCAGGACGGCTCCACCGGCACGCCGAGCGCCTCGACCAGCGCGCCGAGCTGGTCGAGCGCCTCCGGCACGGTACGCGGGAAGGTGACCCGCACCGGCACCCCGGCCGCGCGCAGCGCCTCCGCGTCGGCCAGCCGGTTCTCCTCCTCGTTCAGCAGCACCAGATCGGGCGTGAGGGCGAGGACGCGAGCCAGGTCGGGATACTTCGTCCCCCCGACGCGGGGGACGTCCAGCCCGGCCGGGTGCGTGCACCAGTCCGTGGCGCCGACAAGCACCTCCGGCCGGGTCGCCGCGACCGCCTCGGTCAGCGACGGCACCAGCGACACCACCCGCACGACGTGCTCCCCTCGTTCCGGCGCCCGTGGCGTGACCGTGCTGGGCGGACGACCGGTCAGCGCGCGCCGGCCGGGGCGGGCTCCGGCGGCAGACCCGCCACCGGCACCCCCTCCCGCACCGCCCACTCCACGGCGGCCCGCAGGTCGTCCGTCGGCAGCGGCCGTCGGGTGGTCACCGCGACCGCGGCGTGCATCGTGTACGCGACGAACGGGTACGACCGCGCCAGCGCCGAGATCGCCTCGTGCAGCCGGCCCACCACGGCCAACGCCTCCGCTTCGGAGAGCGCGGGCAGGACGAGGTGGAACTCGTTGTCGGCGACGCGTACCGCCCGGTCCACCGGCCGCAGCACGCCGGTGACCGCGCCGAGCACGGCCTGGCCCTCCCGGGCGGTGCTGCGTCGGCCGAAGCGTTCCGGTGCGCCGGCCGGCTCGTCGACCCGCAGGCCGACCAGCGCCACCGGCAGCGTGCCGGCGGCGGTCACCCCGTCCGCGCCGGTCCACCGGCGCAGGGCCGGCTCGTCGAGCATCCCGTCCGTCGGCTCGACCGGTCGCGCGTTGCGGTCGCCGCGCCGGGCCAGCAGCCGTAGCGCCGCCTCGGCCCGGGACTCGCCCGGCCCGGCCGGGATGTCCCGGACCCGGGCGACCGCCTCGTCCAGCGCGGTTCGGGCCGGGCCGGGCAGCCGCTCGGCGAGCTGTCCGCGCAGCCGGATGACCTCGTGCAGCGCCGCGTCGCGGCGGAACCCCCAGCGACCGTCGAAGAGCCGGCCGGCCTCCAGCGTCGGCGCGGGCGCGACCTCGGCCCGGTCGTACGCCACCAGCGTGCCGCCGAAGCGTGGGGTCAGCGCCACCACGCTCCACTCCCGCGCCAGCTCCTCCGCCTCGTCCAGCGCCACCCCGTACACCCGGTCGGGCAGGTCCGGCGGCGGGCCGCCGACCATGGCCACCACCGTCGCGGCGGCCCGGTCGGCGATCCGCCGGTAGATCTCCTGTTCCCGGGCGAAGTACGGCAGCCGCTGGAACAGCGCGAACACGACGAGCGGGCCGTCCTCCGCCTCGGCCAGCGCCGCTCGTTCGATGGCGTGGGATACGGCGACGAGGCTGCGTTTGGTGAATCGCTCCGGGGTCCGTCCGCTGTGCACCCGCCGAGCCTAGAGGGCTCGCCCCGACGGCGCACCGCCCGACGGATACCCGGATTCCGCCGCACCGCCGAGGCGAGCGCCATGATCGACGCCATACACTCGGGCGTCGACCGAGCGACGGACGGATTGTGCGAGATGACCAGCACCGGCAGCGTGGCCGCCTCCTGGCTGCGGCCGATCCCGACCGCCACGCCGGCGCGGCTGGCCCGCGCCGGCCACGTCGGGTACGCCGACCGGCGTCTCGGTGAACTTGTCCAGGGCCGGCCGCCCGGCGTGACCGGCAGCCAGTGGAGCACCGCCGGCCGGGCCGTCCTCGACCTGGTGGTGTGCGCCGCCGACACCGGTCGGCCGCGGTTCGCCGTCCGGTTCGCCGCGCCCGCGCCGGACGGTTCGCCGGCCCGCCGGGCCGAGCGGCTGACCGACGCGGTCTGCGACGCCGTGGGCCTGCCGCTGCTGCGCGTAGAGTCACCGACGCTCGGCGGCGAACAGGTTCGCCGGTTCGTCGAGTACGTGCTCGACGCCCGCGCCTACGCGGCCGGCACCGGGCCGGACGCCGGGGAGACGGTCGGGTTCCGCGACATCGTGGGCCGGTTGCCGGACGGCCGACGCGGCCCGGTCAACGACCTCGGCGCGGTGGCCCGCGCCGCCGCGGTCGAGGCGTACGTGGCGGGCCGGCTGGCCGACCCGATCGTGCGCGGCCTGCACGTGCGGTGGACCGGTGGCCCGGCCGAGGGCTGGAGCTGGGTCGAGGTGCGGCCCGGCCGCTGCCGGGTGGAGCGGGTGCGACTGACGTCCCGCGACTTCTCCTGCGGGGTGGATCCGGGCCGGCTCGCCGAGGACCTGGCCGCCACGGCGTTGGGGGAGAAGCTGCGTGACCCGGCCGCCGACGAGGCGTCCCTGATGGACCGGACCGAACTGCGCGAGCAGGTGCGGCGCCTCGCCGACCGGCGGGAGTCCTTCGACGGCGGCTTCGCCTTCGACCATCTCTGCGTCGACTGACCGGCTCGCTCCGGCCACCGGCCGGCCCGCCGATTTTTTTCTGATCCCCGGTTGAACCTTCGTCGTGGGCGCTCCGTACCTAAGCGGGAATGGATGCAGATCTTCCGCCGCGCCCGGCTGGCGCGGAGACGGTGCGGAAAGGGCACCGTCGGCCATTGACGCGCGACTCCGACGTCGCGGTGATCTCACCCCGAAGAATTCCGCCGGGATCACCAGTCAACTACCGGATCGAGAAGGAGAACAATTCGATGCGCAGGTCCACACGGGCGCGCCGGTCATCCGGTAACGCGCGGAGCAAGCGGATGCTGGCCGTGGTCGGCACGCTCGCGGTCTTCGGCGGCGTGGTCGCCGTCACCCAGATCTCGTCCGCCCAGGACCGGCGGACGACCACCCGCGCGGCCTCGGCGTCCTGCGTGGCCCCGAGTGCGGGCGCGACCGCGCCGGGCGGCCAGGGCAGCACCACCCGGACCTGGCAGAACGGCCGCTGGGTCCGGAACCACTGGGGTGACGGCCAGATGTCGGCGGCCGAGTGCCAGCAGACCAAGGGGGGTGGTGCGGGCGCCGGCACCCCGACCGTGACCTGCCCGGACGTGAAGAGCAAGCTCCCGCAGGTGCCCGCCCGGGCGCGCGCCGAGGTGGACCGCAACCTGGCTCTGCTGGACAGCCAGATCGCCGAGGCGAACCGACGCCTCGCGGCGGACGGCCGCAACGGCGGCGACTTCATCAACAACGCGATCCTCCGGCCGCTCGCCGACAAGCGGACCGCGACGTTGAACCGGATCGCCACCGCCATCGGGCGGGGCGGCCAGCGTCCGCAGGGTCTGGACAATCTGGCCCCGTGCGCGCTGGCCGACAACGCGCAGAACGGCGGCAACACCGGCGGGGCCAACAACGGTGGCCAGAACGGCGGCAACACCGGCGGTCAGAACGGCGGCAACAACGGTGGCCAGAACGGCGGGAACAACAACGGCGGCGGCCAGAACAACGGGCTGAACGTGCTGGCCAAGGACTGCGCCAACAGCAAGTTGGAGGCGCACAACGGCTTCCAGAACGGCAACCGTTGCGTGAGCACCGCGTTCGGTGAGGTCGGCGCCGCGGCGAACAACCCGTCGCTGCTCATCACGCAGTTCCCCGACCAGGTGCAGCGCAACCAGCCGTTCACGCTCCGGGTCACCACGAGGAACCTGGTGCGGGACCGCTTCCTCGCCGCCGGGCAGGGTGGCTACTACCTGGAGAGCTCGCTGCTCAACGACCAGGGCCTGGTCCGCGGTCACTTCCACACCGCGTGCCGGATGCTCGGCAGCACCCGCCAGCCCCCGAACCCGCAGGACGTGCCGGCCTTCTTCGTCGCCACCGAGGACGGCCGGGGCGGGTCCCAGCCGGACGACGTGCTGATCCAGATTCCGGGTCTGCCGGATTCGGGCCTGGCCCAGTGCTCGGTCTGGGCCGGCGACGGCTCGCACCGGATCCCGATGATGGAGCGGGCGAACCAGACCCCCGCCATCGACGTGGTGCGCATCCAGGTCAACTGACCCGCACGCCGACGGCCGGAGTTGCCCGGGTACGCCCGGGCGGCTCCGGCCGCTTCGTAGGTGGGTCGGTCGCGGTGGAGTCGCCGGTGGGTCTTCCGGGCCGAGTCGTCGGTGCGGTCGCTCCGGTGTGCGGGCGGTGGCTCGCCGCCCGTCGCGGAAGCACGCGGCGGGGCTGTCCGCCCGGCGGCCCCGGGCGCCGTGACGGGACCCGGGGTGCGGCCGACGCGCCGGCCGCGTCGTCGCTGCGATCAGCGCGAAAGGCTGGGTGCGGCAGGTCACGCGCCGCACGGTGCGCGCGCCGAGAAAGTTGCTGCCGAGTCGATCGAGCCGGATGAAAATTGTCGACCAAAAAAAGCCGGTCGGGGCCCCGCTGATTCCCAGCGTGACCCCGTGGCGCCCGACCGTGAACCGGGAGCCTCAGCGGCTCTTGTACGCCTCCACGACGGAGACCGGGATGCGTCCGCGCTCGGAAATCTCGTAGCCGTTCTTGGCAGCCCATTCGCGGATGGCGCGGTTCTGCTCGCGGTCCATTCCCGAGGTGCTCGGCCGGGTGGCGCGCCGGGCCGCGCGGCCCGCGTCGACTGGTCCGCGGCCGATGCGCCGGCCAGCGTTGATGTACGGGTCCAGCGCTTTACGCAGGACGCCCGCGTTCTCGTCGGAGACGTCGATCGTGTAGGCCACGCCGTCCAGGCTGAACTCGACGGTGCGATCGGCCTTTCCGCCGTCGAGGTCGTCCGTCAGAACGGTGATTACTTTCCTTGCCATCGCCATTACTCCCTGTGTCGGGCGGGGTGTGGCTAAGAGTTTGACCTACCTGGCGGTAATTCCGCAACAATACCCGACACTTTCCATTCGGCGGGTCGTGGTAAACGATGGACCGCCAATAGGGCCGGAGCGGGTGGACGTGGCCTGGGTCACAAGCCGGAACAAGGTGCACGGTTTGTTACTTGAGTCAGACACGCTCAACCAACTGATGGCAGGTGTTCGATGGCAACTCTTCCGGTACTTCCCCTGACCGACGCCGTCCTGCTGCCCGGGATGGTCGTCCCGGTGACCCTCGACCCGACCACCCAGGCCGCTGTCGACGCGGCCCGCGCCACCGGCGACAAGACGCTGCTGGCGGTGCCCCGCATCGACGGCGAGTACGGCTCGGTCGGTGTGGTCGCCACCCTCGAGAAGGTGGGCCGACTGCCCAGCGGCGAACCGGCGGCCGTGGTGCGCGGCACCGCCCGCGCCCGCATCGGCTCCGGCGTGCCCGGCCCGGGCGCGGCGCTCTGGGTCGAGGCGACGACCCTCGACGAACCCGCGCCGGCCGGCCGGGCCCGGGAACTGGCCCGCGAGTACCGCGCGCTGATGACCTCGGTGCTCCAGCAGCGCGGCGCCTGGCAGGTCATCGACGCCATGGAGCGGATGACCGACCTCTCCGAGCTGGCCGACTCGGCCGGCTACGCGCCCTGGCTCAGCCTGGCGCAGAAGACCGAGCTGCTCGCCGCGCCGGACGTCACCGCCCGGCTGGAGCTGCTGGTCGGCTGGGTGAAGGAGCACCTGGCCGAGCAGGAGGTCACCGAGCAGATCAACACCGACGTCCGGGAGGGGCTGGAGAAGTCCCAGCGGGAGTTCCTGCTCCGGCAGCAGCTCGCCGCGATCCGCAAGGAACTCGGCGAGGACGAGCCGGACGGCTCCGCCGACTACCGGACCCGGGTCGAGTCCGCCGACCTGCCGGACAAGGTCCGCGAGGCGGCCCTGCGCGAGGTCGGCAAGCTGGAGCGGGCCAGCGACGCCTCGCCCGAGGCGGGCTGGATCCGTACCTGGCTGGACACGGTGCTGGAGATGCCGTGGAGCACGCGTACCGAGGACAACACCGACCTGGCCGCGGCCCGGGCGGTGCTCGACGCGGACCACGCCGGCCTGGCCGACGTGAAGGACCGCATCCTGGAGTACCTCGCGGTGCGCAACCGCCGCGCGGAGCGCAACCTCGGCGTGGTCGGCGGACGCGGCTCCGGCGCGGTGCTCGCGCTGGCCGGCCCGCCCGGCGTCGGCAAGACCAGCCTGGGCGAGTCGGTGGCCCGGGCGCTGGGTCGCACCTTCGTCCGGGTCTCGCTCGGCGGGGTGCGGGACGAGGCCGAGATCCGCGGCCACCGGCGCACCTACGTCGGCGCGCTGCCCGGCCGCATCGTGCGGGCGCTGCGTGAGGCCGGCTCGATGAACCCGGTCGTGCTGCTCGACGAGGTCGACAAGCTGGCCGTCGGCTACTCCGGCGACCCGGCGGCGGCCCTGCTGGAGGTGCTCGACCCGGCGCAGAACCACACCTTCCGTGACCACTACCTCGAGGTCGACCTCGACCTGTCCGACGTGCTCTTCCTGGCCACCGCCAACGTGGTGGAGAACATCCCCGGCCCGCTGCTGGACCGGATGGAGCTGGTCACGCTGGACGGCTACACCGAGGACGAGAAGATGGCCATCGCCCGGGACCACCTGCTGCCCCGGCAGCAGGAGCGGGCCGGGCTGACCGCCGACGAGGTGACCGTCGCCGACGAGGCGCTGGCGCTGATCGCCGGGGAGTACACCCGGGAGGCCGGCGTCCGGCAGCTCGAACGGGCCCTGGCGAAGATCCTGCGCAAGGTGACCGTGGCGTTGGCGTCCGACCCGGCGCCGGTCCGCGTCGACACCGCCAACCTGGCCCGCTACCTGGGTCGGCCCAAGTTCACCCCGGAGTCCGCCGAACGGACGGCGGTGCCCGGCGTGGCCACCGGCCTGGCGGTCACCGGTGCCGGCGGGGACGTGCTCTTCATCGAGGCGACCGGCATGGAGGGCGAGCCGGGCCTGACCCTCACCGGTCAGCTCGGGGACGTGATGAAGGAGTCGGCGCACATCGCGCTGTCCTACCTGCGCTCGAACGGACGACGCCTCGGCATCGACCCGAACGCCCTCGCCGGGCGGCGGATCCACGTGCACTTCCCGGCGGGCGCGGTGCCGAAGGACGGTCCCAGCGCCGGCATCACCATGGTCACCGCGCTGGCGTCCCTGGTCACCGGTCGGCCGGTGCGGCCCGAGTTCGGGATGACCGGCGAGGTGACGCTCTCCGGTCGGGTGCTGCCCATCGGCGGCGTGAAGCAGAAGCTGCTCGCCGCGCACCGGGCCGGTCTCACCGAGGTGATCATCCCGAAGCGCAACGAGCCGGACCTGGACGACCTGCCGGCCGAGGTGCGCGAGGCGCTGACCGTGCACACCCTCGCCGACGTGGCGGACGTGCTCGCGCTGGCGCTGCGTCCGGCCGAGGTGGACGCCCAGAGCCTCGGCGGCCAGCCGCTCACCGCGGCCTGACCGGTCCCGTCGAACCCCCGTCGCCCGCCGGGCGACGGGGGTTCGTGGCCCGGAACGCGAGCTCCGGGGCACGCCACCGTGCCGGACCGACCGGGGCCGAGCCGGCGCGGCCGGCTACCGGCGGTCGCGCCGGTCCCGGGGATCGAAGCGACGCTCACCGCCGCCGTCGCCCTCACCGTCCCGATCCCGCCGGACGGTGGCCTTGCGACCCTTGATGGTGCTGCCCCGCAGGCCGTGGATCACCTCGTCGGCCATGCCCTGCGGCACCTCCACCAGGGAGAACCGGTCGGCGATCTCGATCGAGCCGATGTCCCGCCCGCTCACCCCGGTCTCCCCGGTGATCGCGCCGACCAGGTCCTGCGGTCGTACCCCGGCCCGGCGGCCCAACCCGATGAAGACCTGGGTCGTGCCGGCGGCGCGGGACCGGCCGCCACCGCGCCGGTCCCGACCCTCGGAGCCGGGCCGGCCCTCCCGGTTCGGGCGGACCGCGACCTGGGGGATCTCCTCCTCGTCGGCGGTGCCGGGCAGCGTGGCCTCGTGCGCCAACCGCACCGCGGCGAGCGCGACCTCCATCAGGTCGAACTCGTCGGTCAGCGACTCCACGACCGCCCGGAACGGCTCCAGGTCGTCCTCGAGCACCGCCTCGCGCACCGCGGCCTGGGTCAGCTCGAACCGCCGGGTCCGCAGGTCGGCCACCGTCGGGATCTTGTCCACCGTGATCCGCTGGCCGGTGACCCGCTCGATCGTCTTCAGCATCCGGTGCTCGCGCGGCTCGGCGAGCGTGATCGCCACGCCCTCCCGACCGGCCCGGCCCACCCGGCCGATCCGGTGCACGTACGACTCCGGCGCGGACGGGACGTCGTAGTTCACCACGTGGGTGAGCTGCTCGACGTCCAGCCCGCGGGCCGCCACGTCGGTGGCGACCAGCAGGTCCGCGGTGCCGGAGCGCAGCCGGCCCATCACCCGGTCCCGCTGCTCCTGGCTCATCCCGCCGTGCAGCGCCTCGGCCCGGTACCCCCGGCCGTTCATCGTCTCGGTGAGCCGGTCCACCTCCTCCCGGCTGCGGCAGAACACGATCGCCGCGGTGGGCGACTCGACGTCCAGCACCCGGCCCAGCGCGGCCGGCTTGTGCGCCCGCGCCACGATGTAGGCGCTCTGCCGCACCCGCGGGGCCTCACCGGCCACCTGGCGTTCGCGTTCGATCCGGATCCGCACCGGGTCGGTCAGGTGCTGCCGGGCCAGCCCGTCGATGCGGGCCGGCATGGTGGCCGAGAAGAGCACGGTCTGCCGACCCTCGGGGGCGTGCTCCAGGATCGCCTCGATGTCCTCGGCGAAGCCCATGTCGAGCATCTCGTCCGCCTCGTCCAGCACCACGGTGGCCAGCGAGCCGAGCCGCAGCGTGCCCCGGGCGATGTGGTCGAGCGCGCGTCCGGGCGTGGCGACCACCACGTCCACCCCGTGGTCGAGCGCGCGGAGCTGCCGGCCGATCGGCTGGCCGCCGTAGATCGGCAGCACCCGGGCGCCCAGGTCCTTGCCGTATCGGTGGAACGCCTCGGAGACCTGCACCGCCAGCTCCCGCGTCGGCACCAGCACCAGCGACACCGGGTCGCCGTCCGGGCGCGGCGTGGGCATCCGCTGGAGCAGCGGCAGCGCGAACGCGGCGGTCTTGCCGGTGCCGGTCGCCGCCTGCCCCAGCAGGTCCCGGCCGGCCAACAGCGGCGGGATGGCCTCACTCTGGATCGGCGTGGGCTCCTCGTAGCCGAGGGCGGACAGCGCGCCCAGTAGTTCGGCGCGCAGCCCGAGATCCGCGAAGGCGGCGGTGTCCTCGGCGACGGCGGGGGTGGTGGGCTCGGTCGGGGTCGGTGCGGCGCTCATCCGGCAAGCCTTTCATCACCGCCGGGCGCGGGTCGCGGCGACCGGCGCAAACGTTCGCCGCGCCACGCGCGACCCCGACCGGCCCGGTGCGCCGGCCGGCTCACCCCGACGCGACGGCCAGCAGGGTGGTCACCCCCACCACCACGTCGAGCGCTCCGCACCACTGTGCGTACCCGCGCGGCACCACCCGGTCGGCGCGGTGGTGCCACAGGTCCCAGCCGGCGTGTCCGAGCCAGCCCAGGCCGACAAGCGTGCCGGCGACGTGGGCCGGGGCGGCCAGCGCCACCGCCGCCAGGCCGCCCCAGACGGCCAGCCCGACGAGTTGGACCGTGAGCTGCCACCGGTCGCCGAGTTGCCGTCGCCACGCGCCGACGGCCAGGTAGCCGGCCGGCAGCACGAGCAGCGACCACGGCGACACCACGCCCGGGGCGAACCACATGTCGACGGTCATCAGCAGCGCCAGGCCGACCGGCCAGCGACGCGCCACCGCCGTCGCCACCGGGCGCCGGCGGGCCGGCGCGACCGCCGGGTGCCGGTGCCGCAGCGCCACCAGCGCCATCGCCGGCAGCATCAGCAGGTGGCCGCCGAGCAGCAGCACGTCGTCCCCGACCCACCCCGCCCACCAGGCCGGGAGGAGGAGCAGGAACGGCACGTACATGGCCGCGCTCATCTCCCCGGCGGCGGGCCACCCGTCGCCCCGGTACCACATCCAGGCGACCATGCCCGCTGTCATGTTCGTGGCCATCAGCAGCGCGTCCACGTCCGGCCGGGCGAGCACGCCCGCGCCGCCCAGCAGGTCCCCGCCGAGCCGCCACAGCGGGCCGAGCACCACCATGCCGGCCACCATCGCCACGACCATCCCGGCCAGGTGCCGGGTCCGCGCCCAGCCGGCCCACCGCCGGGGTACGCCCACCGTCATCTCCGTCATGCCCCGACCCTGCCCGCGCGGGACGCACCGGGACAGGCGCGTCCGTCATCGGGAAACCGTGCGGAACGCACGGGTCACTCGTGAGCTGGGGCATGGACGCGGCCGGGGGGGGGGGGGGGGGGGGGGGGGGGGGGGGGGGGGGGGGGGGGGGGGGGGGGGGGGGGGGGGGGGGGGGGGGGGGGGGGGGGGGGGGGGGGGG